>NZ_JAFCWW010000001.1:0-704802 GCF_049897765.1 Pseudomonas sp. TWP3-2 | reverse complement strand
ATTTTCAGAAGTTTTCGAAGAATTCTTCAACAACTTCAACCACTTGCGCTTCCGATCTCTCGTCAGCGGGAGGCGAATTCTACAGCGTTACACGCTGCTGTCAACACCTCTTTTTCAGCTACTTCCAGACTTCGATGAACTGAAGCCCTGCACTGCCGAAACCTACGCAACTCATTGAATCTCAAGGAGTTTTCCGTTTCGACTGCGCCGGAAGTGGGGCGAATTATAGACTTCCAGAATCTGCCGTCAACCGCTATTTTCATATTTCTGTCACAAAGGTCAAAAACCCCCGAAAACACGAAGGCCGACCATAAGGTCGGCCTTCTGCCCTCCTCTACTTATAGAGAAGGAAATGCGAACTGCGAAGCCTCATGGCTCGCGCGCTGCGGCCAGCGCTGGGTGATCGCCTTGCGACGGGTGTAGAAGCGCACGCCATCCGGGCCATAAGCGTGCAGATCGCCGAACAGCGAGCGCTTCCAGCCACCAAAGCTGTGATAAGCCACTGGCACTGGCAACGGTACGTTAACGCCGACCATGCCGACTTCGATCTCGTCACAGAACAACCGCGCCGCCTCACCATCACGGGTAAAGATGCAGGTGCCATTACCGTATTCGTGATCGTTGATCAGTTGCATCGCCTCTTCCAGGCTATTCACCCGAACGATGCACAGCACTGGCCCGAAGATCTCTTCTTTATAGATGCGCATCTCAGGGGTGACGTTGTCGAAAAGGCAGCCACCGAGGAAGAAGCCTTCTTCATGCCCCGGCACACTCAAGCCACGACCGTCGACCACCAGGGTCGCGCCCGCCGTCACGCCGTCTTCGACATAACCGCTGACCTTGTCCCGCGCCTGGCCGGTAACCAGCGGCCCCATGTCCAGACCACAGGAAGTGCCCGCACCGATTTTCAGCGCCTTGATCTGCGGCACCAGCTTCGCCACCAGCGCGTCAGCCACCTGATCGCCAACACACACAGCCACCGAGATCGCCATGCAACGCTCACCGCAGGAACCGTAAGCCGCGCCCATCAAAGCGCTGACCGCATTATCCAGATCCGCATCCGGCATCAGCACCGCATGGTTCTTCGCGCCGCCCAGTGCCTGCACGCGTTTGCCGCGCTTGGTGCCTTCGGCGTAGATGTACTCGGCAATCGGCGTCGAGCCAACGAAGCTCAGCGCTTTGACTTCCGGCGCTTCGATCAGCGCGTCCACTGCAGTCTTGTCGCCGTGCACCACGCTCATCACGCCTTTGGGCAGACCAGCCTCGATCAGCAGCTGTGCGATCAGCAGCGTCGAACTTGGATCTCGCTCGGACGGCTTGAGGATGAAGCAGTTACCGCAGACGATTGCCAGTGGATACATCCACAACGGCACCATCGCCGGGAAATTGAACGGGGTGATACCGGCAACCACGCCCAACGGCTGGAAGTCCGACCAGGCATCGATGTTCGGGCCGACGTTGCGGCTGTACTCGCCCTTGAGGATTTCCGGGGCGGCGCAAGCGAACTCGACGTTCTCGATGCCGCGCTTCAGCTCACCTGCAGCATCTTCCAGCGTCTTGCCGTGTTCTTCGCTGATCAATTGCGCGATGCGCGCTTCGTTCTGCTCCAGCAATTGCTTGAAACGGAACATCACCTGGGCACGTTTGGCCGGCGGTGTGTTGCGCCACGCCGGGAACGCAGCCTTGGCGGCATCGATGGCGCTTTGGATGGTTTCGCGACTGGCCAGCGGCAACTTGTGGATCGCTTGACCGGTAGACGGGTTGAACACATCAACCGAGCGACCGTTCTCGGTCACCAGTTCGCCATTGATCAAATGCGGGATAACGCTCATCGAAAACTCCTGAATTCTTGTCCACGGGCACCCGTCAGGGAGTGCCCGTTTTTGTAGGTATATATAGAAGGAAAATCAGTCGATCTTGTTCAGCACTTCGCCGACCGCGTCGAACAGACGATCCAGGTCTTGCGGCTTGCTGTTGAAAGTTGGGCCGAACTGCAGGGTGTCACCGCCGAAACGCACGTAGAACCCGGCCTTCCACAGCGCCATACCGGCTTCGAATGGACGCACGATCGCGTCGCCATCACGGCCGGCAATCTGGATCGCACCGGCCAGGCCGTAGTTACGAATGTCGATAACGTTCTTCGATCCTTTCAGACCGTGCAGCGCATTTTCGAAATGCGGCGCGACTTCGGCCACGCTCTGCACCAGGTTTTCTTTTTGCAGCAGGTCGAGTGCAGCCAGGCCAGCGGCGCACGCCACCGGGTGCGCGGAATAGGTGTAGCCGTGGGGAAATTCCACTGCGTATTCAGGCGTCGGCTGATTCATGAACGTCTGATAGATCTCGGAGCTGGCAATCACCGCGCCCATCGGAATCGCGCCGTTGGTGACTTGCTTGGCGATGCACATCAGGTCCGGTGTCACGCCAAAACTGTCGGCGCCGAACATCGAGCCGGTACGGCCAAAACCGGTGATCACTTCGTCGAACACCAGCAGGATGTTGTGCTGATCACAGATCTCGCGCAGACGCTTGAGGTAACCCTGTGGCGGAACCAGCACGCCCGCTGAACCGGCCATCGGTTCGACGAAGACTGCTGCGATATTCGATGCATCGTGCAGCTCAATCAGTTTCAGCAGTTCATCAGCCAAAGCGATACCGCCCTGCTCCGGCATGCCACGGGAGAACGCATTGCTCGCCAGCAAGGTGTGCGGCAGGTGATCGACATCCATCATCGACTGACCGAACAGCTTGCGGTTGCCGTTGACGCCGCCGAGGCTGGTGCCGGCGATGTTCACGCCGTGATAACCACGGGCACGACCGATCATTTTGGTTTTGGTCGCCTGGCCTTTCAGACGCCAGTAGGCGCGGACCATTTTCACCGCGGTGTCGGCGCACTCGGAGCCGGAGTCGGTGAAGAACACGTGATTCAGATTGCCCGGCGTCAGGTCGGTGATTTTCTCAGCCAACTGGAATGACAGCGGATGGCCGTACTGGAAGCCCGGCGAGTAATCCAGCGTGCCCAGTTGCTTAGAGACCGCTTCCTGAATTTCCTTGCGCGTGTGCCCGGCGCCGCAAGTCCACAGACCGGACAGCGAGTCATACACCCGGCGGCCCTTGTCGTCGATCAACCAACTGCCCTCGGCACCCACAATCAGTCGCGGATCGCGCTGGAAGTTGCGGTTCGCGGTGTACGGCATCCAGTGCGCGTCCAGTTTCAATTGGCTGGCCAGTGAAGACGGAGCGTTCTCGGGCATGTTCATTTACAAAACCTCGAAGGGCAGAAAGCGGCAGGGAGATAAAAGTCGTTGTTGCAGCTAAGTTGCCACGCCGATAAAGTCGGTGAAATCCAACTCTTCTAACCTTCAGTTCGATCTTCACTAAACTTTGAGCCGATAAATCATGAGCACCCGCCGCCCCGATCCACTGGCCCAGGTCAGCGACTTTGATATCCGCTTGCTGCGGATCTTTCGCAGCGTGGTGGAAAGCGGCGGCTTCTCGGCGGCGGAAACCGTGCTCGGCATCGGCCGTTCGGCGATCAGCCAGCAAATGAGCGATCTGGAACAGCGTCTCGGTCTGCGCCTGTGCCAACGCGGGCGCGCCGGTTTTTCCCTGACCGAGGAAGGTCGCGAGGTTTATCAATCGGCGCTGCAACTATTGAGTGCGCTGGAAAGTTTTCGCACCGAGGTCAACGGTCTGCACCAGCATTTGCGCGGCGAGTTGATCATCGGCCTCACCGATAACCTGGTCACCCTGCCGCACATGCGCATCACCCACGCCCTCGCCCAGTTGAAGGAGCGCGGGCCGGATGTGCAGATCCAGATCCGCATGATCGCGCCGAATGAAGTCGAGCAAGGCGTGCTCGACGGTCGCCTGCATGTCGGCGTAGTGCCGCAGGCCAGTGCGCTTTCGGGCCTGGAATATCAGCCGTTGTATAGCGAGCGCTCACTGCTGTATTGCGCGGTCGGCCATCCGCTGTTTTATGTCGATGACAAACAACTGGATGACGAGCGCCTGAACAGTCAGGACGCGATTGCCCCGACTTTCCGGTTGCCGGCGGATATTCAGGCGCACTATCAAGCACTCAATTGCACGGCCAGTGCGTCCGACCGCGAGGGTATGGCGTTTCTGATCCTGACCGGGCGCTATATCGGCTATCTGCCGGATCACTACGCCAGCCTATGGGTGCAGCAGGGACGCTTGCGTGCACTCAAGGCAACTACGCGGTTTTATGATCTGAGCCTCGCATCGGTCACACGCAAGGGCCGACGCCCACATCTGGTGCTGGAAAGTTTTCTAGAGAGTCTGGCCGCGACTCGCTGAACAAGATCGAACAGGCGTAACGATTTATCGTATCGGGACTTGTCGTAAAACGGTGGGTGCGCTATCAACGCATCTGGTTGCACCCACAGACAAACCCGGAAGTGCCTATGACCTTTGAAGTCCCAGCCCACGGCGGCAAACCCGCCAGCCGCATTCGTCAGAAGAACGAAGAGACAATCATCAAAGCCGCCGAAGACGAGTTCGCTCGTCACGGGTACAAAGGCACCAGCATGAACACCATCGCCGTGAAGGCCGGGTTGCCCAAGGCGAACCTGCATTACTACTTCACCAACAAACTCGGTTTATACGTGGCGGTGCTGAGCAACATCATCGAGTTGTGGGACAGCACCTTCAACACCCTCACCGCCGAGGACGATCCAGCTGAAGCGCTGAGCCGCTACATCCGCGCCAAGATGGAATTCTCCCGGCGTCAGCCGCAAGCCTCGCGCATTTTCGCGATGGAAGTGATCAGCGGCGGCGAATGCCTGAGCGAATATTTCAATCAAGACTACCGCGCCTGGTTTCAGGGCCGCGCCGGTGTTTTTCAAGCGTGGATCGATGCAGGCAAAATGGACCCGGTCGACCCGGTGCACCTGATCTTTCTGCTGTGGGGCAGCACTCAGCATTACGCTGACTTCGCCACGCAGATCTGCCGCGTCAGCGGTCGCAGCAAGTTGACCAAGCAGGACATGCAAGACGCTGGCGACAACCTGATCCGCATCATCCTCAAAGGCTGCGGCCTCACTCCTTCTATATAAGACGCGTTATGCCATTCACCCTCAGCGACTTTTGCGAATACCGCGAAGAGATTCGCAAAAGCCGCTTCATCACTTTCGCCGCGCCGATCGGCAGCCCTGCCGATGCGCAGGCGTTTTTCGATCAGCACAGCGATCTGAACGCCACGCACAATTGCTGGGCGTGGAAACTCGGTGCGCAATACCGCAGCAGCGACGACGGCGAACCCGGTGGCACAGCGGGCCGGCCGATTCTTGCAGCCATCGAAGCGCAGGAGTGCGATCAGGTCGCGGTGCTGGTGATTCGCTGGTACGGCGGCATTCAACTGGGCACTGGCGGACTGGCCCGCGCTTACGGCGGCGGCGCCAACAAGTGCCTGCAAGCGGCGGCAAAGGTCGAGTTGATCAGTCGGGTGCCGTTGAGTTGCGCGTGTGGGTTCGCCGAGCTGCCGTTGGTCAAGTTGCGGGTCGCGGATTTGGGTGGGTTGGTGGTGGAGGAAAAATTCACGGCCAACGGCGTCGAATTGCAGTTGGCGGTCGGTGAAGCGCAGATCGAATTGCTACAGAGCCAATTGGCCGATTTGAGCCGTGGACGGATTTTGCTGCAGCGATAAACCACCTGCGACGTTTTGGGGCAACCCTGTGTATTTTTACGCCAATGAGTTGCCCACATCTGTTGTGCACCCGGCTGTGGATAACCTGAGCACATACC
Organism: Pseudomonas sp. TWP3-2; assembly: GCF_049897765.1. NCBI lineage: Bacteria > Pseudomonadati > Pseudomonadota > Gammaproteobacteria > Pseudomonadales > Pseudomonadaceae > Pseudomonas > Pseudomonas sp. TWP3-2. The sequence goes on along the minus strand of NZ_JAFCWW010000001.1, from coordinate 699,039 downwards.
GCTGTAACCCTTCTGTCATGCGGCTTTGAGCGATTTGCTCATTTTTTGTGCAATCGCCCCACTCACGTGTATTTTTTGCGTAAAAACAATAAGTTAACCTGCTTTAGCACCATTAGAAGAAAGCACCATAGCGCTTATACCCGGTGGTTCATGTTGCGCACAAATACTGTGGAGCAACCTGTGGATAACCCGTTCATGACTGGCGCAGTCGCAGGTTGTGTATAGCTCCGGCGCAATTGCTCGTTTTTTGATCAGTTGCACGCGGGCAAAACTGGAGCCTGATCAACGGCTTCGCCCTCAAGTGGTGCTCGGTGTCGTGCGCAATTAACCGCGAGAGCTCTGCATCAAGTGCAGGCGATCAGTGTCTGCAAGCGTTCCTGACTCAATGGCCAGGAAATTGCTTTATCCACAGGCATAACTCCAAGCAGCCGAGCCTGTCATGCCGATCCCCTTTACAAATCCCGACCCGACCCCGCGTCTTCAACTGCGCCATATCAGCAAACGCTACCCCGGTTGCCTGGCCAACGACGCCATCGACCTGAGCATCGCACCCGGTGAAATCCACGCCCTGCTCGGCGAAAACGGCGCGGGCAAAAGCACACTGATGAAGATCATCTACGGCGTAACTCAAGCCGATGCCGGCGAAATGCTTTGGCAGGGTCAACGGGTGAATATGCGCAATCCGGCCCAGGCGCGGCAGTTGGGAATCGGTATGGTGTTCCAGCATTTCTCGCTGTTCGAAACCTTGAGCGTGGCGCAAAACATCGCACTGGCGATGGGCGCGGCCGCCGGTACACCGAAACAGCTTGACCCAAAGATTCGCGAAGTCTCGCAACGCTACGGCATGGCGCTGGAGCCGGAACGACTTGTCCACAGCCTGTCGATCGGCGAGCGGCAACGGGTAGAAATCATTCGCTGCCTGATGCAGGACATTCGTCTGCTGATCCTCGACGAACCGACCTCGGTGCTGACGCCACAAGAGGCCGACGAATTGTTCATCACCCTGCGCCGACTCGCGGCCGAGGGTTGCAGCATCCTGTTTATCAGCCACAAGCTCGGCGAGGTTCGCGCTTTGTGTCACAGCGCCACGGTGCTGCGCGGCGGGCGGGTCGCAGGGCATTGCGTGCCATCTGATTGCTCGGATCGTGAGCTGGCGCAAATGATGGTTGGTGAAGCGGCGGCGATGATTGGTGACTTTCCGAAGGTCGACGGTGGCGCGCCGTTTTTGCAGGTCCGCGGATTGAGCTGGCACAACCCGGACCCGTTCGGCTGCTCGCTCAGCGAAATCGACTTGCAGGTGCGCAGCGGCGAAATCGTCGGCATCGCGGGTGTTGCCGGCAATGGTCAGGACGAACTGCTCGCCCTGCTCAGCGGCGAGCAAACCCTGCAACGCGAGGCTGCGTCGACCATCAGTTTCCATGGCCAGGCAGTGGGCAATTTACGCCCGGATGCGCGGCGCAAACTCGGTCTGGCGTTCGTCCCCGCCGAGCGCCTCGGCCACGGCGCAGTGCCTGAGTTGAGCCTGGCAGACAACGCCCTGCTCACGGCTTTTCAACACGGCCTGGTCAGCCACGGCCTGATCCAGCGCGGCAAAGTCGAAGCGCTCGCCGAACAGATCATCCAGCGCTTCGGCGTGAAAACTCCGGACACACAAACCGCTGCGCGCAGTCTGTCCGGTGGCAACTTGCAGAAATTCATCCTTGGCCGGGAAATCCTCCAGCAACCGAAATTGCTGATCGCCGCGCATCCCACCTGGGGCGTGGATGTTGGAGCGGCGGCGACCATTCACCGCGCACTGATCGCCCTGCGCGATGCTGGCGCGGCGATTTTGGTGATCTCCGAAGACCTCGACGAACTGTTCCAGATCAGCGACCGCCTCGGCGCGCTGTGCGGCGGGCGTTTGTCGGCATTGCAAGCCACGACAGATACGCAACTCAGCGATGTTGGCGGCTGGATGGCCGGTCAGTTCGCCAGTCCTCAATCCCACGCGGCGATTTAACGGAGTTTTCCATGCTGCTTTCCCTCGAACCCCGTGGCCGCCAATCGCGCCTGATGCTCTGGTGCTCGCCCCTGCTCGCGGCGCTGCTGACCCTCGGTTGCGGCTCGCTGCTGTTTATCGCCCTCGGTCACGATCCACTGCAAACCTTGAACACCTTGTTGATCGCTCCAGTCAGCGATCTGTATGGGGTGTCAGAATTGTTGGTCAAGGCGTTGCCGATTCTGCTTTGTGCGCTGGGGCTGGCCGTGGCCTATCAGGCGCGCATCTGGAACATCGGCGCCGAAGGCCAGTTACTCCTTGGCGCTTTGGCCGGAAGTGCGCTGGCGGTGAACATCATCGACATGCAAAGCCGTTGGGCACTGGTGTTGATCCTGCTCACCGGCACCTTCGCCGGTGCCGCGTGGGCCGGGCTGACCGCATGGCTTCGCACGCGCTTCAACGCCAATGAAATCCTCACCAGCATCATGCTCAATTACATCGCGCTGAACCTGTTGCTGTTCTGCGTGCATGGGCCATTGAAGGATCCGGCCGGGTTCAACTTTCCCGAGTCGGCGATGTTCGGCGACGCCAGTCGCTTGCCGCTGCTGATGGAGGATGGCCGGGTGCACGCCGGGGTGTATTTCGCCCTGCTCGCGCTGGTCGCGGTGTGGGTGTTGTTGCAGAAAAGCTTTGTCGGTTTCCAGATCAAAGTACTCGGGCTGGATAAACGCGCAGCGGGGTTTGTCGGCTTTCGCGAGAAGCGTCTGATCTGGCTGGCGCTGTTGATCAGCGGTGGTTTGGCGGGATTGGCCGGGGTCTGCGAAGTCACCGGGCCGATAGGTCAGTTGGTGCCGCAGGTTTCGCCGGGCTATGGCTACGCGGCGATCACCGTGGCGTTTCTCGGCAGGCTTAATCCGATCGGCATTCTGTTTTCCAGTCTGTTGATGGCGCTGTTGTACATCGGCGGCGAGAGCGCGCAGATGACCCTCAATCTGCCGCAAGCGATCACCCAGTTGTTTCAGGGAATGATGCTGTTTTTCCTGCTCGCGTGTGACGTGCTGATTGTCTATCGCCCGCGCCTGAACCTGCGTTGGGCTCGCCGCCCTGCTACCCCTGCCGTAACCGCCGGAGCGCTGTGATGGATATCGACCTGTTGAGTAATATTTTCTACGCCATGGTGCGTTGCGGCACGCCGCTGTTACTGGTGGCGCTGGGTGAATTGATCTGCGAAAAGAGCGGCGTGCTCAACCTCGGTCAGGAAGGAATGATGCTGTTTGGCGCGGTGATCGGTTTTATCGTCGCGTTCAGCAGCGGCAATCTGTGGCTCGGCGTGTTGTTGGCGATGTTGGCCGGGATGCTCTTGTCGTCGCTGTTTGCCTTGGTCGCGCTGGTTTTCAATGCCAATCAAGTCGCCACCGGGCTGGCGCTGACAATTTTTGGCGTCGGGCTGTCGACTTTTGTCGGCGCGGCGTGGGTCGGTAAACCGCTGGCAGGGTTCGAGCCGATTGCGATTCCTTTGTTGAGCGAAATCCCGCTGATCGGGCGGATGCTGTTTGCTCAGGATCTGCTGGTGTATCTGTCGTTCGCGCTGTTTGCATTGGTGGCGTGGGTAGTGGTGAAAAGCCGTGTCGGGCTGATCATTCAAGCGGTCGGCGAAAATCCGGATGCGGCGAGTGCCATGGGTTTGCCGGTGCTGCTGGTGCGCACCTTGGCGGTGTTGTTTGGCGGGGCGATGGCCGGGTTAGCCGGGGCGTATCTGTCGCTGGCCTACACGCCGATGTGGGCCGAGAACATGACTGCCGGGCGTGGCTGGATTGCCTTGGCGCTGGTGGTGTTTGCCAGTTGGCGCGTGGGGCGCTTGTTGCTCGGCGCTTATCTGTTTGGCCTCGCCAGCATCCTGCACCTGGTGGCGCAGGGGTTGGGGCTGGCGATTCCGTCGAGTCTGCTGGCGATGCTGCCATATGTCGCGACTATTCTGGTGCTGGTGCTGTTGTCGCGCGATGCGTTGCGTACGCGGTTGTATGCGCCGGTGTCGTTGGGGCAGCCGTGGCAGTCTGGGCATTAATTAGTGGATTTGATGGCCTCATCGCTGGCAAGCCAGCTCCCACAGGGTCCGAGTCGTACACAAAACTTGTGATCACCGCTGGACCTGTGGGAGCTGGCTTGCCAGCGATGGGGCCCGGACAGGCAACACTTGGGCAATGCCCCACGCCAGCTCAAAGATTAGAAAAACCGCCAGCAATGAACTAGCGCCATGGGCCAGGGCATACGCTTGCCATGCTGCGAACAGAAACCGCGCCACCGCGTCATACCGCCCAAAAACCTGCTGCGGATCACGAATCCGCAGCACCGCCCACACACAAACCACCGACCCCAACAAATTGGCCATCAACATGTGCAGCGGCTCGAACGCTGGCAATTCACCCGGTAAGTCCAGCGCCTGACTGAAAGCAGTCAATACCCCATGCAACGCAGCAAAACTCCAAGGCGTGACAAACGCCGCTGTCACGATCAAGTCATACCAGGCACTGCCGCGCACCAGATTGCGATATTGCGTTGAAGTCCACATCGTCCATGCTCCAGAAATTCAAGGAGCACCCACGCTAAAGCCTGGAGTATGCTCCAAGGTCAAACACTTTCGAGATGTCCAGCATGCGCATCGGTGAGTTAGCTCAGGCCAGCGCGGTCAGCCGCGACACTTTGCGCTTCTATGAACAGCGCGGACTGATCGCGGCGCAGCGCTCGGCCAACGGTTATCGCGACTACCCGCCGGAGATGGTGCAACTGGTGCTCTACATCAAGACTGCACAGCGCCTGGGCTTTACCCTCGGCGAGATCGGCAGCAGCGTCGGCGAGCTGTGGCAGTCACCGAACCCGGACAGCGCCGTCACGCAACTGCTGCAAGACAAGCTCAAACTGATCGAAGCCCGCATGACAGAACTCGGCGAGCTGCGTCATGAGTTGCAACAACGGCTCGGGCAACGCTGTCCATTGAATCCATGATCGTTCACTTTCAAGGAATCCCCTCATGTCTCCAAAGCATGCATTGATCATCGGCGCCTCGCGGGGCCTTGGCCTGGGTCTGGTGAAAACCTTGCTCGCCGACGGCTGGCAAGTCACCGCCACGGTGCGCAACCCTGCGCACGCCGGGGCGCTGCGAGCGCTGGGCGAAGTGCGCATCGAGAAACTCGACATGGACGATCAGCAAGCGGTGATCGCTCTGGCGCAACAGCTCAAAGGTGTCACGTTTGATCTGCTGTTCGTCAACGCCGGAGTCAAAGGCCCGGACGTACAGACGCCGGGCGGTGCAACACTGGCAGAAGTCGGCCAGTTGTTTTTCACCAACGCGGTGGCGCCGATCAATCTGGCGCAGCGCTTCGCCGGGCAGATTCGTGAAGGCAGCGGCGTGCTGGCCTTCATGAGTTCGGTACTTGGCAGCGTGACCATGCCCGACGCGCCGGAACTGGCGCTGTACAAGGCGAGCAAGGCTGCACTGAATTCGATGACCAACAGTTTCGTCACGCAATTGGGCGAGCAAAAGCTCACCGTACTGTCGCTGCATCCGGGTTGGGTGAAGACTGATATGGGCGGTGAAGGTGCAGACATCGACGTCGAGACCAGCACGCGCGGTCTGGTCGATCAGGTGAATGCATTTGTCGGTAAGGGCGGGCATCACTTCGTCAATTACAAAGGCGAAAGCATTCCCTGGTAACACCGGTCGGGTTGGGCTTGCCCGCGATGGCGATTTGTTTGAAACTGCGCGCCTCGTCCTTCGCGGCGACCCTGGATCAGCAGACAGGGCAACACTGAGCTGGCAACCCTGAACCCAACTTTCAGAGGAGCCGGCCACAATGCCTGCGACCCGTACCTGGTTAAAAAATCCCCTCGCCATTTTCACGGCCAACGCGCTTGATGCCCGTGGCGGTCTGGTTGTGCAAGACGGTGTGATCGTCGAAGTGCTCGGCCTCGGTCAACAACCGTCCGCGCCGTGCAATACAGTGTTCGATGCCCGCGAGCATGTGATCCTGCCCGGCCTGATCAACACCCATCACCACTTCTATCAAACCCTGACCCGCGCCTGGGCGCCGGTGGTCAATCAGCCGTTGTTCCCGTGGCTGAAAACCCTGTACCCGGTTTGGGCACGCCTGACCCCGGAAAAACTCGCCCTCGCCACCAAAGTGGCTCTGGCCGAATTGCTGCTGTCCGGCTGCACCACCGCGGCCGATCACCATTACCTGTTCCCGGACGGTCTGGAAAACGCCATCGACGTGCAAGTCGAAACCGTGCGTGAACTGGGCATGCGCGCCATGCTCACCCGTGGCTCGATGAGCCTCGGCGAGAAGGACGGCGGCCTGCCACCGCAGCAAACCGTGCAGGAAGGTTCGGTGATTCTCGATGACAGCCAGCGGCTGATTCACGAGTACCACGAGCGCGGTGACGGCGCGCAAATCCAGATCGCTCTGGCACCGTGCTCGCCGTTCTCGGTGACTCCGGAAATCATGTCGGCCAGCGCCGAACTGGCGAACAAGCTCGACGTGCGTCTGCACACGCACTTGGCGGAAACCCTCGACGAAGAAGACTTCTGCCTGCAGCGCTTCGGCCTGCGCACCGTGGATTATCTGGACAGCGTTGGCTGGCTCGGCCCGCGCACCTGGCTGGCCCACGGCATCCACTTCAACCCCGACGAAATCGCCCGCCTCGGCGCGGCCGGCACCGGCATCTGCCATTGCCCGAGTTCGAACATGCGCCTCGCTTCCGGCATCTGCCCGAGCATTGATCTGACCGACGCCGGTGCGTTGTTCGGGTTGGGTGTGGACGGCTCGGCGTCGAACGATGCGTCGAACATGATCCTCGAAGCGCGCCAGGCGCTGTACATCCAGCGTCTGCGTTACGGTGCCGAAAAAATCACGCCGGAACGTGTGCTTGGTTGGGCGACCAAGGGTTCGGCGAGCCTGCTGGGGCGTACCGATATCGGTGAATTGGCGGTGGGCAAGCAGGCGGATCTGGCGTTGTTCAAGCTGGATGAGTTGCGCTTCTCTGGTAGCCATGATCCGATTTCGGCACTGCTGCTGTGCGGCGCCGATCGTGCGGATCGAGTGATGATTGGCGGCAAGTGGCGCGTGGTTGATGGGCAGGTTGAAGGGCTGGATCTGAAAGGGTTGATTGCTGATCACAGCCAGGCTGCTCGACAGTTGATCGCAGGCGACTGATCTGACGCCATCGCGGGCAAGCCCGCTCCCACAGTGTCCGCGTCGATTACAAAATTTGTGGTTAACACAGACCCCTGTGGGAGCGGGCTTGCCCGCGATGCTTTTACAAACCTAAAAGCGACAGCATGATAAACGTCGCAAACAACACAAAGTGCGTCATGCCTTCGATGGCATTGGTCTCGCCATCATTCAGGTTGATCGCACTGACGATCAACGTCAGGAAGATCATCACCGTCTGCACCGGGGTCATTGCCATTTGAAACGGCTGGCCGGTGTACAACGCCATCGCTTCCATCACCGGCACCGTCAGGATCACCGTCGACAATGACGCGCCCATGGCGATGTTGACCACCGACTGCATACGATTGGCCAAGGCTGCGCGCAATGCCGTGAGAATCTCCGGTGCTGCCGAGATCGCCGCCACCAGAATCGCCGTGATCACCGGCGGCGCACCCGTTCCCTCCAGACCCAGATCGAGAGTCTTGGACATCACCTCGGCCAATGCGCCAATCACCACAATGCCAAACACCAGAATGCCGATCGACAGGCCGATGCCCGGTGTTTTTTGCTCAACGCCCTGCGGCTCTTTTTTGCGGCGTTTGTCCGGATAGCTGTAGCTGAAAAAGTAACTGTGCGGCCCGACCTGCATGCGCAGAAACAACGCGTAAAGCACCACCATTGCACCAATGGTGAACGCGGAATAAATCTTCCAGTTGGCCTCGGGAATGAACTCCGGCACTACCATCGACACGCCCATGGCGGTGAGGATCATCACGCTGTAGCTGCGCGCCGAGTCATCGTTGTACGACTGTTCGCCGTGCTTGATCCCGCCCATCAGCGCGGCCAGGCCGAGGATGCCGTTGATGTCGAGCATCACCGCTGAATAGATCGTGTCGCGCACCAGTGTCGGCGAGGCTTCGTTGCTCATCATAATCGCCAGGATTACCACTTCCACCAGCACGGCGGCGAGGGTCAGGATCATCGTGCCGTAGGGATCGCCGACTTTTTCCGCGAGCAGTTCGGCGTGGTGGGCGACGCGCATCGAGGCGGCGACGATGAAGGCGATCAACACCAAACCACCGGTCAACGCGACGATCTGGCCGCTGTGCAGCAGCCAGTGTTCCAGTGGGTAGGCAACGGCGGCGGCGAGCAGGGCCAGCAGCAGAAAGCTTTCTTGCTTGAGAATCGAGAACATGGCGGGCCTTTTTTGCCGAGAAGACGAATGAGCTACTGACTGCGGCGCGGCGCTAACGTTTCGTTACACATTAGCGCACCAGTCGATGGCTTGAGTTCCTTCAGTTGCACTGGATTGGTTCTGACATTGAAAAGCTCGCAGCCTTCGGCAGCTCCTACATTTGATCGGCGTCCCCCTGTAGGAGCTGCCGAAGGCTGCGAGCTTTGGCTTTGTTGTCCTGTTGGTCAGCAATTTGCATTGCCCCTGATCACACACAAAAAAAGGGAGTTCGAAGTCATGCAAATACGCCCGCTGCACAAACTGCTGTGCGCCGCCATTGGCCTGGGGATAAGTCTGAGCGCCGCTGCCGCCGACCCGCTGAAAGTCGGCTTCGTCTACATCGGCCCCATTGGTGACCACGGCTGGACGTATCAGCATGAACAGGGGCGCAAGGCGCTGGCGGAGAAATTCGGCGCGCAGATCACCACCAACTATGTGGAGAACGTCGCCGAAGGCGCGGATGCCGAGCGGGTGATCCGCAACATGGCCAAGGACAAGTACGACCTGATCTTCACCACGTCCTTCGGCTACATGAACCCGACCCTGAAAGTCGCCAAACAATTTCCCAAAGTCACCTTCGAGCACGCCACCGGTTACAAGCAGGACAAGAACCTCGGCACCTACCTCGCACGCACATACGAGGGCCGTTACGTCGGCGGTTTCCTCGCGGCGAAGATGACCAAGACCAGGAAGATCGGCTACGTCGCCTCGTTCCCGATCCCGGAAGTGATCCGCGACATCAACGCCATTCAACTGGCCCTGAACAAATACAACCCCGGCACCGAGATCAAAGTGGTGTGGGTCAACTCGTGGTTCGATCCGGGCAAGGAAGCCGACGCCGCCAACGCGCTGATCGATCAAGGCGTGGACGTGGTGTTCCAGCACACCGACAGCCCGGCGCCGATTCAGGCGGCCGAACGACGTGGCGTATACGCGGTGGGTTACGCCTCGGACATGGCGCACTTCGGGCCGAAAGCGGTGCTGACTTCGATCGTCAACGACTGGGCGCCGCACTACATTCAGGCCACGCAAAGCGTGATCGACCACAGCTGGAAATCCCAGGATTACTGGGGCGGGCTGAAGGAAGGTACGGTTGAACTGCCGATCAGCGATCTGGTGCCGGCGCCGGTCAAAGCCGAGGCCGAGCAGATGATTGCCGATATCAAGAGCGGTGCGTTGCAACCGTTCACCGGGCCGATCAAGGATCAGGCCGGGGTCGAGAAAATCCCCGCGGGCGTGAGTGCGACCAATGCGGAGCTAGCGTCGATGAACTATTACGTGGAAGGGATGAAGGCTGAGATGCCGAAGTAAATCTCCCCAACACACCTCGACCCTGTGGGAGCTGCGGTGCGACGATTCGACTTGCCAGCGATGAGGCAATCACATTCGACATCATTGTTGTCTGGTAGACCGCCATCGCTGGCAAGCCAGCTCCCACAGGGGTCTTTAGCGTTCTTCAGTCTGTGTTTCTTCAGGAAAACGTATGAACAGTCTTCCCATCATCGACATCAGTCCGCTCTACAGTCACGATCAACAAGCGTGGAACTCGGTGGCGAACCAAATCGACCACGCCTGCCGCGAATGGGGTTTCTTTTACATCAAGGGCCATCCGATTTCAGCGCAGCGCATCGCCGCCCTGCTCGACCACGCACAACGCTTCTTCGCCCTGCCCGCTGCCGAAAAACTCAAGATCGACATCACCCAGACCCGCCATCACCGTGGCTACGGCGCCATCGCCACCGAACAACTCGACCCGGACAAACCCAGCGATCTGAAAGAAACCTTCGACATGGGCCTGCACTTGCCGGCCGATCATCCCGAAGTGCTGGCGGAAAAACCGTTGCGCGGACCCAACCGTCACCCGGCCCAAGAAGGCTGGGAAGCGCTGATGGAACAGCATTACCTCGACATGCAGGCCCTCGCGCAAACCCTGCTGCGGGCCATGACCCTGGCGCTGAATATCGAACCGGACTTCTTCGACACGCGCTTCAATGAACCCGTCAGCGTCCTGCGCATGATCCATTACCCGCCCCGCCACACCGCAAGCTCCGCCGAACAGCAAGGCGCCGGCGCGCACACTGATTACGGCTGCATCACGCTGCTGTATCAAGACAGCGCCGGCGGCCTGCAAGTGAAGAACGTAAAGGGTCAGTGGATCGACGCACCACCGATCGACGGCACGTTCGTGGTCAACCTCGGCGACATGATGGCGCGCTGGAGCAACGACCGATATCGTTCGACCCCGCATCGGGTGATCAGCCCGCTGGGCGTGGACCGCTACTCGATGCCGTTCTTCGCCGAACCGCATCCGGACACCCGCATCGAATGCCTGCCCGGCTGCCAGGACGCCGAGCATCCGGCGAAATATCCCACCACCACCTGCGCTGAATTCCTGCTGTCACGTTTCGCCGATACCTACGCCTATCGCCGTGAGCAGCAAGCATCGTGATGGATCGTCTGGTCAGGTTTTGCCAATTGTTTCCGCGCGCATCTGTAGAATGCCCGCCATCTGCACCTGATGAGAAAAGAATATGTACGACTGGCTGAACGCCCTGCCCAAGGCTGAACTGCACCTGCACCTCGAAGGCTCGCTCGAGCCAGAGCTGCTGTTCGCCCTGGCCGAACGCAACAAGATCGCCCTGCCGTGGGACGACGTCGAAACCCTGCGCAAGGCTTACGCCTTCAACAACCTGCAAGAGTTTCTCGACCTGTACTACAAGGGCGCTGACGTGCTGCGTACCTCGCAGGATTTCTACGACCTGACCTGGGCATACCTGCTGCGCTGTAAAGAACAGAACGTGATCCACACCGAACCGTTCTTCGATCCGCAGACCCACACCGACCGTGGCATTCCGTTCGAAGTGGTGCTCAACGGTATCGCCGCCGCATTGAAGGATGGCGAGCAGCAACTGGGGATTACCAGCGGTTTGATCCTGAGCTTCCTGCGCCATTTGAGCGAAGACGAAGCGCAGAAAACCCTCGACCAGGCGCTGCCGTTCCGCGATGCGTTTGTCGCCGTCGGCCTCGACAGCTCCGAGATGGGCCATCCGCCGAGCAAGTTCCAGCGCGTGTTCCACCGTGCTCGTCACGAGGGCTTCCTGACCGTGGCCCACGCCGGCGAAGAAGGCCCGCCGGAATACATCTGGGAAGCCATCGACCTGCTGAAAATCCAGCGTATCGACCATGGCGTGCGCGCCATCGAAGACGAACGCCTGATGCAGCGCATCATCGACGAGCAGATCCCGCTGACCGTGTGCCCGCTGTCGAACACCAAGCTTTGCGTGTTCGATCACATGTCCCAGCACAACATCCTCGACATGCTCGAGCGCGGTGTGAAAGTCACGGTCAATTCCGATGACCCGGCGTACTTCGGCGGTTACGTCACCGAGAACTTCCACGCGCTGCACACGCACTTGGGCATGACCCAGGATCAGGCCAGACGCCTGGCGCAGAACAGCCTGGATGCGCGACTGGTCAAGCCGTAAGCACGGCGCGTTACAGCGCCATTTCCAGCTCGGTTTCCTTGGCGAAACGATGAATCTCGCGCTGCCCGGCATCTGTCAGCTGCAAGGCGCGAGAATCATTGGGCAGCATCAACCATCCCGATTGCATGAACAGCTGCAACAGTGCCGCGCCCAGCGAGCCACCCATGTGCGGGCGGCGCTCGCTCCAGTCCGGGCAGGCGCAAGCCACCTGTGCATTACGGTGCGCCAACGCCTGAATGAACACCCCACGCTTGGCCAGTTGCGTCGACCCCTTGTGCGTGACTACCACTCGATGCTCGAGCTGCTCGATCCACCTGGAGTCAAGCAGGCGCTGGTAAAGGTCAGCTGCCAGCGTCCCCCCCAAATGGTCATCGCAAAACCGCGCACGCAACAATGAGGAAGGCGCCGCCTGCGGTCGGGCAATCGGCGTGCTGCGTTTGTACATTTCGGGAACCTCTCGCGGAGCGCTGGCGATCGTGGCACTGGCCAGCGCTTCGATGGCTGCGCCGATCTCGGGAGCCGCCAGACGAAAGAAGCGTTTGCGCCCACGGGCCTCGACTTTCAGCAGACCGCCAGCGGACAGACGCCCCAGATGCGCGCTGGCCGAAGACGGCGACAGCCCCGCCAGCAAGGCCAGCTCCTCGGTCTGCCGGGCCGAGCCATCCATCAGCGCCCACATCATCGCGCTCCGTTTGGGATCGGCCAGCAACGCGGCGATCTGGCTGATGCAAGGTGCATGTTCCATGTATTCACTCCCTGTTGGATCGTATCGTCTGCTGCTCGCAGACATCTTGACCAGTAATCAGTCCTCGGCCAAGACGCGGAAATCGCCATCACCCCAGGCAAGGCAGACCGCTGACGCAGCGGACTGTGCGCAACAATCAGCAGCACTGGCGCGACCCTCGATCACACCCGGGTGGCTCGGTCTGAGCGTGCCCGGGCCAAGGTGCCAGTGCAGGCATGAGGCGGGCGCTAGTATAAGCGGGTTGCTCGCCGCGTCCTGCGTCCGAGCCGGCGTGGGTGGTGATTGTTCCTGAGAGAAATTTCGCTATTTACCTGCGACTAATGATCAGCTTTCGAGAAAACGGGAAAATGACTACTTAAATCAGCGCATCGGCTGGCAAGCATCTCCCTCAGAAGGTTCACCGGCTTACTCAATTGAGCGCGATGGGCGCACAGCAGATTCAGTGGAGCGCGCTCGCACAGCAGGTCCGGCAGCAGCACTTTCAGGCGCCCGGCGAGCACATCTTCGGCGACGTCGAGCCAGGATTTGTAGGCGATACCGGCCCCGGCGACCGCCCATAGCCGCACCACATCGGCGTCATCGCTGAAGCGGTCACCACTGACGGTCAGGCCGACCTCGCGCTTGCCATCGTGAAAACTCCAATAGTCGTGAACCCGGCTGCCGAGCATGTACAACAGGCAATTGTGCTGGGCCAGTTGTTCCAGCTGTGTCGGCTCACCATGCCTGGTCAGATAGGCGGGCGAAGCGCACAGCACCCGGCGATTATTCGGGGCGATTGGCATGGCCACCAGGCTGGAATCCTCCGGCTCGCCGTAACGCAGGGCGATGTCCACCGGTTGGCGGAACAGGTCGGCGATGCGGTCGCCCAATAACAGCCGCACTGAAAGCTTGGGGTGTTCACGCTGAAACTCGTCGAGCCATGGCAGCAACTGATTACGGCCAAAATCCGAAGGCGCCGACAGCTGCAGAATGCCGCTGACCTGATCCTGACCGCTGGCGAGCAAACGCCGGCCTTCATCCAGACTGCCCAGTGCCGCCCGCGCATATTCGAGGAAACCCTCGCCTTCGGCAGTCAGGCGCAGGCTGCGCGTGGAACGTGCCAACAAACGCGCGCCGAGTTGCCCTTCGATGCGTTTGAGCGCTGCGCTGGCCACTGCGGCGGACATGTCCATCACCCGCGCCGCCGCCGACAGGCTGCCCAGATCAGCCGCCCGGACAAACAACTGCAAATCGTCAAAGCGCAGCATCTCAGCCTCGATTATCAAAATAATATTGAAAGAGACTGCTCTTTTAGCCGGTTTTATCTTGCAGAGAAATAGCCAATCATCCGTCCCAACGTCATCAACCCGTATTTGGAGCCGAGCATGTCCCAGCCATTCACCGCCATCGCCACCCTGATCGCCAAACCCGGCCAGCAGGATGCGCTCCAGCAGCACTTGCAGGCGCTGATCGAGCCGACTCGCGTCGAGGCCGGTTGCGGTCAATACGATTTGCATCAGGACCTGGCCAACCCGCTGGCGTTCTACATGATCGAACACTGGGCCAGCGACGAAGCCTTGCAAGCCCACGACGCCAGCGCGCATGTGCAGAACTTCCGCGCCAAGGCCGGCGACTTCCTTGAGCACTTCGAACTCAAGCGCCTGCGCACTATCGCCTGAATCCTTCTTCTATCAATTTTTCGGAGTCATCCATGAAAGCCATCGCCTATTTCGCCTCATTGCCGATCAGCGACGCCAAATCCCTGCAGGACATCGAACTGCCGGAGCCGGTCGCCGGCCCGCGCGACCTGTTGGTGGAAGTCAAAGCCATTTCGGTGAATCCGGTCGACACCAAGGTTCGGCAGAACGTCGCGCCTGAAGCCGGCGCGGCGAAAGTGCTGGGCTGGGACGTGGCCGGTGTGGTCAAGGCTGTCGGCAGCGAAGTGACGTTGTTCAAGGCTGGCGACAAGGTGTTCTACGCCGGCTCCATCGCCCGGGCTGGCGGCAACAGCGAACTGCACGTGGTGGATGAGCGGATCGTCGGGCATATGCCCAAGTCGCTGGGTTTCGCCGAAGCTGCCGCCCTGCCGCTGACCGCCATCACCGCGTGGGAGTTGCTGTTCGAGCGCTTGCAAATCAGCGAGGGTAAAAAGGACGAAGGCCAGAGCCTGCTGATCGTTGGCGCGGCCGGTGGGGTTGGTTCGATTCTGACCCAACTCGCCAGCCAACTGACCAGTCTGAAAGTCATCGGCACTGCATCCCGTGCGCAAACCCGCGACTGGGTCAGCGAACTCGGCGCTGACCTGGTGATCGATCACAGCCAGCCGCTGAGCGAAGAGCTGAAACGCGCCGGCATTGAGCACGTAACTCACGTCGCCAGCCTGACCCAGACCGATCAGCATCTGGATCAACTGGTCGAAGCGTTGGCCCCGCAAGGCAAACTGGCGTTGATCGACGATCCGAAGGCGCTCGACGTGAGCAAGCTCAAGCGCAAGAGCCTGTCGCTTCACTGGGAGTTCATGTACACCCGCTCACTGTTCGAAACGGCGGACATGATCCAGCAGCACAAACTGCTCAACCGAGTGGCCGAGCTGATTGACGACGGGACATTGAAAACCACGGTCGGCGAGCACTTTGGCACGATCAACGCGGCCAACCTGCGTCGCGCGCATGCGCTGCTGGAAAGCGGCACGGCCAAGGGCAAAATTGTATTAGAAGGTTTCTGACGAGTTGAAAATCGCAGCCTGCGCCCGTCACCAAAGAGTCTGGCGCGGGGCCTGCGAGATGATTGTGCCGTCAGTCCGAGAGTTGATCCTTGTCACAATTGCGATCGTATTCAGGACTACAATCCAGACCTCTGCGGTGCATCTTTTACGTTTGGGAGGTCAGCAATGAAGATCCTGATAAAAGAAATGGCAAAGTCCCAATGGCAAGTTCGCCTTGACCAGCACGCCGTGACATTCCGCAGTGAAGCCGAAGCCTTGGCCTTCACTCGCACCCTCGAAGCGCGTCTGCACGCGCCCCATCAGATTCCCGATCCCAACCAGCAGCGCGCTGCCGGCTGAGGCCAGCGGCTGAGACCAGTAGATCAGGCCTCGGCCTGCGCTTTGGCCAACGCACGCGCATTCTGCAAACGTCGGGTGAGCATCGCGACGCTCACCACCAACACGCCGCACAGGCTGATGACCATTGCCATCGGCATGGCCGTGCCGTCGTGCAACACCCCGACCAACGCCGCCGCGCCGGCCGCCACGCTGAATTGCAGGCAACCGAGCAGCGCCGAAGCGCTGCCTGCCCGAGCGCCCTGACCGTTCATCGCACAGGCCGAGGCGTTGGGCAGGATGCAGCCGAGGCTGGCGATGCAGATAAACAGCGGAATCAGCAGCGGCCACAATGCCTCGGTGTGCATCGCGCTGACTGCCAACAACGCCAGGCCTGCCGCCAGATACACCCACACCGCACGCGACAGCAGATACGCCGGGCCACGCTTGGCCAGCAGCCGCGCGTTGACCTGCGCCACCAGAATGAAACCCGCCGCGTTGGTGCCGAATAGCCAGCCAAAGTGTTCTGCAGGTACGCCGTAGAGTTTGATAAAGACGAACGGCGAGCCGGCGATGTAGGAAAACATCCCGGCAACTGCGATGCCGCCAGTCAGGGCGTGGCCCATAAAAATCGGATCCTTGATCAACCGCCCATATTGGCGCAGCGCACCGGACAATGGTTGGCGCGGCACATGCGCCGGCAGACTTTCCGGCAGGCCCAACGCCACGGCCAGTCCGGCCAGCGCGCTGAAACCGGTGAGCACGAGGAAGATCGACTGCCAGCCCGTGGTGTTGACCAGCAGACCGCCGAGCATCGGCGCGAGAATCGGCGCCAGGCCCATCACCAGCATCAACTGCGAGAAAACCTTCGCCGAACCCACTGCATCGCACTTGTCACTGACCACCGCCCGCGCAATCACCATGCCCGCGCAGCCGCCCAAGGCCTGGACGAAGCGCGCGCCGATCAGCCATTCGAGGTCCGGCGCATACGCGCAGGCCAGCGACGCGACGGTGAACAGGCCGACGCCCGTCAGCAGCGGAATGCGTCGACCAAAGCGGTCAGCCACCGGGCCGTACAACAGTTGGCCGATGGACAGGCCCAAAAAGTAAGCCGCCAGCGTCAGCTGAACGTGCTTTTCATCGGTGCCGAAGGCCAGTGCCATCGATGGAAATGCCGGCAGATAGAAGTCAATCGCCAGCGGGCCGAAGGCGCTCAAGGCACCGAGAATCAAAATCGTACGGAAGTTCATCAGGCGTCCAGGTTGGGCAGACAGTTGGGCCACAGGCCGACAGTCTAGCCGCGCGAGGACGCCTTGAACATTCCGATAGCTCGCTAACAATCAAATCAATCAGGCGAGTTTGACGTTGTAGCCTTCTTCGCTGATCGCGGCGATTACCTGCTCGGCGCTCAATGCGCTTTCGACGCCGACCTCTTTTGCCGCCAGATCGACTCGCACACTGGCGGCAGGATCGAGGCTCTGCACGGCTTGAGTGACGGCTTTGACGCAGTGACCGCAGGACATGCCTTCAACGTTGAACACTTGCATGGAATGACTCCTTGAGTGAGGTTGCCGGCAGTTTCGAGCTTGCCACGATGGCAAGGTCAAGTTCTGCAAAAAACTGCCGGGCTGGCAATCGGCGCCGCGCTCGGCCAAGCTGCGTGCATCAATGACCTAAACTCAGGAGATTCAGCATGCGCTGGTCAGCTTTCAGCCTGTTTGGCTTCCTCAGCCTGTTTGCCGCTATTCCTTCGGTGCATGCCGCCGGGGAAGATTACGGCGTGCTGATCATTTCCCGCGAACGCCTCGAAGTGGCGACCAACTGCGAGATCGGCGTGTATATCCAGGATCAACTCTCGGCGCGGCTGTTTCAGGAACAGAGCACTTCATTCAATCTGCCGCCGGGCACTGTCTCGCTGCGCCTGAAATTGCTGCCGGGACAAGTCGCCGGTTGCAATCCGGGATTGCTGGCGCCGGGCTCGCAGGAAATCAAACTGCAAGCGGGTGATGTGCAGAAGTACCGGATCGCCATGACGCAGGAAGGCATGTACCTCAAGCGTGCTGATCTCGGCTACTGAGCGTTTGATGCTTGACCTTGCCTGCATGGCAAGGTTGATCCTGTGGACATCTTCTACAGGGAGTAAGACCGATGTCCGATTCCAGCACCTTCGATCTGTCGATTGCCGGCATGACCTGCGCCTCCTGCGCCGGTCGGGTCGAACGGGCCTTGAGCAAAGTGCCGGGGGTGAAAAGTGTCAGCGTCAACCTCGCCAATGAACGGGCGCACGTTGAATTGCTCAATGAGGTCGCACCGCAGATTCTGATCGGCGCCGTGACCAAGGCTGGCTACTCGGCCAGCGAATTTGCCCTTGAACAGCCGCAAACCGGTGACCAGCAACAGCGTCTGCACCATGAACGCTGGGCGGTGATCTGCGCCATCGTCCTCGCCTTGCCGCTGGTGCTGCCGATGTTGCTCGCGCCGTTCGGCATTCACTGGATGCTCCCGGCCTGGGCGCAATTCGCCCTCGCCACTCCGGTGCAATTCATCCTCGGCGCACGGTTTTACGTGGCCGCATGGAAAGCCGTGCGCGCCGGCGCCGGCAACATGGACTTGCTGGTCGCCCTCGGCACCAGCGCCGGTTATGGCTTGAGCATTTACGAATGGGCCACCGCCGCCGGGCGCATGCCGCATCTGTATTTCGAAGCTTCGGCGGTGGTCATCGCGCTGGTGCTGCTCGGCAAATACCTCGAAAGCCGCGCCAAACGCCAGACCGCCAGCGCCATTCGCGCACTTGAAGCCTTACGGCCGGAACGAGCGATTCAAGTCATCGATGGCCGCGAGCAGGATGTCGCAATCACTGCCCTGCGTCTTGACGATCTGGTGCTGGTCAAACCCGGCGAACGCTTCCCGGTGGACGGCGAAGTTGTCGAAGGCCAGAGCCATGCCGACGAGGCGTTGATCAGCGGCGAGAGCCTGCCAGTGCCGAAACAACCCGGCGACAAAGTGACCGGTGGCGCGATCAATGGCGAAGGTCGCTTGCTGGTGCGCACGACCGCGCTCGGCGCGGAAAGCGTGCTGGCGCGGATCATCCGCCTGGTGGAAGACGCCCAAGCGGCGAAAGCACCGATCCAGAAACTGGTGGATAAAGTCAGTCAGGTCTTCGTGCCGACCGTGCTGGTGATCGCCCTCGCGACACTGATCGGCTGGTGGCTGTACGGCGCGCCCATCGAAGTGGCATTGATCAACGCCGTCGCGGTGCTGGTGATCGCTTGCCCATGCGCCCTCGGTCTGGCGACACCGACCGCGATCATGGCCGGCACTGGCGTGGCCGCGCGTTACGGGATTCTGATCAAGGATGCCGAAGCACTGGAACGCGCGCATGAAGTCAGCACGGTGGTGTTCGACAAGACCGGCACCCTGACCTCCGGCACTCCGCGCATCGCGCACTTCAGCGCTGTCGACGGTGATGAGAACACCTTGCTGCAACTGGCCGGCGCACTGCAACGCGGCAGCGAACATCCACTGGCCAAAGCCGTGCTCGATGCGTGCAGCGAACGTGAACTGCATGTGCCAGATGTCAGCGACAGCCAATCGCTGACCGGTCGCGGCATCGCCGGCACGCTCGACGGTCGGCGTCTGGCGCTGGGCAATCGGCGGATGCTCGACGAGAACGGTCTGAGCGCCGGTGCCTTGGCCGAGTCCGCCAAAGACTGGGAAACCGAGGGCCGCACACTCTCGTGGCTGATCGAACAAAGCCCCTCATCACGCGTACTCGGTTTGTTCGCCTTCGGCGACACGCTCAAACCCGGCGCCCTGCATGCTGTGCAGCAACTGGCCAAGCGCAATATCCACAGCCACCTGCTGACCGGCGATAACCGTGGCAGCGCCCGCGTCGTCGCCGAAGCACTGGGCATCACCAGCGTGCACGCCGAAGTCCTGCCGGCCGACAAAGCCGCGACCGTCGCCGAGCTGAAAAAAACCGGCGTGGTGGCGATGGTCGGCGACGGCATCAACGACGCCCCGGCACTCGCCGCTGCTGACACCGGCATCGCCATGGGCGGCGGCACTGACGTCGCCATGCACGCGGCCGGGATCACCCTGATGCGCGGCGATCCACGGCTGGTGCCGGCGGCGCTGGAGATCAGCCGCAAGACCTACGCGAAGATCCGTCAGAACCTGTTTTGGGCCTTCGTCTACAACTTGATCGGCATTCCACTGGCGGCGTTCGGCTTTCTCAACCCGGTGCTGGCCGGCGCGGCGATGGCGCTGTCGAGCGTCAGCGTGGTGAGCAATGCGCTACTGTTGAAAACCTGGAAGCCCGAGGATCTGGAGGACAAGCAATGAACATCGGCCAAGCGGCCCGCCACAGTGGCCTCAGCGCGAAGATGATTCGCTATTACGAGTCGATCGGCCTGCTCAAAGCGGCACATCGCAGCGACAGCGGCTACCGGATCTACGGCGATGACGACCTGCACACGCTGGCGTTCATCAAGCGCTCGCGTGATCTGGGCTTTTCGCTGGAGGAAGTCGGCAAGCTGCTGACCCTGTGGCAGGATCGCCAGCGCGCCAGCGCGGATGTGAAGGCACTGGCGCGCCAGCATATCGATGAGTTGAATCAGAAGATTCGCGAGCTCGGCGAACTGCGCGACACCTTGCAGGACCTGGTCGAGCACTGCCAGGGCGACCATCGCCCCGACTGCCCGATCCTCAAGGAATTGGCGTCGGGCTGCTGCGCGCAACCTGCCCGCGCCTGATTGCCAGCAGCTTCATCAGTAGCAACGTGCCGAGGGGAATGCCGTGGAACAGCGCGACCACGGCACCCGGCGCCCACCAAGCATAGAACGGTGCAGCGATCAGCATGCCGACGCCGAACCCGGTCATTTGCAAAAGCGTCAGGAAGCTGAAAATCGGCAGGCGCAGTTGCTCAGGTTCACGTTGCAGGCGCGACATCAGGCCGACTTCGGAAAAACCATCACCCAATCCCGCCGGCAGCGAAAACAGCAGCAAACCGTAAAGGCTCTGTTGCTGGAACATCAGGATGAACCCGCAGGACATCAGCAGCACACCGCAGAAAAACCGCCGCTCCAGATTGATGTTTTCCGAGCCTTTGAGGCGACTGGCAATTCGCGCGCCGAGCAGTTTTCCCAACGCCCAGACTGCCAGCATCAGGCCCAGCGTGGTGCTGGCTGAATCCGGCGTGAGCAGTTTCGAGATGATCGGGAAACCGACGTTATGCGCCGCGCTGCCTAGGGTGTCGGCCATCGTCACGGCGAGCATTGCGGCAATCACTGGCGCACTGCGCAGGCCTTGCATCAGCGCTGACCATTCGCCGCGTTCAGATTTTTCCTCGGCAACCGGCTCAGGTTTGCTGAAACGCAGCGGCACAATCAGCAACGCCGCCAGCAGATAAGTCAGCGCGTTCAGCGCGAACACCGTTTCAAAACCGAAGCCTGCGACCAGCAAACCCGAGACCAGACTGCCGCCAACCATCGCCAGCGACGACGCCGAAGTGATCCAGGCGTTGGTCTTGAGCAACTGTGCCGGTTCGATCAGTCGCGGCAACTGGCTGTTGAGGCCGATGGCGAACATCGAATTGCCGAAACCCAAGCCGAATGCGATCACCGGCAACCACAGCGCCTGCTGGCTGACCGGCAGAATCAGCAACAAGCCGAGCACCGCCGCGCGCAGCAGATCAAACGCAATCAGCGGAATGCGTCCGCTCCAACGGCGGTAGAACGCGGTGCCGATCAGGCTGGCGAAAATACCGCCGCCGACCCGGCTGGCAAGGAAGATCCCGACGCTCATGGCGCTGTTGCTCAGCAGATAGACGTAGGTGGCCAGCGCGACCATGTTGAGGAACGCGCCGAAGTCGGAGATCAAGCGGGCGGTGATGATCAGGTGGGCGTTGCGGGGTGGGAGCACATTCAGTCCTTGAGTGTGGGTTTTGGGGGCGGTGGACAGTAGACGCTAATTTGTATGGATCCGGAAGCCGTGCCCTCACCCTAGCCCTCTCCCAGGGGTAGAGGGGACTGAATGATGTGTTCTTACGGGGTACATCGACCTGAAATTTTCCGGGTGAACTCCAGAATGAGTGACGTGTGAGCCTTGGCAGTAAAACAAACTCAAGTTCAACGCGTACTTTCAGGTCGATGTACCCGGAAAGAACAACTCGATCGGCCCCCTCTCCCTCCGGGCGGTCCGACGTTTCGGGAGGGCTGGGGTGAGGGTAAAAATCCCACTGACACCACCACCAAATCAACCACCCACAAAAAACCCGGCCGAAGCCGGGTCTCTCATTTCACACAATCACTGCATCCACGGTGGCGGCGGCGGTTCGTCCGACTTGCCCTTGGGCTCGTCATCTGCCGCACGGATCGCCTGCTTGCGCTCTTCATCGAGTCGCGCCGCTTCGATCTCGCGCAGGATCCCGCCGACATCCGCCTGCTCTTCCGGATCGTCGAACTCGCCGGTCAGTACGCTGCCCGGGTGCAAGGTGCCGGCTTCGTACAGCGCCCACATTTCCTTGGCGTACTTGGTCGTCTTCAACTCCGGTGCAAAGCGACCGAAATACGAAGCCATGTTGCCAACGTCACGTTCGAGCATGGTGAACGCGTGGTTGTTGCCCGCCGCGTCCACTGCCTGCGGCAGGTCAATGATGACCGGGCCGGTTGGCGTCAGCAGCACGTTGAACTCCGAGAGGTCACCGTGTACCAGACCAGTACACAACATCAGCACGATCTGCGAAATCAGGAACGCGTGATATTCGCGCGCCTGATCCGGTTCCAGCACCACGTCGTTCAGACGCGGCGCGGCATCGCCGTACTCGTCGGCTACCAGTTCCATCAACAGCACGCCTTCAAGGAAGTCGTACGGTTGCGGAACCCGGACACCAGCGCCGGCCAGCCGGAACAGCGCCGCGACTTCGGCGTTCTGCCACGCGTCCTCGGTTTCTTTCTTGCCGAACTTCGAGCCCTTGGCCATGGCCCGAGCCTGTCGGCTGTTACGTACCTTGCGCCCTTCCTGATACTCGGACGCCTGGCGGAAACTGCGTTTGTTCGCCTCCTTGTAGACCTTTGCGCAACGTAACTGATTACCGCAGCGCACCACATAAACAGCTGCTTCTTTACCACTCATGAGTGGGCGCAGCACTTCGTCGACCAGACCGTCCTCGATCAGGGGTTCAATGCGTTTTGGAGTCTTCATCAGCTTTTATTGTGGGTCCTGTATTGCCAAACACGCGAATGTCACTCGTTATACGGCAATCCTCGCGTCTCGGGGAGGGGTTGCCGACCTGTGAACCTGTGGATGCACACACTGTGCCGGAAAAATCGACCGCTGCGAATCATAGCTGAGCCGGCGCAAAATGTTGGCAACCGGCGTTGAGGGCATTTGCGACAGAATCTGACACGCAGTACAGAGGGCTCACGACTCATCGACAACCGAAAATGGTTTTGGTCTCCGTTTTACCGGGAAGGGAGCGCCATCGAGAGTGGTTAGAGCGATTGTCGGACAAATCCCTCTCTACACAAAGGAATTCGGCTGCTGGGGAGGGAAATTGAGAGCGAATGAGCTGGATGCAACTGTGCAGCAGTTCAAGACTGATCGAAGCGCGCCACGGGTGACGCGCTTCTAGTGTTTATTTCGTGCAGGTCAGGCGCGAGTATTTAGGGGGTTCCAACAGAATGCCTGGCGTCATGTAAGTCGAGCAGTTGAACTTGCGGCCCTTGGCCGTGGTGGCTTCGAAGGTCAACTGCGTGCCACCGAGGAAGTCTGGTGTGCCTTTGGTCACTGGTCCCATGGTCAGTTCGTCGGTGGACGCCAGCCCCAGGGTTTCGGCCGTGACTTTATGCATCTGCAATACGTTGGGATTGGTCGCGCAACCGCTCAACGTCGCGGTCAACATCAACAGTAAAAAAGCGAAGCGAGTATTGGTCATCAGTAGCGTTCCTTTTCGTGACGGGCAGAAAGCCGCTTCTCGGTCCACACGGGCCAATGGCGCGCGCAGACGATTCCTTGTGAATCAGGAGTTTATGAGGCCGAACCGGTGGCTACAATTGCCCGGAGGATTTCAGGAAGTGGCTTACAGGATTGGTCGTACTGCCTGACGGGCGCGTCCTACAGCGCGCCCACCAACAGACAAAAACTGACAGCCCACTGCATTGGCAGTGGGCTGAGGTTGATCGAGGTCAGACCAACGGGATTATTTCGGGTGTGCAAGAGGGCCGTGTTCAGCGTTCGATAATCGCAGTAACACCCTGGCCGCCAGCCGCACAGATCGAAATCAACCCGCGCCCGCGCCCCGCCGCATCCAGCAACTTCGCCAGATTCGCCACAATCCGCCCGCCCGTCGCGGCGAACGGATGCCCGGCCGCCAGCGAACTGCCCTTCACGTTCAGCCGGCTGCGATCAATCGAGCCTAGAGGCGCATCCAGCCCCAGACGAGTCTTGCAGTACTCCGCGTCTTCCCAGGCCTTCAACGTGCACAACACTTGCGCGGCAAATGCTTCGTGAATCTCGTAGTAGTCGAAATCCTGCAGGGTCAGACCGTTGCGCGCCAGCAAGCGTGGGACGGCATACACCGGGGCCATCAGCAGGCCTTCCGCGCCGTTGACGAAATCCACCGCCGCCGCTTCGCCGTCGCGCAAATAGGCGAGGATCGGCAAGCCGCGCTCCTTGGCCCATTCCTCGCTGCCCAGCAGCACCACTGCCGCGCCATCAGTCAGCGGTGTCGAGTTGCCGGCGGTCAGCGTGCCCTTGTCACTTTTCTCGAAGGCCGGTTTCAGCGTGGCGAGTTTTTCCAGGGTCAAGTCCGGGCGTAGATTATTGTCGCGGGTCAGGCCGAGAAACGGGGTCATCAGATCGTTGTGCCAACCCTCGCTGTAAGACTCGGCGAGTTTGTGGTGGCTTTCGAAGGTCAGTTGATCCTGTGCTTCGCGGGGGATATTCCAGGTCTGCGCCATCAGTTCGCAGTGTTCGCCCATCGACAGGCCGGTGCGCGCTTCGCCAATGCGCGGCAAGTCGGGGATCAGGTGTTTGGGGCGCAGTTGCAGAAAGGCCTTGAGCTTGTCGCCGGTGGTTTTCGCGCGGTTGGCTTGCAGGAGAATTCTGCGCAGGCCTTCACTCACACTGATCGGTGCGTCCGAGGTGGTGTCGACGCCACCGGCGATGCCGCATTCGATCTGGCCGAGGGCAATTTTGTTTGCCACCAGCAGCGCAGCTTCCAGACCGGTGCCGCAGGCTTGCTGAATGTCATACGCCGGTGTCGATGGAGACAGACGCGAGCCAAGCACGCACTCGCGGGTCAGATTCATATCCCGTGACAATTTCAGTACCGCGCCTGCGACCACTTCGCCGATGCGCTGGCCGTGCAGGTTGTAGCGTTCGATCAGGCCTTCCAGTGCGGCGGTGAGCATCGCCTGATTACTGGCAGTGGCGTACGGCCCGTTGGAGCGGGCGAAAGGGATACGGTTACCGCCGATGATCGCGACGCGGCGCAGCTGACTCATGAAAAGCTCCTTAATTGTGATCTGAAACCCAATACGCGGTCCTTGTGGCGAGGGGATTTATCCCCGTTCGGCTGCGCAGCAGTCGTGAAATCTGTGCATGCGTTTTGCCAGATTCACTGCGATTGCGGATTTGGGGCGGCTTCGCCACCCAACGGGGATAAATCCCCTCGCCACAGGTTCGCACCCACAGTTTCCGCATTTATCTGCAAGACCTGCTAAACCTCAGTGTTCTAGCGTAGGCCTTATTGCGCGGATCGAACGATTGATTGCCCCACGCAGTCCACACTTTGAACCCCATCTTCTGGAGAGCGTTCCATGTCTGACCGGTATATCGACTTCGCCAACTCGTCCATCGGCCACCGTCTGGTCGGTGCCTTGGGCCTGCCGTCGCCGGTGCGGCTGGAACGCTGGGAGGCTGGGCGCCTGCGGCCAGTGGACGGCGCGCTGCTGATCGGGGGCGGACCGCTGGCCGCGCACGTCAGCACTTTCGCTAATCGCCTGACCGACGGGATTTATCGCTACGGCGACGAGCCTGCGAGCGCCACGCAATGGATTCCCGGCCTCGGCCCCAAGCTCAAAGCCGTGGTGTTCGACGCCAGCGATTTGCAGCACACCGATCAACTCAAACAGCTGCGCGAGTTTTTTCAGCCACTGATGAAGAACCTCGACAGCAGCGCGCATCTGGTGATTCTCGGGCGTGCGCCGGAAACCCTCAGCGAGCCGTTTGCCGCCAGTGCTCAACGGGCGCTGGAAGGTTTTTCGCGTTCGTTGGCCAAAGAACTGCGCAGCGGCGGCACGCTGCAATTGATCTATGTCGGCGAAGGTGTCGAGGAGCAACTGGAAGGCCCGTTGCGGTTTTTCCTGTCGCCGAAAAGCGCGTTTGTCTCCGGACAAGTGATTCGTCTGACGGCTTGCGCCACACCTGTGACTGACTGGACGCGCCCCCTGGCCGGCCGCAAAGCGCTGGTCACCGGCGCCGCACGCGGCATCGGCGCCTCGATCGCGGAAACCCTGGCCCGCGATGGCGCCGAGGTCATTCTGCTCGACGTGCCACCGGCCAAAACCGATCTCGACGCCCTCGCCGCGCGACTTGGCGGGCGCAGCATCACCCTCGATATCTGCGCCGAAGACGCCGCCGCGCAATTGATCGAACAACTGCCGGAAGGTCTCGACATTCTGGTGCACAACGCCGGGATCACCCGCGATAAAACCCTGGCCAACATGACCCCGGAATTCTGGGATGCGGTGCTGGCGGTCAATCTCAACGCGCCGCAAGTGCTGACCAAAGCCCTGCTCGACAGCGGCACCCTGCGCGACAACGCGCGAGTGGTGCTGCTGGCTTCGATCAGCGGCATCGCCGGCAATCGCGGGCAGACCAACTATGCGGCGAGCAAGGCCGGGTTGATTGGCCTAGCGCAAGCCTGGGCGCCAACCCTGCTGGAACGCGGTATCAGCATCAATGCCGTGGCGCCGGGCTTCATCGAAACCCAGATGACCGCACGCGTTCCGTTCGGCCTGCGTGAAGCCGGACGACGCATGAGTTCGCTCGGTCAGGGTGGCCTGCCGCAGGACGTCGCCGAAGCTGTGGCGTGGCTGGCGCAACCGGGCACCGGCGCGTTTACCGGGCAGGCGTTGCGTGTGTGCGGCCAAAGCGTTCTGGGGGCCTGACCATGAGCATCGAATGGCAAACATTAGCGCGTGAACCGAGCTTGCCCGGCTTGTATGTCCGGGCCGCGTCCCGGCGCAAAATCACCGGGACCACGTTGCCCGACAGCGCACTGCGCTGCCTGGTGAATGTCGATGGCAAACGTCTGGCGGACTATCGAAAGGTCTGCGGCTTTGCCGACGATGGCCTGCTGCCGCCAACTTATCCACACATCCTCGCGTTCGCCTTGCAGATGCAATTGCTCACAGCCAAAGAGTTTCCTTTTCCGCTGCTCGGCTTGATTCATTTGAGCAACCGCATTCGTGTATTGCGGCCGATGGGCGGGATCAGCCGCGCGCAAGTCAGTGTGCGCGTGAGCAATCTGCAAGCGCATCCGAAAGGCGCGACCTTCGATTTGCTGACCACTCTCGATGATCAGCTCGGGCCATTGTGGGAAGCCGAAAGCCAGATGCTCTGTCGCGGCGTGAAACTTGAAGGCGAGCCGGTCGAGCAGACCTGGGAGCCGACCTTGCCACTGCTGCAAGTGGCGCAATGGCAAGCTCCGGCCGACATCGGCCGGCAATACGCCAAGGTCTCCGGCGACTACAACCCGATACACCTGAGCGCCGCCAGCGCCAAGCTGTTCGGTTTCCCCAGCGCGATTGCCCACGGCCTGTGGAACAAGGCGCGGACACTCGCCGCGCTGAGTGATCACCTGCCCAAAGCCAACCTGGAAATCGCCGTGCATTTTCGTAAACCGGTGCGCCTGCCGAGCGAGGTTTCACTGTTCGCCAGCGCGGCCGGATCGAGCGGTGAATTGCGCTTGATCGGCGCTGGTGAGCTGGAGCACATGGTCGGCAAATGGCAGCCGATTGCCTGATGGCTACACAATAAACGCCTGTTAATTGTGTATATATCACTTAAGTTTTTTCGCGCATCGCAAATTACTGAAACCAACTCCAAGCCTTGATTCTCAAGGCTTTTTTTTGCGTGTTTATATCCTCGGTATTAGTCCTTAGGCAGCAATTTCCCATCCCTATATAAAGGCGTTAATACCAACTTGAGAATGGTCTGGATCCAGCCTTGCGAATGAGATGAGCACAACGGACGAAGGCATTGCCGCCAACAGAATCGGCGAGCCATCGAATACAACGAACGTTGTGACAAGGTGCAGGAATCTCAATCATGAAAACTCAAGTGTGGTGCAAATCGGCAATCGCTCTGGCATTGATCCTCTCCCTCGGCCTCACCGGTTGCAGCAGCGGCGGTGGCGGCCATAAAAGCAGCTCAGGCAGCTCTTCTCCGAGCGATTCGACGGCTGGCACTGGCGGTACAGATGGTACGACCGGGACTGGCGGCACCGGCGGAACGGGTAGTACCGGTGGCACCGACGGTACGGCAGGCACTGGCGGAACCGGAGGCACGGGTGGCACCGGCGGAACCGACGGTACTGCAGGTACTGGCGGAACCGGAGGCACCGGTGGGACTACCAATCCCACCACTCCCACCAACCCTACCAATCCGACCAACCCCACCAACCCTACGGATCCGACCAACCCGACCAATCCGACTACACCTTCGCTGGTTACCACGACACTCGTACAGGATGTCGGCAATACCGTCAGCGGCGTCGGCGACGGTGTCGGGCAGATCGGTGACTCGCTCAGCATGGTTCCAGTGGTTGGCGGCGTTGTGCAAAGCGCCGCCAACACCGCTGGCAATGTCGTCAGCACGCTGGGGGACGGCGTAGCCAACGGTATTGGCAAACTGGCTAGCACCCCCAATGGAGTGGGCGTCACGGCATCAGCAGTCGGCGGCGTGGTACAGGATGTCGGCAACGGCGTGTCGGACGTCAGCGGCAAGCTGGCAACCGCCACTAACAGCATCCCGGTGGTCGGCGGCGTAGTGACAAAAGTGGCACCGGTCCTCAACGGCGTAGGCGAAAAAGTCACGATGCTCGGCGACACCCTCAGCACTGCCACTACCACCGGGCCGCTCGGCTCGTTGACCACCCAGGTCAGCGGCAAACTGGTGCCGGTGATCGCCATGGTGGAGAGCACCACCGACAAACTCGGCAGTGCCACGGGTCTCGGCGCGCCCCTCAATGGTCTGATCCAGAAAGTCGGCGTGACCGTCGACGGCGTGGGCGACAAAGTCACCGGTGCCGGCAACGGCAACGCGCTGACCAACACCGTCGGCGGCGCGCTGAGCAATGTCGGCACGGCAGTCGGCAAGGCTGGCGGTCTGGTGGCCAACGGCACAGGTTCAGGCACCGGAGGCGGTATTGGCGGTGGCCTTGGCGGTACGGGTCTGCTGCAAACCGTGGGTGGCGCGGCAGTCAATGTCGGCGCTGGCCTGAGCGCCGGCAACAGCACCCTCGCAGCGCCCGGCAACGTCCTGGCCTCGGCCGGCAACGTAGTGTCTTCGCTCAACACCGCACTTGGCGGCTCAGGCACGCCGATTACCACCACCACGGCCCCGCTGGCATCACTCACCACTAACGTTGGCGGCGCGCTGGCCCCGGTCACCACCACCGTCACCAACCTGACCCAGAGCGTCGGCGCGGTTACCGGCGTCGGCAGTCCGGTCGCAAGCCTGACCGGCCAGGTCGGCGGCGCTGTCGGCAACCTCGGTGGTGCCATCGCCGGGACCAACGCCAATCCGGTAGTGACCGCCGTCGGCAACACGGTCACCACAGTCGGTAACACCGTCACCGCTGTCGGCGGGCTGGTCAACGGCGGTACTGCTGGCGGCACCGGTGGCGGACTGGGCGGCGTACTCGGCGGCCTGACTGGCGCCCTGGGCGGCAACAAACGCTGAATTGCACCTGGCCGATTCGACGGCCTCACCTACAGCGCCTACGCTTGGTTGAGGGCGGAAGATTCCTACGAGTCTTCCGCTTTTTTCTTTGGAGAAACCCGCCAATTCCTGCGGCCTGAACATGGAGTGTCCTATGCGCGTTATGGCGTCCCTGCTGTTCCTCAGTCTCAGTTCCGCTGCCCTCGCCGACACCCTCCCGAGCTTTCTCAACAGCAACGAAACCATCCGCAACCTGCCAGTGCCGAACCTGCCTGCCGACGCCTATCGCCCGACCGCCGCACCGCTGCAAGTGCCGGAACCGGGTGCCGCCGCAGAGCCGTTGATGATGGGCACCAAAATCAATTTGAAAACCGTGCAGATCGAAGGCGGCACGATCTATCCGCTCAACGAGCTGGCGGCGATCTACCAACCCTTGATCGGTCGCGAAACCAGCCTCGCCGACCTGATCGAAGCGACGCGCAATATCACCCGGCGTTACCAGCAAGACGGCTACCTGCTGTCCTACGCATTTTTGCCGCAACAAACCTTCGATGACGGCGTGGCGCGGGTAGTGTTGGTCGAGGGGTACGTCAAGGATTACCAGTTGCAGGGCGACGTCGGCCGGGTGAAAAGTCTGCTGGATAAACTGGTGGCGAAAATGCAGGCCGAACGGCCGCTGACGCGCAAGACGTTCGAGCGCTACACCACGCTGATGACACGCATTCCCGGCGTTACCGTGCAGGCCCAGGTGCCGCCACCCGGCACCACCGATGGCGCCACGACGTTGATCGCCCAGGCCAGCCGCAAACCATTTACCACCAGCATGAGCACCACAGAAGACAACCGCAACGGCACCCAGGCCCTGCTCGGTGTCAGCAGCAATTCACAGACTTCGATGGGCGAACAACTGTCACTCAGCGGCCTGTTTCCGCCGGGTGATGATGACGAGCATTACTACCGGGCGGACTACAACCAGTTCATCGACGCCGAAGGCACACAGCTGAGTCTGTCGGCCTCGCGCTACCGCGCCGACCCCGGCACCAACGTGCGGCTCGCCAATGGCCTGGAGCTAAAACCGCACCGCGAGAATGATCGCTACTCAATCGGTTTCAGCCTGCCGCTGATTGCCGCCTCGAATGAACTGCTGACTGCCGGATCACGCCTGTACGCCGTCAACGACAAGACCCGCTACAAAGTTGTTGGCTACCCGTTGAGCGTCGAAGAGCGCACCGACGTCCGTGCCCTCGCCTTCGAGAGCGACTGGCGCAAGGCTGACGCGCGGCAACTGCGCATCCTCAGCGGCGGCGTCTATCAAGGCCTCGACAGCATGGGCGCGAAAACCAACAACAGCGCACTCGACCTGGACTTCTTCCGCGTACGTGTCTCGGGGGTACAAAGCGACAAGTTCTTCGACAACTGGCAAGGCGTGCTCTCGGCTGCGCTGTACTGGAGCAACGACAGCCTGCCCGACAGCGAACGCGCCGTGTTCGGCGGACAGAATTTCGGCCGTGGCTATCCCGATGATCAAGCGTCCGGCGACAAGGGTTGGGGCGTGGCATACGAGATCAACTACAGCTTCAACCGCGACGGCAACTGGGTGCGCATCCTGCAACCGTACGTCGTGCTCGACCGCTCGAAATCCTGGTTCAACAAACTTGCCGTGCAAGACAACGACCTGTCCTCGGCAGCTATTGGATTACGGTTTGGTGATGCGAAGTATTACAACGTGGCGCTGGAAGCGGCCAAGCCGATGTCGGATGAGGCGCTGGACACGTTTAACCGGCGGCCGCGTTACAGCATCAGTTTCAGCTATCAACTTTAAACCGCTATCGCTGGCAAGCCAGCTCCCACAGAAATCGCGCGTATTTCAAAATGGCGCATGACCTTGTGGGAGCTGGCTTGCCAGCGATGAACGATAACGCGGTACGACTTAATGAACGCTTAAGTCTGCGGATCAACCCGATCCAGCGCCCGATTCACCGCCAACTCCGCCAGCATGATGATCTGCTGAATCGCCAGTGCCGAATGCCGCTGCTCGCCGCTCAACTGATTGGCAAAGTTACTCGCCAGCGTGCTGGCAGAGGCCAGGGATTCACAGGCGTGGGCCAGCAGGCTTTCGGTATCGATATTCGGCGTGACCATGAACATGGTGCTCGGCTTCCGGGGTTTGGAAAGGCTTGGGCAGAGGTAGAAATCGATGGCGCGCTTGATGGCTTCGCGGTTGCGGGCGAGGTCTTCGATGCGCAGGGCTTCTTCGAGGGGGGTGGTGGGGTCTTCGGGTGGATCGGGAACTGGTTTGGTCATGCGCTTCACCTATGAGGTCAGGCCATCTCCTGCCGTTTCTCACACGGCGAAGAGGTGGCAGCTTTGTGCGGGGTGAGAAAACCGGACATAGGCACCCGGCCAGACCGAAGTCTGCCCGCACAGAGCCGCCATAACACATACACAAGCAGCGGATCACTGCCGGCGATTATGCGGGTACGGACACTGGATGACTATGAGTTACCGGGTTCTCACGCCCGATCGCTGAGTTCAGCGACAGCCAAAGACTAGAGAGCGCACGTCCGACGGACAACCTGAAAACTTTGTGGGAAGGTTCGGCAAATTCAAAACATTTTTAAACGCAAGCGGATGGAATGCAGAGCGGATTGCGTGTTTCGAGGGATCTTGATCAGCCCTGAGGACCGGCCCTCACCCTAGCCCTCTCCCAGAGGTAGAGGGGACCGACCGAAGTGGCCACAAGAAATACGTCGACGTGAAATACCGAGGTGAATGCAGATTTTAGAACCGCCCAGCTCCAGCTTTTGCCCCACCACCACTCAACAGGATGAGCGTTAGCTCGGCTGCAGCTCTTGATCTTGATCTCGAACGCCCATCGGCAGGCTAAGTGGAGGGATTTATCCGGGGGTGGGAGCGCAGCGACCGTTCGACGAAGTCGAACACATCGAGAGGAGGTGCAGCGCAGCAAACCGGAGGCGATGCCCCCGGATGAAACCCGGAGCGAAGGAACCCCGAGCCCCAGCGAGCGGGCCGAACGCCAGGGTAAAGACCTTTGGTTACTTTGGGGCTTTTGCCAAAGTGACCCGACCGTCAGGGCGGAACCACCATCAGCAACACCCCAAACCCTCACCCCTTGGGAAACAAATTATCAAGCGTCTCCAACAACCGAACGTGATAAATCGGCTTGCGAAAAAGATCCAGCACCTGCAACCGCAACATATCGCTCACATCTTCCATATCCGCATGCCCCGACGTCACGATCACCGGCAAATGCGCACGCGAAGTATGCTCACGCAGCCGCTTGATCAACGACATGCCACTCTCCTCCGGCATGCGCAAATCAGTAATCACCAGCGCAATATCCGGATGCTGAGTCAGATGCCGCAACGCCAGTTTCACCGACGTCGCGGTATGACAGACGAAGTCTTCCCCCTCCAGCAACTCCGCCAGTTCCAGCAGTGCATCTTCCTCATCATCGACAAGAAGCAACTGCTGGCGGAGCGGACGTGAGGAAGACATGGGCAAACCCTGCGATGGACTTAGCGCTGACGTTAGAACCCCTTGGGCGCATTCGCAAGTTGCCGGCCGATGATCAGCATCCGGTCAGAGTGCGTTTTGAATGGTGGTGAACATCGTGGTGATGGCAGCCGAAATCGGCGTCACGAACACCGCCAGCGCCACCGCCACCATACCGGCAATGATTGCGTATTCGATACCCGAGGCGCCCTCGGTGTCCTTGACCAGACCTTTGT
This sequence comes from Pseudomonas sp. TWP3-2, assembly GCF_049897765.1. Taxonomy (NCBI): domain Bacteria; kingdom Pseudomonadati; phylum Pseudomonadota; class Gammaproteobacteria; order Pseudomonadales; family Pseudomonadaceae; genus Pseudomonas; species Pseudomonas sp. TWP3-2. Next base: position 665,666 of record NZ_JAFCWW010000001.1, on the reverse strand, counting down.
AAAAAGCGACTTGGGATTTGATTGTCTGCACGACTTTTTTCGAAAGGGACATAGCGACTTCTCCTTGAAAGACACCGGGTGTTGCGTGCTCGCAACATGATTCCCCTGTGCCAGCATCAGCATTGTCGGCAATGCCCGGACCGACAACTGTAAGAACGGATTAACACCAAAGTAGTAGCGCGCCAAACATCCGCAAAAAACCATGTTTGGCGCTTTAGCCCCCTACTTTCGGAGGATATTTCACTGTTGCTAATGGCGTTTTGTTCGGGCTGGGCTACCTTCAAATAGCAAAATAGTTACTGATTCATAGCTGTCTGATTGCGAAATCATCTCGTTGGTAGTCACGGTTTTTACATGAGCATCAGTGCAGCGGGAAAGGGAGAGCCATCATGAACAGTCGCGTCACGCTGGGCCTGGCTGGTGCCTTGCTGCTCGGTGCCATCATTGCCGGTTACTGGGGCCTGACACTGAGTCGCCAGACTCCGCCTGCCGAACCTGTCGTCACCGTCGCCGCTGAACCCGCAGCCCCCCCCATCACTGCCGCGTTACCGGTGGAGGATCCGACCCGTCAACCGGTCGTGGTGCTGCTCCGCGACATCGCCCCGTTCGTAAAAATCAGCGCCGCCGACGTCACCGTAGAAAAGTTGCGCGCCGCGCCTGCCGGCAGTCTGGGCAGTGTCGAGCAAGTGATCGGCCGCACACCGTGGCGCGCCCTCAGCGCCGGCACCTGGTTGACCGATGAAAGCTTTGCAGCCGGCAGCCCGCTGTCACGGATGATCCGCCCAGGCGAACGCGCGCTCGCGGTTTCCGTAGATGAAGTGATCAACGCTGGCGGCCAACTGGCGCCGGGGGACTACGTCGATGTGCTGCTGTTTCTGCGCAAGGACGAGAGCAATCCGCAGCCGTCCGCGCAGTTGGTGGTACCGGCGGTTCGTGTATTGAGCGTGGGCAATCAGATGGGCCTGACCAACAACGGCCAACCCGCCACCCCCGCCCACAGCGAAGAAGAAAAACTCAAACAGGAACAACTGCGCAACGCCGCACGCAGCGTGGTGCTGGCGGTGCCCGAAGCGTTGCTCAATCGTTTGATGCTGGCGTCCAGCGCCGGGGTGTTGCGCCTGGCGGTGCGCAGCGCCGATGAACAGCAACTGGCGAAATACTGGGCCGGCGACGACAACGTCGCCGCAGGCCTCGATACACCGCGCCGCGCACTGATCGAATTCAATCAACTGTCACTCACATCGCCGCCCAAACCACTCACCGTGGCCAGTCAACCGGCGCCGCGCAAACCCGCCGTGGAAGTGATACGCGGCACTGAATCCGTTGCCCCCACTCCCTGAATCGAGCAAGGACGCACATTCATGCGCAAATGCTTCACGCCCCTGATCCTCGGCTTGCTCCGGGTCTCGCTGTTGAGCGTTGCTTCAACCGGCAGCGTCCTCGCGGCCGCCAGTAACTGTGCCGCGCTCGCGCCGTTGCCGGCGGTGCTGCAAGTCGGAGAAGGCCTGCAACAGGCAGTGCAATCACCCGTGGCGATCACCCGCGTGGCGGTCGGTGATCCGAAGATTGCCGATGTGCGCGTGACCGGCGATCAAGGGGTGTTACTCACGGGCGTCGGCCCCGGCGCCACCACATTGATGATCTGGAGCGCCTGCTCCAGTACGCCACGCCAGAGCATGGTGTTCGTGCAAGGCAAGGCCACCGCGGCGATGACGGCCGTGGCCACCCCGGCCAGCGTAGAGGACATCCTGCCGTCGCAGGTGCAGACCGACATTCGCTTCGTCGAAGTCAGCCGCACCAAACTCAAAGAGGCCGGCACCTCGATTTACGGTAAAGGCTCGAACAACTTTCTGTTCGGCGGGCCGGGCACCGTCCCGAATACGGCTGTCACCCCCGGGTTTGTGCCGTTGCGCAACCTGCCCGATCCGCGCATCGCGGTACCGAGCATTCCCTTGGCCAACGACATGTTCAACATTGTCTGGGGCGGCGGCAGCAGCAAATTCCTCGGCATCGTCAACGCACTGGAGGGCAGCGGTTTCGCCTACACCCTGGCGCGACCGAGCCTGGTAGCAATCAGTGGCCAGAGCGCGAGTTTCCTCGCCGGCGGCGAAGTGCCGATCCCGGTGCCGAGTGCCAACAGCAACAGCTATTCGATCGAATACAAAGAGTTCGGCATTCGCCTGACGCTGACGCCAACGGTGGTCAGCCAAAACCGCATCGCGCTCAAGGTTGCTCCGGAAGTCAGCGAACTGGACTACAACAACGGTGTGACCATCGGCGGGACCACGGTGCCGGCCTTCACCATCCGCCGCACTGACACCAGCATCTCCCTGGCCGATGGCGAGAGCTTCGTCATCAGCGGGTTGATCAGCACGCGCAACGCATCAGAGGTGAACAAGTTTCCGGGGCTGGGCGACATCCCGATCCTCGGCGCATTTTTCCGCAACTCGTCGATCAACCGCGAGGAGCGCGAACTGCTGATGATCGTCACCCCGCACCTGGTGCAACCGCTGGCCGCCAACGCGCCGCTGCCATCGCTGCCTGGGGAAAAACTGCGCAATTACGACCCGAACTGGTATCGCCTGTACTTCCTGGAAAACGGCAACTTCGATAAACGCAGCGGGTTATCGCAATGAGCCAGAGCCTGAGTCAGACCTTCCTCGCCATCACTCGCAACAACACTGACCTTGAGTGGTTGCAAGGCGCCCTCGCGCCGCTCGGCCAAGTGGTCAACGCCGACAGTGGCAGCCTCGACGAGTTGCTCGCACTGGTTGATGTGACCTTCGCCAGCCTGGTGTTTGTCGGTCTGGATCGTGAGCATCTGGTGGCGCAAAGTGCACTGATTGAAGGCGTGCTCGAAGCCAAGCCGATGCTGGCGATCGTCGCCCTCGGTGACGGCATGGACAACCAGTTGGTACTCAACGCAATGCGTGCCGGGGCGCGGGATTTTGTCGCTTATGGATCGCGCTCCAGTGAAGTCGCCGGACTGGTGCGACGGCTGAGCAAACGCCTGCCAGCGGTGGCGCAGAATGCCCAACTGGGTGGTCTGACCGTGCTGTATGGCATCCAGAGCAATGCCGATGGCGCGCTGCTCGCCAATCACATGGCGCTGGTGGTGCAGAAGAGCGGCCAGCAGACGTTGCTGCTCGACCTTGGCCTGCCGCGCGGCGACAGTCTCGCGTTGCTGGGGCTGGAGAGTTCGTTTTTCTTCGGCGACGCGCTGCGCCACTTGCGTCGCCTCGACTCGACGCTGATCGACAGCGCCTTCACCAGTGCCGAGGCCGGCCTGCGCATTCTCGCCTATGCGCCCGGCGACGAACCGCTGGAGCGCACCAGCGCAGCCGAGCTGTACATGTTGCTCAGTGCCTTGCGGCAGCATTTTCAGCACATCGTGGTGAACCTCACCGGGCAACCCGACAGCGATGCATTGCGCACCTTCGTCAGCCATTGCGACAAGTTGCTGTGGTACACCGATCAAAGCGTGCTCGACTGCCGGCGCAATCTGGCGGTGCTCAATCTGTGGCGCGAAAAAGGCATGAAACTCGACCATGGCCGATTGCTGGTGGATCGTTATCTGCGCAACGTTGCGCCGGACTCCGACACCCTCGGCAAAACCTTTGGCCTGGAAGTCATCGCAGTCCTTGCCTACAGCCCGGAGATTCGCCTCAACGCCAAGAACCAAGGCGTAAGTCTGTTCGAACTGGCGCCGCGTGAAGCACTCAGCCAAAGCCTGCGCACCCTTGGCGAACGGCTGGCGAAACGCTCCGAAGGGCTGGCCAAACCCAAGGTCAACTGGTTCAACCGCTTGCGAGGCACATCATGAGCGGCGAGCAACTGTTCGGCGGCCCACAGCGCCCCGTGACTGGCAATACCGATCACGATGGCCTGAAACTGGTGCTGCATCGCTACATCATCGACGCCATCGAAGAGTCGGGAAAAAACCTGCTGGAAGGTTCGCGACAGGTGCTGGCGCAATTTGTCATCGACAAGGTCGCCGAATACATCGCGCGTCTGCACCTGGCGATTTCGCGTTACGAAATGGAGCGCCTCGCCGAAGAGATCGTCGATGAGTTGACCGGGTTCGGCCCGCTCGAAGTGCTGCTGCGCGACACGGCCGTGACCGAGATTCTGGTCAACGGCCCGCACCGGGTGTTCATCGAACGTGACGGCGTGCTGCACCTGAGCGACCTGCGTTTCATCGATGCGCATCACGTCGAGCGCGTCATGCAACGCATCCTCGCCCCGCTCGGCCGGCGCCTCGACGAGTCGTCGCCGATGGTCGATGCACGCCTGCCGGATGGCAGTCGCGTCAACGCGATCATCCCGCCGATTGCCCTCGACGGGCCATGCCTGTCGATCCGTAAATTTCGCAAGGACATGCTCAAAAGTACCGACCTGATGGCGATGCAGACCATCGATCAGGCGATCTTCGACTTTATCGAAGAAGCGGTCGGCAAACGCTGCAATATTTTGATCAGCGGCGGCACCGGCACCGGCAAGACGACGTTGCTGAACATTCTCAGCCAGTTGATCAATCCGCATGAACGGCTGGTGACCATCGAAGACGTCGCCGAATTGCAGCTCGGTCATCCGCACGTCGTGCGCCTGGAAACCCGCCCGCCGAATGCCGAGGGCCACGGTGAAGTGAAGTCCAGCGACCTGATCCGCAACGCCCTGCGCATGCGCCCTGACCGGATCATCCTCGGTGAGATTCGCGGGGTTGAAGTGGTCGATGTGCTGACCGCGATGAACACCGGCCACGACGGTTCGATGAGCACCGTGCACGCCAACAATGCGCAAGATGCCTTGCTGCGCCTGGAGACGCTGGTGGGCCTGACCGGGCGCACTATCGCCGAACGCACCCTGCGCCAGATGATCTGCGCCGCGCTCGACGTGATCATTCAACTGACGCGCATGCCCGATGGCCGGCGCTGCGTCAGCGAAGTGGTGGAAGTGGTCGGTGTGCGCGACGACGTGTACGTCACCAACACCTTGTTCCGGCTCGACCGGCGCAGCGGGTTCGGCTTCCTGCGCGAGGCGATCAACCCGGCCGGCGACAAACTGCGTCGCGAACCGACGCTGCCGCATTGAGGGCCGACGCATGCTCAAACCGCTGCTGCTGATCCTGATCTGCCTCGCGCTGCTGGGCCTGTCACTGCGCCTGTTCTACAACGGCTGGCGCCAGAACGGCACCGAGCGCGTACTCGATCGTTTGAATCAGGGGCAACCGCAACTCACTACACAAAGCCAGCGCTGGGCCGGTCTGGAACGAGCCTTCCTGCGCGCCGGCCTCGGCCGTCCGACAGAGCGCCTGGGGCTGTGGTTGCTACTGTGGGGGCTGGGTATTTTGCTCGGGCTGATCCTCGGTGGCTGGATCGGTTTGCTGCTGTTGTTGGTGATTCCGCCGTTGGGGTTGCGGCTGTACATCAGCTGGCGTTACCAGCGGCGGCTGCGGCGGATGATCGAACAACTGCCGCAACTGCTCGACCACACGGTGCGTAGCCTGAAGTCCGGACGCACCCTGGCCGACGCAGTGCTGGGCGCCATCGACGCCAGCGAAGATCCGCTGAAAAACGCCATGGGCCGGGTGCAGCGCAACGTGCAGTTGGGCGTGAGTCTGCCGGAGGCGGTGGCCGATCTGGCGGAGCTGTACGAGAAGGATGAACTGCGCCTGTTCGCGGTCGGCCTGAAGGTCAATCACCGCTACGGCGGCAACGCCAGCGAACTGCTGGAGAACCTGATCAAGATGATCCGCGAACGCGATCAGGCCTCGCGGCAACTGCGCGCCATGACCGGCGAAACCCGGATCACCGCGTGGGTTCTGGGGCTGCTGCCAGTCGGGCTGGCCGGGTATTTTCTACTGTCCAATCCGCGCTATCTGATCGCGATGTGGAACGACCATTCCGGACAGATGATGCTCGCTACTGCGTTCGGCTTGCAGGTGTTCGGCAGCCTGATGCTCTGGCGGATGTTGCGCAGCCTATGACCATGCCCTTGATGATCAGCGCCCTGTTGATGCTCGGTGCAGCGCTGCTGCTGATCAGCGGCCTGCTCGATCAACGCCGCCGCACAAGACAGGTCAACCGGCGCCTGGAAGGCGACCTGCTGCGCGACAACCGTTTCGGCAACTTGCTGCGAGTGCTCGGCGACAGCACTCTCGGCCAGCGTGCAGTGAAGCTCGACACCGAAACCCAGACGCTGCTCAACCGCCTCGGCTGGCGCAGCGCCCGCCAGCGCTCGCTGTTCGCCGCCTGCCAGATCGGCTCGCCGCTGTTGTTGCTGACCGTGGCGGTGCTCGTGCAAGGGGTGCTGTTTGCAAACGCCGAACGCCAGTGGATCGCGCCGCTGTTCGCGGTCGGCATTGGCTACTTGCTGCCCAAACGCCTGCTGGCGTGGGCCGCCAATCGCCGCCAGCAACAACTGGCCACGGAGATTTCGACCTTCATTCCATTACTGCGCATCCTGTTCGAATCAGGCATGGCGGTGGAACAGGCACTGCGCGTACTCAGCCATGAAGCGCGGTCGCTGCTGCCGGTGCTGACCGAAGAGTTGCGCCTGGTGCTGGCCCGCGTCGATTCAGGGCTAGAGCTGGGCGAAGAACTGAACAAGGCCACGCGCCTGCTCGCGGTGGATGAATTCACCGACACCTGCGTGATCCTCCAGCAACTGCTGCAGCAGGGCGGCGGCGCAATGAAATCGCTGCTCGCGCTCAAGCAACTGCTCGATGACCGGCGCCTGACACGGCTGCAGGAATACATCTCGAAAATGTCCGCCAAAATGTCCGTCGTGATGATGATATTTCTCTTCCCGGCACTGTTGATCGTCCTCGCCGGCCCGGGCTTCAGTGCCCTGGCGCGCGCGTTGGGCTCCTAGAGGGATCGTGATGAAAGCAATGATTGCCGGTGTGACCCTGCTGCTGCTCGGTGGCTGCGCCACCAACGGACAAGCGCCTTGGCAAGCCCTGACGCAAAACGTCAGTTGCGGCCAACTGAGCCAGGAGCAACAACTGTCGCTGACCCTTGCCGACGACATGGCCAAGGACGGCAAACTGCACGCCAGCCTGGCCAACCTGCAAAGCCTTCCGGACAACCTCGCCGACGTGCGCCTGCGCAAAGCCAAGGTCTACCGCTTGCTCGGACGCAGCGAAGCCGAACCTTTGTATCGCAGCCTGCTCGGCAGTTGCCTGGCCGCCGAAGCCGAACACGGCCTCGGCCAACTCGCCGCCGCCCGATCCGACTACGGTCTGGCTCAGGCCCACCTGCAACGCGCCGCACGCCTGGCACCGACCGACGAAAAAATCCGCAACGACCTCGGCGTGGTCTACCTGAACCAACTGCGCCTCGAAGACGCACGCTTCGAATTCCTCACCGCGATGGAACTCAAGCAAGGCGATCAACTGGCCGCACTGAACCTGGTGACGTTGCTGCTGTACCAGGACGACTGGACCCGCGCCGCCGAACTGGTCAGCCGCCTGAACCTCAGCCCCGAACAATTCAGCGAAGCCCAGACCCGCGCCGAAAAACTCAAAACCCCAAGCCCAACCACCGCAGCCGCCACCGCGATGCTCCAATAACGAGGCCCGCCATGAAAGCCGCCGCGCTCTGTCTCACCCTGCTCACCCTGCCCCTGACCGCCCACGCCATCGACCCCGGCCCCGCCTCCGCGCAACAACAGGAAACCGAAGGTTGGCTACTGCTGCAAAGCCGCAACAAAGTCGCCTCACCCAAACCGCAGACCAGCACCCCGACCGAGCGCGAGCTGAGCATGCAGCGCTGGTTGAAGAGCTATACGCATGAGATTCCGGAGTTTTTTGATCAGGATCAGGGTGGGGAAGTGGATAGCGGCTCGGGGGGTTAACGAAGATTACGCCACAGTCAAAAGCCCCTCACCCTAACCCTCTCCCGGAGGGAGAGGGGACTGACCGAGGTGTTTGGAAGAGGTACGCCGACGTGAAATACCGATGTGAATTCGAATTTCAAAAGCCACCCAATCCGCTCCAGATCTTGCCCCACCACCACTCAACACGATGAGCGTTAGCTCAAGTACCGCTTTTGATCTCAAGCGCCCATCGGCAGGCTGAGTGGAGGGATTTATCCGGGGGTGGGCGCGCAGCGCCGTTCGACGAAGTCGAACACATCGAGAGGAGGTGCAGCGCAGCAAACCGGAGGCGATGCCCCCGGATGAATACCGGAGCGAAGGAACCCCGAGCCTAAGCGAGCGGGCCGAACGTCAGGGTAAAGACCTTTGCTTCCTTTGGGGCGTCTGCCAAAGGGAGTCGACCGTCAGGGCGAAACCGTCAGCCGCAACACCCGCAGCAACGGATATACACCCAAAACCCCAAAAGCCACCGAGTCTAATGCGCCGTAACCCGCTGCCGAGCCGAAGAAGGCGACAAAGCCAAAGCCAACTGCGTCCGATTATGCATATGCGTCAAACGCAAAACCTGCGACACATACAACTTCACCGTGTTCTCGGTAATCCCCAACTCACAGGCAATCTGGTAATTGGTCTGCCCCTTGCCCACCAACCGCGCCACATCCAGCTGACGCGGCGACAACTGCGCAAAGATCGCCGGCATCTCACCACCTTCACCCTGCATTTGTTCGGAAGGCGCAGGCCCGCGCCGAACCTTGTCCAGATCCTGATACAAATCATCGATCGACGACGAAAGATCCTGCAGCTTCTGATTCAAGTGTCCCAATTGCAAAGTCTTGTGCCGCTCCTGCAACACCACTTCCTGACGCTGCAAGCCTTCGAGCAATTCATCCAGATTGACCGGCTTCTGGTAATAGTCGGAAATCCCCGCACGCAACGCCTTGATCACGTCCTGCTTGTCAGCGCGACCAGTGAGCATGATCGCCTCGAACACCCGCTGTTTACCGGCCAGGCGCTGCAACGCCTGCACCAGTTCGATGCCGTCCATGTCCGGCATATGCAGATCGCACAGCACCAGACCAATCGTTGCGTCTTCGCTGAAACGCTCGATCGCCTGCTTGCTGGATTCGCAAGGGACGCAGCGATAACCGCTGCTTTCCAGAAATTCACACAGTTCCTCGACGATCAACGGTTGATCGTCGACCACCAAGACTTTTACTGCCGACGTAAACTTGTTCACGTGCCACTCCATGCCCAGGCCAAAGCTGACCATTCCTGTACTGCCAGTCGATAGCTGTATAACTGCTCATTTGAAAGTAGACGTACTTTCCGACTATGTACATAGCAGTAGTGGCGACTGGCGACTAATGGATCCACAACACAGTCAGGAGCGTGCCAATCAGCACGAACGGCGCAAATGGCAGCTTTTTTGACAGTTCAGGGCTGAAATTTCGTAAATGTTCTCTAAGCCGTTGACTTGCATGCAGCCAGAGTTTTGGCACAAGCAGCATCCACACTGCACTCGCCAGCGCGGCGCCGATAAAGGCGCCGAGCAGGTGTTGACCGTCCGTCGCGAGAGCCAGTGCTGTCATTAATTTCACATCGCCGCCGCCCAATCGGCGCAACGCGTAACCGGGTAATGTCAATGCCAACGCCAACAGCACGGCCCAGGCAGCCTGTCCAGCGTTGGCGCCCAGCCAGGTGCTGCCGGTGACCAGCAGATAAATCAACGCCAACCCGCCAATGCCCAGCGTCAGGCTGTTGCCGATATGGCGTTCGCGGGCGTCCTGTGCCGCGCAAAGCGTCAGCCAGAGCAAGAGGACCAAGCTGTGCATCCGGTAAAAAACGTCCGTTTTGGCTGAATGATTCTATGCTGACATTACGTAGTGATAGTCAGGGTAGACGCACTCATGAAAAACGCCCTCCCGCGCAAACAAAAAGGTGCCGTCGCGATCGAGTTCGCGTTGGTATTCGTGATCTTCTTCGCGGTGTTCTACGGAATCGTCAGCTACAGCCTGCCGATGCTGCTGATGCAGGCGTTCACCCAATCGACCTCGGAAGCCGTGCGTCGCAGTGTGGCGCTGGATCCATCGACCGCCAACTACGCGACCGCCGTCCAGACAGTCGCCAGAACCGAGCTGGCCCGTCGCCTGGCGTGGCTGCCTGCGTCGTTGAATTTCAATGCGACTACCGACGCCACCGTGACGTACGTCGGCGGCTTGCTGACGGTGCGCATCAATTACCCGACCAGCAAGCTCAATCAGGCGCTGCCATTTCTGGTGCTGCCTGGCATCGGCGCAGTGCCGCGTCTGCCGGCCAATCTCACCGCCAGTTCGAGCCTGCAATTTTGAGTGCCGGTGACAAGCTGTTCGACCGTTTGCTCAACCGTCAACCGTCCACACCCGCCGAGCTTGTGGACGTCCCCGGCGTGCAGAGTGTCGGTTTGCAGCTGCATCTGAATGACGGCGGCGAGGTCATGCACTTGACCGGGCCATTGCGCCATCTGCTGGCGCAACCGTTGTCGGCTGCCGGCAACGCGCATCTGCTGGATTATCTGCTGCCGCACAGCAATCTTGCGGTCGAAGGCCGGCCCGCTGAGTGGCAGGGGCAGTCGCTCGATCTGGATTTTTTCAGCCTTGCCGGCCCGCCCCTGCACCTGCGTGGCTGGGTGCAACCGCAGGCGCGCGGCTGGCTTCTGCAACTGCTGGACATCGGCGACCTGCTGGACGAACGGCGACAGGCGCGCAGTCGCGAACAATGCCAATGGCTGGCCGGGCAGATCCGCGATCAACTGCGTCTGTGCAGCTTCGCACGTTTGCCGGAGGTACTCGGCGAGCAGTTGCAGCGCCTGAGTCAGCAACTGCACATTCCCTGCATGGCGGTAGCGTTGCTCGATGAGCAGTCCCTGAGCTGGCAGATTCATCAGCATTACCATGCGCCTGAGGCGCCGCAGTTGTGGCGCCCGGCGCAACGTCTGGGCAGCGGACTCGATAGCTTGAACGGCGCGGCAGCACAACGCGTGCTGCCGGGCGAGCATCACCTGCTGAGCGGCGTATTCGGCCTCAGCGAAGGCTTGGCCACGCCCTACCGCGATGCTCACGGCGTGGCCGCGTGGTTGCTCTGCGGATGCTTCGATGCGCAGCAACATGCGGCAGATCTGAGCGACCAGGACTGGCTGCAACTGGCAGCTGCCGTGGCCGCGCCGCTGCTGGAGCGGCTGCGCGAACATCAACATCATCTGCAGCAACAACGTCTGGAGATTCTGCAAAGCCTGCTCGGCACCGGTTGGTGGGAATTGTTCCGCGACAGCGGCGAAGTTTTGCTCGCCCCCGCCCTCGCCGAGAATCTTGGCCTGAGCACCGCTCGACTGCCGGTTCAGGACTGGTTCACCCACGTGCATCCGGCCGACCGCGAGGAGTTGCGCAGCCGTCTGCAAGCCTTGCAGGACGAAGGGCTGGCGCTGGAATTGTGTGTGCGCCTGCAACGCAGCGAGCAGCCGCAAGCATTGTGGTATCGCGTGCAGGGCCAGTCGCTGGGGATTGGCGCCGAGCGGCGCCTGGTCGGTTTCATGCTGGATATCAGCGACATCAAGAACCAGCAACAGCAAGCCGCCGCCGCCCATGCGCGGCTGGACAACCTGATCGCCAGTTCACCGGCGGTCATCTATGTGCAGCGCTATGTCGAAGGTGCACTGCAACCGAGTTTTTTCAGCGCCAGCCTGCAACCGCTGCTGGGCTGGAGTCTTGCCGATTGCGTGGATGGTGCGCTGGTCGAGCACGTGCACCCGGATGATCGTGCGCGCTACTTCGAGCGCACGCGGCAACTGCTGCGCGAAGGTTCAGTGAGCGCGCGCTATCGCGTGCTCGATGCTCAGGGCCAGGCGCACTGGCTGCTGGATGAGGCCAAGCTGCTGCGTGACGACCTCGGGCTGCCAGTGGAAGCCGTCGGGCTGTGGCTGGACGTTACCGAAGCCACCCTCGCCGCCGAGCAAATCAAGACCAGTGAGGAACGCTACCGGATTCTGGTAGAGGACTCACCGGCGATGATCTGTCGCTACTACCCGGATCTGACTCTGACCTTCGGCAACCGGCCGTTGGCAGCGTATCTGGAGTGCGCGCCGGAACAACTGCCGGGGGTCAATCTGGGCAGCTGGATGTCGGACGAGCAGCGCGAAGCATTCGTCCAGCGCCTTGCGCAACTCACGCCGGAAGTGCCGGTGAGCAGCGCCGAAATCAGTCTGCGGCTGCCGGGTCGCGAACATGCTTGGTGGATCTGGTCGGATCGCGGGATATTCGACAAACAGGGCCGCTTGCTTGAAATACAGGCGGTGGGCCGCGACAACACGGAGGTGCGGCGCTCGCAACAGCAACTGACCCAGAGCGCGAAAATGGCCACCCTCGGCGAGATGGCCACCGGGCTGGCCCACGAAATCAATCAGCCGCTGAACGTGATGCGCATGGCCATCGTCAACGTGCTCAAACGCCTGGGCAGAGGCGAGGTGGAGATCGACTACCTGACCGACAAGCTCAACCGCATCGACGCTCAAGTGCAAAGAGCGGCGCGGGTGGTCGATCACATGCGCGTGTTTGGCCGGCGTTCGGAAATCGAACAGCAGCCGTTCAATCCCCTTGATGCGATTGAAGGCACCCTGTCGCTGCTGTCCGAGGGACTGCGTGGCAAAGGTGTCGAGCTGCGCGTCAGCGAAGCGAATTTTCAGGTGCAGGTTCGCGGTTACGTCGATCAACTCGAGCAAGTGCTGATCAACCTGATGGTCAATGCGCGCGACGCGCTGCTGAGCAAACGCGAGGCGAATCGCGACTTCCAGCCATGGATCGGTGTGCTCGCCGAACATGACGAGCACGTCGTACGCCTGTGGGTCGAGGACAATGGCGGCGGCATCGATCCGCGCTTGCTGGAGCGGATTTTCGAGCCGTTCTTCACCACCAAACCGGTGGGCGTCGGCACCGGTCTTGGCTTGTCGGTGAGTTACGGCATCGTCGAAAACATGGGCGGACGTCTGAGCGTGCGCAACGGCGACGACGGTGCGCGGTTCTGTATCGAGTTGCCGATGGCCGTCGATGATCAAATCACCAGCGTCGCCCGACCCGACTGACAACTGAGGTTGGCGCCGACCTCAACCTTGTTCAGGTCGATACCCAGGCTGACCAGCAAGGTGTTGATCAAGGTATCCAGCAACGGCCCGAGCACGGTGTTGATCGCGGTCACCAACAGGTTTTTCACCGTGGTCAGAATCGCCCCCAGCCCACCGACCAGACTGCCGTTCGGCCCGTGCATGTTGAGATTGATATTGCCCAAGGTGTCACCCAGGCTGCTGACCACATTAGTGGTGCTGAACGAGTAGTAGAACGGCGCTTGATTGATTTCCGGCAGGCTGGCGGCAGGCGGCGCGGAGTACACGTGCGGCGTATTGGCGTTCTGGCCGATGGTGGTGTCGGCGGAAATATCCAGCCCTCCGCCCACGCTGGGGATGCGCGGATCGCAACTGACCGGCAGGATCAGAAAGCGTCGGCAAGTCTTCACTCCGATGTCGATGATCTTCAACGGCTGCACCACGATATTCGGCGGAGTGGTGTTGTTGCCGAACGCGGTGGCGGGATCGATATTGCCGATGCGCAGATTGGCCACGGCGGTTGTGGTGTTGGTGGTCAGGGTTTTGTTGGTCGGGGTCAGGCAACTGAACGCCGTGACATAACTATTGGCCGCCGCCACATCCAGCGCCACGTCGAGGCGTATCGGCCCCGGCAGCAGGACAATCGAGGGCGTCTCGCACGGCGCGCCAAGAGCGCAGCCCAGAGAATCGATCACGCCGACCAGATTCAGATGCAACAGAGCATTGAGGGTGTTGGTCAACGGTGCCGCCAGATCCGTGACCGCATTGACCAGGTTCAGGATCGAATCGAGGATCGGCAGATTGATCGACAGCAGCGTGCGCACCTGCGCGGTTTTCACATAGATCCGGTTGGGTCCCAAGGGGTTTTGCGCGGCCAGCCGTGGATCACCGATCGCCGACAGTTGTGGCGGTTCCAGCACCTGCACCCGCGCGGTGATCTGCGCCAGCCCGGCGAGATTGATCGGCAGGTTGGCCACCAGGCCGTTCTGCTTGTTGGCCAGTTGCACGAAGCCTTCGATCAGGTCGAACACTTTCAGGTCCACCGCCAGCGCCGAGGCCTGAGTGCCGGCCTGCACATTCAGCAGTTTGCCCAGCACCACTTGCGTCGCACCGGCCGCGGCTTTGATCGCCTGCAAGCCGATGATGGTCGCCGTGGCGCCGAGCGTGCCGTTGGGGTCGAGGATGTTGATCGCAGTCTGGATCAACTGGCTGACGGCGATGGTGTTGCCGAGCACTTGATCGTAGCCGCCGGCACTCAGGCCGATATCGACCTTCAACCGGTCCAGATAGCCCAGCAGATTGATGTTGGTGTTGACCATGCCGTTCCAGCTCACGGCGCTGAGATTGAGGTTGCCGCCGAGCAATCCACCGAACAACGCATTCAGCGCGGCGGACTTGGCGGTGTCGACACTCAGTGCGGTGCTGCGGATGGTCAATGAGGCCAGCGGCGGCGGCAACGCGGCGACCGCAGTGGCGCTGAGGGTGACGGTAGCACTGCGCCCTGCCCCGCCGAACAGCGCGCCAATCCCGCCGGCAACGCTTTGTGTCACGGCGTGCGTGACGATCACGCGGATCGCTTGCGTGCTGGCGGCGTTGGCGGTGAACACACGAAAATTGCTCGCATCAAGTGTCAGTGCGCCGCAAGCCACGGCCAACGTACGGCCAGCGCTGGGGATCGCAAAGCCGTTGCGGATGACGCTGGCGAGGGCGTAAGCATTGGCCGTGGCGCCAGCGCTGCAATTGCCGCCACGGGTCGCGGCTTCAAGGGCGGCCACGTCGGCGACCCGTTGCAGGTTGCGTTTTTCCAGATACAAACGGCCGCTGTCGACTACCACGAGGATGAACATCAGGGCCATGCCGAGGGTCAACGCGGCGGTCAAGCCGATCGCCCCACGTTGCCGAGCCGGGCCGCAAATTCGAGAACGAGGCGACATCGCGCACTCCTTTGCCGGCGCACAGCCGAGCGCTACCTCCATTGGTGAAGTTGAGTGTAGACACGGTTGCGAATTAACGCGGTGGATAGTTCGCGAGAATCCGCCCCACCGTTTCGCGAACGGCATTGCTGCGATCCGCAGGGTTCGGCGTGCTGCTCATGATCTGTTCATCGCTGCCGCGCCATACCAGTTTGCCGTCCTTGCCGTCGAGCAGGTCGACCTGAATGGTCGCGACTTTGTAGGTGATGTTGCGGGTTTCGTTGTACATCGGCGCGCCGTAGTAGCCGTTCCATGGACCGCCCCAGCCGCCGCCGTAGTTGGTGGTGACCTGTTGCTGGCGATCCTCGACGATCAGGTAGGTCTGCACATTCAGATCAGCCTTGGCGCCGTTGGTTGCCGGGCGCAAACCGCGCTGGTCGAGTTGATCGGCCACGGCCTGGCGGATGCGTTGTTCGGTCAGATCACTCTTGATCCGCGGATCGTCGGGGCGATATTGCAGGGCGGGGTCTTTCCAGCTCCAGCTGCGATACGCAGCAAAGTCGCGGCTGGCGTCGAAGTCGTGATTGACCTGGTTGGAGGCGCAAGCGCTTAGCAGCGCGGCCATTACCAGTAGAGCGAGACGGCGGAACATGGTTTTTCTCCACTCACAGGCGGGAAGCTAACTCGGAGGATACGCCGACATAGCCTTTTCCACAGCCTCTCGAATCGCATCGGTACGATCAGTCTGGCTGCCCTTGTTGGCGGTTTCAGCGCTCGAACTCCAGACCGGCTGGCCGGTGCCGGCATCGAACAGATCGACCTGCACCACCACGACCTGCTCTTGGTAAGTGCGCACGATCGGCACCGAGTTGTACACGCCGTAACCGCGGCCATAACGATCATAGCCGCCATAACCGCCGCCGTAGTACCCGCCGCCGTAACCGTAATCGTCCTGCACCTGACGCATACGGGTTTCCAGCCGCAGGTTGGCGCTGACGAACAGGTCGGCCGGACGATTGTCATGCAGCGGGCGCAAGCCGCGTTGATCGAGGGCACTGCTGACCGCCTCGGCGACTTGCGCCGAATCCGCCCACGCCGTGCCCGGCGGCATGCGTCCGTTGAGCCACGCCCAGCTGCGGTAGCGCCCGTAATCGCGGGGCGGTGCCGGGTAGGCGCTGCGGTCGAAGGTGTTGGCGGCTTGCGGCGGTGCCGGCGGCAATGGCCGGGACTGCGCGACATAGGGGTTGCTGCCCTGGCAGGCAGCCAACCCCAGACAGATCAGCAACAATCCAGCATGAGCTTTCATTTCGCGCTCCGATCAGATCGGCCGGCAGATCCAGTGCAAGTAACGCCCAAGCCCGGCGAAGCTTGGGTGGCGACGGTGAGCGAGCTCCATCTCCAGCAAATCCGCCAGTTCGACGCGGTTCTGGAACTCCACCGGCATGTAATCGTGGAAAACCCGCACCCCGCTTTGGCTTTCGACCTGCCACAACCCTGCGAGTTGCGTTGCCAATTCACGCGGATCGAGTGGCTGCTGCGGCGTCAGGCTTTGCTTCTCGCCGGCCATGTCGTTCTTGCGCATTTTCTTGAAATGGCCTTTGAGCAGATTGCGGTAAATCAGCGCATCGCGGTTGTAGAACGCCAGCGACAGCCAGCCGCCGGGCTTGGTCAGTTGGTGCAGCACCGGCAGAATCGCGTGCGGTTCGGACAGCCATTCGAGCACCGCGTGGCAGATCACCAGGTCATAGGGTTCGGTGAGTTGGCCGAGCAGTTCCTGCCACGGCGCCTGAATGAACGTTGCGGTTTGCCCGGCCTCGGCGAAACGCTGGCGCGCGCCTTCAAGCATCGGTTCGGCAGGCTCGGTGAAGGTGACGTCGTGCCCACGCTCGGCCAGCCAAAGCGACATGTGACCGAGACCGCCGCCGATATCCAGCACGCGTAACGGGCGATCCGGCAAGGCTTCGGCGAGGTCGGCCTGCAACACGGCGAGGCGGATTGCGCCTTTGGCACCGCCGTAGATTTTTTCAGCGAAACGGGTCGCCAACTGATCGAAATGACGGTCGCTCATCAGCTGAACCGCCGTTCGCTGTCGGCGAGTTTGCTGCGCACCACTTCATTCATGTCCAGGCCCAATTCGCTACACAGCAGTAACAGATACAAAACGATGTCGCCGACTTCCTGCCCGGCGTGGGCGAGTTTGTCTGCCGGCAACTGGCGCGACTGGTCTTCAGTCAGCCACTGGAAGATTTCCACCAGCTCGGACATTTCCACACTGGCGGCCATGGCGAGGTTTTTCGGGCTGTGAAATTGCCGCCAGTCATTACGGTCGCGAATGGCGTGCAGGCGTTCGGTCAGTTCAACAAGGTTCATCGGGTTCTCCTGAAGGCGTATAGCTTCGGGGGGATGCGGGGGGAAGGCAAGGGGTTGTAGGAGCTCGCGTAGACTGCGATGCTTCAAAATCAAAAGATCAAAAGATCGCAGCCTTCGGCAGCTCCTACAGCCGCCGCCGCTGCGGCCCAAGGCTCATTGCCCAATTTCAGGATGCTCACATGCAGGTAGAAAGCTTTTTCGAATGGCTCGGCCAGGCACTTGGTTCGGTTATCCGCTTTATTGTTGATGGCCTCAGCGGGCTGTTCAATCTGCTGAGTAATGCCGGCAGCAACTTTGTCGACGGATTGTCGAAGACGCTGGGGATGGACACATCGATCATCAGCATCATCGCGTTGATCGTCGGGCTGATGCTGTTGTGGTCGGCAATTCGGGCGTTCATGAATGCTTCGATTATTGCGGGGATTATCTGGTTGTTGCTGGGGTTGTGGTTGTTGAGCTGGATTATTCATTAGTCGCTTTGAAGAGCCCCTCACCCTAGCCCTCTCCCGGTGGGAGAGGGGACTGACCGAAGTGTCTCTCGGGTTACATCGACCTGAAATTTTCCGGTTGAATATAAATCGCCACCCTGATCGAGATCGGCCCCCTTTCCCCCTCGCCCCCTTGGGGGAGAGGGCTGGGGTGAGGGGGTTGGATTTCACAGCCAAAGCATTTCCCAAGTGAATCGCTACAATGCTCGCTCCCAAGGAGCCCGCATGCCCAACCTGATCACCGACTGGCGCGACCGCCCGACCCATCGCCGGGTCTGGGCGCTCGCCGCGCCCATGATCCTTTCCAACATTTCCGTACCGCTGGTGGCGCTGGTCGACAGCACCGTCATCGGCCACTTGCCCCACGCCCATCAATTGGGCGCGGTGGCGGTGGGCGCCAGCCTGTATACCTTTCTGGCCTGGGCCATGGGTTTTCTGCGCATGGGCACCACCGGTTTTGCTGCGCAAGCCGCCGGGCGCAGTGATGGCGCGGCGTTGCGGCAGATTCTGTTGCAAGGCTTGGTGCTGGCGTTGGGACTGTCGTTGCTGCTCGGCACCCTGGGCGTACCCCTGAGCGGCGTGGCGCTGCACTTCATGCAGCCTTCGGCAGAGCTCGATCAACTGACCCGCGACTTCTTCCACACGCGCCTGTTCGGCTTGCCCGCAGCACTCGCCAGTTATGCGTTGGTCGGATGGTTCCTCGGCACCCAGAACGCACGGGCGCCGCTGGCGATTCTGCTCAGTACCAATCTGATCAATATCGTCCTCAATCTGTGGTTCGTCATGGGTCTGGACTGGGGCGTGGTTGGCTCGGCCCGCGCTTCGGTGATTGCTGAATGGAGCGGCGCGCTGGTCGGTTTGCTACTGACCCGCAAAGCCTTGCGCGCCTATCCCGGGCACATCGCCTGGGCCGCGCTGAAGGTGTGGCAGAGCTGGCGCCCGCTGCTGGCGGTCAATCGCGATATCTTCATTCGCAGCCTGGCGCTGCAATCGGTGTTTTTTCTGATCACCGTACAAGGCGCGCGACTCGGTGATGCGACGGTTGCGGCCAATGCGCTGCTGCTCAACGGCCTGCTGCTGACCGCGCATGCGCTGGACGGACTGGCGCATGCGGTCGAAGCCTTGTGCGGCCATGCCATCGGCGCGCGTGATCGGCTGGCGCTGCGGCGTTCACTGGTGGTGGCGGGAGGCTGGTCGTTGCTGGCGAGTCTGGGTTTTGCCGCGCTGTTCCTGTGCGCCGGGCATTTGTTCATCGAGATGCAGACCGACATCCAGAGCGTGCGCGATACCGCGTTCATCTATTTGCCGTATCTCGCGGTGCTGCCGTTGATCGCGGTCTGGAGCTACCTGCTCGATGGTCTGTTCATCGGCGCCACTCGTGCGCGGGAAATGCGCAATGGGATGCTTCTGACTGTCGTGTTGTTGCTGCCGATCGGCTGGGCGCTCAAGGATCTGGGCAACCACGGACTGTGGATTACCTTCCTGCTGTTCATGGTCCTGCGCAGCCTGACCCTCGGTGCTCTGGCGCTATGGCTGCGGCGTGACGACGGCTGGTTCAGCGGCACCGCTCACTGAGTCGGCGTGTGCTTGATGAACGAAACCACTTGATCGAACACCGGCGCCAACTGGCGTAACGGTCGCGACAGAGTCGCCACCAGCGTTATGTGGCTGGGCCGCGAGTAATACAACTCGCGCACCGGCACCCGGGCCTCGCGCAGCTTGCGCGCCATGCCGCCGGTGTTGCGCATCGGGTCGACCAACTCGTCCTCGCTCGCGGCGATCAGCAACGCTGGCGGTGCCGCGCGGCTGACGTGATTGATCGGTTGCGACTGCGGCGGTGAATCCGGCCAGAAGAACACCGGGCGCACATCGGGATTCTTGATCGGCAGAAAATCGTAGGGCCCGGCCAGACCGATCCAGCCTCGCAGCTCCTTCGGAGACATTCCGACTTTGCCCAACAACTGCGGATCAAGCGCCAGCATCGCTGCGTTGTAGGCGCCGGAGCTATGGCCCATCAGGTATACGCGCTGCGGGTCGCCGGAAAATCCCTGAATGTGCGCTTTGGTCCAGGCCACGGCTTTGGCCCCGTCCTCAAGAAACAGCGGATAGCGCACCTGTGGATACAAGCGATAATCCGCAATCACCGCGACGATGCTGCGCGACGCCAGCGCTTCACCAACAAAGCTGTAGTCCTCGCGGTCGCCGCTGTTCCAGCTGCCGCCGTAGAAAAACACCAGCACTGGCGCATCTTTGGCCGCGTGATGCGGCACGTAGACATCGAGTTTCTGCCGCGGGTCATTGCCATAAGCAATGCCCGCGGTCTTGCTGAAAGTGTCCTGCGGTGTCAGGCCATTGAGGATTTTCAGCGGCGAGCAGGCACTGAGCAGCATCAGTAACAACGCGCCGCCAATCACGCCAAACCACTGCCGTAAAGAATGTGCCATGCGCGCCTCGCCTCAGGGTTGATGGTTTTGCCAGTGTTGCCGCAGATACTCGAGCCGCTGCGCCTGACTCAGCCCCGACGGTGGTTGCACCAGCAGTGCACGCGGATGTTGCAAGCGTAGCCACAACCAGTCGTCGAGCACGGCGCGTTCGCTGAAACCCAGCGCCTGGCCCTGCTGTAAATGGGAGGACAGCGATGTGTAGTCGGTTCCAACTGATCGACTCCAGCGCCAGAGGTGCTGATCCAACAGGCAACTTTGCAGGCGCTCACGCTGACGACGCGTGAGGCTTTCTTCGATACCCAGCGATTCGACCTGCAACTGCGGGTTGCGCAGTTGCTGCCAACCCTGACTGCCGTTTGCCCGGTCAGCCCACGTGCCGCCAAACCAGCGAACCCAGCCGAGCGGTCCGAGCCAGCGGCTGAGTTGCCGGGCATCGCAGGCATCGAAAAAATAGCTGGCAACCTGGCGATTGTAATAATTGAGCAGCGCGCGGTGATTCAGGCCGACCGACACGGTGAGCATGCGCTGCAGATGGCTGCGCAATTGTTCCGCTGGTGCTGCGCTGCCCAGCAGCAGTCCATGCCAGGTCTGCGGGTCGGAGTGACACAAGGCTGACAGCGCCGGGCAAGCGCGCAAATCGATCAACAGCGGCCCCCGCTCACCCAAGGGTTCAAACTCGGTGCCGTCGAACAACCGCAGGCGCGGTACGTGATTGAATCCGCGTTGCAGCATCGGCAAGGCTCGCGGTGAATCTGCGACATCCAGCATCAACCATTGCGCATTCTGCCCGGGCGCTGCGCCGCTCATCTCCCGTCGCCCGGATTCAGCCCGGCAACCAGCCGACAGCTGCATAACGCCTGCGGGCAATGACTGAAACTGCCACCACCGGGTATCAGACACAACAACAGCAATGGTTCGGCAGCGGCCAGCCATTGCGCCATGCCTTCGGTCGCGAGCTTTTCAGGCGCGGACAGCGGTTCTTCCTCCTGGAGGTCGGACTGCAGCGCACACGGCTGGAGCACCCCACTGATGATCGGCTGATCGGGATCGCCTTCAAGAAAACTCACCACCACTTCGGCGCCTTCACGCAACAGCGCCGGCGGCGTATCAGCCAATGCCGGCGCAAGTGGCAACCAGCAATGGCTGGGCGTGGCCCCTTCGCCCTGATAGAGCCAGTCGAACTGCACGGCGACCGGCCGCAGGCAATCAGGTTGCGGCTCGTCAACTGTCACCACCCATGCGCGTTGCAGCCCCTGCATGTGCAACCTCGAACATGCAGCGCTCGAGACCCCGTGCCAGCGGTCGGTAGCCCGAATCAGGTTGCTGTAGGGCGGTTCGAGCGCCTGATCGGCGCGATGCTCGATACGCGTCAGCAGCCAGTTGGCGGGGCATCCATTGAACGGGTCGCCAGACATGCTCAACCAGCGGCCGCTGCGCAGCGTCGGCTGATCGGAAAATCCCTGGGCCGACTTTACTTTCGACCAGCGCTGACTGACGTCCTCGCGCATTTGCCAGCGGCGCACGGCCGGCGCACCACTGTTGCCCTCGTCGTCGACCGCTGCTACGTCAACCCGCGGCATGCGTTGCGGATCATCGCCAAACACCAGGCAGTGCGCGTCTTGAGCATGTTCGAAGTGATAGTGAATCTGCGCTTGTGTGCACAAGCGTTGTACCAGTTGCAGATCAGACTCACGGTATTGCGTGCAAAAACTGCGCGGTGGGTAATCAGCATGCAGGTCAAAGCGACGCTGCGCGCCCGTGATGCCGTGCTCCTTGAGCACCTGGTCGAGGATCTGCGGCACCGATTGGCCACTGAAAATACGTCGACTGAAACGCAGATCGAGGCAACTGAGTTTCGGTGCCAGCCGCGCCCGACATAGTCGCGCACCGTGACCGTGCTCGTGTTGAACGAGGCTGTGCAACTGCCCATGTACGCGGTTGCCCTTCGGCCCGAAAAACAGTTGTGCCGAGCGATACAGCAACCCAGCGAGATCCAGATGCGGATCATCGATCAACAGATCGATTTCAAACGCAAAGGGTTCGCTGATGGCTTCGCAACCGGTGAAAGCGAGGACTTCGAACGGGGCGGACAGACCCGCTACATCGAGGCGAAACGACGGCTCGTCGGCTGGATCGAACATGGGCGATTCTCTACAGGAGGGGCGGGCGGGGATTCTCGCCGAGAGCCATGGCCGAGTAGAGAGGCGAAGTACAACTTAGGAAATGACCTACGCGAAAAGCAGACGACATCACTTCCCCTGTCAGGAAGCAGGCCGTTTCACGCGGGAAAAACAGAGAAATCCCACCAGATCGTCCGAAACTTCCGCTGCGCGCGGGACAATTTCAGACAACCTGGTGCGATTGAAACCTGGTCTCAGGAAGACAGGTAGGAGGAGCGGGTCAGGCCCAGACGCAAGGCATCGAGGAACTGCGTGCGCTCGGTCGGGCTGATGCGCGCACTGGCGCACTTGTCGCGGTAGTGGGTCATCAGTTCTTCCGGCGACAAGTGCACATAACGCAGCATGTCTTCGATGGTGTCGTGGGTCTCGATCCCGGCGTGGTACACGCTGCCGTCGGCATTCTGGTAGATGTTCACCGAGTCGGTGTCACCGAACAGGTTGTGCATGTCGCCGAGAATTTCCTGATACGCGCCGACCAGGAAGATACCCAGCAGGTAGTCCTCGCCCTCGTTCAAACCGTGCACCGGCAGGCTGGTCTCGATGCTCTGCTCGTCGACGTATTGCTTGATCTTGCCGTCGGAGTCGCAGGTCAGATCCTGCAATACCGCGCGACGCAGCGGCTCTTCATCGAGACGGTGCAGCGGCAGGATCGGTAGAACCTGGCCGATGGCCCAGGTGTCCGGCAGGCTCTGGAATACCGAGAAGTTGCAGATGTACTTGTCGGCGAGCTTGTCGTTGAGTTCATCGAGCACCTGACGATGCGAACGCTGACGCGCTTTCAACGAGTTGTGCAGGCGACGGCATACAGCGAAGTAGCACTGCTCGGCGAGGGCTTTTTGGGCCAAGGTCAGTTTGCCGTCGGCGTACTGCGCGGCCACGTCGCTCATGTAGTGCGTAGCGCGCCAGTAGGTTTCGGTGACCATTTCGATGTCGGTAGGGCCGAGCAGGTCAACCAGCCACTGCACGGTTTCCGGCAGCTCTTCCTTGTTGTCGATCTGCGGCACGTCGTCGTTGTGTTTCTCGACGTCGGTCACCTGCACCACCAGCATGGCGTGGTGCGCAGTCAGCGAACGGCCGCTCTCGGAGAAGATGTTCGGGTGCGGCAGGTTCTGCGCATCGCAGAATTCCTTGAGCATGCCTACCACGACACCGGCGTAATCGTCCATGTCGTAGTTGATCGAACTGGCGTTACGCGAGTGCGTGCCGTCGTAATCGACGCCCAGACCGCCGCCAACGTCGATGTGATCGACCGGCAGACCAAGGTTGCGCAGCTCGCCGTAGTAACGGATCGCTTCCTTGAAGCCGTGCTGATAGTCAGCCAGGTTGGCAATCTGCGAACCCATGTGGAAGTGCAGCAGGCGAATGCCCTGATCCAGACCCGCTGCGCGGAAACGCTCGACCACCGACAGCAATTGCGCCGCCGACAAACCGAACTTGGATTTCTCGCCACCGGTATCAGCCCACTTCGACGAAGCCAGCGATGACAGGCGCACGCGCAAACCAACCTGCGGCTTGACCTTGAGCGAAGCAGCTTCTTCGATCACCAGCGCGACTTCGGATTCTTTCTCGATCACGATGAACACGTTGTGGCCAAGCTTCTGGCCGATCAGCGCCAGACGGATGAACTCGCGATCCTTGTAACCGTTGCAGACGATGGTGCCGCCCTTTGGCGCCAGTGCCAGCACGGCCAGTAGCTCAGGCTTGGAGCCGGCTTCCAGACCGATCGACACGTCCTGGGTAGCGATGATGTTTTCGATCACTGCTTCCTGCTGGTTAACCTTGATCGGGTACAGCGCGGTGTACTTGCTCTGGTATTCCAGGCGCTCGATGTTCGCATCGAAGGCACCGGTCAACTGGCGGACACGGTCTTGCAGGATGTCGGGAAAGCGCACCAGCAACGGCAAGGACAAACCGCTTTTGCGCAGTTGGTCGACTTGCTCGAACAGGTCGATAGGCGAGCTGCTCGGTCCGTTCGGACGAACTTCGACGCGACCGGCTTCATTGATCGCGAAATATCCGGCCCCCCAATGGCGAATCCCGTAAACACTGCGGCTGTCCGCAACTGTCCATTGGCTGCCATCGTCTTTGCGTGTGCGTCGTACGGACATCGAAGTCCCCTATAAAGAAGTCATTGTGCGTCGCCTGAGTTCAGGCCGGCGCAGTCTAAAGAATGAAAATGACGGTTCGTCAGCGCGGTGGTAGACCACGCTGACAGCGTTGAGTTTAGAAACCGGTCATGAACAGGCTCTGTGAAAACCATGGAAACGGCGTCAGCCCCGAACACACTGGGGACTGAAGCAAGCCGTGGGTGGTTTTCACAGAGGCTGCTAGCCGCCGGACTTCTTGGCCTTGAAACCGAGCTTGATCAACTCGGCCAAGAGTAGCTCGACATGATCGCCCTGGATTTCGATGATCCCGTCTTTGAGCGCGCCGCCGGTGCCGCAACGTTTCTTCAACGTTGTGGCCAGATCCTTGAGCGCCTCTTCGGCCAATGGCACGCCGGTGATGGTGGTCACCGTCTTGCCGCCACGGCCCTTGCTCTCGCGGCGTACGCGGGCAATGCCGTCGCCGGCCGGGATCAGGGTTTGTTTGCAGATACAGGCGTCCACCGGTTGACTGCAATCCGGGCAATGACGACCTGCGTCGGTGGAAAATACCAGACCGCCAAGGGCGGCGAAGGATGCGGCTTTTTTGGCCACCGGCAATCCTCTTGGGAGGACAAAGACTGATCGCAGCCTTGGGCAAGGCTATCGACCGCGAAGCCCCACTCAGGCAGGGGCAGCGCTACTGCATCGGCATTGCCGCTGCAGTTTGAAAAGGTCGCGCAGTGTAACGGCAAAAAGCCGACTTGCTAAGAGCCAATCGGCGCCAATTTATGTGTTGTTTGCGACGTCGTGCCCCTGAGCCTTGAGATAGCGCTTCAACGCGGCCAGAGAGTCCGGGCAGTAAGGCTTTTGCCGGATTTCCTGCATGACTTGTTCGATGGGAATGAAGCGCGCTTCGAGCACTTCCTCGGGTTGCAGAATCAACGGGCCGTCCCACACCGCGGAAAACGCCGAACACCACAGGCGATTGCCGGTGTCTTCGAAGTAGAAACGGTCGTGGGCGGTCAGCTCTACCCCGCTCACGCCAAGTTCTTCTTCGAGCTCACGGGCTGCCGATTCGGCGTAGGTTTCGTTGGCTTGCACCATGCCGCCAGCCGCGACGTCCCAGTACCCCGGATAAATCGCCTTGCTCAAGGTACGCCGGTGAACACACAACTCGCCGACAGAGTTGAACAACATGATGTAAGTGCCGCGCCCGATCAGCCCGCGTTCGCGCAAATCGGCGCGCACCAGAGAACCGAGCAGGTTGTCCTGCTCGTCGACCCACGCGATCTGTTCGGCATCCGAGGCGGCGCGATGCGCCGCCTCTTTGGCGCTTTCGTCCATGACTCAGCCCTGATTGAGCAGTTGACGCAAATCGATCACAGCAGCATTGGCCCGGGAGATGTAGTTGGCCATGACCAGCGAGTGGTTAGCCAGTACACCGAAGCCGCTGCCGTTGAGGATCATCGGACTCCACACCGGCTCTTGCGATGCTTCCAGCTCACGAATGATCTGGCGCACGCTGACGGTGGCGTTCTTCTTCGCCAGTACGTCGGCAAAGTCGACTTCAATTGCGCGCAGCAGATGGGACAAGGCCCATGCCTGACCGCGCGCTTCATAGAACACGTTGTCGATCTGCATCCACGGGGTTTCAACGACTTCTTCGTCAACCTGCGGCACCTGGCCTACGGCCGGCACTTCGGTTTTCAGCGAGGTGTTGAGCTTGACCCGGCCGACGCTGGCCGACAGACGTTGCGACAGCGAACCCAAACGGGTGCCGACATCGCCCAGCCAGTTGTTCAGGTTGTCGGCGCGCGCATAGAACAGCGCGTTTTTCTGAGTCGGGTCGGACAGGCGTGCCTGATAGCGGCTCAAGGAATTGATGCCTTCCTGATACTCCGACTCACTGGAAGGAAGAATCCAGCTCTTGTTGTCGAAGTTGAAACGCGGCTCGGCTTTGGCCAGGTCAGCGTCTTCGGCCGACTGCGACTGCGAGCGGGCGAAGTCTTTGCGCAATGCGCGGCTCAGGTCACGCACCTGAACCAGCACGCCATATTCCCAGCTCGGCATGTTGTCCATCCACAGGCCCGGCGGGAAACGGTCGTTGGAAATGTAGCCGCCCGGCTTGCTCAACAACGTGCCGGCAACAGTCTTGAGGGTTTCGACCGTGGTGTAGCCGACCACCATTTGCTTGCCTTCTTTCTCGGCGGCAACCTGCGCATTCTGTGCGACCGGAAACAGCGCCGGCTCCTGACTCCAGTACCAGCCCAGGCCAATGGTCACCAGCAGGTAAATTCCGACCAGCGTGGCCAGCGCGCGGCTGAACAGCAAGCCGCCGACGTAACTGCGGGTGGCCGACTTGGGCGCAGCGGCACGTTCAGGCGCACTGCCCGCGCGGTTCTTCCAGTCCAGCATGGCGATATCCTTTCAAACTTGGGGTTCAACGGTTCGACCACAACCATACAACAACGTGCCAAGGGCTGGCACCCGTCATATTTGACAGTAGGTGTTTCGCCAAGCGAAACCCGCGGGTCAGAAACTGAATTGTGCTGCACAGCAGATTATTGACGCACGACACTCATGTAACCGGAAAGAGGTGCTAGCATAGAGCCACCAGTCGATCTCAGCATGCACCCTAACTAGTAGTCAGGATATGACCGAGCCAGAAGACCCCAGCCGTGAGCGCCTCAAGCACCATTTTGCCCAGCGGGTAATTCATCAGGCACGTCAGATTCTTGAGATATGGCAGCGCCTGCAACGCAGCGAATGGTCCACCGCCGACCTCGCCGAACTGAGCGAGGCCAATCTGCGCCTGCTGCGTTTCGCCGAGCGCTTCGAACAGCCCGAGCACACCCATTTGGCGCACCACATCAGCCAGTCGCTGGAAGCCGTGGACGCCAATCGCGGGCGCCTGAGCAGCGGCCTGATCACCGATCTCAACCGCTTGATGCAGCGCCTGTCGCGCACCGGCTTGCGCCATGGCGATCAACTCGATCAGACCTTCCTGCCACCCCTGCGCAAACCGATCTATGTGATGTTGCAGGACCACGACCGCGCCGAGCGCCTGGCCAAGCAGCTGGAGTTTTTCGGTCTGAGCGCTCAGGCGCTGGACAGCGTGGCGGCATTTCGCTCATCGATGGTCGAGCGCCTGCCCGCCGCCATCGTCATGGACGTGGATTTCAGTGGCGCCGGCGTCGGTCTGAAACTGGCCGCCGAAGCTCAGGTTGGCCTGGATGAACCCCTGCCGCTGCTGTTTTTCAGCCTGCACGAAACCGACACCCCGACCCGTCTCGCCGCCGTACGTGCCGGTGGCCAGGAATTCCTCACCGGCACCCTCGAAGCCTCGAGCCTGCTGGAGAAGATCGAAGTTCTGACCTGCGTCGCCCAATACGAACCTTATAAAGTGCTGATCATCGACGACTCGCGCGCTCAGGCGATGCACACCGAGCGCCTGCTTAACAGCGCCGGGATCGTCACCCGCACCTTGATTGAACCGATTCAGGCGATGGCCGAACTGGCGGATTTCCAGCCGGATCTGATCATCCTCGACATGTACATGCCGGCCTGCACCGGTACCGAACTGGCCAAGGTCATCCGGCATAACGATCGTTACGTCAGCGTGCCGATCATTTACCTGTCGGCCGAAGACGATCTGGACAAGCAGCTCGACGCCATGAGCGAGGGCGGCGACGACTTCCTGACCAAGCCGATCAAGCCGCGCCACCTGATCACCACGGTGCGCAACCGCGCCGCGCGCGCGCGCAATCTGAAAGCGCGGATGGTCCGCGACAGCCTCACCGGTCTGTACAACCACACGCACATTCTGCAATTGCTCGAAGATTGCTCGTTCCGCGCCCGCCGCGAAAACAAGCCGCTGAGCTTTGCCATGCTCGACATCGACCATTTCAAACGGGTCAACGACAGCCACGGCCATCCGATGGGCGACCGCGTGATCAAGAGCCTGGCGCTGTTCCTCAAGCAACGTCTGCGCAAGACCGATTTCATCGGCCGTTATGGCGGCGAAGAGTTCGCCATCGTCATGCCCGATACTGATATTGAATCTGCGCACAAAGTGCTCGACGAGATTCGGCAGCGCTTCGCCGAAATCCACTACCCGGCCCAGCCACACGATCTGTGGTGCACCTTCAGCGCAGGCGTGGTGGAGATGCGCGATGACTCCGACAGTCTGATGATGGCCAGCCAGGCCGACGAGGCGCTGTACCGGGCCAAGGATGGCGGACGCAATCGGGTGCAGGCCGCGCGCGACTCAAAGCAAAGTGCCACTTTTTCATCGGAATCGACCCATTCGGTCATAACCCTGTAACAGAACCGCAATAAATTCAGGCGCTTACCATTCTGCCGTTGGTAGCTGTCATGCGCCTGAAGTTGCTCACCAATCTCAATACCCTGCTGCTGGTCGCCGTGTGCGTGGCCCTCGGCGCCACGCTGTGGTGGTCGCAAAAAGCCTTGGAACGCCCATATCTTCTGATGGAGCGATACCTGGGGTTGTCCCAGCAATTTCAGAATGAGGTGGTGCGCAATGTCGAGGACTACCTCGCCAGCGGCGACGCCCTGCGCCTGAGCAGTGCCAGCCAGGCTTTAGCGGCGCTGCACAAAGAACTTGGCGAACTACCGCCTGCCCTCGCCGACACCTTGCGCCCAAGCCTTTCCAGCCTCGACGAATTCAGCAAGAGCGATCTGCTGGCCGCTGGCAAACTCGCGGGCGATCCGCAAGCGTTGTTGTTGCAAGCCGAGCGCGAGTTGAGCGCCAGTCTCGACCAACTCAGCACCTACGCCACTGGCAACGCGAGCTATCTGGCTCCGCTGCTCGCCGCTTCCCAGCACCTCGGCAAGCTGTCGCTTGCGCGCAACAAACTGGTCAGCAGCGGGCGCAGTGAACTGGCTGCCGATGTCGAACGTGAAGTGAGCAATATTCGCACACAGGCGCAGGCGATTGATGCCCTGCCGCTGCTTGGCGTGGTCACCAGCAGCGAGTCCGGCACCGACGATTTCGCCGCGATGATGGGCATCGAGAACACTGAAAAAGCCGTCGCCGAAGATGCCGGCGTCGGCCTCAAACGTGAACTCAACAGTTTGCTCGGCCGCTACCCGGCGGAACTGTCACGCACTCGCGATCAAATACAGAAACGCAGCGAACTCAGCGCGGCCACCCACTTGAAAATCGCCGCTGTGCAGCAAGCCATCGCCGGACTGGAACCGGTGGTGCGCGCCCAGCATGGGCAGATCCAGGGCGAAGTCCGTCTGATGCAAGGCGTGATGATCGGCCTGATTTTGTTGATTGCGCTGCTGATCGATACCTTGCAGCGGCGCTTGGCCCGCACCCTGACCAACCTCGCTCCGGCGCTTTCAACCTGGGCCGAGGGTGATTTCAGCGGCGATATTCATCTGGGCAAAACCAACCGTGAACTGCACGACATCGAAGCCTCGCTCAACCGCTTGCGTGCGTATCTGGTGGACTTGGTCGGGACTATTCGCGGCAATGCCGAACAAGTCGCCGGCAGCAGTCGCACCCTCGCCGACCTGAGCAATGACTTGCACAGCGGCGCCGAACATCAGGCTGGCGATACCGCTCTGATCCGCGATTCACTCAGCGAACTGGAAGCGACCATCCAGCAAGTGGCCGGTGATGCGCGTCAGGCAGCGGACGCCAGTCGGCATGCCGGGCGGGCGGTCGAACACGGCCAGCAAGTCATCGGCCAAAGCCTCACCGGCCTGCATGCACTGGTGGGCGAGGTGCAAGGCAACGCGCAGATGATCGAGCATCTGGCCGAAGAGTCGGCGACCATCGGCGGCGTACTCACGGTAATCCGCTCGATTGCCGATCAGACCAATTTGCTTGCACTCAACGCGGCAATTGAAGCGGCGCGTGCCGGGGAAATGGGCCGCGGGTTTGCCGTGGTTGCCGAGGAAGTCCGCTCACTGGCGCAACGTACCGCCGGGGCCACCGCAGAAATCCAGACACTCATCGCCGGCCTGCAAACCGCTGCCCGGCAATCGGTCGAAGGCATGCGCGCACAAGTCGAACACGCTGAAGCCACAGCCAATCAGGCACAAGCGGCGGACGGCGCACTGGACAAGATTGTCGGCGCGATCCAGACCATTTCCGACACGGCGATCCGCATTGCCGACATCACCGCTCAACAGAGCGGCGCGGTCAGCGAGATCCGCGATCACAGCGAACGCATTCACCAGTTGGGTGGGGATAATTTGCTGCGCATCGGCCAAGGCCGCGAGCAAGGTGAGAATCTGCTGGCATTGGGCGGACAACTGCACACCGCCGTGCAGGCCTTCCGCGTCTGACGCCGTACTTGTCGCGAATGACCGGATTTAATCGCGCGGTCACATACTTTGCGCAAACATCGGTCATCGTGCTGGCTATTGCAGAGAACTGGACAGTCATAAAGTCTTTGCGGCATAGTCGCCGGGTTCTGACGAGGCTCACCCATAACAAGGAACACGCAGATGGCAACGCTACTGGTGCTGCATGGCCCCAACCTGAACCTGCTCGGCACCCGCGAACCGGGGACTTACGGGTCTACGACGCTGGCGCAGATCAATCAGGATCTGGAACGCCGCGCCCGCGAAGCCGGCCATCATCTGCTGTACCTGCAAAGCAACGCCGAATATGAATTGATCGACCGCATCCACGCCGCGCGCGGCGAAGGTGTGGACTTCATTCTGATCAACCCAGCAGCTTTTACACACACAAGTGTCGCTTTACGTGACGCGCTGCTGGCGGTGAGCATCCCATTCATCGAAGTGCATTTGTCCAACGTGCACAAACGCGAACCTTTCCGCCATCACTCTTACTTCTCCGACGTAGCGGTGGGAGTGATCTGCGGCCTTGGCGCCAGCGGTTATCGACTGGCCCTGGAGGCTGCACTAGAGCAGCTTGAACACCAAGCTATACGCCCCTGACCGACCCTTGGGAGTTGATGATTCATGGATATCCGTAAAGTTAAGAAACTGATCGAATTGCTGGAAGAGTCCGGCATCGACGAGCTCGAGATCAAGGAAGGCGAAGAGTCCGTACGCATCAGCCGCCACAGCAAGACTCCGGCGCAGCAGTACTACGCTCCGGCTCCGATGCAAGCTCCGGTTGCTGCACCTGCCGCAGCTCCAGTGGCTGCGGCCGCTCCGGTTGCCGCTGCTGCTCCAGCGCTGAACGGCACCGTTGCCCGTTCGCCGATGGTTGGCACTTTCTATCGCAAATCCTCGCCGTCCTCGCCGTCCTTCGTCGAAGTTGGCCAGACCGTGAAGAAAGGCGACACCCTGTGCATCGTTGAAGCCATGAAGATGATGAACCACATCGAAGCTGAAACCAGCGGTGTGATCGAGTCCATCCTCGTTGAAGACGGCCAGCCGGTTGAGTACGACCAACCGCTGTTCACCATCGTTTGAACCGCGGAGAAACTTTGATGACTGCGAAGTTGGAAAAAGTTCTGATCGCCAACCGCGGTGAGATCGCTCTGCGGATTCTGCGTGCCTGCAAAGAGATGGGCATCAAGACCGTCGCCGTTTACTCCAAGGCCGACAAAGAGCTGATGCACCTGGGCCTGGCAGACGAATCCGTTTGCATCGGTCCGGCGTCTGCCACTCACTCCTACCTGCATATCCCGGCAATCATCGCGGCCGCTGAAGTGACTGGCGCTACCGCCATTCACCCAGGCTACGGTTTCCTCGCGGAAAACGCCGATTTTGCCGAGCAGGTCGAGAATTCCGGCTTCGCGTTCATCGGTCCGAAAGCCGACACCATTCGCCTGATGGGCGACAAGGTATCAGCCAAGCACGCGATGATCGAAGCAGGCGTGCCAACCGTTCCAGGCTCCGACGGCCCACTGCCGGAAGACGAAGAAACGGCACTGCGCATTGGTCGTGAAGTCGGCTACCCGGTGATCATCAAAGCCGCTGGCGGCGGTGGTGGTCGCGGCATGCGCGTGGTGCATAAAGAAGAAGACCTGATCTCCTTCGCCAAGCTGACCCGCACCGAAGCCGGTGCAGCGTTCGGCAACCCGATGGTCTATCTGGAAAAATTCCTGACCAATCCACGTCACGTGGAAGTTCAGGTGCTTTCCGACGGCCAGGGCCACGCCATCCATCTGGGTGACCGCGATTGCTCGCTGCAACGTCGCCACCAGAAAGTTCTCGAAGAAGCGCCGGCACCGGGCATCGACGAGAAGGCTCGCCAGGAAGTCTTCGCCCGCTGCGTCAAGGCGTGCATCGACATCGGCTACCGTGGCGCCGGCACTTTCGAGTTCCTGTACGAGAACGGTCGTTTCTACTTCATCGAAATGAACACTCGTGTTCAGGTGGAGCACCCGGTTTCGGAAATGGTCACCGGGATCGACATCGTCAAGGAGATGCTCAGCATCGCCGCTGGCAACAAGTTGTCGTTCACCCAGGAAGACGTGGTTATCCGCGGTCACTCGCTGGAATGCCGGATCAACGCTGAAGACCCGAAAACCTTCATGCCGAGCCCGGGTACGGTCAAGCATTTCCACGCCCCAGGCGGCAACGGCGTTCGCGTCGATTCGCACCTGTACAGCGGTTATGCCGTTCCGCCGAACTACGACTCGCTGATCGGCAAGCTGATCACTTACGGCGCCACCCGCGACGAAGCCATGGCACGCATGCGCAATGCCCTGGACGAAATCGTGGTCGACGGGATCAAGACCAACATCCCGCTGCACCGCGATCTGGTTCGTGACGAAGGCTTCTGCAAAGGGGGCGTGAACATTCACTACCTCGAGCACAAGCTGGCTGCCGAGAAGCACTAAGCTTCGCTGCAGATCAACAAGGCCGCCTTCGGGCGGCTTTGTTGTTTCTGCAGATTACAAAAAACCTGTGGGAGCGAGCTTGCTCGCGAAGGCGGCGCATCAGTCAGCATCAAAGTGACTGGCAATCCGCTTTCGCGAGCAAGCTCGCTCCCACAAAAGCTTTGCGCTCGCGTAAACTTGCGCGCTTCTCGCAGGCCGCTAGGCTGCAATCAATATTTTTCAAAGGTGCCCGCCATGCCTTGGCTGCAAGTCCGTCTCGCCATCAGCCCAGAACAAGCCGAAACCTACGAAGACGCTTTCCTTGAAGTGGGCGCCGTTTCGGTGACCTTCATGGACGCCGAAGATCAGCCGATCTTCGAGCCGGAACTCAACACCACGCCGCTATGGGCGCACACGCATCTGTTGGCGCTGTTCGAAGGCGGCACTGAACCGGCACCGGTTCTGGCCCATCTGGAACTGCTGACCGGCAGCCCGCTGCCCGAGCACCACAGCGAAGTGATCGAAGATCAGGACTGGGAACGCAGCTGGATGGACGGTTTCGAGCCAATGCAGTTCGGCCAGCGCCTGTGGATCGTGCCGAGCTGGCACGCCGCGCCGCAACCTGATGCAGTGAATCTGCTGCTCGATCCGGGCCTGGCGTTCGGCACCGGTACGCATCCAACCACCGCTTTGTGCCTGGAATGGCTCGACGGTCAGGACCTGAAAGACTGCAACGTGCTGGATTTCGGCTGCGGCTCGGGGATTCTGGCGATTGCCGCCCTGCTGCTCGGCGCCAAGGAAGCGGTCGGCACCGATATCGACGTGCAGGCGCTGGAAGCATCGCGTGATAACGCCGGGCGCAACGGCATTGCCGACGAGTTGTTCCCGCTGTACCTGCCGCAAGATCTGCCACAAGTTCAGGCTGACGTGCTGGTTGCCAACATCCTCGCCGGGCCACTGGTATCGCTGGCCCCGCAACTGTCCAGCCTGGTCAAGACCGGCGGGCGTCTGGCGCTGTCGGGCATCCTCGCCGAGCAAGGCGAAGAAGTCGCCCTGGCCTATGCGCAGGACTTCGATCTCGATCCGATCGCCAATCGTGATGGCTGGGTACGCATCACCGGCCGTCGGCGCTAGAATGGCCGCCTGCCTAATCCGGATCGTCGCATGACCGACAGCTTCGTCACTCAGTGCCCGCATTGCTCAACCAGTTTCCGCGTCAGCCATGCTCAATTGAGCGTGGCGCGCGGAGTGGTTCGCTGTGGCTCTTGCCTGCAAGTGTTCAACGCGGCCAAGCAGCTGCTAGAACAAAGTGCTGGCAAGGAAGCGCTTGCGCCGGTTGCACGGCCTGTCGCCGAGCCGCCGGTGATTGCCGAGCTGCCGAGCGTCGTCGAACCATCCGAGCCACGCGCCATCAGCCAAAAGCAATGGAACGCCGCCGATCTGGATCTGGACAGCCTCGATCTGGACGAAGAACTCGCTCGCCTCGAACAGCGCGAAATCCAGCCGACCACCGAGTTTGGCCGCGCCCGCGAAGATTCGCTGAGCGCCCGTCGCGACAGTCATGAGTCGGAAGAAGCGCCGTGGTCCGACAGCCTGTTCAGCGAACCGGCCGATGAGCGCAGCCTCAAGCTGGACGACGAACCCGAAGCCGTCGACTACGAACCCGGCAAACCGGCGCGCACCGAACCTTCGCTGTCGCTGGAACCGGTGGATCTGGATGAAGAACCGCCGATCCCGCAACTGCGCCTGCATGACCCCATCGACCCGAATGCCCGTCGTGAACGCTTTTTCGCCAAGCCTGAAGTTGAAGCCGATGACGACCTGCCGCTGATCGAGGCGCCGCGTCAAAAACGCGAACGCCCGGAAACCAGCGTGCGCGCCGAAGCGCTGCATGACCTGACCGATGATCCGCTGCAACTCGACTGGCAGAAACGCCGCTCGCCATGGGGCCGACGCATTCTCTGGCTGTTGCTGATCACTCTGGCCGCCGCCGGCCTCGCTGGGCAATACATCGCCTATCACTTCGATGAGCTGGCGCGTCAGGATCAATACCGCCCGTGGTTTCAGCAGGTGTGCCCGCAAATCGGCTGCAGCGTGCCCTCGAAAGTCGACATCGCCAGGATCAAGAGCAGCAATCTGGTGGTGCGCAGCCACCCGGAATTCAGCGGTGCGCTGGTGGTGGACGCGATCATTTACAACCGCGCAACCTTCTCGCAACCGTTCCCGTTACTCGAACTGCGTTTCGCCGACCTCAACGGCCATCTGATTGCCAGCCGCCGCTTCAAACCCGGCGAATACCTCAACGGCGACCTCGAAGGCATGGCGGAAATGCCGCCGCAGACGCCGATCCACATTGCCCTGGACATCCTCGATCCGGGACCCAAAGCGGTGAACTACAGCCTGAGTTTCCACTCGCCCGAGTGAAACGCTTCACCGCTGCGCGCTTGACGGCAGTTTTCTGACTTCGCCCCGGCCAACCAAACCGCTGGCAATAACGGAATAACTGTTCAGATTTTGTTCAATTCAGCCTTTCTCCAGTCATCGAGAGCGGGTATCATGCCAACCCTTTTTCGAACTCTCATGATCCGGCCCCACTTCAGGGAAGTCCTATGTCGGCGGTACGCATCGGCCCATACACATTAAGCAACGGCTTGATTCTCGCCCCTATGGCGGGCGTCACCGACCAGCCCTTTCGTCAGTTGTGCAAACGCATGGGCGCAGGGCTTGTCGTTTCGGAAATGGTCACCAGCGACATGAGCCTGTGGAACACCCGCAAGTCGCGCATGCGCATGATCCACGAAGGCGATCCCGAGCCACGCTCGGTACAGATTGCCGGTGGCGACGCGCAGATGCTCGCGGATGCAGCCCGGGCCAACGTCGAGCTGGGCGCACAGATTATTGACATCAACATGGGTTGCCCGGCGAAGAAGGTCTGCAACAAGGCTGCCGGTTCCGCGTTGTTGAAGGATGAAGCACTGGTTACCGAGATCCTGCACGCCGTCGTGTCTGCTGTGGATGTGCCGGTAACCCTGAAGATCCGCACGGGCTGGGATCGCGACAACAAGAACGGCCTGACCGTGGCGAAGATCGCCGAGCAGGCCGGGATCACCGCGCTGGCAGTGCATGGCCGCACGCGCGCCGATCTGTACACCGGTGAAGCCGAGTACGACACGATTGCCGCGATCAAGCAGGCGGTGTCGATCCCGGTGTTTGCCAATGGCGACATCGATTCGCCGCAAAAGGCCCGTTACGTGCTCGACGCGACCGGTGCCGATGGCCTGTTGATAGGCCGCGCCGCCCAAGGGCGGCCATGGATTTTTCGCGAGATCGAACACTTCCTGCGTACCGGCGAAATCATGCCGGCGCCGGAGCTGGTCGAGGTGGAACGCATTCTGCTGGAGCATCTGGCCGCACTTCACGCCTTCTATGGGGACGTGATGGGCGTGCGAATTGCTCGGAAGCATGTGGGCTGGTATCTCGCAACCTTGCCGGGCGCCAGGGAGTTTCGCGCCCACTTCAATCGTTTGGATGGTACGGAAACACAATGCGCCAACGTTCGGGAGTTCTTCGCCGAGCGTTACAAGAGCCTGACAGGGGACGAAGAAGGGGTGGCCGCATGACGATGATGACCGAGACTTTAGTGAGTGGAACAGCACCCGTGAGCGACAACGTGAATTTGAAACAGCACCTCAATACGCCGAGCGAAGAAGGCCAGACCCTTCGCGGGAGTGTCGAGAAGGCGCTGCACAATTATTTCGCCCACCTTGAGGGCGCTGCCGTCACGGATGTGTACAACCTGGTGCTCTCCGAAGTCGAGGCTCCCCTGCTCGAAAGCGTGATGAACTACGTCAAGGGCAACCAGACCAAGGCCAGCGAGCTGCTCGGACTCAACCGCGGCACGCTGCGCAAGAAACTCAAGCAGTACGATTTGCTGTAAGCATTCAATCAAACCAGAAAGGCGCCCGCGTAAAACCGGTCGCCTTTTTTGCTGACTTCCTTTGCTTTTGATGGAAATTGAGATGACCGACCAGACTACCCGCCTGCCGATCCGCCGCGCCTTGATCAGCGTTTCCGACAAGACCGGGATCCTCGAATTCGCCAGGGAGCTGGAAGCCCTGGGCGTGGAGATTCTTTCCACCGGCGGGACCTTCAAACTGCTGCAGGACAACGGCGTGGCCGCAGTGGAAGTCGCGGATTACACCGGTTTCGCGGAGATGATGGACGGTCGGGTGAAAACCCTGCACCCGAAAATCCACGGCGGCATCCTCGGTCGTCGCGGTATCGACGACGCGATCATGAACGAGCACGGCATCAAGCCGATCGATCTGGTGGCAGTCAATCTGTACCCGTTCGAAGCCACCATCAACAAGCCAGGCTGCGACCTGCCGACCGCTATCGAGAACATCGACATCGGCGGCCCGACCATGGTCCG
Source organism: Pseudomonas sp. TWP3-2 (assembly GCF_049897765.1). Lineage (NCBI taxonomy): Bacteria > Pseudomonadati > Pseudomonadota > Gammaproteobacteria > Pseudomonadales > Pseudomonadaceae > Pseudomonas > Pseudomonas sp. TWP3-2. Next base: position 627,969 of record NZ_JAFCWW010000001.1, on the reverse strand, counting down.
TTCGGCAGCAAAAAACCATAAAGACGTAGCAATCGTGGTGAATGCCAGCGATTACGCCGACGTCCTGCAAAACCTGAAAAGCGGTGGCCTGACCTACGCGCAGCGTTTTGACCTGATGCTCAAGGCATTCGAGCACACCGCCGCCTACGACGGCATGATCGCCAACTACATGGGCACCGTGAACCAGGCCGCTGAGACCCTCAGCACGGAAGGTCGCAGCGAATTCCCGCGCACCTTCAACAGCCAGTTCATCAAGGCTCAGGAAATGCGCTACGGCGAGAACCCGCACCAGAGCGCGGCGTTCTACGTGGAAGCCAAGCCGGCCGAAGTCGGCATCGCTACCGCCACCCAGCTGCAAGGCAAAGAGCTGTCGTACAACAACGTGGCTGACACCGACGCAGCGCTGGAATGCGTGAAGAGCTTCGTCAAACCGGCCTGCGTGATCGTCAAGCACGCCAACCCGTGCGGCGTGGCCGTGAGCCCGGACGCTGAAGGTGGCATTCGTCAAGCTTACGAACTGGCTTACGCCACCGACACCGAGTCGGCGTTCGGCGGCATCATCGCTTTCAACCGTGAACTGGATGCTGAAACCGCCAAGGCGATCGTCGAGCGTCAGTTCGTTGAAGTGATCATCGCCCCAAGCGTCAGCGAAGAGGCCCGTGCCATCGTTGCCGCCAAAGCCAACGTGCGCCTGCTGGCCTGTGGCGAGTGGTCGGCTGACCGCGCCGCTGCCTGGGACTACAAGCGCGTCAACGGCGGCCTGCTCGTCCAGAGCCGTGACATCGGCATGATTGGCAGCGAAGACCTGAAAGTCGTGACCAAACGCGCCCCGACCGAACAGGAAATCAACGACCTGATCTTCGCCTGGAAAGTTGCCAAGTACGTTAAATCCAACGCCATCGTCTACGCCAAGAACCGTCAGACCATCGGTGTCGGCGCTGGCCAGATGAGCCGTGTGAATTCCGCGCGTATCGCCGCGATCAAGGCAGAGCACGCAGGTTTGCAGGTGGCCGGTTCGGTCATGGCTTCCGACGCATTCTTCCCGTTCCGCGACGGCCTGGACAACGCGGCCAAGGTTGGCATCACTGCGGTGATTCAGCCGGGCGGCTCGATGCGCGATGCGGAAGTGATTGCTGCTGCTGATGAAGCCGGCATCGCCATGGTGTTCACCGGCATGCGCCACTTCCGTCACTGATACAGCTTGATCCAAATGTGGGAGCTGGCCTGCCAGCTCCCACAGAAAAGCAGCTTCAGTGCTGCCCACAGAATTAGCGTCATCCGAGGTTTTTGAAATGAATGTTTTGATCATTGGCAGCGGTGGCCGTGAACACGCTCTGGCCTGGAAAGTGGCTCAGGATCCGCGCGTGCAGAAGGTTTTCGTTGCTCCGGGCAACGCCGGCACCGCGATTGAAGCCAAGTGCGAAAACGTCGCCATCGACGTGCTGGCCCTTGAGCAGCTCGCCGATTTCGCCGAGAAAAACGTTTCGCTGACCATCGTCGGTCCAGAAGTGCCGCTGGTGGCTGGCGTGGTCGATCTGTTCCGCGCCCGTGGCCTCGATTGCTTCGGCCCGACCGCCGGTGCTGCGCAACTGGAAGGCTCGAAAGCCTTCACCAAGGATTTCCTCGCGCGTCACAAGATCCCGACTGCCGATTACCAGAACTTCACCGAGATCGAGCCGGCCCTGGCTTATCTGCGTGAAAAAGGCGCACCGATCGTGATCAAGGCTGACGGCCTCGCTGCTGGTAAAGGCGTGATCGTCGCCATGACCCTGCAAGAAGCCGAAGACGCCGTGCGCGACATGCTCGCCGGCAACGCTTTCGGTGAAGCCGGTTCGCGTGTGGTCATCGAAGAATTCCTCGATGGCGAAGAAGCCAGCTTCATCGTCATGGTCGACGGCAAGAACGTTCTGCCGATGGCTACCAGCCAGGATCACAAACGCGTCGGCGACGGCGACAGCGGCCCGAACACCGGCGGCATGGGTGCCTACTCCCCTGCCCCGGTTGTGACTGCCGAAGTGCACAAGCGCGTGATGGATCTGGTGATCTGGCCGACCGTGCGCGGCATGGCCGAGGAAGGCAACGTCTACACAGGTTTCCTGTATGCCGGTCTAATGATCGACAAGGCCGGCAATCCGAAAGTCATCGAGTTCAACTGCCGCTTCGGCGATCCTGAGACCCAACCGGTCATGCTGCGTTTGCAGTCGAGCCTGGTGTTGCTGGTCGAAGCCGCACTGGCGCAGGCGCTGGACAAGGTCGAAGCACAGTGGGATCCGCGTCCGAGCATCGGCATCGTACTCGCCGCTGGCGGTTACCCGGGCGACTACGCCAAGGGCACGCCGATCAACGGTCTGGACGCGGCAGCAGCGCTGGAAGGCAAAGTTTTCCACGCCGGTACTGCGTTGAAAGACGGCCAGGTGGTGACTGCCGGTGGCCGCGTACTGTGCGCCACCGCGATGGGCGCCAGCGTCGGTGCTGCGCAAGAGCAGGCCTACAAACTGGCCAAGGCGATCGACTGGGAAGGCTGCTTCTACCGTAACGACATTGGCTACCGCGCCATTGCCCGTGAGCGCGGCGAAACCCAGCAATAAGCTACGCTGTGTATCCGGTAAGGGCTCAAGGCTCTTGCCGGACTGTTGCGACGCGGCGCATCGTTATAATCTGGCATCAACCTACGAAGGGATTTCGCCGTGCGCTGGCTCAGGATTGCCATAGGCTTCACCGTCACTTTGCTGACAACGCTCTGCATGCTCCCGGCCCTGGCCGCGCAAGGCAGTGGCTGGTCGGTATTGCTCGACGATCAGGGCAACCTGCAACTGAGTGACATCCGCTCCACCCGCTACACCAATCAATTCAGCCCCATCGACCTTGAGCGCCTCACCGCGGCCGAGCCCGATGGCGCATTGTGGCTGCGTTTCAAACTGGCGCCCGGCAAGCATGAGCAAGTGCTGCGAATCTTCGCCCCAGACCTGTCACACCTCAATCTCTACGTGCTCGACGGCGACAAGTTGATCGAGCAGCGCGAAACCGGCACCACCCAACCGCAGGCCGAGCGGCCACTGCCGAGCAGCGACTTCATGCTGCCGCTGCCGCAAACCGACAAGACCCTCGACGTTTACCTGCGACTGGTCTCCGATCACCAATTGCGCCCGTACATCACTTTGCAATCGGCGGTGATGAGCGCCGCCAGCCAGAATCAGACGCTGATCTACGGCCTGTTGTTCGGCTGCCTGATCATGCTGATCCTGCACAACCTGATCCGCTACGCGTACACCCGTTCGCGCAGCAGCCTGTGGCTGGCAGTGTGTGAATGCCTGCTGGGGCTGAGCCTGCTTCTGCTGCTCAATCTGGCCGGCCCGTGGTTGCCGAACTGGCACGCAATCCAGACGCCCGGCGCCTATCTGGCGCTGCTGCTGACCGCCCCGGCAGGCCTGATGTTTGCCCTGCGTTTTTTCGCCCCGCTCGGCGCGCATCCGCTGAACAAGCTGTTGCTCGGCGACATTCTGTTCATCGTGATCTGCAGCTTGCTGCTGTTGTTCGTCAACACGCTGCCGCTGAACATCATCACCTACGCCTTGGTAGCACTGGCCGGTCTGAGCATGTTGCTGGTCGGCTTCTATCACTGGCAGAAAGGCTATCGCCCGGCGCGGCTGTTCGTGGCGGCGATGGTGGTGTTCAACATTGGCACGCTGATCATTCTTCCAGCCTTGCTCGGGCTGACACTGGTCGCGCCGCAAGGCCTGATCATGGTGCTGATGGGCTTCATCTGCATCAGCGGCCTGCTGATGAGCATCGCCCTGGGCGAGCGCCAGCGCAGCATCACCGAGACAGATTTCAGCATCAGCCGTGATCTCGCCGCGAGTAACGCCGAGATCAACGCCAAAGCCGAATTCCTCGCCAAGATCAGCCACGAGATCCGCACCCCGATGAACGGCGTGCTGGGCATGACCGAACTGCTGCTGGGCACGCCGCTGTCGGTCAAGCAACGTGACTACGTGCAAACCATTCACAGCGCCGGCAACGAGCTGCTGACCTTGATCAACGAGATCCTCGACATCTCGCGGCTCGAATCCGGGCAGATCGAGCTGGACGATGTGCAGTTCGACCTCAACGCGCTGATCGACGATTGCCTGAGCATCTACCGGGCCAAGGCCGAACAGCAGAACGTCGAGTTGATCAGCTTCATCCAGCCGCAAGTGCCGCGAGTGATCAGCGGCGATCCAACGCGACTGCGCCAGACCCTGCTCAGTCTGCTGGAAAACGCCCTGAAGAAAACCGACGAAGGCGAGGTGCTGGTAGTGGTTGCCCTCGACGAACGCAGCACCCAGCCGCGCCTGCGCATCGCAGTGCAGGACAGCGGCGAGCCGATGCCGCAGGAAGAACGCGACGCGTTGATGCACGCCGAACTGCATAGCAAACACTTCCTGTCGGCCAATCGCCTGGGCGGCAATCTCGGGCTGGTCATCGCGCGGCAGTTGATTCGTCTGATGCAGGGCGAATTCGGTATCAAGAGCGGTGCGACTCAGGGCAGCACCTTGTGGCTGACCTTGCCGCTGGATCCGGATCGCCTGGAACACCCGACGTCTGATCTGGACAGTCCGCTGCAAGGTGCGCGGGTGTTGGTGGTTGATGACAACGACACCTGCCGCAAAGTCCTGGTGCAGCAATGCAGCGCCTGGGGGCTGAACGTCAGCGCCGTGCCATCGGGCAAGGAAGCGCTGGCGCTGCTGCGCACCAAGGCGCATCTGCGCGACTACTTCGATGTGGTGTTGCTCGATCAGAACATGCCCGGCATGACCGGCATGCAACTGGCGGCCAAGATCAAGGAAGACCCGAGCCTGAACCACGACATTCTGCTGATCATGCTCACCGGCATCAGCAACGCGCCGAGCAAGATCATCGCGCGCAATTCGGGGATCAAACGCATCCTCGCCAAACCGGTGGCCGGCTACACGCTGAAAACCACGCTGGCCGACGAACTCAATCAGCGCAATCGCGGCCAGGTAGTATTCCAGCCGCAAGTCGTCGGCCCGGCAACCGCAGTCAAAGTGCCGAGCGACTTCCGCATTCTGGTGGCCGAGGACAACACGATTTCCACCAAAGTGATTCGCGGCATGCTCGGCAAGCTCAACCTGCAGCCGGACACCGCGAGCAATGGCGAAGAAGCCTTGCAGGCGATGAAAGCCCAACGTTATGACCTGGTGCTGATGGATTGCGAGATGCCGGTGCTTGACGGTTTCTCCGCCACTCAGCAGTTGCGCGCGTGGGAAGTCAGCAACCAGCGCATTCGCACGCCGATTGTCGCGTTGACTGCGCACATTCTCGCCGAGCACAAGGAGCGCGCGCGCCAGGCCGGGATGGACGGGCACATGGCCAAACCGGTGGAGCTGTCGCAACTGCGCGAGCTGATCGAACACTGGGTGGCCCAGCGCGATCAGCAAAACCGTGCGACGACCCTGCCGTCGTGAGCCGACAGACCCGATAGCGCCTGATAGACTCCCCCCGACTTCTCCCGCCAGCGAGCCCGCGCCATGCTCCATGTGTTGTTCAGCGTTTACCTGAAGATGCTGGTGCTCTACAGCCCGTTCTTCGTGTTGTCCTGCTTTATCAGCCTGACCCGAGGTTATTCGCGCAAGGAACAGCGGCGTCTGGCCTGGAAAGTGGCTACCGCCACATTGGTCTCGAGCGTATTGCTGTATCTGTTCGGGCGAGTGATTTTCGACGTGTTCGGCATCACGGTGGATGCGTTCCGCATCGGCGCCGGCAGCGTATTGTTCATTTCGGCGCTGGGCATGGCCCAAGGCAAGTCGGTAGTGCAGACCGATAACGTGCAGCAGGACGTGACCATCGTGCCCCTGACCATTCCGCTGACGGTCGGCCCTGGCACCATCGGTGCGTTGCTGGTGATGGGCATCAGTCAGCCCCACTGGGATGACAAACTCACGGCGATCATGAGCATTGCGCTGGCCAGTTTCACGGTCGGGGTGGTGTTGTATCTGTCGAACCGCATCGAGCGGATTCTCGGCGATCAGGGTTTGCAGATTGTCAGCCGCTTGATGGGGCTGTTCGTGTGCGCGCTGGCAGCGCAGATCATCTTTACCGGGGTCAAGGGTTACCTCGTGCCCTGAACCCGCACACTAAAAGACCGCCGACCTTGCAGTCGGCGGTCTTTTGCTGCGCCGAGTGTCCTCAGCCAGACGCGTCTGCGGTATTGCGTGCCTTCAATTCATCCAGCAGCGCTTTCAGCGTCACACTGTTCGTGCCCTTGCGCGCTTTCATCCCGCGCGCCAGAGCCGACACCAGAACAGGCCGCAGCCCCTGCACTTCGAGCATCGCATCGCCACGCAACTGAGTGTCGAGCGCATAGGCATTGCGAAAAAGCACACAGTGCTCGGCGTCAGGATCGACCACCACCAAGTGTTCCTCGACCATGCCCACTTCCAGCTTTTGCGGTACATCTGGTGACCAGATCAGCCTGCTCATTACCACGGGCTTGCCAGCCAGCGGATGCCGGCAATCGACAACCACAGCATCCAGCCTGCGCGACAACGCCTGAGTCAAATGGCACTTCATGAAGCCGCCCCCCATGCGCACCACCAATGTGCGTACATCATCAGGTATCAGTGGTCGCAGATCGTGCGCATCCACCCGTCCTTCAATTACCAGCACCTCGGCGTTGCGCTCGACGTAATCCAGCGGACCGATCTGACGCTTGCTCGGATAACCCTGGACCAGAAGCTCCTGCGGTTCATGCAACAACACATCGGTGTGGCGCCGGGTACCCAGCAGCTCGAAGTCCGCAGGCAAGTCGGCGCTCGCGACCCGGATCAGCCGCGCACTGTCGACGATATACCAGCGCACGCTGGCGTCCTGTGCGGCGACGGAAATGAACGGTCGATGGGACTGCATCTCCAGCAGCGCCTGCAGATCGTGGGTCAGTTGCTCACTGTGCGCCGCCACCCAATCGCGCCCCACACCGGCAATGGTCGGTGGCTCGCCGAATTGCAACTCCAGCACCACGTCATCAAGGGTCGTCCCCAACAGGCCGGCACCGTCAATCCGCACATCGGCAAAGTGCCATGGCGCCCACTGTCGCTCAGGTTTGGGCAGCACATCCGCCTGCAATAGCTGTGTACCGGTGCCGAACGCTTGATCGAGTTGCTGCGAATCGATAAACGCCTGGCGCCAGATTTCTCCGCTCGAGGCCTCGAACAGCCACGCCGACTGGTTATCCGGCGTTACGCCGAGCAGGCGCACATCCGCCTGTTGTGCCGCGCATAACAGCAAACGATTGTCGACGTACCAGCCGTGCAAGCGTGCATCATTGGCGGCATTGGCCACGCCGACAATGGCGAACGGTTCAACGCCATGTTTGTTGGCCACTGCCTCCAGTTCGAGCCACCACTTGGTACGTCCCTTGAGCCACTGTTCTCCCAGCCCGGCGAAACGCACTTCACCGTCGGCGCCGATTGCAAATGACAGTCCGTCCCTGGTATTTGCCAGATAACCATCGTCCTGTACTGCAATCTGTGTCAGTCCGTCGGGCTGCACCCAACGCTGCGACCATTGACCTGTTCCCTCAACCACCGTGTGCTGCACCCGACACAGGCGCTGCAATTTACGATCGTAGATAACGAATACATCGTTATCATGGGCCACCGTCAGCAACATCAGATCGTTGAGGTTCTGGATCGAATCCGCCCAGCCACGGGCACGATGAAGTACCGGCACCGGGCGAATGATCAGATCGTCACGGGTGCGGATCCAGGCCATGTCCCGAGCGTTATCTTCAATCTTCCAGCAGACCGAAACGTATGCCGCCAGCTGCCAGTCGACCGTGGCGTATTTTTTCTCATGCGGCGCCTTGAACACGGTGTGTTCACCCAGCACCGGGGCCCAGTCTGCCAGCGGTGCAGTGTCATCAAGCAGCGCGTCGAATGTCGGCTCAGCGCCACGGGTGATCGAACTGAGCCACAACACGCCATCGTGAATCAGGTAATTGATTCGCTCCACAGAGCCATCGACATGGGCATACTCCTGCATCACATGGACCACGCCGTGGCTGTCCGCTTCGACACTGCGAATGGTGCTTTCGCTCTCCTGTCTGACTAGCAATCGATAGCGATGGCTGAGTAACCCGGTGTTCGCATCGACCTGCCAGATGTCATAACTGCTCGGGTCATGGAAAAACGCCGACTCGCCGACCACCACCGACAACAGAATGTCCTCACCCGACACTTCGTCATCGCGCACGTACAGGATTCGGTCCTCGACCGCGTCATACCACCCGGTGATATATCGCGGCGCGTCGGGTTTCTCGAACGGAATCAGGTAATCATGGATGGGCGTATAGCGCAGGGTAAGCCGATGGGCGCGGGCCAGCGCTTGCAGGTGATCCTGCAATACCTGCGCGTCCACGCCTTTGGGCGGCTCATCCTGCAACAGGTTCAGCACGCCGCCGGCAATCCTGAACAGCTTGCCGTTTTCCACCAGCACAAACAGCTCGGGCGCGACGGTCCCGGTGACCTCGAACTGGCAATCCTTGACCCGGAATTGCCCATTCTTGCCGGACACGATGTCACTTTCGCGCGCCCACGGCGCGACGATGATCCAGCGATCCTTTTGCGCAGCGCTGGCTTCCAGCGCCACGTTGACACCGGGATTGAGCACCAGCGTGCAAGTGCCTGCGCCGCCCTGTAACCGATAGGAAATCTTGCCATGCCAAGGCGCCGGTATCACCGGCACGACCAGTTTTCGCTCAAGAGCATCGAGCTTGACGCTGATCTCGACCGGTCGGTAATCGGGGTAGATCTGATAGACGATGTAGTGACTTGGAAAGGAATAGAACGAGAACAGAAACAGCCACTGGCCATCCGGCTTTTTCTTCTCCAGGCGGCGGGCGATGTCGAAACCCTGATCGTGACGCTGCGAAGCGAACGGCAAAGTCTGGTACACGTAGCGGTAACAGTTCAAAGGGGTGCAAGGCAAGACGATCGGCTGTCCGGCGGGCGGTGCGAAATTCATCTCGTCGGGGTAGCCCAATTCAGCACTGAGATTGATCGCGCGGGAGTAATCGCCCTCAAATTCCGGCACGCCGAAATGATTGCGCAGCGGGTACAGTCGGGTGCTGTCGAGTTGCAATTTGCCGGCGCGCAAATCAAGTTGCCTGATGATCAGCGATGGTCGCGGCAGCCAGGCGCCCTGTGTGCCGTTGTAGGAATAGCCGTCGGCGTGATGCGCCTGTTCCAGCTCGGCGAAAAACAGACCGACCGCTTTCGCTTCCTCAGCGATCATCGCGTAGTTCTGCGCCAGTGCGGCCACGCCGACGGCCAGCCCACCGAGGATCACCCCGGCACCGCCGAGCACCGCAGCCGCTGTACCCGCACCCAGTAATGCCGCGCCCAGGCCAGCGCCGGTCAGGACCAGACTCGCCGCGTCAAAACCCAGCTGGGTGCCGTAGGTCGCAGTCTCGACATCATTCTGCGCATTCACCAACTGATAGATATCAAAGCCGACATTGGCCAGCCCGAGTACCGCGCCGAGACCTTCATTGGCCACATGCCCCGCAGCGCCGACGGCTTTGCCAGCCAAGGGACCCAGTGCCTCACCGACCACCTGCGCACTGGTGCGGGCGATGATTTTTTCATCACGCAACGCCGTTTGCACCAGCCCGATCAGCCCCGCCACATCCACCACATTGCCATGCACCAATTGCGCGTAATTGACGTAGGCATGCCACTGCACGGCGGTGGTCAACGTGCGGTCAGCGCCTTCACGGGTGCGCAAGGCATTCATCAGTGCCTGAACGGCGAATCCGGCATTCAGGGTGTGAATCGCAGCAGCTTCGGTCGGGTCTACCGGTGCGTTAGTGCGCGCAGGTTTTTGCGCCAGCGTCGAGAACAGCTCGGACAAATAGCCCTTGATGCGCAGGAGGCGACCGTCGCGGCTGATGACCGTAGCAACATGCTCGCCGCTTTTCGGGTCGACCATGCTCACGCGATAACTGCCCTCTGGGGTCACCTCCAGCGAATCGAACAGTGGCACCAGCGGCGTCACCGATTCATGCCCCTCTTGCAAGCGCGACGTCACGTCGGCGATCTGCTCGGCCCACCAGTGGTTATCGAGTTTCAACAGAGAGTTGCCCAGGCGCGGGTTTGCAATCAACGATCGTCCGTGAGCACTGTTGACCCGCTGACGCACAGAGCGCGCCGGCATACCCGGCAATGTGCCCTCTTCAAGCAGATGCGCTACCTTGACCTCGGGCGACAGTTCCAGCTCGGCAACCTGTTCTGCGTGCACATCAATCAGATCGAACTGCGGCAGGCCAGGCTGACCGAAAACGGCATAGTGTTCCGCCAGGCCCGGCACCTTGAAAAATTGCGTGACGGTGGCCTTGAAAGTGTCTGCCGAGTTGAACTCGAACAGACCGAAATTGGGATCATAAAAGTGATAAGTGGCCGCCGTGCCTTGCACTGTTTTGGCCACCAGCATCGAGTGATTGTCCGAGTTGAGCATCAACGTCCGGGTGCCAGCAGACTCCTCGACAGTCGCGACCACCTTGTCCAGATCGACCCGCCCCAGCACCGAGCCGACCTCGCTGATTTGCACACTTCGCAATTCCTCCAGAGCAGTCAGGAAGGTGACCGAATCGGAGGCCGCCGGCTCGTCGACCGCAAGGTAAAAACGCCCAAACAATTCTCGCGTTGACATCTCACCCCGTGCGAGCGCGGCACTCATCGCCAACGCAAGCGGGAAGCAGCGGCCGGCCGGTGTGCCATCCTTTTGGGCAAGCAGCATATCTTGCGGCACCATCCTGCCAGTCTTCGCGATAGCCTGATCGAGCACCTGCTCCAAGCGCTCCTTGACCTGTTCGCGATACTCCCGAGTTGCGACTTCACGGATTTTCGCCACTTGGCGTCCCCATTCGAACAGGGTCACGGCCGAAGACAGCGCCGTTTTTTTCAGGCTCAGCGAACTCGGCGAACGCGTCGGGTGTTGCTCGAGCGGACTGTCCAGCCCGGCCTTGAACGATGGCGTCATCCGTGCGGCGAGCTGCTTTTCAATCACGGCATAGCGTTCCGCCGTGCCGCGCTCGCGGACGCTGTTGATGAGGTTGTCCTGCGCAACGCTCAGCGCCGCAAAACTCCGGTCATCCAGCGTTGGCGCCCCGAGTAATCCACCCAGCGTGAGGCGCTGCAAGGGACTCAGTTGCTCGAGGTGAAACTTGTTCTTGCCCAGACGGATCAGCACCTCGTCCAGTGCCAGGCCTTGAGTCTCTTTGGTGCTCAAGGACGCTGGCGGCCGCAGCCGCAAGTCCTGGCCGCGGATGGTTTGTCGATCATCGAAACCCAGCGGCAACCGCTCGGTAAACACCACGGGGCCATCGTGGCTGCTCATCATGGCCTTGGTGAAAGGTTCGCCAAGTTTGTCGGCCATGCGTTGCAGCAGTTCAGTGTTCAAAACATGCCGGCCTTCGATGATCGGCCAGCCGAGTTCGAATTCGACAGTCGAGTGCTTGAGCAGCTCAGTGATATCACCGGTGTAGCGGGTTTTGAATTGCCCGTCGCGCCATTGCTGCTTTTGGGTTTCCACCCACTTGGCGGCATCGGTTTCGTTTTCTTTCCACGAGTGATCCTGCTCCTCCTCCGTGGAGCGATTGACCGTACCCAGTGGCTCGATGCCCAACTCGGCATGCGATGCTTCGGCCGCCCTGGGCGTGAGATTTTCCTGCGCATAATCTTCCATGCCCAGGCGCATCCCACCCGGACCGGTCAGATGGATCGTCCCTTCTCGCGCAGGAAGGATCCCGTCGCTGAAGTATTCGGCAATTGCCATCTCCAGCCGCTGCATCGCCACCGCTCTGGTGCCGGGCAATTCCTCCAAAGGCCCGAGCCGACGCACGATCTCGGCATCCGCCAGCTCAAAGTTGGCCTGGGCGTCATCTGGCGCAATACCTTTAGCCATAGCGGCATTGGCGACTGCGTTGATGACATCAAAATTGAAGCGCAAGCGATCCAGCACCGACTGCACCATCGGTGCGTTGGGATGAGCCATCAGCCAGGCGTTGCTCAGAGACCCCTCTTCGGCCACTGCGCGCAACATATAGGGACGTGCCAGCAGGTCGCTCGGCGCCTGGAAAACCTGATCCAGGGCGGGCGCACTTTTGGCAAACGCTTCAAGCGCTGTGCGGTGTTCCTGAGGAATAAACTGGTCAACGTTCTGGTAACGATCACGTATTGCCTGCCGTCCCGGCATCCAGTGCGGATTGTGATCCAGCAGCAATTGCGTGATGGCCCGTTTGCTCGCGGGTTTGAACTTACTGATATCCACACCGCCCAGCACCTTCAACAATGGTGGGAGATTATCGACGTCAGAGTACATGCCGCCCTCTGGCAGCATTGCCTCCAGCCGCACCACATCGGAACCGCCAGCAAGATTGCCACGCAACCCCATTTCCTGATCGTAAATGTCCTGCAGTTGCATGGGAGTCGCCGCACCGGCCAGATCACGCAGTTCCAAGTCACCACCGCCCACTTCCTGCAAACTCTTCAGGTTGCGCGCTTTGAGTGAATGTAGATCCTTGGCCTGCTGGCCATACGCCCGGCTCAACAACTGCACCCGGGCTTCATCGGCGGATAACCCGCCTGCACGTGCTGCATTGATGTGCGCGAACATCTGCTGTTTCAGAACAATGGCGCGCGCCACATACAGCGCTTCAAGTTGCTCTTGCGTAGCGCTATCGACTCCACCGCTTTGCATGCTGTGCACTTTGGCAGCGTCAACCAGCAGTTTCGTGGTCTGATAAGCCAGCAGCGCATCGCTGTCATACCAAAGGTTGATTTTATAGCCTTGCCCGGCCAGTACTTTTTTCCACAAATTGATGTAATCACGCTGAATATCGCCAAGCCCGCCACCAAGCCAGACGAAGTGCAAAATTTTCGGTACTGGCGTCGCGGCTGTTTTCATCAGCTCGAGGCTGTAATTCAGGCGCGATGCAAATCCGTCGACCCTGTCACTGATTTCCGCAAGATCGGGCGCCGTTTCGGTCTCCGGGCTCGGCGCAGGTACATTCTCCGCATCGCGGCGCTTACGTTGCGCACCAAACTCTGCAAGCGCCTGTTTGAACAGGGCCAGCGGTTGCACCAATCGTGGTGAGTCAAGCAACCCGATACAGGCGAAGTAATAGCGGATTACGGCGTCATATTGCCGGGTGCCTTTATGTGGCAACAACGCCTGTTCAAGGTCACTGAGTTTGAATAGATTAACGAATTTCACATAACCGCCGTCGCCGCCAGACTCTTTTGCACCCTGCATGAATACAATCCTTTTGTATAAAAAATGATTTTTATAAATAAGCCAACAGACCGATGAAAGCCTCGCGACAGAAACAACGAACCTGATGACGAGGCTTGATCGATATATAAAAACAAAGAACAACCAGACAAACATGCTCAACGTAACGGCCAATCAAAGCGCCAGAGAAGTTACTTCTACGCGAGAAGAGCGACACTTGCCTGACGCTGTATATCCAACCATTGCACTATATCCTCGCGAGACTCCGAATAAATATCCGGATTAAAGCGTGCAGCAATGAACTCAACTCTCATACCACTTTCTGCGGGTGCCGCCCCGAACAGATTATTTAGTGAAGCGTGCCCGTTACCTTCAGTGCTTATGAAAGAAACCGATACCATTTCAAGAAAACCATTGACGTCGACGATAAAAAACTGCATCCGCACCGTGTCATGATCCGCCGCGATGTACTCTTGAAATTTCTCCACCAGCGGCGACGACTCCGGTAGTACGAAGAGCATCTTCATAGCGCTTGAAAGTCTGTCGCACTGGTTTACAGACAGTCGCTTTTCCAGAACATCGACCAGCGCCTCTTCGACTGTAAATCCGTCGCGCTCGGCAAGGTATGGCTTACTATCTTGTTGCCGGTGGTCATATATGCTCCAGCCGCAGGCTACCAGGGTTTCCTGGAACACCTTATCCCATCCAGCGTCCCCCATATCTTCAGTGATGTCGTTGCAAGCACACAGTTGTGAAAACAGAATGCTATCCAGAACATCGTGCTTCAAGCCGCTCGCCAGCACCCGCGAGAGCAAAACCAATCCGCCCGCGCAAACATAAGCCGAGTAATCCATAAACCCCTCCCGTGAGTCGCAGGAGGACAGCCTCCTGCGACTCATCATTGATTAAGCCTTACGACGACTGAAACGTTTGCTCAGAACTTCTTTGCGATGCTGTCCGAGATAGTTTTCAATATCATCCTTGTATTCAGCATATTTCGCCGGATTGAATGTAATAAATGCCTTACCGTGAAAAAGTTTTCGCGCAGAGGTTTTCCAGTCAACAAAGAGCACACCGCCATTATTTTCCTTGCCATCTTCACTCAACGTGGTGGCTGCGGCGATCAGAAGCCCGTTGGCTTGTTGCTCGCACGGAATGAAGGACATACGCATGCCTTTAGGCGTTTTCACCTGACGGTTAAACAAATTCAAACTGTCGCCGTCGCTTTTCAGGCCATCAATTGTTGTGCCCACTACCGTGCCGAGGATCGTGGCTGCCGGTGTGCTGGCTACCACGCCATCCAGGATGCCCTTGACGATATCCTTGATGACCAGTTCGGCTTCCACGCGGATGGTTTTTTCAGAGTACTGGGTATAACCGGAATCCGCGATAAAGCAGCCGAGGCTCCTCAGGCAGTCAACAAATTCCGCATACCAGTCCAGCGTATTTGCCGCATCAGGTACTAGATGGTTCGCCTCCATGATCGACATATTCATTATATTTTCAATGATCGCAATATTGTTCAGCGACATATTCCCCCCGTAACCTACCAGTGCGTTGCCCAGCATCACGGCATCCAACTCCTTGGTTGGACCAGTGTCTTGCACCGCCGCAATCCCGCGCGAACGCAGAATGCTACCTGTTTGCAGCAGACGTCGGGCAACACGCGCCTTTACATCTTCCAGTTGAACAACACCGACCGCGTCGACTTCTTTCATGTTTTATTTATCCTTGAGTGATTGAAATTCGCGTCTTGCGAACTGTCGCCAATCTAATATGAATAACAAAACACCAACAACAGGTAACTGGTTGCCATATATTGGCAACACCCAATTACACCTGAAAACATTCCGACTTAATCCAGCGAAGAATGCGATTCAATTATCTCTCAGGGCTTGCAATCATAACCCTTCATTTTCTTGAGGAATAAACATGAATAACCAAGCCCCAACTGGAGAGATTACAGGCTCCAATCTTATTTCGGTCATTGGTTCAATCTCCCTCGAGGACCATGACGAAATGACCAATTGCACCAGGCTGGCAACTACATCGGCAAACTTGATCGCCACTCGTTTCGGCCAACCGAAAGAATGGTTCGATGAGTATATGAAGACGCTGCACTACTTAGGCTGGAGAGCGATCGACGACAGTTACACCATAACTACCCATCATGACGTATCGGGCAGTATCGGCGACTTCCTCGTTGCGAGTTCGGATACTGGGAGAGACCCGCAACAAGCGAATGCGATGATCGACACACTCGACTCTTTGCAGAAGAACACTGCAGCGACGCTGTATCTGGACACCGAAACAGGCCTTGGTAAAAAGTTTCAGGTAATACCCTCGCGCTATGACGCCAGAGGAAACTTACATATCGCTGTCAATTCGCTGGAGCTGATTAGCGAAGTGAGAAAAGGCGGGTTCCTCTTCTGGAATTGGCAACAACAATCCGCAAAGCTTGTGCAAAAACGCGCTTACTTAAAATTAAACAGGCAAGTGTTTGAGACCATGAGAGAACAAATGGAAAGCGAACTTCGCAAGATCACGATGCAACGCTTCGCCTTGAGAAAGTCTCGCTCTTGATGCCATGAAATGGCTGCGCCCCCGCAGGACAGCAGAAAATCGCGCCCCTCGAGACTAACGGTGTTCGGGGAGCGCGACGTAATCATCGAAGGCCTGCTTTGTGCGACTGACTAGAGGCGGAAAGTGTGGCGCTGCAGTTAGCCCACAGGCTTTTCACCATACCAACGCGGCGTATACACCCACTGTCTGCCGTCAGCGCGCGCAAAGGTGCAGGTGGTGGATGAACCGATCAGCACCATGGTGCGCATGTCCACCTGATCCGGGGTCAACTCGCCCAGTGTGATGGTTCGCAACGTCTGGCCCGGCCGGCCGATGTCACGGCCCAACACCACCGGCGTTTCTGGCGTACGGTGCTGCGCGATGATTTCCAGTGCACGGCCCAACTGCCATGGGCGGGCGCGGGAGATCGGGTTGTAGAAGGCCAGCGCCAGATCCGCTTCAGCTGCCAGATCAAGACGTTTTTCGATGATCGACCACGGTTTGAGGTTGTCCGACAGCGACATCACGCAGAAGTCATGACCCAGCGGCGCACCGGCCTGAGCAGCGGTGGCCAGCGATGCGGACACCCCCGGCAGAATCTCCAGATCAACGCTGTGCCAGGCCGGATCGGCTGACTCGTGCAACGCTTCGAGCACCGCAGCGGCCATGGCGAACACGCCCGGATCGCCGGACGAAACCACAATCACCGAACGGCCCTCGGCCGCGAGTCTGAAGGCATGGCGGGCACGCTGCATTTCTTCGCGGTTGTCGGTGCAGTGCTGCACCTGATCGTCGCGGAACGGCCCGGCCATGCGCACGTAGGTTTCATAGCCCAGTACATCGGTAGCGCGGACCAGTTCGGCTTTGACGGCGGGCACCATCAATTCGGCGGCTCCGGGGCCGAGACCGATCACGGCGAGACGACCGCGCGGGCGGCCGATTTGCGCTACGTCCAGCGGCTGGTCACTGACCGCGATGGCGATCTCGTCAGAGCTGGCGATGATTGAAGCTTGCGGCGACACACTGCGCGCCAATTGCGCTACGTCACTCGCCGCAGAGACGAAGCGCAGCGGCACGCCTAGTTCGATGGCTGCTTCACGCAAACTCGACGAGGCCATCGCGGTATCAGCCGCGACCAGACAGGCCAGCGCCGGCAGCGCAAGGTTCGCCTGCTGCAATGCAGAGCGCACAACGCTCGGCAGATCCGCCATATCGCCGCTCACCGCCACCGCAACACTACGTGGGTAGATCAGCAATTCATTGGCGCTCAACGCGCGTGCAGCGCTGCCAACATGAATCGAGCGCTGCGCCTGCGGATTTTCCGGCAGCTGCGCCTGATCCAGCCACGGAGCAGCACCGTCGATGCGCACACTGTGCCCGGCCAGCAGATCGGAAACGAAGCGCTTGCCCTGCTCCAGATCACCGAGGGCGTACCCGCTGGGCGGGTTGAGCAGGCAAGTGCCGAAGCGCAATTCGCCGCTGGTGGTGATCGCCGCAGCCACATCAAATGCCGAGGCAATCGTGCGCGCCATGACATTTACCCCGCCCAGACCACCAAGCAGCGGCACCACGGCGCTGCCATCTTCGGCGACGGCCAGCACGGGCGGCTCGACGCCTTTTTCCAGCAGCACCGGCGCCAACGTACGGATGACAATACCCGCCGCGCACAGCGCAATAATTGGTGTGTCCTGTTGGTACAGATCGCGCAGGGTACCGCCGAAATCCTCGTACGTTCGATCAGCGCCTTCGACCCGACCGCTCAGGCCGTGGATCTGCGCGCCCGGATAAATTTGCTGAAGACGTCGGGCCGTGGCCAGCGCCCCTTGGCCGAGAATGACGATGGCCGGCGTGGAATGAGTCATCAGCCTTGCCACCGTTCGCCCGGGACAATGATCAGCGAGAAGTACGGCGAGGACATGGGCTCGACCTGATCCAGCGCAACGATCTTCTGGTTGGCCATGGTCGCGCGCTCGACGTACAGCGCACGCTCGGCCAGACCGAGTTCTTCGAGCACGGCGCGGACTTTCGGGAAATTGCGCCCGAGCTTCATGATCACTGCCGCATCAGCATCGGCCAGTCGGCGTTTCAGCTCTTCATGCGGCAACACGCCGGAAAGCACCGAAAGGCTCTGATTGCGATACACCAGCGGCGCACCGAGCACCGACGCTCCACCGAGCATCGAGCACACACCCGGCACCACTTCGGCTGGATAGCGATTGGCGAGGCGGTCGTGCAGATACATGTAAGAACCGTAGAAGAACGGGTCGCCTTCGCAGATCACCGCCACATCGCGACCGGCATCCAGATGCGCAGCCAATTGCTCGGCGGCGGCATCGTAGAAGTCGCTGATCACTTGTTCGTAAGACAACGGCGCCGGCAACGTTTCGGTGGTCACCGGGTACACCAGCGGCAGCAGATTCTGTGCGTCTTGCAGGTGCGCTTCGATGATGCCGAACGCGTTGCCCTTCTTGCCCTTGGCCACAAAGTACGCGACCACCGGCGATTCGCGCAGCAGGCGCAGGGCTTTGACGGTGATCAGTTCCGGATCACCGGGGCCGACGCCCAGGCCAATCAAACGTCCTTGGGCTTGCATCATTCGATCTCCGTGGCGAGGGCATTGACGGCGGCGGCGGCCATGGCGCTGCCGCCAAGGCGACCCTGCATGATCACGAACGGCACGCCACGGCTGTCAGCGGCCAGTGCGGCTTTCGACTCGGCGGCGCCAACGAAGCCGACCGGGAAGCCGAGAATCAGTGCCGGTTTCGGCGCGCCGGCGTCGAGCATTTCCAGCAGATAGAACAGCGCAGTCGGCGCGTTGCCGATCACCACCACACTGCCTTCCAGATGCGGACGCCACAGTTCCAGCGCAGCGGCGGAACGGGTGTTGCCCAGTTCGCGCGCAAGCTCCGGTACGCTTTCATCGCGCAGGGTGCAGATCACCTGATTGTTCGCTGACAGGCGCGTACGGGTCACGCCTTCGGAAACCATCCGCGCATCGCACAGAATCGGCGCACCAGCGGCCAGCGCATCGCGCCCGGCCTTGCCCGCGCCTGCGGAAAATTGCAGACCGTCGACGGCCTCGACCATGCCGCAGGCGTGGATCACCCGCACCGCGAGTTTTTCCAGATCGGCCGGGATGCGCGCCAGATTGGCCTCGCTGCGAATGATCGCGAAGGAGTTGCGATAGATCTCCTGACCGTCGCGGATGTAATCAAGCATCAAGTGGGCTCCGTGAGTGGCCGGCGAACAGAGTCGCGGCCGCTTCAATAGTAAGGTTGCGTGCGTGCAGCGCGCCGAATCCCGGCTGTGCTGCATCGCGAAAATAGAGGTCGTAATGACCGTTGCTGATCGCCAGCAAGGTCGCCGGGGCGCGGTGCGCCGCCGCGCAGGAACGCGAGCAGCCGGACAGATGCACGTCACGGGCTTGCGGCAGTAATGTCGCCAGCAGGCGGGCGTCGTGCTTGGTGTCGGCCAGGCCTTTGCCGCAGCCGGCGGAACCTGTGCAGGCGATCAGGCGCGACAGTGGCTCGGTGGCGTTGGTCAGCAGATTGTTTTGCTCAAGGCTGTGCAGGACTTCAGCCGCATCGGCCGCTTTTACATTAGGTAGCAGCAGGCTTTGCCAAGGGGTGAAGCGCAGGCTGCCATCGCCGAATCGGCGGGAGATTTCTGCAGCACCGCGCAGCATCGCCGGGTCGAGGCGCCCCAGCGGCGGCACCGCGCCAACGTAGACCAGCCCTGCCGCAGCCTGTGGACAAGCGCCGATATGCAGAGCGTCCGGTGCAGGCGAACGATGCCAATCGTCGACAGTTAGCAGAGCAACACGTTGGCCGATTTTTTCGAGCAACTGCACTGCGCTGAATTCGCCGAGCAAATGGCGCATCCGCGTCTGCTCCGGTCGCGCCAGCTCGAGAAACAACTCCAGCACCGCGACCACCAGCGCATGGCCGTCTGCAAGTTTGACGGCGGCCAACGGTTGATCCGTCGGGCAACCGGCCAGACCAAACGCCAGCAACGTTTCACCGCTGCGCTCAAAAGCCGACAACCACAGATCATGCGGATGTTCGAGCATCGCCAGCGCTTCAGCACCATCCAGTTGCACGGCGAACTTGGCGCTCAGCTCATGAAAACGTAGATTGCGCTGCAACGTCTCGAGGATTTGCCCAGCCAGCGGACGCGTGTCGAAAACCATCTGCCGATCAATCCCGGCAGCCGGGCTGAGCATCAGATTGCGCACATCATCGCCAGCCACGGTGCGCGGCCCCAGACCCGCGGCCAGCAGGCGATCAATCAGCGCACCGGACTGCGCGCCGATCCCGCGAATCTGCAGATTGGCGCGGTTGGTCGCCTCGATCACCCCGCCAGCGAACTGCTCAGCGGCATCCGCCACCGCATTTGCCTGATCGGCGGTGATCGAGCCACCATCGAGTTTGATCCGACAGATCCCGCCATCCAGCGCCTGGACGATACGCAGCAACCCCGGACAGGCCGAGGGGCGTTTGGCAGTGGACAGCGGGCGTTCGTTCAAGGGACTGGCCGGTTGTGTTGGGGAAGCGCTTCGCGGACGAAGGCGCGGTATTATGCCTGCTTTGTCCGGCGGCATGAAAAGCCTGCCCGTCGGAACGGCGCGTTTGCCGACACTTTTTTGCGAGGCAATAGATGTCACCCTGGCTGACGGTAGTAGGAATTGGTGAAGACGGCTTCAAGGGCCTGGGCAAACATGCCCGGCGCGCCTTGCTGGGCGCCTCGCGAATTGTCGGCGGCCAGCGTCAGCTGGATCTGCTGCCGGCGTGCATTCGGGGCGAACGCGAGTTGTGGCCGAGTCCGTTTTCTCTGGCGCCGTTACTGGAACGGCGCGGCGAAGCGGTGTGTGTGCTGGCCAGCGGCGATCCAATGTTCTACGGCGTCGGCGCCAGCCTCACACGTCAGCTCGCGCCCGGCGAGATGCTGATCCTGCCTGCCCCCTCGTCCTGCTCACTGGCGGCGGCGCGTCTTGGCTGGCCGTTGCAGGATGTGGTGACGTTATCGCTGGTCGCCCGGCCATTGGCTGCATTGAACGCTCAACTGTTCAGCGGCGTGCGTCTGTTGTTGCTGAGCAATGACGGTGAGAGTCCGGCGGCCGTCGCAGCGCTGCTGCGCGAACGCGGATTCGGCTCGAGTCGCTTGAGTGTTCTTGAGCATCTGGGTGGCGACGCGGAGCGGCGTGTCGATGGGATTGCCAACGACTGGAACGATCCGGTGATTGCCGACCTCAATCTGATCGCCATCGAATGCCTGGCTGACCTTGATGCTCCGCGCCTGTCGCGCCTCGCCGGCCTGCCGGATTCGGCGTTCAAGCATGACGGCCAACTGACCAAACGCGACGTACGCGCGATCACCCTCGCCCGCCTCGCCCCGACTCCCGGCGAATTGCTGTGGGACGTCGGCGCCGGCAGCGGCTCGATCGGCATCGAGTGGATGCGCGCCCACCCGAGCTGCCGCACGCTGGCCATCGAAGCCGATGACGGCCGTCAGCAACTGATCGAGCACAACCGCGACGCCTTGGGCGTGCCCGGTCTGCAACTGATTCGTGGCAGTGCGCCCCAAGCACTTGAAGGGCTGGAGCGTCCGGACGCGATTTTCATCGGCGGCGGCGTGACCCGCGACGGCGTGCTTGACACTTGCTGGGCGCAACTCAAACCCGGCGGACGTTTGGTAGCCAACGCCGTGACCCTGCAAAGCGAAGTGACCCTGATGGCCTGGCGCGAACGCCACGGCGGCGAACTGACGCGCATCCACGTCGCGCAGGCGCAGCCATTGGGCGAGTTCGATACCTGGCGCCAGGCGCTGCCGATCACGTTGCTGGATCTGGTCAAACCCTTCGATGCGTGACGAAACCGCTGAACAACCCGCCCCTCTGCGCAGCGGCCTGACCACCGGCAGTTGCGCCACTGCCACCAGCCTCGCCGCCGCACGCCTGTTGCTCGGCGGCGGAGCGGCTGACGCGGTGCAGATCGTGTTGCCCAAGGGCAAGCAAGTGCAGATGCGTCTGGAGTTCTGCCGGTTGACCGATGACGGCGCTGAAGCGGGAACCATCAAGGATGCCGGCGACGACCCGGACGTGACTCACGGCGCCCTGCTCTATTCACGCGTGCGCTTGAATACCGAGCCGGGGATTCGCTTTCATGCAGGCAGTGGCGTCGGGACAGTCACTCGTCCCGGGCTGGTACTGGCCGTGGGCGAGCCGGCGATCAACCCGGTGCCGCGCAAAATGATCAGCGATCACCTGACTCTGCTGGCTGAGGAAACCGGCTATATCGGCGGTTTCGAGGTCACGGTCAACGTGGAGAACGGCGAAGCCCTGGCACTGAAAACCATGAACCCGCGCCTGGGGATTCTCGGTGGTTTGTCGATCCTCGGCACCAGCGGCATCGTCCGGCCGTTTTCCTGCGCGGCGTACATCGCCTCGATTCATCAGGGCATCGACGTGGCGAAAACCAACGGCTATTTGCACATCGCAGCATGCACCGGCAACGCCAGCGAAGACACCATGCGCCGGGTCTACGATTTGCCGGAAATCGCTCTGATCGAAATGGGCGACTTCGTCGGCGCCGTGCTCAAGCACCTGCGCAAAGTGCCTGTGGATAAACTCAGCCTGTGTGGCGGCTTCGGCAAGATCAGCAAACTCGCGGCCGGGCACATGGATCTGCACTCGCGGCATTCGAGTATCGATCTGCCGCAACTGGCCGAATGGGCAGCGGCGATTGGTGCCGATGCAGACTTGCAGCAGAACATTCGCGAGGCGAACACCAGTCAGCAAGCGCTGGCCATGGCCAGTGCGGCGGGGATCGCGCTCGGCGATGAAGTCTGTCGGCATGCCCTGGAATTCGCCCGTAGCGTGGTGCCGGAGCAGGTGCAGGTCGAGGTGTTTGCGATTGATCGCCAGGGCGGCGTCGTTGGGCATGCGGGGGCTTTTGTATGAAACGGATTTTGTTGCTGGGTGGCGTGACTGAAGCGCTAGCGATTGCCCGCACGCTGGGGCCGCAGCATATTTACAGCCTGGCCGGCGTTGGCCGGGTGCCGAGCGATCTGACCTGTCAGGTGCGCGTTGGCGGCTATGGCGGTGCGGAAGGCTTGGCGCAGTTTATTCGCGATCAGGGCGTCAGTCTTTTGCTCGATGCCACCCATCCTTACGCAGCACAAATCAGCCAGAACGCTGCCACCGCTGCGCAACTGACCGGCATTCACTGCTGGGCCTTGCGCCGTCCGGCGTGGCAACCGCAGCCGGGGGATGACTGGCGTGAAGTTGGCCATTGGGCCGAACTGATCGCAGCACTGAAACCCTTCCGCCGACCGCTGTTCACCTTGGGCCGCGAACCTCTGCAACACCTCGACGAAATCCCTGCGAACCAGTTCTGGACCCTGCGCGCCCTCGACGTTTATCCCGGCAACGAACGCTGCGAAGTCATCGGCGCACGCGGCCCGTTCCTGCTGGATGACGAACGCGCGCTGTTCGAGCGCCGGCAGATCGACGTACTGATCAGCAAGAACAGCGGCAGCACCGCGACGGAGCCGAAACTCGAAATCGCGCGCGAGCGGGGGGTGCCGGTGATTGTGTTGAAGCGGCCGGTGTTGGCGCAGGTTGATCGGGAGTTTGCTAGTACGTCTGAAGTCCTTGGCGCCCTGTCAGCGTCAGACAATTCCTGATTTCATGTTTACCCGTGAATTAGCCCGCAAGTTTTTCAGAAGCAGCCGACTGTCCCTTCTCTCAGCCCCGTTCCAATATCTCGATTCCTTTAATCCTCGCAGGTTTACAGGCAGCAATTCTCGGAAAAATAGATGACGCCGGGAAAAAGCAGCTTGTCAGCCTGTATCCCAAGGAATACGATCCCGACATGATCGACTTTGAACGATCCCGCGCATTTGCCGATTGGCTGGACGGTTTGAAGGACACCATCGGCAAAGCACGCATCATTGCCAGACTCCGGGCGGCAGAACATGGAAACCTTGGTGATTGCGAATTCGTCGGTGACTCGGTTTACGAGATGCGTGTTCATCACGGACCTGGATACAGGCTGTATTTCACACGTCGAGGTGAAGTGACTTACCTGTTACTCATCGGCGGCGATAAGTCGACACAAAAACGAGATATCAAACGAGCCATTCAGATGGCAAAAAGTATCGGTAATGAGGAGTAAGTCATGACCGAAAAATTCACCCGCTTCGACGCGGCAGAGTTTCTTAAAACGCCCGAGGAAATGGCCGCTTACCTCGATGCATGTTTTGATGAGGACGCCGGAGACGGCGTTCTGATTCGTGCAGCGCTGAACGACATTGCCCGCGCCCAAGGCATGACTCAAGTAGCACGTGATGCAGGCCTGGGTCGCGAAAGCCTGTACAAAGCGCTCAGCAGCACTGGAAATCCGGAATTCGCGACTATCATGAAAGTCATGAAGGCACTGGGTTTGAGATTGCATGCGGTAGCGGGCTGATTGCGCTGCGACACCAAACCGCACGACGCATTTTTACTTATCGGCCCTGATCAGGCTAAATAGCCGCGCCTGATCGCCCACCCCGACGGATCTGTCCCATGAACCGACATCGGCTTGCCATTGCCTGGATCGCCTGCTTTGCAGTGCTGTTCAACATGCTCGCCATGCCGTTGACGGGAGCGATGGCACAAGCCGCGCAGTCACCCGCCGAGCAAGTGTTGTGGAGCAGTTTCTGCACCGGCAGCGGGACCAAAATGGTCGCGATCAATATCGGCAGCGTCGATCAGAACGCGCCGCAAAGCGGCGACAAGCATTCAACCATGCAGCATTGCTGGTGCTGTTCCGGATCGGCGCCAGTCGTGGCGCTGCCAGGGCATTCGCCGCAGTTGTTTTTCGCGCAATACGCCAGCAATCGCAGCGTTGCGCCCGCCACTCTGCAAAACCCCACACCGCGCCAGCAATGGCCCAGCCTCAACCCCCGCGCCTCGCCTCTGGTTTGATTTGTTCCCGCATTTGACTGCGTTTCGAATCGTCCCGGAGAACTGCCATGTTGAACAAACTCATCGTCATCGCTGCGCTGTTGCTGCCTGCGTGCTTCGCCAATGCTCATGAATACAAAGCCGGCGAGCTGGAAATCGCCCACCCGTGGTCGCAGGAGCTGCCGCCGAATGCGCCAACCGTCGCCGCGTATTTCGTGATCCACAACAACGGCAAGACTGCCGACCGCCTGCTCAGCGTCGACTCGCCGATTGCCCCCACCGCCGAACTGCACGAGCACGTAATGCAGGGCGACCTGATGAAGATGCAGAAAGTGCCGAGCGTGGTTATTGCTCCGGGCGAGAATGTAACCTTCGCGCCGATGGCCTATCACGTGATGCTGATGAACCCGACTGATCGCAGCCTGCTGACCAACGGCAAGCGCTTCCCGCTGACGCTGCATTTCGAGAAGGCCGGCGCCGTGACCGTCGAAGTCGCCGTGCAGAAAAAGCCACCGGAAACCACTCAGGCTCACGCCCACGCGCAGTAATTCCTGCGGCTGATCGCAACCATGCGCCCGCCTAGCGCCAGGTCTATCCACGAGCGCCACCAACACGGCAGCTGGATCGCCCTGTTCGCCATGTTGATGATCTTCATCGGCCCGCTGATTTCTCAGTCGATGCCGATGGATCAACACGCCTCGGCTTCCATGCCAGTCAGCATGGACATGTCGATGGACATGCCGGGCATGGATCACTCCGCGCATGCAGCCAAAGCCTCGGCCGAACACTGTCCGCCGCAATCTTCGCACCACGCAATGTGGGAAAAGTGCGGCTACTGCAGCCTGCTGTTCAACTGCCCGGCGCTGACCGGTGGCGGCAGTTTCGCCGCGTTCAGCATCGCGCCAGTCAACACCTTCAGCACGCCCTCCCCGCGCCTGGGTTACGCCCGGCAAACCGTCTTCCCCGGCGCCCGCAGCCGCGCACCGCCCGTCCCAGCGTAAACACCCACTTCTGATTGCACACGGTTGAGAAGACAGCTTCAGGCTGCCGACCGTGTCGTTTACGACTGTTTGATGGAAATTGTCATGTCCAGGTTTTCTGCTGTGCCACGTTCGGGTTCTGCCCCAACGTGTTTTGCCCTGAATCACTCGCGCCTGCGTTTCAGGCATGCGAGCGCCGTACTTTGCGGCGTATTGCTCTCCCCGCTGGTGCATGCCGATGAACACGCCGGCCATGCTGAGGAACTCAGCCCGACGGTGATTACCGCCATCGCCCCGAGCTCGCCGCTGACCATCGTCACCAACCCGAAAGACCCACGCCAACCGGTGCCAGCCAGTGACGGTGGTGACTATTTGAAGACCATTCCCGGCTTCGCGCTGGTGCGTAACGGCGGCACCAACGGCGATCCGGTGCTGCGCGGCATGTTCGGTTCGCGCCTGAACATTCTCACCAACGGCAGCATGATGCTCGGCGCCTGCCCCGGCCGAATGGACGCGCCGACCTCGTACATCTCGCCGGAAACCTACGACAAACTCACGGTGATCAAAGGTCCGCAAAGCGTGCTCTACGGCCCGGGCGCCTCGGCCGGCACCGTGCTGTTCGACCGTGAGCCGGAAAGCTTCGGCGAACTCGGTACCCGCGTGAATGCCAGCGTGCTCGCCGGCTCCCATGGGCGCTTCGACAAGGTCGTCGATGCCGCCGCTGGCGGGCCATTGGGCTACGTGCGGGTGATCGGCAACACCGCGCATTCCGACGACTACCGCGACGGCAACAACGACATCGTCGCCTCGCGCTACGACAAGTGGAACGGCGACGTTGCGGTCGGCTGGACACCGGACGCCGACACCCTGCTGGAGCTGACCGCTGGCAAGGGCGACGGTGAAGCGCGTTACGCCGGACGCGGCATGGACGGCTCGCAGTTCCTGCGCGAAAGCCTCGGCCTGCGCTTCGAGAAATCCAACATCAACGACGTGCTGGAGAAGCTCGAAACCCAGGTCTACTACAACTACGCCGACCACGTGATGGACAACTACAGCCTGCGCACGCCGTCCGGCACCGGGATGATGTCCGGGCCAATGGCCTCGAATGTTGACCGCCGCACTCTCGGCGCGCGGATCAAAGCCACTTGGCGCTGGGCCGATATTCAGCTGATCACCGGCCTCGATGCGCAGACCAACGAACATCGCCAGCGCAGCGCGATGGGCATCGACACTTACAAGAATGTGCCGCGCAACAAGGATGCGGATTTCCACAACTACGGCGTGTTCAGCGAAATGACCTGGTACGCCGCCGACCGCGACCGCTTGATCACTGGCGCACGCCTCGACCGCGCTTCGGCCAAGGATTATCGCCAGCGCACCGGCTCGGGAATGATGTCGCGCCCGAATCCGACCGCCGACGAAACACGCGCCGATACTCTGCCCAGCGGCTTCGTACGGTACGAGCATGATCTGGCCGACAGCCCGACCACGCTCTACGCCGGCCTCGGTCACGTGCAGCGCTTCCCGGATTACTGGGAGCTGTTTTCGCCCAAGTCCGGCCCGGCCGGTTCGGTGAATGCCTTCGACTCGATCAAACCGGAGAAAACCACCCAGTTCGATTTCGGCCTCAACTATAAAAGCGCCGAACTTGAAGCCTGGGCCTCGGCCTACATCGGCCAGGTGCGTGATTACATCCTGTTTGATTACACCCCGGGAATGATGGGCAGCACCTCGCGCGCCGAGAACATCGACGCGCGGATCATGGGCGGTGAACTGGGTGCCGCGTACAAACTCACCGACCACTGGAAAGCCGATGCGACTCTCGCGTATGCCTGGGGCAAGAACAGCAGCGACGGCAAGGCGCTGCCGCAGATGCCGCCGCTGGATGCGCGTTTCGGTCTGACCTACAGCGAAGACAACTGGAGCGCCGGCGCGCTGTGGAGGGTGGTTGCCGCGCAAAACCGTATCGATCAAAACAAGGGCAACGTGGTCGGCAAGGATTACGACAAGAGTTCGGGCTTCGGCGTGTTCTCGCTTAACGGTGCTTATCGGATCAACAAAAACTGGAAGGTCAGCAGCGGCGTCGACAACCTGTTCGGCAAGGCTTACGCCGAACACCTGAACCTGGCGGGCAACGCCGGATTCGGCTACCCGGCCAACGACCCGCAAGCGATCAACGAACCGGGGCGCACGCTCTGGACCAAGGTCGACATGAGTTTCTAAAAGCATCGCCAGCAGGCTGGCTCCCACACGGACCGAGTTAAACCTGTGGGAGCTAGCCCTGCTAGCGACAGGTTGCGCAGCAACCGCAAAAGACAACTAGAAGATCCAAGCCAAGCGGAGCACAAACCGATGAAACAGCCCAAACCGAATTTCTACAACCTGGCCTGGCGTTGGCATTTTTATGCCGGTTTATTCGTCGCGCCTTTCATGGTGATGCTGGCCCTGACCGGCATGATTTATCTGTTCAAACCGCAACTTGATTCGCTGATGTACAGCAGCCTGCTCAACGTCCCGGCCGGGCATCACACGGTGTCGGCTGATGACATGCTGCAAAAGGTCAAAAGTGCTTATCCACAAGGCCAGATCGCGCAATATCTGCCACCGGTCAACGCCGAACGCAGCGCGCAATTCGTTGTGAACAACGCCGGGCATGAGCTGAACGTGTTCGTCGATCCGTACCACGGCGACATCCTCGGCGAGCAGGATGCCAAGCAGAACCTGCAAGCCGTCGCCCGCGCGGTTCACGGCGAATTGATGATCGGCACGGTCGGTGATCGACTGATCGAAATGGCCGCTGGCTGGGGCGTGGTGCTGGTGGTGTCCGGGGTGTTTCTGTGGTGGCCGCGCGGTCAGGCCGCAGGGATTCTGTGGCCACGCCTGAACAGTCGCGGCCGCGTGTTGTGGCGTGATCTGCACGCCGTCACCGGGTTCTGGGGCGCGACATTGCTGCTGGTGATGCTGCTCAGCGGCATGACCTGGACCGGCTTCTGGGGCAAACAATACGCGCAGGTGTGGAACGTGTTCCCTGCGGCAATGTGGGACAACGTGCCGACCTCCGACGTCGAAGCGCGCAGCCTCAACAGCGCTACCCGTCAGACCGTGCCTTGGGCGATGGAAAACACACCGATGCCGATGTCCGGCGACCACGCCGAACACATGGCCCACGGCGACATGCAACACGGTCCCGCCGCACCGGGCATCAGCCTGCAAGATGTGCAGAACATCGCCACCCAAAGCAAAGTCGAGCCGGGCTACAGCATCACCCTGCCGACCACCGCGACCGGCGTATTCACCATCGCCGTGTTCGCCGATGACCCACGCAACGACGCCACCTTGCACGTCGATCAGTACACCGGCAAAGTGCTCGCCGACGTACGTTTCGAGCAATACGGAACAGTCGCGCGCGCCACCGAAATCGGCGTGATGCTGCACGAAGGCAAGATGTTCGGCACGCTGAATCAAATCATCGTGCTGCTGATCTGCCTGATGATTCTGCTCAGCGCGGTCAGCGGCGTGGTGATCTGGTGGAAGCGCCGGCCGCAAGGCAAATTCGGCGTGCCGCCGCTGCGTCACGATCTGCCGAAATGGAAAACCGGGGTGCTGATCATGCTTGCGCTGGCGGTGATTTTTCCGTTGGTCGGCGCTTCGCTGGTGGTGGTGTGGGTGCTGGATCGGTTTGTGCTGTCGCGTCTTGGCCGCGAAACTGAATCCGCCTCAACTTCATCATGAATCATCCGAGATGCGCGGTTTAGACGCTTCTGTACACTGCCTGGGCTTAAGCCTCGGCAGCGTTTGATGTCACCGCATCAAGCAAGTGTGCCGCCCGACCCGCAGCCCCACAGCTGCGGGTTTTCTTTTGCAGAAGCGATTTACCGCCCCGATGAACAAGTACCTCTTGTCCAGCCTGTGCCTGTTCGCGATGAACAGCGCGCAGGCCGACAGCGCCTCACTGACATTGCCCACCGGCACCATCACCGCCCTGGCCAATGACGACGAAGACGTCAGCCTGACCACGCCGACCACTGCCGGCTCCCGTCTGAATCTCACAGCGATGGAAACCCCGGCCAGCGTCGAAAGCCTCAGCGGCGAGCAGATCCGCGCCCGTGGCGAGCGCAGCGTGCAGGACGCCGTCTCGCGCAGCACCGGCATCAGCCGCACCGGTACGCCGGGCGATGGCGGCAGCTCATTGCAGGCGCGCGGCTTCACCGGGCAGAGTTCGGTGATGCAACTGTATGACGGCAACCGCCTGTACACCGGCATGGGCACCGGGACTTTCCCGGTCGATACCTGGTCAGTCGAACGTGTCGATGTTTTGCGCGGCCCGGCTTCGGTGTTGTACGGCGAAGGCGCGACCGGCGCGGTGGTCAACACGATCCCGAAGAAGCCGTTCACAGGTGAAATCGAAAACCATGTGCGCATCGGTTATGGCTCGTTCGACAGTCAGCAGCAGGCGCTCGACAGCGGCGGTTCGCTGAGCGACACCCTGAGCTATCGCCTCAACCTCAATCGTCTGCGCAGCAACGGCTGGATTGATCGCGGCGATTCTTCCAGCGACTTCATCAGCGCCGCGCTGCGCTGGCAGGCCACCGATGATCTGGCTTTCACCCTCGCCCACGATTACGGCGATCAGCGGCCGCAAAATTACTTCGGCACGCCGCTGATCAACGGCCATCTGCAAGACAGCCTGCGCAATAAAAACTACAACGTGCGCGACGACAAGCAGCACTACAACGATCAATGGACGCGCCTGAGCAGCGACTGGCAGATCAATGATTCGGTCAGCGCCAGCAACGAGTTGTATTACCTCAAGGCCCAGCGCCGCTGGCAGAACGCCGAGAACTACAACTTCGTTACGAGCAGCCAACAGTTGCACCGCAGCGGTAACTTCGGCATCGGCCATCAACAGGAGCAGCTCGGCGACCGCCAGACGTTCACCCTCAAGCACTCGCTGTTCGGCCTCGATAGCCAGACCGTGACCGGCGTCGATTACAACCGCATCCGCTTTCAGCTCAACAGCAATTCGCCGTTCAACGACGTGCTGGCGGATGGTCAACCGCTGGATCTGTATCACCCGCAGACGGGCTACTTCGACAGTGCCAATCAGTATCGCGAGCAGTTCGACAGCACCAGCAAACAGATGTCGATATTCGCGGAAAACCGTACGCAACTGAGTGAGCGCTGGTCGTTGGTGACCGGTGTGCGCCGCGATTACATGCACGTGGATCGCAACAATCTGCTGGACGGCAGTCAGAGCGACAAGAACCTGACCGGCAACAACTGGAAGACCGGTCTGGTGTTTGCACTGACGCCGCAGACTTCGTTCTACGGTCAGGTTGCGACCAGCACTGACGGCATCGGCGGGCTGATATCCCTGAGTTCGGGTCAGCAGCAATACGACCTGTCCACGGCACGGCAGACCGAGATCGGCATGAAGCAACTGTTCTGGGATCAGCGCGGCGAATTCACGCTGGCGGCTTATCGCATCGTGAAGAAGAAACTGCTGACGGATGATCCGGGCAATCCGACGCTCAAGCAGCAGGTCGGGCAGCAATCGTCCAACGGACTGGAGGCCAGCCTCGATGTGCAATTGCCGCACGCGTGGCAGTTGCAGGCCAACGCGGCCATGGTCAAAGCCAGGTACGACGACTTTGAAGAAGTGGTCGGTGGCGTGCCGGTTTCGCGTAACGGTAACCGCCCGGTGGATGTGCCACGGCGTACCGCCAATCTTTGGTTGAGCAAGGCGATTACTGATGACTTGAAGGCTGGCGCTGGCGTGCGGTATGTCGATGCGCGGTTTGCCGACATGGCTAA
Source organism: Pseudomonas sp. TWP3-2 (assembly GCF_049897765.1). NCBI lineage: Bacteria > Pseudomonadati > Pseudomonadota > Gammaproteobacteria > Pseudomonadales > Pseudomonadaceae > Pseudomonas > Pseudomonas sp. TWP3-2. The sequence continues at coordinate 596,376 of NZ_JAFCWW010000001.1, read as the reverse complement.
CCGCAATGAGCTACCGAGTTACACCGTGCTGGATGCGACGTTGTCTTGGCAGGCGTTACGCAATACGACGTTGGGGTTGCAGGTGAATAATCTGTTTGACCGCCGGTATGCGCAGAGTCAGTACAACGAGGGGCAGCAGTGGATTTTGGGGAAAGCGCGGTCGTTCTTTGTGACGGCTGATTATGTGTTTTGATCCGGGATTTTTGCCCTCACCCTAACCCTCCCGAAACGTCGGACCGCCCAGAGGTAGAGGGGACCGACCGAAGTGTCTTTCGGAATACATCGACCTGAAATACGAAGGTGAATATAGATTTCCAAAACGACAAAGATCGGCCCCCTTTCCCCTTCGCCCCCTTGGGGGCGGTCCGACGTTTCGGGAGGGCTGGGGTGAGGGGGAGCGATCCAACTGACACACCGCAGACAGCGCGCCCCACTCTGGCGCACCCCAGCGCACCGCCGCATCCAACCCGTCCCTTCCTGGTGCACCGCCACTCCCGCGCAACCGCTCTAAACCGACATTTCCCGGCCAAACCCCGACCGGGCACAGCCCTTGCAAAACACACCTTCAGTCGTCCGCATCTGCCAACCATAAAAAACTTTAACGTTCATGGAGATCGCACAATGAAGCGTCGCAGTTTGATCAAGGCTTTCACACTCACGGCATCCATTGCCGCGATGGGCATGACCTGGACTGTGCAGGCCGCCGAGACCATCAAGGTCGGGATTCTGCATTCGTTGTCCGGCACCATGGCGATCTCCGAAACGTCGCTCAAAGACATGGCGCTGATGGCCATCGACGAGATCAACGCCAAGGGCGGCGTCAACGGCAAGATGCTCGAGCCGGTGGTGGTCGACCCGGCTTCGAACTGGCCGCTGTTCGCCGAAAAGGGCCGACAGTTGCTGACGCAGGACAAGGTCGCCGTGGTATTCGGATGCTGGACTTCGGTGTCGCGCAAATCGGTGTTGCCGGTGTTCGAAGAGCTCAACGGTCTGCTGTTCTACCCGGTGCAATACGAGGGCGAAGAGATGTCGCCCAACGTGTTCTACACCGGCGCAGCGCCGAACCAGCAAGCGATCCCGGCAGTTGAATACCTGATGAGCGAAGAAGGCGGCAGCGCCAAGCGCTACTTCCTGCTCGGCACCGACTACGTCTACCCGCGCACCACCAACAAGATCCTGCGCTCGTTCCTGCACTCCAAAGGCGTTGCGGACAAAGACATCGAAGAGGTCTACACCCCGTTCGGCCACAGCGACTATCAAACCATCGTCGCCAACATCAAAAAATTCTCCGCTGGCGGCAAGACTGCGGTGATCTCCACGGTCAATGGCGACTCCAACGTGCCGTTCTACAAAGAGCTGGCCAACCAGGGTCTGAAAGCCACCGATGTACCCGTTGTCGCGTTCTCGGTGGGTGAAGAAGAATTGCGCGGCATCGATACCAAACCATTGGTAGGTAACCTCGCTGCGTGGAATTACTTCGAGTCGGTGGATAACCCCGCGAACAAGAAATTTGTGGCCGACTGGAAAGCCTACGCGAAGAAACACAACTTGCCGGGCGCTGATAAAGCCGTGACCAACGACCCGATGGAAGCCACGTATGTCGGCATTCATATGTGGGCTCAGGCGGCGGAGAAAGCCAAGTCCACCGACGTCGATAAAGTCCGCGAAGCGCTGGCCGGCCAGACCTTCGCCGCGCCATCCGGTTACACGCTGACCATGGACAAGACCAATCACCACCTGCACAAACCGGTGATGATCGGCGAGATTCAGGCCGATGGTCAGTTCAACGTGGTGTGGCAGACCGAGGGGCCGATCCGCGCGCAGCCCTGGAGTCCGTTTATCTCGGGGAATGACAAGAAGCCGGATTATGCGGTGAAGAGTAACTAAAGCCATTGGGTGTCGGGGCTGAGCAAGGAGCTCGGGATCGACACAAATCCTGTGGGAGCTGGCTTGCCAGCGATGCAGGCAACTCGGTGCATCTGATGCACCGAGGTGATGCCATCGCTGGCAAGCCAGCTCCCACAATGTCCGCGTCAAGGCGACTGACTATGCCCACAGTTCTCTACCGTTTTATCTGTGCCATCGCTCTTCTGCTGCCATTGGCCACCCACGCCGGCGACGCCGAAGACTTCGTCGCCGCCAACCCCATGCAGCAGGCCAAACTGCTCGAAGCCTGGGCCGCACAGCCCGAGCCGGCGCGTATCGAACTGATCAACGCCCTGCAACAAGGCGAACTGACCGTCGACGGCCAAGCTAAAACCCTGCGCCTGAACAATCGCCTGCGGGGTCTGATCGACACCGCGCTGGCCAGCCATCAATTGCTCGCCGCCGACGGCAAAATCCGTCTGAGCGCCGCGCAGCAGTTGCAGAAAAGCGCCAAACCGGCGCAGCTGAAATTCCTCGACCAGCAACTGGCTGGTGAAAAAGATCAAAGCGTCCACGCCGCCCTGAGTCTCGCTTTGGCCAATCTACAACTGGTCGACAGCGACCCGGCCGTGCGCCTGGCCGCCGTGCGATTGCTCGGCGAAACCGGCGACCCGCTGGCCCGCACGCGTCTCGAAGGCCTGCTTGAACCCGGCGTCGAAGCCGATGCGGGTGTGCGCACCGCTGCCGAAACCAGCCTTGCCCAAGTCAAACGCAAACTGCTGATCGGCGAAGTGCTTGGCCAAGCGTTCAGCGGCATGTCGCTGGGTTCGATTCTGCTGCTCGCGGCATTGGGATTGGCGATCACGTTCGGTCTGCTCGGCGTGATCAACATGGCCCACGGCGAGATGTTGATGCTCGGCGCCTACTCGACCTACGTGGTGCAACTGATGTTCCAGCGCTACGCGCCGCAGGCCATCGAGTTCTATCCGCTGATCGCGCTGCCGGTAGCGTTTTTTGTCACCGCCGCCATCGGCATGGCGCTGGAGCGCACGGTGATTCGCCACCTGTACGGCCGACCGCTGGAAACCCTGCTCGCGACATGGGGCATCAGCCTGATGCTGATTCAACTGGTGCGTTTGTTGTTCGGTGCGCAGAACGTCGAAGTGGCCAACCCCGAGTGGCTGTCCGGCGGGATTCAGGTACTGCCGAATCTGGTGCTGCCGTACAACCGCATCGTCATCATTGCCTTCGCGCTGTTTGTGGTGGTGCTGACCTGGCTGCTGCTGAACAAGACTCGACTGGGTCTGAACGTGCGCGCCGTCACCCAGAACCGCAACATGGCGGCCTGCTGCGGCGTGCCCACCGGTCGTGTGGACATGCTCGCCTTCGGCCTGGGTTCAGGCATTGCCGGCCTCGGTGGTGTGGCGTTGAGTCAGATCGGCAACGTCGGCCCCGATCTGGGCCAGAGCTACATCATCGATTCGTTTCTGGTGGTGGTGCTCGGCGGCGTCGGCCAACTGGCGGGCAGTGTGCTCGCCGCATTCGGTCTGGGCATCGCCAACAAGATTCTTGAACCGCAGATCGGTGCGGTGCTCGGCAAGATTCTGATCCTCGCGCTGATCATTCTGTTTATCCAGAAACGTCCGCAAGGCCTCTTCGCATTGAAAGGACGGGTGATCGACTGATGAACCAGCCCCTGCTCGTTACGGCCACGCAAAAGGCTGGCCCGAAAATCACCATTGCGGTCGGTGCGCTGATTCTGGCACTGCTGATCGCCCTGCCGTTGCTCTCGCTGTTGCCCGCTGACAATGCGCTGCACATCTCGGCTTACACCCTGACGCTGGTCGGCAAAATCCTCTGCTACGCCATCGTCGCTTTGGCGCTGGATCTGGTCTGGGGTTACGCCGGTCTGCTGTCGCTGGGCCACGGTCTGTTCTTCGCGCTCGGTGGTTATGCGATGGGCATGTACCTGATGCGTCAGGCGGCCGGTGATGGTTTGCCAGCGTTCATGACCTTCCTGTCGTGGACGGAATTGCCGTGGTACTGGAGCGGCACCGGCAACTTCTTCTGGGCGATGTGTCTGGTGGTGTTGGCGCCGGGTTTGCTGGCGCTGGTGTTCGGTTTTTTCGCCTTCCGCTCGCGGATCAAGGGCGTGTATTTCTCGATCATGACTCAGGCATTGACCTTCGCCGGGATGCTGCTGTTCTTCCGCAACGAGACCGGATTTGGCGGCAATAACGGCTTCACCAATTTCCGCACGATTCTCGGTTTCGGCATCACCGAACCGGGCACCCGCGCGGTGCTGTTTCTGGCGACCGTGCTGTTGCTGGTGGCGAGCCTGTTTATCGGCTGGCGCCTGGCGCGCAGCAAGTTCGGTCGAGTGCTGACGGCGTTGCGCGATGCGGAAAACCGTCTGATGTTCTGCGGCTACGATCCGCGTGGTTTCAAGCTGTTTGTCTGGGTTTTGAGCGCGGTGTTGTGTGGTCTGGCAGGCGCGCTGTATGTGCCGCAAGTCGGGATCATCAACCCCAGCGAAATGTCGCCGACCAACTCGATTGAAGCGGCGGTTTGGGTGGCGCTCGGCGGTCGCGGCACCCTGATCGGGCCGTTGCTCGGCGCGGGCGTGGTCAACGGCATGAAGAGCTGGTTCACCGTGGCATTCCCCGAATACTGGCTGTTCTTCCTTGGCGCGCTGTTCATCATCGTGACCCTGTACCTGCCCAAAGGCGTGATCGGTCTGCTGAAGAAACGAGGTGAATCATGAGAGTCACGGCCAGTGCTGAATTCATGCTCGAACCGGCGTTCTTCCCGGTCGAACCGAACAAGGACGCCGGCACCAGCCGCGATTCGATCGGCTTCGGCCAGCGCGTCGAACCCGGCCTGGATACCCGTCACGGCACGATCCTGACCCTGGAAGACATCAGCGTCAGCTTCGATGGCTTCCGCGCGCTGAACAATCTGAATCTGTACATCGGCGTCGGCGAATTGCGCTGCATCATCGGCCCCAACGGCGCGGGCAAAACCACGCTGATGGACGTGATCACCGGCAAGACTCGCCCGAGTCATGGCAAAGCGTGGTTCGGCGAAACGCTGAATCTGACGCAGATGAGCGAAGTGCAAATTGCTCAAGCCGGGATTGGTCGCAAGTTCCAGAAACCCACAGTGTTTGAAGCGTTGAGCGTGTTTGAAAATCTCGAACTGGCGCAGAAAACCGACAAGTCAGTGTGGGCCAGTTTGCGTGCACGATTGAGCGGCGAGCAGAAAGACCGGATCAGTCAAGTGCTGGAGACCATTCGCCTGACCACCTCGGTCAACCGCCCGGCGGGGCTGCTGTCCCACGGGCAAAAGCAGTTTCTGGAAATCGGCATGTTGCTGATGCAAGACCCGCAACTGTTGCTGCTCGACGAACCCGTAGCGGGCATGACCGACGCCGAAACCGAGTTCACGGCCGAGCTGTTCAAGTCGCTGGCCGGCAAGCATTCGCTGATGGTGGTGGAACACGACATGGGCTTCGTCGGCTCGATTGCCGACCACGTCACGGTGTTGCATCAGGGCAGTGTGTTGGCCGAGGGATCGCTGGAGCAGGTGCAGGAAAACGAGCGCGTGATCGAGGTCTATCTCGGCCGCTGAGATTTGCCAATACAAACCCTGTGGGAGCTGCGGTGCGACGATTCGACTTGCCAGCGATGAGGCCGGCACATCCAACATTGATGCCGACTGATCCACCGCTATCGCTGGCAAGCCAGCTCCCACAGGGGTTTGTGTGGAACATAAGGAATGCATACATGCTGCAAGTCGACAAGCTGCACCAGTATTACGGCGGTAGCCACATCCTGCGTGGCCTGAGTTTTGAGGTGAAGGTCGGCGAAGTCACCTGCCTGCTCGGACGCAACGGTGTGGGTAAAACCACCTTGCTCAAGTGCCTGATGGGTTTGCTGCCGGCCAAGGAAGGCGCGGTGAACTGGGAAGGCAAACCGATCACCACGTTCAAACCGCATCAACGCGTGCACGCCGGAATCGCTTACGTGCCGCAGGGTCGGGAGATTTTTGGCCGGCTGACCGTGGAAGAAAATCTGCTGATGGGCCTGTCGCGCTTTCCTGGCAGCGAAGCCAAAGAAGTTCCGGCGTTCATCTATGAATTGTTCCCGGTGTTGCTGCAAATGAAACAGCGACGCGGCGGTGATTTGTCTGGCGGTCAGCAACAGCAACTCGCGATTGGCCGAGCGTTGGCCAGCCGTCCGCGCCTGCTGATCCTCGACGAACCCACCGAAGGCATTCAGCCGTCGGTGATCAAGGAAATCGGCGCGGTGATCAAGAAACTCGCGGCGCGCGGCGACATGGCGATTTTGCTGGTGGAGCAGTTCTACGATTTCGCCGCTGAGCTGGCCGATCAATACCTGGTGATGTCCCGGGGCGAGATCGTGCAGCAGGGACGCGGAGAAAATATGGAGGCTGAAGGTGTACGGGGATTGGTAACGATCTAGTCTGTAGCGTCCTGACGATAATCAGAAAATATGAATTTACCCATTCCCACTGCCCTGTTTACCCCGAGCTGGCACGCTGAGCTGGAACTGGCCTATGCGCGCTTCGGCGATTGCACGCGGCCGGTTCAGCGTCGGCATTTCGGCCCGCTGCGCGTGCAAAAACATCTGTACGCCGAAGGGCCGGAGGTTTGCCAACACATCATCATCCACCCGCCCGGCGGAATTGCTGGCGGTGACCGGCTCGAGATCAGCGCCCGCGTCGAACACAACGCCTGGGCACAGATCACCAGCCCCGGCGCTGCCAAGTGGTATCGCGCGGCGGGCCCCGCTTATCAGAAGCTCGACTTGCACGTGGCTGCCGGCGCGACTCTGGAATGGCTGCCGCAGGAAACCATCGTCTACAGCGCGGCGCAGGCTGAGCTCACGACTTCGATTGAGCTGGAAGGCGATGCACGGCTGCTCTATTGGGACGTGGTGGCGCTGGGGCGTCCGGCCAGTGGCGAGCGTTTTGATCTGGGGCATTTTCAGGCGCATCTGGATATTCGCCGCGATGGGCGATTGCTCTGGCATGAACGTCAGCGCATTGTCGGGGATGACGGGTTGCTCGACTCGCCAATCGGACTGGATGGGCAACCGGTGTTTGCCACGTTGCTGGTGACGGGGGAGATTGATGCCGAGTTGCTGGAGCGCTGTCGTTCGCTGGGGCATCAGGTGCGCGGAGATTTGACGCAGTTGCCGGGTTTGCTGGTCGCCCGCTGCCTGGCCAGTGAAGCGTTGCTGGCCAGAGCGTGGCTGATCGAGTTATGGCGACTGCTCAGGCCGGCATTGCTCGGCCGCGAAGCCATGCCACCCAGAATCTGGAATACCTGATCTTCTTTAACTGCCGACTATGGATTTCAAACGATGGACCTGACCCCACGCGAAAAAGACAAGCTGCTGATCTTCACCGCCGGCCTCGTTGCCGAACGCCGGCTGGCGCGCGGCGTGAAGCTGAATTACCCGGAAGCCATGGCCTACATCTCCGCCGCGCTGCTCGAAGGCGCGCGTGATGGTCGCACCGTGGCCGAGTTGATGCATTTCGGCACCACCCTGCTCAGCCGTGAACAAGTGATGGAAGGCATCCCGGAAATGATCCCGGAGATCCAGGTCGAAGCGACGTTCCCCGACGGCACCAAACTGGTCACCGTTCACCAACCGATCGTCTGAGGCGGCGCCATGACTTACACCATCCGCGATGCTGTACATGCCGATCTGCCGGCGATCCGTGACATCTACAACGACGCCGTGCTCAACACCACGGCGATCTGGAACGAACAAGCGGTCGACCTCGGCAACCGTCAGGCGTGGTTCAGCGCACGTCAGGCTCAGGCCTATCCGATCCTGGTGATCGTCGACGCCAACAACACCACCCTCGGCTACGCTTCGTTCGGTGACTGGCGGCCGTTCGACGGTTTCCGCCACACCGTCGAGCACTCGGTCTATGTGCGCAGCGACCAACGTGGCAACGGCCTCGGCCCGCAGTTGATGACCGCGCTGATCGAGCGCGCGAAAAGCTGCGACAAACACGTGATGGTCGCCGCCATCGAAAGTGGCAACGCGGCCTCGATTCGGCTGCATGAGCGTGCCGGTTTCAGCATCACCGGGCAGATGCCGCAGGTCGGCACCAAGTTCGGCCGCTGGCTCGATCTGACGTTCATGCAACTGACCCTCAATCCTGGCGCGGAGCCGCCATCTGCCAACAAGGAATGACATCGATGAACGCCGCCCAACTGCGCCGCGTCAATGCTGAGAGTTTTGCCCACTATCGTCAGGGTCTGATCGACTTGCTGCTGGATGCCGTGGGTTATGGCGCCAGTGTCGGTTTCATGGCCGACCTCGATGCCGTTCAGGCCCGCGCGTATTTCGATGACGTTCAGGACCATCTGAACAAAGGCAATGTATTGCTGTGGGTAGTGGTCAAGGACGAAGTGGTGCAGGCCAGCGTGCAGTTGACCTTGTGCCAGAAGGCCAACGGCCTGAACCGTGCCGAGGTGCAGAAACTGCTGGTGCGCGAACACGCTCGTCGTCGCGGTCTCGGTCAGCAGTTGATGCAGGCACTGGAGCTTGAAGCGTCCAAGTGCAAGCGCGGCATGCTCTACCTCGACACCGAAGCCGGCTCGCCTGCCGAAGATTTCTACAAGGCGCTGGGCTATACGCGCGCCGGTGAAATCCCCGATTACGCTTGCGATCCGCACGGCAATTACCGCGCGACCGCGCTGTATTACAAAGTCCTGCAAGGAGCCCATTGATGATTCCCGGCGAATACCAGATCCAGCCCGGCGACATCGAACTCAACGTCGGCCGTCGCACGGTCAGTCTGAAAGTGGCGAACAGCGGCGACCGGCCGATTCAGGTCGGCTCGCATTACCATTTTTTTGAAACCAATGACGCGCTGACCTTTGATCGCGCGGCCAGCCGGGGTATGCGTCTGAACATTCCGGCGGGCACGGCGGTGCGCTTTGAGCCGGGGCAAAGTCGCGAGGTGGAACTGGTGGATTACGCGGGGCAGCGGCGGGTGTTCGGGTTTGCCGGACGGGTTATGGGTGACCTGTAAGTCCGTGTGTACCGCAGCCCCTCACCCCAGCCCTCCCGAAACGTCGGACCGCCCGAGGGAGAGGGAGCTGATTACCGATAGCCGCCACACCGCGATCAGTCCCCTCTCCCTTTGGGAGAGGGCTAGGGTGAGGGTCGCAGGCTCACCGCTATTTTCCTGAAGGACGCTAGATGAAGATTTCCAGACAAGCCTACGCCGATATGTTCGGCCCTACCGTCGGCGACAAAGTGCGTCTGGCGGACACCGAGCTTTGGATCGAAGTCGAAAAAGACTTCACCACCTACGGCGAAGAAGTGAAGTTCGGCGGCGGTAAAGTCATCCGCGACGGCCAGGGCCAGAGCCAGTTACTGGCCGCCGAAGTGGTCGACACGGTGATCACCAACGCGTTGATCATCGACCACTGGGGCATCGTCAAGGCTGACGTCGGCCTCAAGGATGGGCGCATCGCCGCGATCGGCAAGGCCGGCAACCCCGACGTACAGCCCAACGTCAGCATCGCCATTGGCGCCAGTACCGAAGTCATCGCCGGCGAAGGCATGATCCTCACTGCGGGCGGTATCGACACGCATATCCATTTCATCTGCCCACAGCAGATCGAAGAAGCGCTGATGAGCGGCGTCACCACCATGATCGGCGGCGGCACCGGGCCTGCCACGGGCACCAACGCCACCACCTGCACCTCCGGGCCGTGGCATCTGGCGCGCATGCTGCAGGCGGCCGACGCATTTCCGATGAACATCGGCCTGACCGGCAAGGGCAACGCCAGCCTGCCCGAGCCGTTGATCGAGCAGGTCAAGGCCGGCGCCATCGGCCTCAAGTTGCACGAAGACTGGGGCACCACCCCGGCGAGCATCGACAACTGCCTCAACGTTGCCGATCAGTACGACGTACAAGTGGCGATCCACACCGACACGCTCAACGAATCGGGCTTCGTCGAAACCACCCTCGGCGCATTCAAGGGTCGCACCATCCACACCTATCACACCGAAGGTGCCGGTGGCGGGCATGCGCCGGACATCATCAAGGCCTGCGGTTTCGCCAACGTGCTGCCGAGTTCGACCAACCCGACCCGGCCGTTCACCCGCAACACCATCGACGAACACCTCGACATGCTGATGGTCTGCCACCACCTCGACCCGAGCATTGCCGAAGACGTGGCGTTCGCCGAAAGCCGCATCCGCCGCGAAACGATTGCCGCCGAAGACATCCTGCATGACCTCGGCGCGTTCTCGATGATCAGTTCCGATAGCCAGGCCATGGGCCGCGTTGGCGAAGTCATCACGCGCACCTGGCAGACCGCCGACAAGATGAAAAAACAGCGTGGCCCGCTGCCGCTGGACGGTGAAGGCAACGACAATTTCCGCGCCAAGCGCTACATCGCCAAGTACACGATCAACCCGGCAATCACCCACGGCATCAGCCATGAAGTGGGTTCGATCGAAGTCGGCAAATGGGCGGATCTGGTGCTGTGGCGGCCGGCGTTTTTCGGTGTGAAACCGACGCTGATTCTAAAGGGCGGCGCCATCGCCGCGAGCCTGATGGGAGATGCCAACGCTTCGATTCCAACTCCGCAGCCCGTGCACTACCGGCCGATGTTCGCTAGCTACGGCGGCTCGTTGCACGCCACCAGCCTGACCTTCATCAGCCAGGCGGCGCAGGAGGCAGGGCTGCCCCAGGCGTTGGGTCTGAAAAAGAAAATCGCTGTGGTCAAAGGTTGCCGCGAGGTGCAGAAAACCGATCTGATCCACAACGATTACCTGCCGCACATCGACGTCGACCCACAGACCTATCAGGTCAAGGCCGACGGCGTATTGCTCTGGTGTGAACCGGCGGACACCCTGCCGATGGCGCAGCGCTATTTTCTGTTCTGACGCGAGCTGGAAGCAGACCCCGGCTGCCGATTCCATCGACTTCCAGGGTCTGAAAGCATCTGTTTGCCTGCGGCTTCAGCCGGTCAGATCGCGTGACGTACCGGGGCGGTTGTCATCGCGTTCGACCGACATTGGCTCGCCCGTTTCCCGCCGGGACAGCTCGATCAGTTTCAGATTGCGCTCGGTGGTGCGTTCAATCTCGAGCACTTGCACGGCTTGTTGATAAGCGCTGCTGGTGAGGTCTTCGTGTTCATCCTCAAGGTGCGCCAGTTTTTCATCGGCGCGCTGTTTCAGCGGACTCAGTTCGGTGGGGTATTTCTCCTCGATGTATTGCACCCAATAGTCACGGGTAATGAGTTCTTCATAAAACTTCTGACTTCTTTCCGCTTTTTCCACCGCCTCCCGGGCGGTGTCCAGCGCCCTGCCGCTGATGGGTTTGCCAAATCGCATGTGACTCGGTTGCCCCGGCAATTGCAGCCCGTCCCGCCATCCGCTGGTCAGGCCGATTCGATATTCCAGGCGTACCTCCGCGGGGTCACCGCCACGCACTCTGGCCAGGGCTTCGACCTCGCCCAGGCGGAACAATTGTCGTGACAAGTCGAGCAAGGCGCGGCCCTTGGACGCCAGACCTGGCTGAATATTTTGCAAGGTGTTGTGCTCGAACACCTTGACCTCCATTTCACTGAAAGCCAGCGTTCGACCATCGACGCAGGTGGTGTGCGTGGCGGCCATGGGAAACAGCTCATCGCGAAGTGCCTGACTGCCATCGGCAGCCGCCATCACTTCCCACACCCGACGTGTCAGGTCAGCGCGAAAAATGCGGAATTCTTCGGTGTCCGGCATCACCGACAACAGATGGAAGAACGCGGCGTTGCCCGGTTCAGCCGCCACTCGCTGCCACATCGCCCGATAACGATCGGCGTCTTCCTGAGGGATGTTTTCGATCCACGGCGTCACCTGCTGGTCGAGGACACTTTCCTCAAGAATCGGCACCTGTTCATCCGGCTCAACATCACTGTCCGGGGTTTCCTCGTCGCTTTCCGTGGTGCTGTCCATGTCATCGATCATCCGGTCGATATCGGCGTAGGTCAGCCCCAGAACGTCGTTGCGCCCGTGCGTACCCGAATACTCACGCAGGCGCAAAAGGCTTTGCTGTGACAGTTCATAGTTTTCCGACAGATTGGTACCCGCGAGCAATGCGTCATGGCTACCGTCATAGATCGCCGGGGGAATCGCCACTACTTCGTTGTTGCTCAGATCTATCGCCTGTAAATGCGCAGATTGCAGCGCACCCTCGGGCCAGTCCGTCATCAAGTTGTCCCGCAGATCGAGGCGCTCCAGACGCTGCAGGCGCGTGACGCTGAACGTACGCAAGCTGTTATGGCTCAGATCCAGCCACTGCAACTGCGCAAGCCCGCTCAGCGACTGATTCAGCGCCTGGGGGTCGACGAGGCCGGTGAAGGACAGCTCCAGACGCTGCAGTTGGTGCATCTGGCTCACGGGTTCGGGCAGCGCGCGCAAATCATTGGCATTGAGATTCAACCGGCGTATCTGACTGAACGCCCGCAGGAAGCCGTTGGAGCCGTCGGAGGAGATCCGCGTGCCGGCCAGGTTCAGACTGTTCACCCGGGGAAATACCGCGGGCAGCTCAGGAAAATTGCCCACTTGCAGGCCATCGAAATTCAGTTCGCGGTCGGCAAAGCCATTCCAGTCAAGCAAACCGTCGTACCAGCATTGCATCACCCGGCGTGCGGCGAGCTCACGGGTTTGTGAGGACACGGTCCAGTTAGAACCGTGGCTTTCGTGGATGAACAGCCAATCGTTCAAGCGCCGCGTCAGCGATTCGAATGTCCGGGTCCACTCATCAATCCGGCCGCTGATCTGTACCTCGCTCAAGCCCTCAAGCTGCATGCGCTCGATCGCCAGCCGGGCGTGCTCCTCCTGGTAATTCGGGCGCAAGCGCTGCAAGCGTCTGGCCAACCAGCTGACACCTTCGCCCGCAGGTACCGATGGCGGCAGGGGCAGCAGACGTCGCGCGATCACCGAGCCGCTTTCCTTGGGCGGCGTGCGATGCCGCGGTTCCTCCAGGGCGAAGCGTTGCAGCGTCCCCGCAGACAAGCCCCTGGTCTGCTCAATGCGCTGCCGCGCAGCAGCCACGCCAGCCTCGCCCTGCGGCGTCAGCGGCGTGCCGTTCAGATTGGTGTCGAGCAACAGCTCATCGCGGGCCAGAACCGCCTCCGGCACAGAAGTGAGTTGGCTGTCGCCCAGATCAAGCCAGGTCAGCTGCGGCAGATCCTCGGCCCCGGTCGGCCATTGGCGGATTGCCGTGGCGCTCAGATCGAGAGCCTTGAGCCGATTCATTCCACGAACATCGACACTGGTGATGGGGTTGTTGTGCAGGTTCAGGTATTCCAGCGCCGGCAAGTCATCCGCTGCCAGCGGCAATTCGGACAAACGACAGTGACTCAGGTCCAGCGTGTCGATCTGTGTAAACGTGCGAATGAAATCACGCAGCTGTGCAACCGGAGCCTCGAGGCCGGCCAGGCGCAAGATTCTGACGTGGGCAAAAGCGTCCGACGGCAACGGTGGCAAGTTGTCCATCGGTGAGCCGAGAATATCCAGTACCGAGGCATCGCCTGACATGCCGATGTACAGATCGAAAAACGAATTCTCGGTTTTTGAGCCATAGCGCTGGAACAACCCGTTGCGCCAACTGGTCTTGAGCGCGTCGGCCACCGCCGCTCGGGCATGGCCACCGTTGCGCACGGTCGGCTCGGGGCCGACCCATTGTTCAAGCGCGTTGATCTCGCCGAACTGAGCGCTCAAGGCCTCAATCGCCTGAAACCTGGCATCGGCGCCCGGCCATTGCTGGGAGAATTTCAGCGACAGCACGTCAAACAGACTGGATTCCATGCCGACAAAGCGCTTGAGTTCACCACGGCAGTAGTCTCTGACCATCTCTTCGAGGTCGATCAGATGCTGCGGCTGCACTTTGATGAATTCGTAGATCGGCTTGAAGGTCCTGCGGCTGAATTTCGACCAGTCCAGCGACAGTCCGCTCAGCAGTCGCTCGTGCGCTTCATAAAGTTCCACCGGCAGGGTCTTGATCGACGTCCGACGCAGGTTCAAGCGCTCCAGCCGCGGCAGATCAAGCACCCCGAGTGGCCACTCGCCCATCTGCGGGCTGTCGATTTCCAACCTGCGCAGTTGACGCATTCCGCTGACATTCAGCACTGTCGGCACTACGGGGTTGGCGCCACTGGACGTGCAGTGCAGCTCCAGATCCTCGAGTCGGGTCAACTCGCGAATCCTCGAAGCCACCTGATCATTGATCGGTGTGCGCAACTTCAAGCGCGTCAGGTGGCGCATGGTTTTCACGCGTGCGAACACCGCGCCGAAGGTTTGCCCAGGGGCGAGCACGTCGAGTTGTTCCAGATTGGGAAACGCAGTCAGCGTGTCGGCGGCCGACGGTGCGCGCAGCGTCAGCTCGCGCACGTGAGCGAAGTCCGCCGTCAGCCTCGGCAACGCGGCCTGACTGGTCAATGTCAGCTGCGCCGCATGTGGCTCGTGCGCCGCCAGCGGCGAGTTGCGCCAACTGTTCCTGATGTTTTGCGCAACCCTGCGGAACTCGTCCTCGGCAATCTGCAGACGCATATCCTGGCTCGCCAGCCATTGGTTCAGCGCGGTCTCAAGCTCTGTCCACTCGCGCAGGCGCAGGTTGAGCAGATGGAAAATCTGTTGGTCGTTCTTGCCCGTGCGCCACTGTTCGAGAATGAAGCGCCTGGCCTGTGCGTCGTCCAGTGGGTAGACATCCTGGACCCTGCTGGTCAACGCCGGATCAACCCCCTCCCCGCGACCACTGGCCGGATAACCGCGCAGTGTGGCGCTGATGCGTCGGGGTGGGTTGAACCACGGTTTCGGCCCGGCTGCTGCCTGTAGTATCTGCGTCGACTGACGGCGGTGACTGAGCGCATGATCAATGATTGCTCGCCGCAGATCGGCGCTCTGATTAACTCGAGGAACGCCAAGCGCCTGACGCGTTTCATCGGGCAGCGCATGCATCAGCGAGCTGTAAAAGTTATCACCGTATCCCGGCACGCTGTTGAGTGCTTCGGCCCGCGAATTGAAGGCCTGATAAGACGTGCCGTTCTTGACCAGATACTTGCGAGTCAGCGCGGCATCGTTACCAATGCCATCGATCAGCGCACCGTTGATGCTGCCTGCGCGAATCTCCAGGCGTATGTCGCTCGACCAGCCAGCAAGTCGCTCCAGCGTATGCAGTGCCAGTCGCGCTGTATCCGTCGAGGCCATGGTCTCGCTGTACAGTCCGCTGATGGCTCGCATCATCCGCCCTTCTTGCGCATACCAACGACTCAATTCCTGCAAATGCAGCGGCACCCGCGCCGAGGTGTCCAGCCGCGCAAGCTCGTCGCTATCGGCTTGACGCAGCACGGTTTTCGCAGCCTGCTCAGTGAGCCCGGGGCAGACCCGTTGCAGTTTCGCCACGCGCGGCTCGACGGTGTGCGAACGCTTCGAAAGACTGTCGAACAGCGCGGGCCGTCGGGTCTGCAGGAGATCGGCGATCTGCCTGGCAAATTCCGGCGCCCTGGCGGCAGGCACTCGCGCCGGCTCGCCACCGAGCAGCCCGACAATTTCCGCCTCATCAAGCGTCGCGAGCATGCGCGTGGGCAATTCACCGCGCAAGACATCGGCGCGACTGATGCGGATCGGCGCCTTCGTCGTTGATTCGCTGCCGTAACGGGTGAATGAGCCCGTCAGATCGGTATTCTCGTAAACCTGCAAGACCCGCCCCGATGGCCAGCGGGGCATCTCGGGGAGCAGCGCCAGGATGTGCAAATAGTGCTCGTCGATGGGGCTGCGACCCAGTACCTGCTCGATCACCTCGCCAACGTCTCTGTCGACTTCAAACAGGCGCATGGCGTCTACAAGTTCCGGCGGTGGCAGTGCCTGATCCAGATGCATCTTGCGCAAGGCGTTGTCACTGACGCCGCTGACATCGGCAATCGCCAACAAGTGCGCGTCGCTGAAGCGCTCGGTGATATGGCCGGTGCGCCGTAGCAGCGTCAATCGATCCCAGCGCTGCGGGCGTTCCAGGGTATGCCGCCAGGCACCGGCGCCGTTGTGCGTCAGAATCGGCTGATAGGCGTGGGGATCGTTCGGGTACCTGATGCGCCATTTTTGCAGCGTCTGGTCGTATGTTTGTTCGTAAGGCCGGCCGTCCAGCCGAATGTAATTCTTTGAACCTGTTTCGTACTGCCCGAGCGCGTTGGGCGTCATGCTCTGGTCCAGCGCGACTGGACTTTCGTATCCGCGCAGGTCGGGTTTCCATAATCGCGCCGTTGCATCAGGCAATTCGACCTGATCCAGACCTTCGATGACCGGCACGGATTTCGCCACCGTCAGTCGGGCAAAACCTTTGCCGGCGCCAGCCATCACCGCCAGCAGCGCGAGGTTTTGCGCGACATCCACCAGATGCGCGGTGGCGGCCCGCCGATCGCCTTCACTCCACTCGATGGCACCTTCGAAGGTTTCCTCCAGCAGCTGGCCGGCCATCACCACCATCATGACTTCGCCCAGCACCGGCACGAACATCGAGACCCCGGTCAGCACCAACATGCCAATGTTCAACAGCGCGGCGAGTTTTTGTGAGCGTACTTTGGCATCGACGTCCGCCGTCGGCACCGCGTGGCTGCGGGCATCCGCTATCAGTCGGTCGCGATGCTGCCCGAACAGGTAATCCCAAAGATCAATATTGTCCGCCCAGATGCCGTGGCCTTTGCGCGAAAGATCAGTCGGTGCGAGATACGGGTCAGTGTTCGGCACCTGCTTGATGGCCGGCGCTGAAGGCAGTTGCCTGATCCCGGTGAACACCAGATTGAGTGGATTCAGCGCCTTGATGAACTCGTTGAGCAACGGTTCGTAGGGCGCCAGTCGCTCACCGAACGAGCGATCCGGCGTGTCTTCGGTGAACTGACTGAAGTAGCGTGGCCGGTCGGCATACGCGACAAACTGGCTGAAAAACCGCTGGTAGGCATTCGGTTCGGCCGCATCGGCCTGCGTGCTGTCGCGGGCAGTGAAGCGGCGCTTGAACATGGCCGCGATTTCCTGACCTCTGTAGCGCTTGAGCGGATGCTCCGGGTCGCCGGGAATATAGAGAATCGCGTCGTCGCTGTAGCGGTACTTCTCGCAGATCGTGAACAACACACACCCGACCATGCGTCGCCCCATCAGGCCCAGATCACGAAACCAGATTTGCCGGTTGCCTTGGCGCGGGTGCAATTCACCGGCGAGGATCGACAGTATCGACGCATAGTCCTCACGCCCGATGTCGCCTTTCAACACGGCGATCTCGGCCGCAGCGCGCAGGGCAGTTTTATGCGCAGCGGTGAATTTTTCGCGCAGCGCCTGATCGGCGACGCCATCTGCGGGGTGCAGATAGCGCTTGAGGTAATCCTGATACTTCGTCCCGATGTCCAACGAGCGACACAGGCTGGTGAACTGTTCGACCGTCAATTGCGTACTCAACGGTGCGAACGTGCCGGGGGTCGAGGTTTCAACGTGAAAGCCCGAGGATTCATGGAACGCGCCGTCGATGCATTCGACAAGTTCGAAGTTGTGCAGCGCCGCTTGCAGCAACGGCAGTTTCAACACTTCGAAGTGATCGATGTCGATGGCGAATATCCCCATCTCTACTGGCTTGTTGAGCTGCAACCAGGTCTTGTGGATATCCAGTTGCACGTTGAAGCGGTCCTTCAGCGCCGCGATCAGCAGGGGCGCGGCGAAAGTGTCGATGTCTTGCAACGTCACCATGGCCCGGTCGAGCCGGGTCTGGGCGCCGAGGCTTGCGGCAAGGCTGTCGTGCAATGCCTTGCGCTGCGCTCGGGAGGCGTTTGTGTACCAATCGGGGGGTGTCGGATCAGTATTTTTCAGGTCGATGCGACGCTGCGCGGGCGCGTCAACCAGCCAGTCGGGGCTGGCATCCTGCAGAAACGCGCCGTGCAGACTGCGGGTCACGGTGGCGGGGATTTCGGGCATGGTCTCTCTCCTTGAAATGGAGCGAAAGCAGACCATGCAGGTCCCGTGAGCTTGCGGTACATATGTATCGACGCGGGCTGGTGTGTCAGCGGACATTTCCGGCCCGTGGACGCTACATTCCCCGCACAAAGGGACTACTATTCGCCACGCCCCGCCAAAAAGTTCAGGAACCCGTACATGCGTTTATCCGATTTCATCAGGCACCACGCGGATCGCATCGTCGACGAGTGGGAACAATTCGCCAAGACCATCACACCCGCCGCAGACCATATGGACAGCATCGCGCTGCGCGATCATGCCCGGGAGATTCTTCTGGCCGCCGCGCGGGACATGGACACCGCGCAAACCGCCAGTGAGCAAAAGGCCAAAGCGCGGGGCGAAGGTCCGGAGAAAACCCCGAGCCTGGACGAGGCCGGGGCCAGTCACGGCGAACTGCGCCATACGGTAGGTTTCGATCTGGTGCAGATGACTTCGGAATTCCGTCACCTGCGTGCCTGCGTGATCCGCCGCTGGGTCGAGAGCATGGAGACTCCAGACCAGGCGTACCTTCAGGACATGATCCGGTTCAACGAAGCCATCGACGAAGCTTTGGCCGAATCGACAGCGGCTTATGCCGAACAGCTGAATCGCTCGCGGGATATCTTTCTCGCGATTCTCGGCCACGACCTGCGTGCGCCGCTGCAAGCGGTGAGCATGTCCACCGAACTGCTGATGCGCAAAACCACGCTTGAAGGCCCGGCGCTGACCTGCGCGCTGAACATCAAGCAAGGCGCGCGGCACATGGCGGCGATGGTCAACGATTTGCTGGAACTGGTGCGCAGTCGACTGGGCAAAAGCCTGCCGATCGAGCCGCGGCCGATGGATCTGGCAGACACGGTACGGGCCGCCATTGCCGAGGCCAGCGCCGGCAATCCGGAATGCGATCCGACGTTGAACATCGAAGGCGATACGCGCGGCGTCTGGGATTCCGGGCGCCTCGATCAACTGCTGCAGAACCTGATCGGTAATGCTTTGCAGCATGGATCAGATCCGCGTGCGGTGTTCATCAGACTGCGCGGTGAAATCGACAGCGTGCACCTGAGCGTGCACAACTACGGCCCGCCGATTCCCGAAGAAGCCATCGGCACGATTTTCGATCCGTTGGTGCGCAGCGCTGACGAAGAACTCGGCCAGCCGTCGACCAGCCTTGGCCTTGGGCTGTTCATCGTCAAGGAAGTCGTGAGCGCCCACGGCGGGACGATCGAGGTCAGTTCGAGTGCCGACGCAGGGACGTTGTTCAGCGTGGTATTACCCAGAAAAACCTGATCATTCCACCACCAACCGCGCCAGCCGCTGTTTGAGCATGCGGTTCTCGGCGCGCAGTTCCTGCACTTCTTCCAGCAGATCCAGCGCCAGCGCGACGCCTTCCCATTCCAGCTCCAGATCGCGGCGCAACTTGGCGGCGCGTTTGGCCAGCGCCAGTTCGTAATCGGTGAAACGCCAGTCCTTGGGCAGCGCGCCCTGAGGTTCGAGGATGCCGTGTTCGACGATTTCGATCACGTAGACGTCCGACAAATCGGTCGCCTCACAGAATTCTGCCATGTCCAGTTGAACGATCAGGGGGCTGCTCATTTCGGGCTACTCCATCGCTGGGTTCAGAAGTTCTCACGCGGGTTGAAAGCGGCTTTTTTCGCCAGCTCCTGCCACAGCGCCTTGACCTCGTCGTCGCTGGCTTTCGGCATGACAGCCTTGAGCTGGACGAACAGGAAGCCGCGCTCGCCGGCCTTGTTCTGCAAACCATGGCCCTTGGCGCGCATGCGCTGGCCATTCTGACTGCCGGCCGGCACCTTGAGGTTGATCTTGCCGGTCAGGGTCGGCACGGCCACTTCGGCGCCCAGCGCCAGCTCCCACGGTGCCAATGGCAAGGTGATGATCAGGTCATTGCCCTCGACATCGAATTTCGGGTGCGGCGCAAAACGAATGGTCAGGTACAGATCGCCATTCGCACCGCCACCGACGCCCGGTGCGCCCTGGCCTTTGAGGCGAATACGCTCGCCGTCGGCCACACCCGCCGGGATCTTCACGTTAAGGCTTTTGCTGGTGTTGCTGACGTGCTGACCCGCCGCGTTGTACTGAGGCACCTGGAAGGTGACCTTTTTCGACTCGTTCGAAAGGGTCTCTTCGAGAAAGACCGCCAATTCCATTTCCACGTCTTGTCCTCGGCGCCCGGCGCTATGAGATTGCCGGCCAGCGCCGCCACCGAAACCGGGGCCGCGATTGCCAAAGATCGAACTGAAGAAGTCCGAGAAGTCGCCCGTGTCCTGACCGCCGCCGCCAAAGCCGCCACGGCTCTGCCAGCCCGGTGGCCCCTGGAACGGCTGACCGTGCTGGCCGTAACGGCGCAGGTCGTCGTATTCGGCGCGCTTGTCGGCACTTTTCAGCGCTTCATAAGCTTCCGAGGCGTCCTTGAACTTGGCCTCGGCGTCTTTTTCCTTGCTGACATCGGGGTGGTATTTGCGCGCCAGCTTGCGATAGGCAGCCTTGATGGCCTTGTCGTCTGCTGTCGGCTCCACGCCGAGTATCTTGTAATAGTCTTTAAAGTCCATTGAAGGAGTCACCATCCGTTATCGGTTTCGCGCCGCCAGCATGCGCCGATTCGCGCGTGCCAGGTTGACCGATCTCAAATTTGTGACCGGGTGGCGCGACAGAAGTTTATCGGCAGTGGGCGGCGGTTCTTGCGACCGCCGGTATGTCTGCCGGCCCATGCCAGCAAGTTTGGGGCGAAACCTGCGCTTTCAAGCGAGTTTAGTAGCGAAATAGCAGATGACCGGCCTTCGAATCTGCCGCGCACTGACATACACTGCGCGGCCGTTTTTTGACCGGAACCGAAAGACATGAAAGACGCCTCTCCAGCCCGTGCCTGCGGTATCGACTTTGGCACGTCCAACTCCACCGTCGGCTGGCTGCGCCCCGGCATGGAAACGATGATCGCGCTGGAAGACGACAAGATCACTCTGCCGTCGGTGGTCTTCTTCAACATTGAGGAACGCCGTCCGGTCTACGGTCGTCTGGCGCTACACGAGTACCTGGAAGGCTACGAAGGCCGACTGATGCGCTCGCTGAAGAGCCTGCTCGGTTCCAAGCTGATCAAGCACGACACCAGCGTTCTCGGCACGGCGATGCCGTTCAAGGATTTGCTCGGCCTGTTCATCGGCCAGCTCAAGAATCGCGCCGAAGCAGCCGCCGGGCGCGAGTTCGAACAAGTGGTGCTGGGCCGTCCGGTGTTCTTCGTCGATGACGATCCGCTGGCCGACCAGGAAGCTGAAGACACCTTGGTCGAGGTCGCGCACAAGCTCGGTTTCAAGGAAGTGTCGTTCCAGTACGAACCCATCGCGGCGGCGTTCGACTACGAGTCGACCATCGAGAAAGAAGAGCTGGTACTGATCGTCGACATCGGCGGTGGTACCTCCGACTTCTCGCTGGTGCGCCTGTCACCCGAGCGGCGTAACTTCGATAACCGCCATGACGACATCCTCGCCACCGGCGGTGTGCACATCGGCGGGACCGACTTCGACAAACAGCTGAGCCTGCAAGGCCTGATGCCGCTGTTCGGCTACGGCAGCCGCATGAAAAGCGGCGCCTACATGCCGACCAGCCACCACATGAACCTGGCGACCTGGCACACCATCAACTCGGTGTACTCGCAGAAATCCAGCCTCGCGCTGGGCAGCATGCGCTACGACATCGAAGACACTGGCGGCATTGATCGTCTGTTCAAGTTGATCGAACAGCGCGCCGGGCACTGGCTGGCCATGGAAGTCGAAGAAACCAAGATCCAGCTGACCCACGCCGACAGCCGCCACGTGCCGCTGGACCGCATCGAACCGGGCCTGAGCGTGGACCTGACTCGCGTGTTGTTCGAATCGGCCATCGACGCTTTGCTGGAGCGAGTACGCGGCAGCGTCACGCAATTGCTGAGCGACGCCAATGTGGCGGTGGATCAGGTTGATACGGTGTTCTTCACCGGTGGTTCGAGCGGGATTCCGGCGCTGCGCAACAGCGTCTCGGCGATGCTGCCGAATGCACGGCATGTCGAAGGCAATATCTTTGGCAGCATTGGTAGCGGTTTGGCGATTGAAGCCATGAAGCGATATGGCGCCGTGAACTGATCTGAAATCGAGTTACGCCCATCGCTGGCAAGCCAGCTCCCACAGGATTGATGCCGACTTCGAAACCGGCGCATGACCTGTGGGAGCTGGCTTGCCAGCGATGACGTCGGTACCGGCGAAAAAAATCTTACGGGTTAAACCATCCCCGCCAGCTTCAACTCACTCTTCAGATACGCATAATAAATCGGCCCCGCCACCACCCCCGGCAGGCCGAATGCGGCTTCGAACACCAGCATCGCCAGCAGCAACTCCCACGACTTGGCACTGATCTGCCCGCCAACAATCCGCGCGTTGAGGAAGTACTCGAGCTTGTGGATAACGATCAGGTAGCCCAACGCGGCCAGCGCCACCCAGATCGACAATGACAGGCCGACGATGGTGATCAGCGTGTTCGACATCAGATTGCCGATCACCGGCAGCAGACCGAGCAGGAAGGTCAGGACGATAAGAGTCTTGGTCAGCGGCAGATGGATGCCAAACATCGGCAGGACCACCGCCAGGAAGATCCCGGTGAAAAAGGTGTTGAGCAGGGAAATCTTGATCTGTGCGAAGACGATGTTGCGAAAGGCTTGAACCAGCAGATGCAACCGATCGAACAATGCAGCGGCCAGCGGTTTGCGCTTGGTGAGATCGGGTACACGCTGCAACGCGATGATCGCGCCGAGCACCATGCCGATCAGCAACGTCACGAACATGTGCGCCGCATCCTTGCCCACCAGTTGCAGGTCGGCCAGATGCTTGCTCATCCATTCGCCAATGGCCACGCGAAACTCGGCGGCACTGGCCGGCAGATAGGCATCGATGAACGGCGGTAACTGCCCGCGCGCGCGATCAACCACCCCCATGAATTTATCCAGTGATGCGCCAGGATTCTCTGCTTCATGCAGCAGAAAACTGATGGCCCCGGCGAAGATCAGCGCCAGCACGCTGACCACCAATGTTCCCAGTAACGCTACCGCCAGCCAACGCGCGCGCCGACCTTCGATCAGCCGTTGCAGTTGCGGGGTGAGCATGTTGACCAGCTCGAACACCAGCAGCCCGGCCAGCAGGCTTGGCAGCAAACGCAATGGCAAAACCAGGAGCAAACCGCCGAAGATGATGATGCAACTGACCCAAAACAACACATGACGCTCAGAAAACGTTGGCATACAGCCTCAAAACGAACGGCGTAAAAGGATTGGCAGTCTGCCAGCGTTCCGAGAGGAGCACTAGGTATATGCAGGGGCGACCTTAAGGGCCTCATCGCGGGCAAGCCCGCTCCCACAGTAATTCTGTCGTACACAAATTATTCGAATCACCTCCAGACCTGTGGGAGCGGGCTTGCCTGCGATGGGGCCCGCACACTCACCACAAGTCTCTGGGGCTTATTTTTTCTTCAGGCACTCACTCATGAACGCCTTGCGCGCATCACCCGCCAACGCCTTGGTCTTCGCATCCGCATTACAAGTCTTCATCTTCTCCTGCTGCGGTGTCAGCACCTTCGCATCATTGGCTGCCGGTGCCGCTTTAAGGCAGGTGCTCATGAACGTTTTGCGCTCATCGCCCTTGAGGCTTTTGGCCGTGGCGTCAGCATTGCAGGTGGTCATTTTGTTCTGTTGCGCGGTGGCGGCAAAACCCTGGGAACACAGCAGCAGGCCAATCATCAGCAACGGGACACGCAACATCTTCATGGAGTTTTCTCCTTGTTACCGCACCGACGGATGCGGCCTCCCCCGCAGTGTAGTCAAAGCTTGTTACACCTTCCTAGTGGGCAAATGACTGCGACGATACTGCTCCGGCGTGCAACCGGCCTGGCGGGCGAACATGGCGATAAACGCCGAGCCGCTGCTGTAGCCGAGGTCAAAGGCAATTTCCTGCACGCTGCGCGATGTTTCCAACGCCTCGATGGCCGCCAGATAGCGCAGACGCTGGCGCCATTCACCGAAACTCATGCCCAACTCGCGCACAAACAGCCGCGCCAACGTGCGTTCGCTGACATGCACTTGTAGAGCCCAATGCGCCAATGGCTGGTTGTCGCCGGGTTCGGCCTGCAGCGCTTCAAGAATGCTCAGCAGCGCCGGGCTGCTGGCGTATGGCAAATAGCATTGATGAACCGGCGCCTGACGCAGTTGATCAACCAGCACCTGCGCCAGTCGCTGATCGGTATCCGACT
Organism: Pseudomonas sp. TWP3-2; assembly: GCF_049897765.1. Classification (NCBI taxonomy): domain Bacteria; kingdom Pseudomonadati; phylum Pseudomonadota; class Gammaproteobacteria; order Pseudomonadales; family Pseudomonadaceae; genus Pseudomonas; species Pseudomonas sp. TWP3-2. The sequence goes on along the minus strand of NZ_JAFCWW010000001.1, from coordinate 572,206 downwards.
CGGGAATCTTCACATCGCGACTGGCGAAGTCCTTGAGAATCGCCTTGAGGATTTCGCTGATCGCCAGCGTGCAGGCCTTGTCCGGCAGATCGGCGCACACCGCCGGTTCCAGACACACTGCTCGATAATTCACCGGTTGATGGCTGTAGAAACTGTGCTCGACCTGCGGCGGCACCCAAACGGCGTATTGCGGCGGCGACATGAAGCGGCTGCCGTCGACATCCATGTGCAACACGCCGTGCGCCGCATACTCCAGAGTCCCCCACGGATGGCGGTGCGGGGCGGCGTATTCGTGGGTGTTGAAGTCGGCATAACGGAAATACACCGCCGACGGCAATTCGCTGAAATCCAGCAGGTCAATGTGTTTGCTGTTCATGTTGTCCGTCACAAGGGGCACGCTGTCTGTTTCGCAGTATAGGGCTGCATCCAGACAATGGATAATTGCGCTTCATCAACGTACTGGTTTTCCTCCATGCAATACGCGTTTCCCCTGCTGGCAATTTTCATCTGGGCCGGCAACACCGTGATCAACAAACTGGCGGTCGGTGCGATCTTTCCGGCCGAAATCGGTTTTTACCGCTGGCTGTTCGCTGCTGTGCTGTTCACGCCGTTCATGCTGAAAAAGGTCATTGCTCACTGGCCGCAGATACGCCCGAATCTGGGCAAGATCTTCGTCCTTGGTGTGTTGGGCATGGCGGTCTATCAGAGCCTGGCCTACTTCGCCGCCACAATGACCACCGCGACCAACATGGGCATCATCCTGTCGTTGATGCCGCTGATGTCGCTGGCCATGGCGATCGTCAGCCTCGGCCAGCGCCTGACCGCTGGTACGCTGATCGGTGCAGTGCTGTCGTTCGCCGGGGTGCTGGTGGTGGTGTCGTCCGGCAGTCTCGGCGCACTGCTGCAACACGGGGTGAATCTGGGCGATGCGATGATGTTGATCGCGACACTGGCCTACGCGATTTACAGCACTCTTCTGAAAAAATGGCAGCTGCGCCTGCCGCCATTGGTGTTGCTGTATCTGCAGGTGCTGGTGGCGGTGGTGGTGTTGTTTCCACTGTTCGCGGTTTCACAGAAAACCGGGCTGACCTTGCAGAACATTCCGCTGGTGTTGTATGCGTGCCTGCTGGCTTCGATGGTCGCGCCGCTGGCGTGGATGCAGGCCGTGGTACGCCTGGGGCCGAGCCGGACCACGTTGTTCTTCAATCTGCTGCCGCTGATCACCGCACTGATTGCGGCGGTGGTGTTGAAGGAGCAATTGGCGCTGTACCACTTGGTGGGCGGGTTACTAACGCTGGGCGGAGTGATTTTGTCTGAGCGCTGGACCACCGTGCTTGGCCGCAAACTCAGCGTCGCCTGACCCGGTCACCTGTGGCGAGGGAGCTTGCTCCCGCTGGGCTGCGCAGCAGACCCCGCTTTTGAGTTGGAAAGCGGGGCCGCTTCGCGCCCCAGCGGGAGCAAGCTCCCTCGCCACAAGGGCTGGCTAAACCCCGGCGGCTTTCAGCCGGGCCGCATGCTCGACAAACAAGCGCACCGGGTCCGCGCCCTTGCCCACCAGCCCCAGCGACTGGTTGACGATGTCGAAGTGATCCAGCGGATAGTCATCGCCAATCACCGTGCCCAGGTGCGAGCTGTAGCGGCCGACCATGCCGTCGCACTGCCCCGGCTCGCGCACGAAGGTTTTGGCGAATAACCGGCAGCTGCGATTGGTACCGTCGAACAGATTGCCGCCACGGTCGGTCTTGCCCGGTTGCAACGTCCCTGACCACGAGTAATAGCGCACGCCGTTAACTTCCTCCGGCCCCTGCCCGCCCCAGGTTTCGGGCAAGCCCTGTGGATAACGCTGATTGAACAGCGCGACACCTTCAGTCGTCAGCGATTGGTGCGAGGCGTGAATATCCACCGGCAGTTTCGGCCCGCGATAACCGGTTTCCAGCAGGCTCATCAATGCGCCGATCAAACGCAGCAAAGCTTCAAGAACACGGCCCTTGGCACTGTCCGCCGGGTAGTGTTTTGCCAGATAGTCAGCCAGTTCCGAACCATGATTCGGCCCGGCCACGGATGTCACCGAAGCCACCAGATCCGGGCGTTTCGCCGCCGCATAACGCGCCGTCAGCGAACCCTGGCTGTGGCCGAACAGATTGACTTTCTGCGCGCCGGTCTCGCGCAGAATCTCCTCGATCCGCGCCAGCAACTGCTCGCCACGCACCTCACTGGAATTCAGCGGCGACACCTGAACGGCAATCACCGTGGCACCACCTCGGCGCAGCGCCGCGATGATCCCGTACCAGTACGGATACAGCAGCAAGCGGATAAACCCGAGCATGCCGGGCACCAGCACCAATGGATAACGCGTAGCCGAACCTTGCGACATGGGGCAGACATCCTTGTGGTCGGTGAGTGACGCAAGGCGTGCAAGACGCCCGCCAAGCATCACTCGCGATGATGACAACTCGACGAGCAGTCTAGGTCATCCTGAACATCTGCCGTGGCCGCAGGCCCCGCGCTGAATCAGATAAAACTTTTCGCATCACGCGCAACTCACAACTTGGGTAGCGATCACGCCTGTAGAGCGTGGCGCCAATCGGATTAGCCTCCAGGAGACTGAAATGAGCGACCTGCATTTGTCTGATGTTCTAACCCTGCGCGAGCGCGCGCGGCAAAACGTGGAAAACGGTGCCGTCACCGAAGGCTACAGCGCCGACCGCGACGAAGTGCTGCGCCTGCTCAATGAGTCGCTGGCCACGGAACTGGTCTGCGTGTTGCGCTACAAGCGCCACTACTTCATGGCCAACGGTGTGAAGGCGCATGTCGCTGCCGAGGAATTTCTGGAACACGCCACTCAGGAAGCGCAGCACGCCGACCGTCTGGCCGAGCGCATCGTGCAATTGGGCGGCGAGCCGGAATTCAATCCTGACCTGCTGTCGAAGATGTCCCACGCGCAATACGTCGCCGGGAACACTTTGAAAGAGATGGTTTATGAAGATCTGGTGGCCGAGCGCATTGCGATCGACAGCTATCGCGAGATCATTCAGTACATCGGCGAAAAAGACCCGACCACGCGGCGCATCTTCGAAGACATCCTCGCGCAGGAAGAAGAGCATGCGGATGACATGGCCGACATCCTCAACGATTTGTAAGCCCTTCAAGATTGTCATCGCGGGCAAGCCCGCTCCCACAGGGTCGAGTACAAATCCTGTGGGAGCGGGCTTGCCCGCGATGGCGTCGGTACAGGTTTAGCGATTTACTTGGTTGGTTTGACGGTGACGGGCGCCTTGCCCGCCTTCATTTGCTCAAGCAACGGCGCACACTGATTCGGCTCACCGCCGCTCGGCGCTATCAGGGCCAACAGCCCCGCCGCCGGCGCAGCAATCACGCCCAGCGCCACCATCCCCGCGCCACGCAGCAACAACGGCACCGCTTTCACCCCGGCATCCGGTTTGATGAACTTGCCGCGCACGTACAGCGGCGAACGCAGCGAAATCAAACGCCAGCCCTTGGATTCCGGCGTCACGGTCAGGTCCAGTTGTTCGGTGGCCATGTTCGCCGTTCCGTCGACGTAGATGATCGCGTTCTCGGTATCGAACACAAACAAACGGGTCGAGGCCAGGCCGGTCTTGATGTCGAAGTCCGCCGCCGCGCAGTTGATCTTTACTTCCTTGTCGCCAAAGATCTTGCCCATCACGTAGTTGCCGACGTTAAGCCCCGCCAACTCCATCAACTCACGACTGATCGCACCGTCGTTGATCAGCATTTTCAGATTGCCATTGGCGCTGCCCAACAGCTTCGCCACCGAGTTGCCGCGACCGCTGATGTCGGCGTCGCCATTCAGCTCGCCGAAACTGGTCTTCATCGGTTCGAAAGTCGGGAACAGCTGTTTGAGCTTGAAGCGCCGCGCGGTGAGTTTGGCCCGGCCTTCGAGTGGTTCGGTACGGCCATTGAGGCGGATTTGCGCGTCGAGATTGCCGCCGGCCACGCCGAAACGCAGCGGCTCCAGGCTGAGGACGCCGTCGGTCAGCACCAGATGCGTATAGAGGTCGGTGAACGGCAACTCTTCGCTGTGAACGATGCGCTTGCCGGTGAATTCGACGTCGGCGTCCATGTCGCGCCAGCGCTCGGTCTTGAATTCTTCGACCGGCAGCACTTTATCCGTTGGCTGCTTGCTTTCGCCGCCGCGAGCCTTCTGCTTGGCGTTGGAATCGGCGCCGATCAGCGGTGCGAGGTCGGCGAACAACAGTTGATTGGACAGCAGCGCGCCGCTGAGCTTTGGTCGTGGCTGACTGGCGACGTAGGCCAGATCGCCGTGAATATCGCTGCCGCCAATCTTGCCGTTGAATTTTTCGTAGCGGAACTGCGCGCCAGCAGGGTCTTGCAGCTTGGCGATCAAATGCCCGTCGGTGGCATATGGCGGAGTATCCGGCAGAGTCACGCCGGTCAGCGGATACAAGTTACCCAGGCTGGCGCCAGCGAGTTTCAGGCGCAGATCAAGGGCGCCGAGATTCAGCGGATCAGTCAGGGTGCCGGCGAGTTCGATGCTGGTATCGCCAATCTTCGCCTGCGCCTGCAACGGGAACGGTTTGCGCGAATCCTGCAATGCCAGCAGGCCGCCGATCTTGCCTTGGCCGGCAAGTTTCTGGCCGTGGTACTGGCCAGTGACTTTCAGGCCGAACGCATAATCCTGCGGCGCAGCATGCTTGTCCTGCGCAGCTTTCGCGGCTTTGTCACCGACGATCTCGCTGAACGGAATCGGCTTGCCCAGCGGATCGATCAACACATCGAGACTGGTTTTCAGCGTCTGGTCATCAAGGGTGACGTGGCCCTTGTCGAAACCGATGGCACCGATGTCCACCACCCAGTTCGAGGGTTCGGCATTCGGGTCCTTGGGATCGAATTTGAACGTCCAGTTGGCGCGACCATCGGCCAGGCGTTGCAGATCGGCATTCGGCTCAGTCAGGTCGATGCGCGGAATCGCCACGCGCTGGGCCAACAATGCCAACGGCGAGATACGCAGTTCGACGCGCTTGAGCGTGACCATTTGCGGCTTTTTCGACCACTCGGGGTTGCCCAGGCTCAAATCCTCGGCCACCACGTGCGGCCACGGCACCCAGGCGCGCCAGCCGCCCTCGTCCAGCTCACGCCGCCAGACCACCGCCAGGTTGCCATTGATCGCAAACGGTCGGTGCAGTTCTTCCGAGACTTTGGCGTTGAGCGGCGGTTTGATGCGGTTCCAGTCGAAGAACACGATGACCAACACCAGCACCGCTAATAGCAGAACAAAAATGGTGAAGGTCCAGGCGAGGATTTTACGAGTGCGCGTCATTGCACAAAGCTCCTGAAGACGACTGCGTCCGAGAACACGACGCAGCTGAAACGGTGGGCCGAAAGCGGCCCCATTATGAGTTCTGTGACTGACAAAGCAGCCGCAGGTTTAATTGAAAGTCTGATTAGCGGGTAAAAAGCTGCCGCGATTCTGACCGATCAGTCGAGTTGGCGTTACCGGCCCCGCACTTTTGCGAGGCGCGAGTGGGTGGAAAATACCCACCTCGGTGCAAAACCACTCGCCTGAAAGGCCCGATCTAGAGCCTCCCAGCAGAACAATCAATTCTGTTGATTATTACCATTGCGTTTATGAACTTTTATATCGACTTATCGAGAGTAGCATTGCCCTCGTACCCACTTTATCGCCCTCCCGAGGAGCAACCCATCATGAAACGCCAATTACTGCTTAGTCTTACCCTCTCGATGCTGGCCAGCACTGCCTTCGCTCTGCCAGCCGCTGATCAAGCGACCCCACAAGTCAAAGCCAGCCACTCTGTGTTCAGCCAGACCCTCGCTGAAGACGGTTACGACAAGACTCCACAGGGCCAGACTGTCGCCGAAAACGGTCGCAATCGTCTGGAAGAAAAAGGCCTGGTCGAAGACGGCTACGACAAAACTCCACAAGGTCAGGCTGTAGCCGAAAACGGTCGCAATCGTCTGGAAGAGAAAGGTCTGGTTGAAGACGGCTACGACAAAACCCCACAAGGCCAAGCTGTTGCCGAAGGTGGTGGTGACCGTGTGATCGAACGCAACAGTGCCTTGAGTTAGGCCCTTGGCGGCCTGGAAAAAAAGCCCAATCACCGGATTGGGCTTTTGACTTTTAGAACGCCGGCATAAACAAATCGCTAATTCCCCGCTACACCCCCGCTGCCGTTCGACGCCAACGAAGCCGATTTGCTAGAGTGCGGCGCTTGTCCCGACCAGAACACACCTTGCGATGCTGCCCCGCGCCGAACAGAAACAACAGACCCGCAACGCCCTGATGGACGCTGCCCGCCATTTGATGGAGAGCGGCCGAGGATTCGGCAGCCTGAGCCTGCGTGAAGTGACGAAAACCGCCGGCATCGTGCCTACCGGTTTCTACCGCCATTTCTCCGATATGGACGAGCTCGGCCTGGTGCTGGTCAGCGAAGTCGGCCAGACCTTCCGCGAAACCATTCGCCTGGTGCGCCACAACGAATTTGTCATGGGCGGCATCATCGATGCGTCGGTGCGGATCTTTCTTGATGTGGTCAGCGCCAACCGTTCGCAATTTCTGTTTCTCGCGCGCGAGCAGTACGGTGGATCGCTGCAAGTGCGCCAAGCGATTGGCCGCTTGCGTGAAGACATCAGCTCCGACCTCGCGGCCGATCTGGCCTCCATGCCCAAACTGCAGCATCTGAGCCGTGATGGTTTGAGCGTGATTGCGGATCTGATCGTCAAATCGGTGTTCGCCACTTTGCCGGAAATCATCGATCCGCCGGCCGAAGCGCTGCCCGAGCATCTGATGCCGCAAGCAAAGATTACGCAGCAACTGCGTTTTATCTTTATCGGCCTCAAGCACTGGCAAGGCCTCGGAAGCACCGAATAACCCTGGGAGTTTCAATCCAGCTTCAAATTGGTGCATGTAAAAACCTTCATGCACCAAAACCCCTCATATTCCTGCAACATTCTGAAACATCCACTACGCTCCGACAGGGATTTCCCACATTTCGTCCGATTGGCAAGCCCCTTGCTCTAGCCTGAGCATTGTCCATTGCTGGAAGCTTTCCGATGCTGGTGATTCATCGCAGAATCGCGCCTCAACCCGTCTGGGCCGCCGAGTTGCACCTGACCTTCGAGGCACGCAGCAAAAGCCGTCTGCGCTGTTTCAGTGCCGAGGGCGAAGACGTCGGGCTGTTTCTGGAGCGCGGTCAGCCGCCGTTGTTTGATGGCGAATGCCTTGAGGCTGAGGACGGCCGCATCGTCAAAGTCTGCGCGCGTCCCGAGCAACTGCTGCACGTCATTTGCGCCAGTGCTTTCGAACTGACCCGCGCCGCGTATCACCTGGGTAACCGCCACGTCGCCCTGCAAGTCGGCGACGGCTGGCTGCGCCTGCTCGACGATTACGTGCTCAAAGCCATGCTTGAACAACTTGGTGCACAGGTCGAAGCGATTGAAGCGCCGTTCCAGCCGGAACACGGTGCCTACGGTGGCGGCCATCACCATTCACGCCACGGCGAGGAAGCGTTCAATTACGCACCGAAACTGCATCAGTTCGGCGTGCGTTTATGAATCCGGCCTGGGCGCTGCTGCGCCTGGCCAGTCCGCAATTGCCGATTGGCGGCTACAGCTATTCGCAAGGTCTGGAAATGGCGGTGGATAACGGCCGGGTCAACAATCCCGACAGCGCGCGGCGCTGGATCAGTGATCAACTGCTGCTGAACCTCGCGCGCTTCGAAGCGCCGCTGTTGCTTGCGCATTGCCAGGCCGCTGCCGAGGAAAACTGGGGCGAACTGCTGCAAATCTGCGAAACCCATCGCGCCAGCCGTGAAACCCGCGAGCTGCATCTGGAGAGTCGGCAGATGGGCTATTCGTTGCAGCAGTTGCTCAACGGCTTGCCCGAACTCGATCAACCGGCGCGCGATGTCCTCGAACAATGCAGCGAACCGCATCTGGCCCTGTGCTGGTCGCTGGCCGCGCGTGCCTGGCAGATCAGCCCGCAGGACGCGCTGGCCGCGTGGTTGTGGAGTTGGCTGGAAAACCAGCTCGCGGTGCTGATGAAAACTCTGCCGCTGGGCCAGCAAGCCGCGCAGCGCCTGACCAGTCAATTGCTGCCGCTGTTGCATCAGGCGCAGCAGGACGCTACTCGCAGCAATCCCCAACACATCGGCAGCGCCGCTTTTGGCCTGTCCCTGGCGAGCATGGCCCATGAGCGCCAGTACAGCCGCCTGTTCCGTTCTTAGGAGAAACAACCATGACCTCACAACCTCTGCGCGTCGGCATCGGCGGCCCGGTCGGTTCCGGCAAAACCGCGTTGACTCTGGCGCTGTGCCTGGCCTTGCGCGAGCGCTACAACCTGGCGGTGGTCACCAACGACATCTACACCCGCGAAGACGCCGATTTTCTCGTGCGCAACCAAGCCTTGGCGCCGGAACGCATCATCGGCGTGGAAACCGGTGGCTGTCCGCACACGGCCATTCGCGAAGACGCCTCGATCAACCTTGAAGCGGTCGATCAACTGAACCGGCGCTTTCCGGGGCTGGATCTGATTCTAGTGGAGTCCGGTGGCGACAATCTGTCCGCGACCTTCAGCCCGGAACTCTCCGACCTGACCATCTACGTGATCGACGTTTCGGCCGGCGACAAGCTGCCGCGCAAGGGCGGGCCGGGCATCTGCAAGTCCGATCTGCTGGTGATCAACAAGATCGACCTGGCGCCGCTGGTGGGCGCCTCCCTGGAGCTGATGGACAGCGACACCCAACGCATGCGCAACGGCAAGCCGTTCGTTTTCAGCAACCAGAAAACCGGTCAGGGCCTGGAAGCAATCATCGCCTTCATCGAACGCCAGGGCTTGCTCACCGCAGCCTGATTTTCATCAACAAGGAAGCTTATTCATGACACTCAAACGCATTCTCGGCGCGGTCGCGCTGCTGCTGACCCCGGCGCTGGCTTTCGCCCATCCGGGGCATGGCGACACCGGCCTGATCGCCGGCATCAGCCACCCGATTGGCGGCCTCGATCACCTGCTGGCAATGCTCGCGGTAGGCCTGTGGGCTGCGCAGCAACAAGGCGCCGCGCGCTGGGCGCTGCCGTGCACTTTCGTCGGCACCATGTTGATTGGCGGCATGCTCGGGTTTGAAGGACTGGAGTTGCCAGCACTGGAAAGCGGGATTGCGGCATCGGTACTGGCGCTGGGTCTGGCGGTGGCGCTGGCGGTGCGTCCACCGCTGGTGATGGCGGTAGCGGCGACGGCGGTTTTTGCGCTGTTTCATGGCGTCGCACATGGTCTGGAGCTGCCGGAGATGTCCAATCCTTGGGCCTATGCGGCGGGGTTTGTGGTGGCGACGGCTGTGCTGCATGCGGCGGGTTATGGCGTGGTGCGCGTGCTGCCTCAAGCGGCGGCGCCGTTGGTGCGCCTGGCCGGGGCGGCTTCGGCGGTGACTGGTGCGTGGTTGCTGGCCGGGTAATCGACACACCACCTGTAGGAGCTGCCGCAGGCTGCGATCTTTTGATTTTTGCTTTTTTAGATCAAAAGATCGCAGCCTTCGGCAGCTCCTACAGGGATCGTGGCCTGACAGGCGCCGCATCGCTGATGCCAGTCTCTCTGCTACCATGTCGCGCAATCGCCCCTGCCGTGACGACGTCCGCCCATGCCCCACGCTTCCCGCTCTGCCTCCCAGCCTGAATTGACCGCCGTATTCGGCGACGTGCACCAGCACTTTCTCGACGTGATCGTGCCGCTCTGGCAAGGCCCGGGCTGGAATGCCGACATGGCATTGCCTTATGAGGCGCTGGACGCCGCGCATCAACCGCTGCCACCGCAGCGCTATCGCGCCATGGCCTGCGCGCGGCAGCTGTATCTGTTTTCCAGCTTGATCGGCGTTGTGGATAACGCCGAGGTTCGCGCGGCAGCGCTGTTCCAGTCCCTGCATCGGCACTTTCACGATGCCGAGCACGGCGGCTGGTTCTACAGCATCGATCCGCAGGGCAAACCGCTGGATCAGCGCAAGGATCTGTACACCCACGCCTTCATCCTGTTCGCCTGCGCGCATTACTGGGAGAAATCCCGCGAGCCGCTGGTGCAATCGACCCTGAACGCTGCGCTGGAAGTCATCGGCCGACGTTTCGCCACTGGCGATGGCCTCTTCGAAGCCTGTCTTGAGCGCGACTGGGCAACCCTGCAAACCGGCCCGCTGCAAAATCCGCTGATGCACTTGGCCGAAGCCTTCCTCGCGACCATCGCAGTGCGTGAAGACCCGGCGGCGCAGAAAGCGTTGAGCGAGTTATGCACAGCCATGCACAAGCAATTCGTCGATCCGCAATACGGCGTGTTGATGGAGAAACCGCTGGGCGCTGTGGATAACTGGTACGAGCCGGGGCATCAGTTCGAATGGTATTTCCTGCTCGAATCCTCGCCACTGCTGCGCGGTTCGAAACTGCACGCGGATCTGGATCGGGCGTTTGCGTTCACCGAGCAGTTCGGCGTGGTCGAGCCATCCGGTGCCGTACGGGCGATGCTCGATCTGGAGCTGGATGGACGGCCGAAGGATTCAACTCAACGCATCTGGGCCCAGGCTGAATACCTGCGGGCGCTGACCTTGCGTCCGGACGCAGAAGCCGCTGTGCTGCGCCAATTGCTGGCGCTGCAACAGCACTTCCTGCATGCCGGTGGCTGGTATGAGTGTCGCGACGAACAGGGCGAGGTCAGCCGCAAGGACATGCCGTCGACCACGCCGTATCACTTGGCGACCTGCTATCGCGGGCTGGCTGAATATTTGCGCTGACCTACAGTCAGGCGACCCACTTCTTGTCGCCGGTGAAGCTGATGGTCAGCCATCGGGCGGCATCCGGCTTGCCCAATCTGGCCGAGATATCCTCGCGCAAAACGTCGAGTTGACCGACGCTCTCCAGTCGATAATCCGCCGGCAAAATCACATGAATCTCGATGAACCGCGCCCGGCCGTGCTTCTGCACGTAGGACATGTAATCGTCGAATCCATGCTCGACTTTCGCCGCCTCCATCACCTGACGCACCTGTTCATCCAGAGTGTTCGGGGCGATTCCCAACACATCACGCAATGCCGGGCGCACAATTTTGAACGCCGGAGCGAGCATGCTCAGGGCCAGCAGAATCAGGATCAACGGGTCGACGTAAAGCGCCCATTCGTCATAGCCCTGGGACTTGAGCAACAACGCCGTGAGAAAACTCACCAGCAGGCCGACAGAAAGCATCGCGTCCACCAGCCAACTGATGTTGTCGAACCGGATCAGCGTCGACTTGAGCTTGCGATTACGGCGACGGATGTAGAAGAAGTAGGCGAACTCAACCACGGTAAACACGGCCGCATAGATGATCACCATGCCCAGCTCGACTTCACGCCCGCCGCTGATGATGCCGAACACGCCGTTGAGAAATGCATAGATGGCGATCAAGAACAGGAAACTGCCTTCGATCAGCAGCACCATCGGCTCCAGATGCCAGAAGCCGAACTGAAATCTGTGATTGCTTTGCTTGGCGATCAACTTGGCGGTGATCAGCATCAGCACTTTGATGAAGGTTGCGATCAGGGAGAAAAAACCATCGAACAGGATGGATTCGGCACCAGAAACAAAACCGGTCACGATCCCGGCGATCGATACGGCGAACATCAGAATGGTGGATTGTTTGAGCAGCGACTGCTCACCTCGGTTACTCACTTTAACTCCTCGAAAACCTTGAAAACCGCAGGGGTGCGGTGGGGTTGTGCGGAGGGAGTTTACCTTATGCAGCTTTTTTGCCTGTTCTGGCCTCATTGCTGGCAAGCCAGCTCCCACAAGTACCGAGTCGGTCACAAGGTTTGTGTACACCGATAATCCTGTGGGAGCTGGCTTGCCAGCGATTGGCCGTTACTCGGTGTTAAGCCTTGTTCCGCTCGATGGCAAAACCGGCCCAGGTCTGGCTCACCGGCATCAGTTCAAGGCTGTTGATGTTGATATGCGCCGGCGCATTCATCACCCAGAAAATCGTCTCGGCGATGTCCTGCGGCTGGATCGGCTCGGCACCCGCGTAAGTCGCGTCGTAGCGCGCCTGATCGCCAGCAAAGCGCACCAGCGAGAACTCGCTCTCGCACAGGCCCGGCTCGATGTTGCTGACGCGCACGCCAGTGCCCTGCAAGTCGCAGCGCAGGTTCAGCGAGAACTGTTTAACAAATGCCTTGGTCGCGCCATACACATGGCTGCCCGGATACGCGTAGTTGCCGGCGATGGAGCCGAGGTTGACGATGCCGGCGCCACGGCCATGGGCGATCAGGCGCGGTAGCAGCAGGCGCGTGGCGTACATCAGGCCTTTGACGTTGGTGTCGACCATGGTGTCCCAGTCGTCGAGGTCGCACTTGGGCGCCGGATCGACACCCAGCGCCAGCCCGGCGTTGTTGATCAGGCCACGCAGTTTGGCGAACGATGGCGGCAGGTTGGCAATCGCCTCCTCCATCGCCTTGCGATCGCGCACGTCCAGCACCAGGCCGTGCACTTCGGTCTGCTTCGACAGTTCGGCACACAGCGCATTGAGGCGTTCTTCACGACGACCGGTCAGCACCAGTTTCCAGCCAGCCTCGGCAAAACGACGGGCGCAGGCTTCACCAAAACCGGAAGTAGCGCCGGTGATAAACAGGGTGTTGGACATCGTGTTCTCCTGACTTCGACCGCCGTGGCAGCCATTGAAATGGACCATCAGCGGGCAGCATGCCCGGCCCTGCAATCACAGGCAACCACCGAACCCTGTACAAAAAACGATCAACGCCTTGAGCGCCATAGCCTGCGCGGGCTGTAGCCATGTGCGCGCATGTTATCCACAGTCTGCTCCACAGATAACGGGGGCAAGTGCAAAAGCGCAAAGCCCCGCCACACAAGGCTTCGCGCAGGATTTTGAAAGTTTTTTGCTTGACCCTGAACCGAGGGATGTGCGGGACAGGGCATTTTGCACGACTACCCGGTCATGGACGTGATTGCGCGAGGCCAGCAATCACGGCCCTTAGCGCAGTCTTTCCAGAGTTTAATCACAGACTTATCCACAGGTTGATGCACTAGCCCTTCACCGATTTTCGTCGCCTATAAAAAGGTTGACAAGCGAAGCGTCTGCTTACCAGAAAACGCCTGATCAAAAAACAACCACAAGCCTGCAAGCCACGGTTTCAGAGGCTTTCAGCCAGCTACTCCCACGTTATTCACAGCCAGCTCCACAGCGAATGGGGACAAGTCAAAACTGTGCAAAAACAGCCATTTGCAGCGTCTTTATGTCGCGCTTTGGCAGCTTGGCGAATTTGTTTTCCACAATTTCAGAATCTCCTCGAAATTCAGATTTAAAAAAGCCCCGGGACTTGCGTCGCGGGGCTGTGTATAACTGCAGAGAATTCAGTGCCCGCCCAGATAGGCGTTGCGCACCTCCTCATTCACCAGCAACTCCTTGCCGGTGCCCGAGAGGCGAATCTCGCCGTTGACCATCACATACGCCCGGTCGGACAGTTTCAACGCATGGTTGGCGTTCTGCTCGACGAGGAAAATGGTCATGCCGGTTTTCGCCAGTTCGCGCAGGGTGGCGAAGATCTGTTTCACCACAATCGGTGCCAGACCCAGGCTCGGCTCATCCAGCAGCAACAACTTCGGCCGGCTCATCAACGCGCGGGCGATGGCAAGCATCTGCTGCTCGCCGCCGGACATGGTCATCGCCCGTTGCGTGCGACGTTCTTCGAGCCGTGGAAACAGCGCGAACATGCGCTGCATATCCTCTTTGGCGTACTTGTCGCCAATCGGGATGGTGCCCATCAGCAGGTTTTCCTCGACGGTCATGTCAGGGAACACCCGCCGCCCTTCCGGCGATTGCGCGATGCCGTTGGAGGCGATGTAGTGCGATGACTTGTGGGTGATGTCCACACCTTGGTAGAGGATCTGCCCGCTGGCCGCGCGCGGCTGACCGAAGATCGACATCAACAGCGTGGATTTGCCAGCACCGTTAGAGCCGATCAGGCTCACGGTTTCGCCTTCATTGATCTGCAGCGAGACTTTTTTCAGGGCCTGAATCGGCCCGTAAAACACGTCCAGCTCCTTGAGTTCGAGGATGGGTTGCGTCATACCAGCTCCTCTTCATCGGCGCCCAGATACGCAGCAATCACTTTCGGATCGTTGCGAATTGCCTCTGGTCCGCCCTCGGCGATCACGATGCCGTGGTCCAGTACAACGATGTGATCGGAAATGCTCATGACCATACCCATGTCGTGTTCGATCAGCACCACGGTCAGATCATGCTCGTCGCGCAGCAGCCGGATCATCGCGCTCAGCGCTTCGGTTTCCTGAGGGTTGAGGCCGGCGGCCGGTTCGTCGAGGCAGATGATCTGCGGACGCGTGCACATGGCCCGGGCGATTTCCAGACGGCGTTGCTGGCCGTAGGACAGCTCACCGGCCAGACGGTTGGCGCAGTCCACCAGATCGACCACTTCCAGCCAGTAGAACGCGCAGTCCAGCGCGTCGCTCTCGGCCTTGCGATAGCCCTTGGTATTGAGGATGCCGGCGAGCATGTTGCGGTTGACCCACATGTGCTGGGCCACCAGCAAGTTTTCCAGCACCGACATTTCCTTGAACAGACGAATGTTCTGGAAAGTTCGGGCCAGGCCTGCACGGTTCACCAGATGGGTGCCGCCGAACATCTTGTAGTACATCCGGCTGAGAAAGCTCTTCGGCGAGACGAAGTCAGTCGGTTTGAACGACTCGCCCAACAGCTGAATGACGTTGGTCTGCTGGCCGCGCACGTTGAGCTCGATCTTGCCGCCGGAAGCCTTGTAGAAACCGGTCAGGCAGTTGAACACCGTGGTCTTGCCCGCACCGTTGGGGCCGATCAGGGCGAAGATCGAGTTGCGTTGGACCTTCAGACTGACATCGCTCAAGGCCTTGATGCCACCGAAGTGCATCATCAGTTTTTCCACAGAAAGAACTACTTCACTCATCGCGCAGCCCTCTCGTAGTGAATCGCCCCTTTGCGTGGTTTGACCCCGGTACGGCTGATGCGGATCAGCCCGCGTGGGCGCCAGATCATCATCAACACCATCAGGATGCCGAACAGCAACACGCGGTATTCAGCGAAGCCGCGCAGCAGTTCCGGCGCGACCGTCAGCACGAACGCTGCGATCACCACGCCGATGGTCGAACCCATGCCGCCGAGCACGACGATGGCGAGGATCAGTGCCGATTCGAAGAAAGTGAACGAGGTCGGGTTGACGAAGCCCTGATAAGTCGCGAAAAACACACCCGCCAGACCTGCAGTCGAGGCACCGATGGTGAACGCCGAGAGCTTGACCAGCACGTGATTGAGGCCCATCGAGCGGCAGGCGATTTCGTCTTCACGCAAGGCTTCCCAGGCGCGACCGACCGGCATTTTCACCAGACGATGTTTGATGTACAGCACGGCCAGCACCACCAGGAACAACACCGCGTAAATGAAGTAATACTTCACGTCCGGGTTGTAGGCGATGCCGAAGAACTCGTGAAACGGCACCCCGCCATCCTTCGCGCGCTTGCCGAATTCCAGACCGAAGAACGTCGGCAGCGGCGCCGGCATGCCGTTCGGGCCTCCGGTCAGCGACAGCCAGTTGTTGAGCACCAGACGAATGATTTCACCGAAGCCCAGGGTCACGATTGCCAGATAGTCGCCGTGCAGGCGCAACACCGGAAACCCGAGGATGCACCCCGCCAGCCCCGCAGTGATCGCCGCCAGCGGCAGCACCGTCCAGAAACCCAGCCCCAGGTACTGATAACCGAGCGCCAGACCGTAGGCGCCAATGGCGTAGAACGCCACGTAACCGAGGTCGAGCAGACCGGCCAGACCGACCACAATGTTCAGCCCCAGCCCCAGCAGCACGTAGATCAGCCCGAGGATGACCACGCCCAGCAGATAGGAGTTGGAAACGAACGGTACGATCACCGCCAGCACAATCAGCAGCGGAATGATCCAGCGCAGGCTGGATTTGTGATCGGCTGGCAACACATGCACACCGGAACCGGTGCTCTCGAATCCGTCGAGAATCTTCAAGCCTTTCGGCGTTTGCAGGAACAGGCTGAGGGCAAACCGGCCGGCCATGACGATGGCGATGATCCACGCCACACGGGTGGTTTCGAGGTTGAAGCTGTAGCCATCGAGTACGACGCCGACAATCGGCCCGAAAACGATCAGGGCAATCAGACCGGCCAGAATCGCCTCGACCAGGCTCTTTTTGATATCAATGGATTTTTCAGTGGTTGCAGACATCGCTTACACCTTCGACACAAGAGGACGGCCCAGCAGGCCCTGCGGCCGGAAGACCAGAACAAGTACGAGCAGCGAGAAGCTGAACACGTCTTTGTAGTCGGAGTTGACCAGACCGGAGAACAGCGACTCGGAGATGCCGAGGATGATCCCGCCCAACATCGCACCGGGTAGCGATCCGATCCCGCCGAGTACCGCAGCGGTAAACGCCTTGATGCCGATGATGAAGCCGGCGTAGAAGTCGAACGTGCCGTAGTTCATGGTGATCAGCACGCCGGCCAGAGCCGCCATGGCTGCACCGATGATGAACACGTAGGAAATCACCCGGTCGGTATTGATGCCGAGGATCGAAGCCATCTTGCGATCTTGCTGGGTGGCGCGGCACATGCGGCCGAGCTTGGTGTATTTGATGATGTAGGTCAGCAGTCCCATGCCGACGAACGCCGCGATCAGAATGAACACCTTGGTGTAGGTCAGCTGGACAAACCCGGTGCCGACTTCGACCCGCCATGCGCCAGTCAGCAGCGTAGGCACGCCCTGTTGTTTGGCGCCTTGGGCAATCTGTGCGTAGTTTTGCAGAATCAGCGAAATGCCGATGGCGCTGATCAGTGGAGCCAGTCGGGTGGAGTTGCGTAGCGGTTTGTAGGCGACACGTTCGATGACCCAGCCATACACCGCCGTGACGACGATGGTGAAGATCAACGTGCCGAGCATCAGCAGAGGGAAAGATTCGATACCGAAGTACGCCAGCAGAGCCAGACTGATTGCCGCGAGGTAAGCGGAAATCATGTAAACCTCGCCGTGGGCGAAGTTGATCATGCCGATGATGCCGTAGACCATTGTGTAGCCGATGGCGATCAGGCCGTAGACCGACCCGAGGGTCAGGCCGTTGACCAGTTGCTGCAGGAAAATACCATCCATAACGCAATCTCACGCAGTGAGAACCTGCACACCCGAAAGTGTGCGGCTCTTCTAAGGAAAATACAGATATACGTCGGAGCAATGTCAGCCACGATCAGCCAGACCACACCGTCCACTGTGGGAGCTGGCTTGCCAGCGATAGCGGTCGAGCATTCAACGAATATGTTGTCTGTCAGTCCGTCATCGTCGGAACGCCGCCCGGTGCAAGCCCGCTCCCACAGGAAATGGTGGAGATCAGCCGATCAAGTCAGCCCTTACTTCTGTTTTTCCAGCTGGTGATACTTGCCATCCTTGTCCCACTGGTAAACCACGTAGTCGGAGACTTTCAGGTCGCCCTTGGAGTCCCAGGCTTTTTCGCCCATGACAGTTTTCACCGGGTTGGCTTTCAGCCACTTGGCCGCTTCTTCGCCTTTGTTCGACTTGGCGCCGTTGAACGCAGCAACCAGGGTCTGAACCGAAGCGTAGGCGTACAGGGTGTAGCCTTCAGGCTCGGTACCGGCCTTGCGGAAAGCGTCCACCACGGTTTTGCTGTCAGGCAGCATGCGTGGGTCGGCGCCGAAGGTCATCAGCACGCCATCAACAAATTGCGGGCCGCCAGCGGTGGTCACCAGTTCGTCGGTGACGATGCCGTCGTCGGACATGAATTTCACGTCTTTCAAGCCTTGCTCACGCAGTTGGCGAACCAGCGGACCGGCTTCCGGGTGCAGACCGCCGAAGTACACGACGTCGGCGCCAGCG
Organism: Pseudomonas sp. TWP3-2; assembly: GCF_049897765.1. Classification (NCBI taxonomy): domain Bacteria; kingdom Pseudomonadati; phylum Pseudomonadota; class Gammaproteobacteria; order Pseudomonadales; family Pseudomonadaceae; genus Pseudomonas; species Pseudomonas sp. TWP3-2. The sequence continues at coordinate 554,277 of NZ_JAFCWW010000001.1, read as the reverse complement.
CCACGGATCTTGGTGACGATGGTGCTGAAGTCTTTCTCGCCACGGGTCAGGCCTTCATACAGCACTGGCGTTACGCCGCGCTTGACCAGTTGCGCCTTGGTGGCGTCTGCCAGACCTTGGCCGTAGGTATCTTTGTCGTGCAGCACGACAACCTTTTTGCCCTTGAGCACGTCGACGATGTAATCGCCGGCGACGATGCCTTGCTGGTCGTCACGTCCGCACATGCGGAACATCGCGCTCAGACCACGCTCGGTAACTTGCGGGTTGGTCGAACCCGGGGTGATCGCGATGATCCCGGCTTCGTCGTAGATTTCCGACGCTGGAATGGTCGAAGAGGAGCAGAAGTGACCGACCACGCCGGCGACTTTCTGGTTGGTGAGGTCCTTGGCGACCGTCACGGCCTGCTTCGGTTCGCAGGCGTCATCGCCTTTGACCAGTACGATTTTTTCCCCGTTGACGCCGCCCGCTGCGTTGACCGCATCGGCCGCCGCTTGTGCACCCTTCATGTACTGTTCGCCAAATGCCGCGTTGGCGCCCGTCATCGGACCGGCGACACCGATTTTCACATCAGCCTGTGCAAACGCAGAAACACCCAACGCAGTAGCCACTGCGAGGGCCAGAAAGCCTTTCTTGTAAAACGTCTGGGACATGAGGTGGTGCTCCAAGGTTTTTTTTAGTTGGCACTGCGACTTCAGTTCACTGGATGCTCAGAGCAAGCGCCGTGCCATCGGTTTTTTATTCTGCAAAAAGTCGCTGCCTTGTTGTTATTTCGACTGTTTCGATCCCATTTTCATTGGGCGTGCAACCGTCTAAACCGCGGAAGGTGAAACCGTAAATATTTTCAGGCGCAACCCGCGTGCGCCATCATTGCAACCGCGCCAGCAAACGACGTGCAACCAGCCTGTAACAGCCCGCGTCACCGAACTGCACACTGCTGGTGCGGAACTGCTACAACCCGCACCATTACAGGCTAGTCGCTGCATCGAAAAGCGCCGCTTCCGGCAACATATTTCAACAATCAGATAACAATGCGCAGGCATTGGCCCGCGTGGTACAGCGAGAATCCGGCCTCGTACAGACAGCTGCGCAAGCCGACACCGGCGAGCGGCTGCATTGGCGCGAAGGGAATCGGCAGGGTTTGCGGATTGCCGTTGCACAGATAGTCGGCGAAGGCTTTGCCGACCACGGTGCCAGTGGTGACGCCACGTCCGTTGTAACCGGTGACAGCGACCAGTCCCGGTGCCGGTTCGAACAGCCGCATCAGATGATCTGGCGTGAAGGCGATGCGCCCGGTCCAGGTGCATTCCCATTCCACCGGTTTCAGATTGGGGAAGTAATGCTGCTGTACGCGGTCGGCCCAGGCCTTGAGGAACCACGCCGGTTTCTGGTTGCCGTTGCCCAGGCTGCCGAGCAACAGCCGGCCTTCTTTGTCGCGGCGAATACTGCTCAGCACCTGCCGGGTATCCCACGAGCCCTGCCCGCCCGGCAGAATTTCCTGCGCGGCGTCTTCGGTCAGCGGCACCGAGGCGACCTGGTAGTAATAACCGGGGAAGAAATTACGCTTGAGCTCGGTCCAGTCGCCTTCGGTGTAGGCGTTGGAGGCGATCACCACTTTCTCGGCGAGAACAGAACCATGTTCGGTCTGCACCGACCATTGCGAGCCTTGGCGCTCCAGACGGGTGACTGGCGAATGATCGAACATCTGCCCGCCGAGACTGAGCACGGCGTTGGCCAGACCTGTGGTGTAAGCCATCGGATTAAGCGTGCCGGCGCGTCGATCGAGCAACGCAGCGGCGATTTTTTTGGTGCCGGTGGCTTGCTCGCACGCCTGGCCGGTGAGCAACTCGACGGGCGCACCGCGACGTTTCCATTGTTCCTCGCGACTGCGCAGATCCGCCTCGCCACGGGCGTTGTGCGCCATGTGCAACGTGCCTTCGCGGCGCAACTGGCAATCGATGTTGTATTTATCCACAAGGCTGAACACCAGCGCCGGCGCCCCACCGAGCATGCGGTTGAGCTGGCTGCCGACCGCTTCGCCGAAGCCGGCTTCGATCTCGTCCGGCGGGATCCACATGCCGGCGTTGACCAGCCCGACGTTGCGCCCGGAACCGCCGTGACCAGCGCGATGCGCCTCAAGCACGCAGACACTTTTGCCTTGTTCCAGCAGATGCAGCGCTGCCGACAGCCCGGTAAATCCGGCGCCGATCACACACACGTCAACCTTGACCTCACTCCTGAGCGCCGCATTATCCGGCCTTTGCGGCGTGAGCTTTTCCCACAGACATTCTTCGCGTAACGGCATTGCCAGACTCCAACAGAAACCTGCCAAACACACCAAAATGATCGTTCCCACGCACTGCTTGGGAACGAGGAACTGTCAGTCGAAGGTAATGCCCTGCGCCAGCGGCAATTCCAGCGAGTAGTTCACGGTATTGGTCTGCCGACGCATATAAGCGCGCCATGCATCCGAACCAGACTCGCGCCCGCCGCCCGTCTCTTTCTCGCCACCAAACGCGCCGCCAATCTCAGCGCCGCTCGGGCCGATGTTGACGTTGGCGATCCCGCAGTCGCTGCCGATCGCCGACATGAACTGCTCGGCCTCGCGCACATCGGTGGTGAAGATGCACGACGACAAACCTTGTGGCACGGCGTTGTTCAGACGCAGCGCTTCCTGGAAGTCGCTGTAACCGACCACGTACAGAATCGGCGCAAAGGTTTCGCTGCACACCACGTCGCTCTGCTCCGGCATTTCGACGATGGCCGGCGACACGTAATAGGCATTGGGGAATTGCTCTTCGAGCTGACGCTTGCCGCCAAACACCCGACCACCCTCGCTCAGCGCCTGCTCCAGCGCGTCCTGCATGTTTTCGAAGCTGTGCTTGTCGATCAGCGGGCCGACCAGATTGCCTTCCAGCGGATGGCCGATGCGTACTTTCGAATAGGCGGCTTTGAGGCGAGTGACGATTTCTTCTTTGACCGATTCATGCGCAATCAAGCGACGCAACGTGGTGCAACGCTGACCGGCAGTGCCGACGGCGCTGAACAGGATCGCACGTACGGCCATGTCCAGATCAGCGCTCGGGCCGAGGATCATCGCGTTGTTGCCGCCCAATTCGAGAATGCTGCGCGCGAAACGTGCGGCGACTTTCGGCGCCACTTCGCGGCCCATGCGCGTGCTGCCGGTGGCACTGATCAGCGCCACACGCGGGTCATCGACCAAGGCCTCGCCGGCATCGCGGCCGCCGATGATCACTTGGCAGAGATTGGCCGGAGCATCGCTGAAATTCTTTACCACGCGATCAAACAACGCCTGACAGGCCAGCGCGGTCAGCGGGGTTTTCTCCGATGGTTTCCACACCACCGGGTTGCCGCAGACCAGCGCCAGCGTGGTATTCCACGCCCACACCGCGACCGGAAAGTTGAACGCGCTGATCACGCCAACCACGCCCAGCGGGTGCCAGGTTTCACGCATGTGGTGGCCCGGACGCTCGGAGGCGATGGTCAAACCGTACAGTTGACGAGACAGACCGACGGCGAAATCGCAGATGTCGATCATCTCCTGCACCTCGCCAAGGCCTTCCTGGGTGATCTTGCCCGCTTCCCAGGACACCAGCTCGCCGAGATCGGCTTTGTACTCGCGCAAGACTTCACCGAACTGACGCACCAGCTCGCCGCGACGCGGGGCCGGCACCTTGCGCCAATGCTCGAACGCATGATCTGCGCGACTGATGTGCTGCTCGACTTCGGCCGCGCCTTCCCAGTTCACAGCCGCGATGCGACTGCCGTCGACGGGCGAATGCACCGGCACTTTGCCGTTCTGGTACAGGGCCGGGTTCACACCTAGACGATCAAGCAATGCGGCAACCATGGGTCACTCCTCAAGCAAAAAACTGAATGTGTGCGGGCGCTGTTTTCCACCCGTGCAGACCATTAGTTGTAGCGCTCCTTCGGTGAGGCAACAAACGACCATTAAGCGAGATATCATTCCGTTTATTCATGCTGCGCGTTGCGTGCCATAGAAAGACAAGAAAAAGGATCAGCCATGCTCAACAAACGCCACTTGCCATCGATCACCGCATTGCAGTGCTTCGAAGCCGTGACCCGGCACTTGAGTTTCACCCGCGCCGCCGAAGAGCTGAACCTGACCCAAAGCGCCGTCAGCAAACAGGTGGCGCAGCTTGAAGAGTTGTTGCAGCACTTGCTGTTTCGCCGCGTGCGCCGGCGCTTGCAGATGACCCCGGCCGGCGATTTGTACCTTGTGGAAGTGCGAAAAATCCTCACCCAGGTGGAAATGTCCACGCATTACCTGCGGTCCTACGGCGGCGAGACCGAAGTCCTGCGCGTCTCTACGCCATCGACCTTCGGCGCCCGCTGGCTGGTGCCGCGCCTGAAGGGCTGGCGTCTGCGCCATCCGTCGATTCATCTGGACTTGTGCAACGAACAGGAAGCCGATGACTTGCTGCAAGGGCGCAGCGATCTGGCGTTCTACTTCGGCCAGGGCGCGCGCGCCGGTACCGAATGCCTGAAACTGTTTGGCGAAGAGTTGGTGCCGGTCTGCGCGCCGTCCAGCCTGCCGGCCACGCCGTTCACCGACCCGACGCAACTCACCGATCTGGTGCTGCTGCAAAACGCCTCACGCCCACAGGCCTGGCACGAATGGTTCGACGCTCAGGGTTACCACACCGAACACAGCTACCACGGCCCGCGCTTCGAAACCTTCTATATGTGCATCCGCGCCGCCCAGGTCGGTTGCGGTGTAGCCCTTTTACCGAGGTTTCTGGTGGAAGAGGAATTGGCCGACGGCAAACTGGTCATTCCCTGGCAGCATGCAATGCCCAGCACGGACGCGTATTACCTGGCGTACCCGGAACACTCGGCGGAAGTGCCCAAGGTGAGGGATTTTGTGAAGTGGATGTTGGAGCAGATCGACCATCCTCCTGCCGACTGACGTCACGCAATCACGAACAAACCATCAACCACTTTGGTTTGCGAAAGCCTCGAGCGTAGGTCTTCATCGATAGCCGGGTCATCAACGTCGTAAAGACGTACACGGCGATAGGCATCGATCCGATTGATTTCCTGCCCCAGATATTCCCACACCACTCTCGAACACGCCGGAGCGCGGTGGTCAGCAGCGGAAACACCGATTTTCAGGCCATTGAGCCGAGTGATGCAGCTTTTGAAGCTCGGAATGAGAATGGTCTGGCTGACCTCGTTCGAAGTCAGCGACTCGTAATCGATGAGAAACAGGCGATCTCTCAGGTAATAGGCGATCCCGACGTATCGATACCGCTCAAACTCGCCTTCGGATCCCGCAATCTGTAAGCGCTCGTTTCGTTCGTAGACGACGTCTGATCCGTCTTCTCGCACATGCACCAGTGCGCACAAGATCGAGCCAGGCTCTGTCATGGCATGGTAGTACTCGTAGTAATAACCGGTGTGCGCCATCAGCTCCGGCGAAGATTTTTGGCGCAGGTGCTCCAGCATGCTCTGCGCTGCTGTTGCTGTCTCGACAGGCCTGACTCGCCTCGCATTGGCCCCAATCAGCGAAATGAACTGCGCTGTTGGAAGTGTTATTTCAAACTCTTCGACGCCAAAAAAATCGCAGATTCTTTTCAAGTTGAACGCTGTAGGAATGCTGTTTCCGCACAGGTATTTATTAAATTGCCCACGGTTAATTCGAATTTTCCTACAAACTTCCGCGACAGATCTGTAGTGGCTGCACAGCAGCCTTAAGTTAGCTGGAAGAAATTCCTCCATAAATATCCCGACAACTGTTTTAGAAGACGCAACCATAGCAGCAACTCGCATCACTTTTGAGCAACTTGCGAAATTGCGCCGAGGGAAATATGGCTGGATATTACGAGTCCTGAATGGCTTCAGGCTTTAACACCAACAAACATCGCCAGCACTTTCAACAGCAAGGAGCTTTGAATGCTAGACATCATCAACGACTTTCTCTCGGGGAAGATATTGATTCCCGTCGTTCTTGGACTGGGCAGCTACTTCACCATCCGATCAAGATTTGTCCAGTTCAGATATTTCCTGCATATGTTTAGCGTTCTGCAGGGCAGCTGGCGCAGCGGCAGCCAGCATTTGAGCTCGTTTCAGGCGTTGACCCTGAGCCTGGCCGGCCGGGTGGGCACTGGCAATATCGTCGGGGTCGGAATCGCCGTCAGCATGGGCGGCCCCGGCGCAGTGTTCTGGATGTGGATGACAGCCTTGCTCGGCATGTCGAGCAGTTTCTTCGAATGTACGCTGGGCCAACTCTACAAACACAGCGACGGCAATGGCCTGTATCGAGGCGGGCCATCGTGGTACATCGAACATGGTCTGAACAAACGCTGGCTCGGAATCATCGCAGCGCTGCTCCTGCTGGTGACGTTTGGATTTGCCATCAACGGCCTCGAATCGCATGCGGTGTCTCACTCGCTCAAAGACGCTTTTGGTCTTGAGCCCATGTGGACAGGGTTCGCATTGTCATTGCTACTCGGAGCGGTGTTTATTGGCGGGATAAAACGCATCGCCGCCGTCGCCGACCTGCTGGTTCCGCTGAAGGTGCTCGCCTACATCGCGGTGACTGGTTATGTGATCGTGCTGCAGTTTGATCAAGTGCCAGCGATGCTGTTGACCATCATCCGCAGCGCGTTCGGCCTCGATCAGGCATTTGGCGGGTTGGTCGGCAGTGCGATCGTCATGGGTGTACGGCGTGGCGTTTTTTCCAACGAAGCCGGACTCGGCAGCGCGCCCAACGTCGCCTCGGTGGCGAAAATCGCCCACCCGGTTGCGCAAGGTGTCGTGCAAGCATTCAGCGTCTTTATCGACACGTTCGTGATTTGCACATGCACCGCTTTACTCATTCTGCTTTCGGGTTTCTACGCGCCAGGATTCGAGGGCGACGGTATAGCGCTGGCACAAAACTCGCTGGCAGCGGTGGTCGGAGAATGGGGGCGAATGTTCATCAGCGTGGTGCTGGCATTGTTCGTATTCACGGCGATGCTTTACAACTATTACCTGGGGGAAAACAGCCTGCGGTTCATCTTCGGCGAACCTCGAAAAGCGTTGTTCTTGTACCGCGCACTGGTGTTGGTTCTGGTGTTCTGGGGATCGGTCGAAGATCTTACGACCGTCCTCGCGTTCGCCGACATCACCATGACCTTGCTGGCACTGGTCAATCTTGTCGCCATGGCCCTGCTGTTTAAAGTTTGCATGCGCATCCTGCGCGATTACGACCAGCAGCGACGTGCCGGAATCAAGACGCCCATATTCGATTCCAGCCAGTTTCTCGATCTGGATCTCGACCCGTTGGCATGGCCACCGCTGCCGCAAATTTCACTAGTTAGAACTAAAAACCAAGCAACTCTTTAATCCAAAAACAATTTGAGGATGCTCCCTGATGAATCGCTACTTCCCACTTAAAGCCAATGCAACCAGCACACCCACTTATTTCATTGATTCGCAGGCTGCTCCTAACCAGCTATTCGAAGATGCCTGTTTCAGAATTCGCGCAGCTGTCAGCCTTCTGGAAACATTGACATCGGTCACCATTAAACACACTAATGACTCTGATCTGTATCGACTGATACTTCCTGTGTACGTATTACTTCAAGACGGAGTGGACTCGCTGGAGCAAATCTCTTTCAAGGGAGAATTGGCTCATGCCTGAAACTCCAACCTATTAAATGCTCCGGGCCGCAATGATCAAAGCGGTTGAGACAACCCTCATTCCTCGACACTCGCTTCTTGCTGAATATGTAAAAAGTTGGGAGCGGCTGGAGTTGGTCATTCAAGCCGCGCTCGCTGCGCACCCCGCAACAGATGCTGGCTCGGGCCGAACAATATAAAGGGATAGAAGAAAGAGCAGGCGGCCGCGCAAAAAAATCGCTGGCAATCTTCACACGGGATATGCGCCACTAGCGCCATTGATTGCTTCCGCGCCACCGCGCGGCCCGTCTGGAGACCCCGTTATGAGCGAGAGCGTGTTTGCCGATCGCATCGTGCAGAACCTGCTCGACACCGACTTCTACAAACTGACGATGATGCAGGCGGTGCTGCACAACTACCCCAACGTTGAAGTCGAATGGGAGTTTCGTTGCCGTAACAGTGAGGATCTGCGCCCGTATCTGGCCGAGATCCGCTTTCAGATCGAGCGCTTGGCGGATTTGAGCCTGAGTGCCGATCAGTTGAGTTTTCTCGAGCGCATCAGCTTCCTCAAGCCGGACTTCCTGCGCTTTCTCGGACTGTTCCGTTTCAACCTGCGCTATTTGCATACCGGCATCGAAAACGGTGAGCTGTTTATCCGCATCCGCGGGCCGTGGCTGCATGTGATTCTGTTTGAAGTGCCGCTGCTGGCGCTGGTCAGCGAAGTGCGCAACCGCTATCGCTACCGCGAAACCGTGCTGGAACAGGCGCGCGAACAGCTGTATCGAAAGTTCGACTGGCTGACGGCCAACGCTTCGAGCGAGGAATTGTCCGAGTTGCAGGTCGCCGATTTCGGCACGCGTCGCCGGTTCTCCTACCGTGTACAGGAAGAAGTGGTCAGCGTGCTCAAGCACGATTTCCCCGGACGTTTTGTCGGCACCAGCAACGTGCACCTGTCGCGCGAACTGGACATGAAACCGCTGGGCACCATGGCCCATGAGTGGATCATGGCGCATCAGCAACTCGGCCCACGACTGATAGACAGTCAGATCGCCGCGCTCGATTGCTGGGTGCGCGAGTATCGCGGGCTGCTGGGGATTGCGCTGACCGACTGCATCACCACCGATGCTTTCCTCAGCGATTTCGACCTGTATTTCGCCAAGCTCTTTGACGGACTGCGCCACGATTCCGGCGACCCGGTGATCTGGGCCGAAAAATGCATCGCCCGTTACCACAAGCTCGGCATCGACCCGATGAGCAAGACGCTGGTGTTCTCCGACAGCCTGACGCTGCCCAAGTCGCTGGAGATATTCCGTGCGCTGCGCGGGCGGATCAATGTCAGCTTCGGCATCGGCACCAACCTGACCTGTGACATTCCGGGGGTTGAACCGATGAGCATCGTGCTTAAAATGACCGCCTGCAACGGTCAACCGGTGGCGAAGATCTCCGACGAGCCAGGCAAGACTCACTGCAAAGACCCGAATTTCGTCGCCTATCTGCGGCATGTGTTTCAGGTTCCTGCCATTTCCAGCACATCTAGCAAGGAGTGAATTCATGCAAGCCGTACAGCGTGAGATTGCTGAACAGCTCAAGGTTCAGCCACCGTTCGCCGATCGACAGGCCCTCGAAACGGAAGTCGCCCGACGCATCAGCTTCATTCAGGACTGCCTGACCAATTCCGGCCTGAAGACGCTGGTGCTGGGCATCAGCGGCGGCGTCGATTCGCTGACTGCCGGCCTGCTGGCCCAACGCGCCATGCGCGAACTGCGCGAGCGCACGGGCGACGACGCCTACAAGTTCATCGCCGTGCGCCTGCCGTATGAAACCCAGTTCGACGAGCAAGATGCCCAGGCTTCGGTGGACTTCATCGCCCCGGATGAACGCCACACGGTGAACATCGGTCCGGCGGTCAAATCGCTGGCCAATGAAGTGGCAGCGTTTGAAGGCAAGCATGCGGTGTCGGTAGATTTCGTGCTCGGCAATACCAAGGCGCGGATGCGCATGGTGGCGCAGTACACCATCGCTGGCGCAGCACACGGGCTGGTGATTGGCACCGACCACGCGGCGGAAGCGGTGATGGGTTTCTTCACCAAATTCGGCGATGGCGCTTGTGATCTGGCTCCGCTCAGCGGGCTGGTGAAAAATCAGGTGCGGGCGATTGCGCGCAGTTTCGGCGCGCCGGAATCGCTTGTGGAGAAAGTGCCGACGGCGGATCTGGAAGACTTGTCGCCGGGCAAGCCGGACGAAGCTTCACATGGCGTGACCTATGCCGAGATCGATGCGTTTCTGCATGGCGAGTCGGTGCGTCAGGAAGCGTTCGACATCATCGTTAACACTTACCAGAAGACGCATCACAAACGGGTAATGCCGTTCGCGCCTTGATCGATGAATGCATGAAAAAGCCCGCTGAGAAGTGATTCTCAGCGGGCTTTTTCTTTGGTCGAAACATCTATCGATGCTAATGACCTCATCGCGGGCAAGCCCGCTCCCACAGGGTGTGGGGTGAACCTGATTACTTCAGGGTCACGGTGCCTTTCATCATCGAGATGTGGCCCGGGAACGAGCAGAAGAAACCATATTTCTCGTCGGCCTTGAGCTTGGACACGTCGAAGGTCACCGAGTCGGTTTCCTTGGCGCCGATGATTTTGGTGTGAGCGATGACGCGCTCGTCGCCGTCTTTCAGGTAGTTCTTGTCGATGCCGGCGGCCAGGCCGTCGGTGGCGATCGGCTGCATGTCAGCTTCTTTGCTGATCACCAGGTTATGGCCCATGACGTTCTTCGGCAGGTTGCCGGAGTGGGTCAGTTCGACGGTGAAAGTCTTGCAGCTCTTGTCGATTTCGATGGCCTTGGTGTTGAAGGACATTTGGTCGGTGGAGTCGATGGTGGTTTTGCACTCGGCAGCCATCAATTGGCTGCTGGCCAGCGCCAGCAGGGATACCGCAATAACTTTGGAAAACATGGTGAATCTCCAAGGCAGGGTTAACAAAAACACTAATGGTTGGAAGACTGCCTGAAATCTTCGCAAGTTCCTATGACCTGAGTCAAAAATTGTATACAACTTTCAGGCTATGACACTCATCGAAACAATCTACCGGCCAATGCTCTGGCCCGGCCCTATGATCGGCGCATCGTCAATCATCGGAGTCTCCGCCATGTCCTTCAACAGCTTGTTGTGCAGTCTGCTTGCCGCTTACGCCTGTGGTGCCAGCGGCACTTACGAAACGCCGAAGCGCGACGCGTAGTCCTTGGATCGAGCGCTGTGAGCCTTTACCCTGTGAGCCTGATTGATCCAGGAGGAAGGCATGTCTTTGAAATCCGTTTGTGTTTTTTGCGGTGCCAACGCCGGCACTGATCCGGCTTATACCGAAGCTGCCATCGCCCTTGGCCGAGCACTCGCCGAGCGTAAATTGACTCTGGTGTACGGCGGTGGCGCCGTGGGTTTGATGGGCATCGTCGCCGACGCCGCACTCGCGGCTGGCGGTGAAGTGATCGGGATCATTCCGCAGAGCCTGATGGACAAGGAAATCGGCCATAAAAGCCTGACACGCCTGGAAGTGGTCGACGGCATGCATGCGCGCAAGGCGCGGATGGCCGAACTCAGCGATGCCTTCGTCGCATTGCCCGGCGGCCTTGGCACTCTCGAAGAATTGTTCGAAGTCTGGACCTGGGGCCAGCTCGGCTACCACGGCAAACCGCTGGGACTGCTCGAAGTGAACGGTTTCTACAGCAAACTCACGGCTTTTCTTGACCATATCGTCGGCGAAGGCTTCGTTCGCGCGCCACACCGTGACATGCTGCAAGTGAGCGAATCGCCTCTTTCCCTGCTCGACGCACTCGACCAATGGCAGCCAACTGTAGTGCCGAAGTGGGTCGATCAAAAACCCGGCTAACAGCCGAGCCCCGATACAGGGCAGAATACGCGCCGCTCAACCTCACCTTCGACCCTAGAGGATCGCCCATGGCCAAACCCAATTACTCCTTCGCCAAACGTCAACGTGACCTGGAAAAGGAAAAGAAGAAAGAGGAAAAGCTTCAGCGCAAGAAACAATCAGCTGAAGAAGCAGCACTGAACCCTGACGGTGAAGTGGCAGCGGAAGATGCTGCAGACGTAGATACCGATGCACCGAAAGAGCAGGCGCCTGACGCTTGAATGATTGATTTGTGGCGAGGGAGCTTGCTCCCGCTGGGTTGCGCAGCGACCCCAAAACTTTCGCGACTGCTTCGCAGCCGAGCGGGAGCAAGCTCCCTCGCCACAAAAGCTCCCCACAAAAGCTTCCCACAATAAATCGTCCTTACTCCAGCGGCATCACCGTGACCCGCACTTCCGGATCATGGCTCCCTCCTCCCAGAATCACCCCGCGCAACGGTGATACATCGGAAAAATCCCGGCCCCAGGCCAGGGTGATGTGTTCCAGTGCCGGTTGCACATTGTTCGTCGGATCGAAATCCACCCAACCCAGCACCGGGCAATACACCGAAACCCAGGCGTGGGACGCATCGGCGCCGATCAGCCGTGGCTGCCCCGGTGGCGGCTGCGTCAGCAGATAGCCGCTGATGTAGCGCGCAGCCAAGCCTCGCGAGCGCACGCACGCAAGCATCAAGTGCGCGAAGTCCTGACACACCCCGCGCCGCCGCTCCAGCACTTCGACCAGTGGCGTCGCCACTTGGGTGGCTTCAGCATCGAAGGTGAATTCCGTGAAAATCTTCTGCATCAACGCCTGCACGCCAAGCATCAGCGGTCGTCCTGCAGGAAAACAGCTTTCTGAAAACTCGACGAAGCTGCGCTTCAGATGAACATAGGGCGATTGAAAACGATAACGGCAGGCCTCGAGCACTTCGACGGACAACGGCTGGCTGCTGTAAGTCAGCGAATTGCGCGTCAGCTCCCACGCCGGGGACAGGTTGAAATCCGGCGTTGGCCGTGCCAGCACCTCCACCGTAAGCCGCGCGTTGACCTGCAATTCATCATGCGGCCGTTCGAAAGCCAGCCGCGTCAGCGGATTGCCGAACACGTCCAGCTCATCCCGGCGTGCGGAGGGCTGGGGGCTGATCAGCAGTTGTTGTTCAGTGCAGCGCTGCCACGCGCACTCACGCGGCCACAGGTGCGCCAATTGCTGAGCGAGGGACACCGGGCTGTCGTAGTGGTAGCAGGTGTCGTGGAGGATCTGGTAATGCGCGCTCATCAGACGGACACCGTGCGTTGGCTGACATCATCGACATGCGCGAAATGACGCAGCGCCAGTCGATCAGAGACTTGGCCGCTGGCATCGGCGATTTCCTGCAACAGATCCGCCAGACCATCGAGTGCCGCACGTACGCTGGTTTCGCCGAACAAAGGATTCTCCAGGCAACCCAAATCAAAATGCGCCAGACGCTCGACCAATTCCGGCAATACCGCTTCCCGCGGTGCAGCGAAATCCTGGTTCAAACGCTTGACGGTGCGCGTCACCAGTTTCAGCTGGAACAGCACCGCATGCGGGTTCTGCTCGTCGAGCAGTAGCAGGTCGAGCACTGGAATCAACTGCGCCACCGCCAGATAGCGCGAGCGGTATGTGATGCTGCTGTTGCCCAGTTCCAGCAACCACTCAAGCCCGGCCTGATCAAACGCCCCGGCACCGCGCAGGAATCCGGCCAGACTGCTGCTGAGAAACTGCAGCCGTTCAATCCGCCGGCCGATCATCAAAAAACGCCAGCCTTCGTCACGGGTCATGTCGTCCAGAGCAAAACCGGACAGCGCCGCCAGCGACATTACCAAGCGGTTGAGGAAATCCAGCAGTTCGCCGAAGTCTGGATCGTCGGTTTCCAGCTCCATGGCTTCGCGCTGCAACTCGACCAGTGCCTGCCAGTTTTCCCGCGAGAGCTTGCCGCGTACCTGCGAAGCCGCCCACTGCAAACGTTGCAGGTTGGAGCGCAGGCTGAACGACCAGTCATCACCGAGCAGCGCCGCGAGCAAGCGCTCCGGCAGTTCGCCTTCTTCGGGCAGCAGCATCAGCCGTTCGCCGAGTTCCACCGCTGCTTGCAGGGCCAATGGATCATCGCCGTCAACGTAGCGTGCGAGCATGATGCGCAACAGCCGCGCACTGTCGTCACAGCGCTCACAGTAACGGCCGAACCAGAACAGGTTCTCCACCACCCGCGACGGCAAATACGGATCGCGCCGCACCAGATCATGCACACCGATATTGCGCTGGGCCTTCCACTGTTCGCCGCTGGGAGGTCGGTCACCCAGCACCCAGGTGTCCTTGCTCGCGCCGCCGCGCTGCATCGACACCACTTCGGCATCGGCGTCAGCGGCAACCCGGGTCAGGCCTCCGGGCAACACCCGGTAGCCGTCACGACTGGCCACCGCATACATGCGCATGCCGATAGCCCGAGGTTGTAGTTGATCGTCCTCGGGCTGCCAGATGGGCGCATGAGACAGCTGAGCCAATTCTTGCGCGACATAAGCGTAAGGCCGTGCACGCATGCGCTCGGCGAGCTCTTGGCGCTGGTTTTCGCTCAGATCCCGGCCAAACACAGGAGCGAAGCTTTGCGAGGGGAATGCCGGTTTGATCAGCAACTCCGGCAATTTTTCCAACGCTTGGGCCAACACCGGCGGCTCGCCACACCACCAGGTCGCAATGGACGGCAGGATGAGTTCCTCGCCGAACAGGTATTGATTGATCTTCGGCAGAAACCCCAGCAGCCCCGGCGATTCCAGCACGCCGCTGCCCAGCGCGTTGGCCACCAGCACCCGCCGCTGACGCACCGCTTCGAGCAGACCGGGCACGCCCAGTGCCGAATCCGTGCGAAGCTCCAGCGGGTCGCAGAAATCATCGTCGAGCCGGCGCATGATTGCGTGCACCCGACGCAGTCCACTGAGGGTTTTCAGATAAACCGTGGCATTGCGCACCGTCAGGTCGCCGCCCTCGACCAGCGGATAGCCGAGCTGGCGCGCCAGATACAGGTGTTCGAAATAGCTTTCGTTGAAACGCCCCGGCGTCAACAGCACGATCAGCGGCGCTTCATCGTCGCTCGGCGCCTGCCGCGTCAGCGTCTCCTGCAAGGTCCGAAAGAATCCGGCCAGATGCTGCACTTTCAGATCGCGATACAGCTCGGGAAACGCCCGTGACACGATGGTGCGGTTTTCCAGCGCATAACCGGCACCGGACGGCGCCTGGGTACGATCCGCCGTCACCCACCAACGACCGTCCGGCGTACGCGCCAGATCTACCGCGTACAAATGCAGAAAGGCCCCATCCGGCGGCGTAATGCCCTGACAGGGCCAGAGAAAGTTGTTGTGCCCGAACACCAGCTCCGCCGGCAGCAAACCTTCGCTGATCAGCTTCTGTGGCCCATACAGATCCGCCAACACTGCGTTGAGCAGCCGCGCACGCTGGGCGATCCCCGCCGACAACTGGTGCCACTCATCCGCCGCGATCACATGCGGCAGCAGATCCAGTTCCCAAGGTCGGTCGGCGCCTTTGGGGTCGGCATACACGTTGTAGGTGACGCCGTTTTCCTGAATCTGCCGCGCCAGCAATGCCTGACGCTGCACCAGTTGCGCCGGGGTACTGCGCTGCAATTGGTCGAACAGCCGCCGCCAGTGCGGGCGCACGGCTCCGCTGTCGTCGAGCAGTTCGTGATAAGTGCCCGCGGTCAGCGGGTAGCGGTCAAGCAGGTCAGGCATGGAAAGCTCGGCAGCCAGCAGGGAACGGTCAGACTAACGCAGGCACATGACACCCGGATATACGAAAAATCCGGGCGTCGTGTACGACTTAGAAACGTCGTAAATCGAGCGTCATCGGTAGCTCGTCAGTAGTTTCCAGAATCGGTACAGGAAGTTTTCCCGGCGTGTGTCCGATGCGGAAGAAACGCGCCATGCGTCGGCTCTCGGCTTCGTTGGCATTCACTGGCAGCGTCTCGTAATTGCGGCCGCCCGGATGGGCGACGTGGTACTGGCAGCCACCCAGCGAACGCTGCATCCAGGTATCGAGCAGGTCGAACACCAGCGGCGCATGCACCGGGATAGTCGGTTGCAGGCAGTTGGCCGGTTGCCAGGCGCGAAAACGCACACCAGCCACGAACTCGCCAACGCGCCCGGTCGGTTGCAGAGGCACCGCAATACCGTTGCAGGTCAGCAGGTAACGTTGCGGCGGCAAACCGTTGAGCTTGACCTGCAAACGCTCCAGCGACGAATCGACGTAACGGACCGTGCCGCCAACCGCGCCCTCCTCGCCCAGCACATGCCAGGGTTCCAGCGCTTGGCGCAGCTCCAGTTCGATGCCATTGACGGCGTAATCACCGACCTTGGGAAAGCGAAACTCCAGATGCGCGGCAAACCATTCGGCGCGCAGTGGATAACCGGCAGTATTGAGTTCGACGATGACGTCGGCGAAGTCCTGCTCGATGAAGTGCGGCAGCAGGAATCGGTCGTGCAGTTCAGTGCCCCAGCGCGCGAGCTTCGGCGGTGCATAAGGCTCACGCCAGAAGCGCGCCACCAGCGCTCGCAGCAACAGTTGCTGCGCCAGACTCATGCGCGCATGCGGCGGCATTTCGAACGCGCGCAACTCCAGCAGACCGAGACGCCCGGTCGCACCGTCCGGTGAATAGAGTTTGTCGATGCAGAATTCGGCGCGATGGGTATTGCCGGTGACGTCGATCAGCAAATTGCGCAGCAGCCGATCCACCAGCCACGGCGCGCACTCCTCACCCGGTTCGGGCATCTGCGCAAAAGCGATTTCCAGCTCATACAACGCGTCATTACGCGCCTCATCCACGCGAGGCGCCTGCGAAGTCGGGCCGATGAACAGCCCGGAAAACAGGTAGGACAACGAAGGATGGTTGTGCCAGTAACTGATCAGGCTGCGCAACAGATCGGGACGCCGCAGAAACGGTGAGTCAGCCGATGTTGCGCCGCCGAGGACGAAATGGTTGCCGCCGCCCGTGCCGGTGTGGCGGCCGTCGATCATGAACTTCTCGGTGGTCAGCCGGGTTTGTCGAGCTTCTTCGTAGAGAAATTCGGTGCGCTCGACCAACTCGTCCCAGGTCGCGGACGGCTGCACGTTGACCTCGATCACGCCCGGATCCGGGGTGATACGGAAGTTGCTCAGCCGCGGATCGCTCGGCGGCTCGTAACCCTCCAGCAGCACCGGGCAGCGCAGTTCTTCAGCGGTGGCTTCGATGGCCGCCACCAGTTCCAGGTAATCCTCAGCCTGCTCCAGCGGCGGCATGAACAAATACAACCGGCCTTCGCGCGCCTCGGCGCAGAATGCCGTGCGGGTCAGCCAGTCGGCGGATTCGTCGATCTTTGGCACGCGTTCGTCAGCCGTGGCCGATGCGCCGTGGCTGGCGAGTTGCGCAGTGTCGGGCAGCGGCGGGAAATCCTGATTTGGATCGTTCGGATGGATGAACGGATATTCGGCCGCTTTTACCCATGGCTGCGAAGCCAGTGGCAGGCGATAGCCGAGTGCCGAATCCCCGGGCACCAGCCGGCAATGTTCGTCACGCAGGTACCAGCGACCGCTCTGCCACTGATCACCCTTGGCGGTGCGCGCTAATGGCAGGACTTGGCCGATCACCTTGTCGAGGCCTTGGCTGAATACCTTGCGCAGCCGCGCACGCTCCAGCGGCTCCTCCAGGCGTGAGTCCTCGGCGCTGACGTTGCTCGGCAACGCCCCCTCACGCCAGAGGTAATAGAAGTTGTCTTCATAGGCTGGAAACACGAATCGCGCCGGCAGCTTCAAACGCTCGGCGACACTCGCCAGAAAGCGTCCGGCCAGAGCGCCATCGGCGCCGTAGTCCTGCTGCTCGTCGGCAATCAATGCGCTGTTGTGCCAGATCGGAACCCCGTCGCGGCGCCAATAGCAATTGAGCGACCAGCGCGGCAGTTGCTCGCCCGGATACCATTTGCCCTGACCGAAATGCACCAAGCCATTGGGCGCGTAGTGTTTGCGCAGACGCTGAAACAATTCGGCGGAAAGTTTGCGCTTGTCCGCGCCAAGGGCGGCGGTGTTCCATTCGGCGCCGTCGGGGTCGTCGATGGACACGAAGGTCGGTTCACCGCCCATGGTCAGGCGCACATCGCCTTCCAGCAGGTCGGCGTCAATCTGCCGGCCCAGCGTTTGAATCGCCAGCCATTGTTCATCGGTATAGGGCTTGGTGACGCGCGGGGCTTCCCATAGCCGCTCCACCGACATTTCGTGAGTGAATTGCGTCTCGCACGGTTCGACCAAACCACTGATCGGCGCCGCCGACGATGGATCGGGACTGCAGGCCAACGGGATATGCCCTTCACCGGCGAACAGCCCGGACGTGGCATCGAGACCGATCCACCCTGCTCCCGGCAAATACACTTCGCACCAGGCATGCAGATCGGTGAAATCCACTTCGGTGCCGGACGGCCCGTCGAGGCTTTTCACATCTGCCGTCAGTTGAATCAGGTAACCGGAGACGAAACGCGCGGCCAGTCCGAGATTGCGCAGCAGTTGCACCAGCAGCCATGCCGAGTCGCGGCAGGAACCGGAGGCGTGTTCGAGGGTGTGTTCCGGGGTTTGCACGCCCGGCTCCATGCGGATCAGGTAGCTGATGTCTTCGCTCAGACGCTGATTCAGCGCGACGAGGAAATCCACGGCTGGCAGCGGCGTGCGGTCGATCCTGTCGAGGTAGGCCTTGAATGCCGGGGTCAGCGGCAGGGTTTCGAGGTACGGCGCCAGCTCTTTGCGCTCATCGGCGGCGTAATCGAAGGGGATTTTCTCGGCGTAGGGTTCGAGGAAGAAGTCGAACGGGTTGAACACGGCCATTTCCGCGAGCAGGTCGACTTCGATGCGCAGCTCGTCGGTCTTCTCGGGGAACACCAGCCGCGCAAGGTAGTTGCCCTGCGGGTCTTGCTGCCAGTTGATGAAGTGCTGCTCGGGCGAGACTTTCAGCGAATACGACAGAATCCGCGTGCGACTGTGGGCGGCCGGGCGCAGGCGAACGATCTGCGGACCGAGCTCGACAGCGCGGTCGTAGCGGTAATGCGTGACGTGATGCAATGCGACATGAATCGACACGGCGTGCCTCCTGCGAGCCTAAGCGTATTGGAAAGCGCGCAAGAGTTATGCCATGCACAGGCCTGGGCGCTTTTCCGGAAATGCTCAGGGCAGTACAGCACCAAAAACGGGCGATGCGAGGAATTGCTTGGTCACAGTTGCACGCAAATGTTGCGAGCAGTTGTTCATGCGTTGCCTGATCCGACGCCATCGCTGGCAAGCCAGCTCCCACAGGGATCTTCAGTGGCCACAGTTTTGTGAACGACAGATAACCCTGTGGGAGCTGGCTTGCCAGCGATGAGGCCGATGGATTCAGCACAACTCTTGAACCCGGAAACGCAAAACGCCAACCCGAAGGTTGGCGTTCTGTTCACGTCACGAGCGATTTAGCGTGGCACTACAGGCTTGCGTGCCGGTTTCGGCCCTTTGCCCTTCGCTGCATCCTTGCGATCCTTGGCCGCTTGCTGATTGCGGGCAAATGCCGCGGCCTTGGCCTGTTCGCGCTTGTCCCACGAATTACCGCCATCACTGGCACGCGGTGGCAAACCGGTGTGCTGGGTGAGGATCTTGGTGGTCTTCTCACCCGCAACCTTGTGGCTGCCAGCCGGCGTCGAGTTCTTGCGACGGGCGCTCTGGTAGCTGTCAGTCGCCGGTTGATGTGCCGGGATCAACTGGGTCTTGCCCGGCCCGATCAGGTCGGAACGGCCCATGCGGATCAGCGCTTCACGCAGCATCGGCCAGCCTTTCGGATCGTGATAACGCAGGAACGCCTTGTGCAGACGACGCTGCTCTTCGCTCTTGACGATGGTCACGCTGTCGCTCTTGTAGCTGACCTTGCGCAGCGGATTCTTGCCCGAGTGGTACATCGCGGTGGCGGTGGCCATCGGCGAAGGATAAAACGCCTGCACCTGGTCAGCACGGAAGCCGTTGCCTTTGAGCCAAAGAGCCAGGTTCATCATGTCTTCGTCGGTGGTGCCCGGGTGCGCGGCGATGAAGTACGGAATCAGGTACTGCTCTTTGCCGGCTTCCTTGGTGTACTTCTCGAACATGCGCTTGAACTTGTCATAGCTGCCGATGCCCGGTTTCATCATCTGGTTGAGCGGACCTTCCTCGGTGTGTTCCGGGGCGATCTTCAGGTAACCACCGACGTGGTGGGTCACCAGCTCTTTGACGTACTCCGGCGACTCGACCGCGAGGTCGTAGCGCAGGCCGGAGGCGATCAGGATTTTCTTCACACCCGGCAAGGCACGGGCGCTGCGGTACAGCTGAATCAGCGACGAGTGGTCGGTGTTCAGGTTCGGGCAGATGCCGGGGAATACGCAGGACGGCTTGCGGCACGCGGATTCGATTTCCGGGCTCTTGCAGGCAATGCGGTACATGTTCGCGGTCGGGCCGCCGAGGTCGGAGATGACACCGGTGAAGCCTGGAACCTTGTCGCGGATCTCTTCGATCTCGCGAATGATCGACTCTTCGGACCGGTTCTGGATGATCCGGCCTTCATGCTCGGTAATCGAGCAGAAGGTACAGCCGCCGAAGCAGCCACGCATGATGTTCACCGAGAAACGGATCATGTCGTAGGCGGGGATCTTTTCCTTGCCGTAAGCAGGGTGCGGAACCCGTGCGTAAGGCATGCCGAACACGTAGTCCATTTCTTCAGTGGTCATCGGAATCGGCGGCGGGTTAAACCAGACGTCGACTTCGCCGTGCTTCTGCACCAGCGCGCGGGCGTTACCCGGGTTGGTTTCGAGATGGAGTACGCGGTTGGCGTGAGCGTAGAGCACCGCATCGCCACGGACTTTTTCCATCGACGGCAGACGGATCACCGTCTTGTCGCGAGTCATGCGCGGGCTGGCCAGGATCTGTACGACCTTGGCTTCCTGCGGGTCTTCAACCGGGCCCTTCTCCTGCTCGATTGCGCAAGCCTGAGTGTCTTGGGTATTGACGTACGGGTTGATGATCTTGTCGACCTTGCCCGGACGGTCGATGCGCGTCGAATCGACTTCGTACCAGCCCGCCGGCGTGTCACGACGGATGAACGCGGTGCCGCGCACGTCGGTGATGTCTTCGATCTTGTGACCGTAGGACAGACGCTGGGCGACTTCGACAATTGCCCGCTCGGCGTTGCCGTACAGCAGGATGTCGGCGCAGGCGTCGATCAGGATCGAGTTACGCACGCGATCCTGCCAGTAATCGTAGTGCGCGATGCGGCGCAGGGAAGCTTCGATGCCGCCGAGCACGATCGGTACGTTTTTGTAGGCTTCCTTGCAGCGCTGGCTGTAGACCAGGCTGGCGCGATCCGGACGTTTGCCGGCCATACCGCCGGGGGTATAGGCGTCGTCGGAACGGATTTTCTTGTCGGCGGTGTAGCGGTTGATCATCGAATCCATGTTGCCGGCCGCGACGCCGAAGAACAGGTTCGGCTCGCCGAGCTTCATGAAGTCGTCTTTGGACTGCCAGTTCGGCTGGGCAATGATCCCGACGCGAAAGCCTTGCGACTCCAGCAGCCGGCCGATGATTGCCATGCCGAACGACGGATGATCGACGTAGGCATCTCCGGTAACAATGATGATGTCGCAGGAATCCCAGCCAAGCTGATCCATCTCCTCCCTGCTCATCGGCAGGAATGGCGCTGGGCCGAAACATTCGGCCCAGTATTTTGGATAGTCAAATAACGGCTTGGCTGTTTGCATGTCGACGACCGGTGTTGAGATGAAAAATCGCGGGCGCGGAATATAGCACAAAAATTAACCAATTCCGACGGCAATGGTCGGTTTCTCTTTGCCCCCGCCCAACTCCACCCAGTCGCTGCAAAACCGGCAATGAAGCCGAACGCTCGTCAGTCTCTTTTCGACGGATGCGCCTACACACAAGGATGAACAAACATGCCATTGAAACCGCCTGTCAGGGGCAGTACCCACGTCGAGGTGCACACACCGCCCCTCCGCCCCGGGAATGAAACCCCGCCGCGCATCGGCGCGCCGGGCCATTTCGAACCTGACACTTCGATTTTCAGCCCCGGACAAAAACCGCGCGGACACAACAAAGGACCGGCCGACACCGACCTGGATGCAATCCTCCCGGAGTCATCGCTGACCATCAACGAACTGTCGCCCTCCGAGATTGAATCCAGGCCACTGCGCCGCCCGCTGGAGGACTACCGGGTTCCCAACGCCAATCACCTGCCGGCGGCGGATGCTCAGGGCCTGCGCAGCTTCAAGAGTCGCCTGTTCGTCGACGGCTACGATGGCAGCACCCTGCACGTAGGTCGCGATCCTGAGAGCGGTCTGTACCGGGCCAAACTGCAGAGTGAACAGAACGCCTCCGGGCCTGATCTGCTGCGTGACCCGGAAACCGGCCTCTGGCATCCACTGCAACAGCTGGAAGCGATGACCTTCACGCTATCGGCTAGCCGCCTCCAGGACTACCGCACGGCGCTGGACTTCGGCGCCGCGCAACCTGACAGTGCCGGGCTCTATCACTTCGAAAAGCGCGTGTATGCGGTCATCGAGGATCAGGCCTATCAGGTCATGCATGATCTCGATGCGTCATCGCCCGAGCTGGCCGTGATGCGCATCGTCCGGCCCGCGGACCCCGTCGCCAGTGACGAAAATAACCGTTACGTCGCCACGCGACCGGGCAAATCGGAGCCGGTGTTTTTCAACCGGCAGATCGGCTGGACCGGCCTGATTGTTGGCGGTGCGGGCGGGATGTTCAGCGGCCAGGAGCGCTCCTGGCGCAGGCAACTGGGCGCCGCGGTGAATCAACATCTGCGCAGTGCGCAAAGCCGCGCTCGCAAACTGTTTCCAGCAATGGACCAGGCCGGGATCGAAGTGTTTATTCAATCGCTCGGGGGCGACGTTGCAGCAGGGCTGACCCGCCGGGAAACCCAACTGGGAACCCTCAAGCAGGAGCTGAAAACCTGGAGCCAGCAAACCGCCGCTGCATCTCCCGGGACTTGGGCCAAGGACGTGTCCGCAGAAATCCTGCGTGGCTGGCGCCGGGAAACCGGGACCACGCTTACGCTGCCAGAGGCAGGCGGAGCCTTGCCGGCATTGAAAGCGGATTTCGAGCATATCGAGTCTCTGAATTTGCGGGCGATCGAGTGGTCCGACACTGCCACAGCCTTCCTCGGCAATTTCTCCGCGCTGAATCATCTGAGCATCGTGCGCTCCACTCTGGGAGAAGTCCCCGCTGCGATCCTGGGGATGCACAATCTGACCACGCTGGACCTGCACGCCAATCGCATCAAGATCAACGCTGAAGGCGTCGCTCGACTCAGCGCGCCCACCCGGCTCGAACAACTTGATCTGTCGCACAATAAATTGGGCGTTGCGCCCGACCTGCAAGGCATGTCCGCACTGAAAGTGCTTAACCTGAGCAACACCGCCATCGAGCAGTGGCCCACGGGGTTGCAGACCCGCACAGGTCTGAAAATCCTCGATTTGCGCAACAACCGCTTGCGTGCGGTGCCACCGGCCTACCTGAACCCGCCAGCCGAGCAGCTCGAGGCGGTCGCGAAGATCAACGGCGTCACACTGCTGGACGGCAATCCGTTCCCTGCCGATTACTGGCAGCACTTCGACGCGTACTGGCAACGCCTGCATCTAGAGCGTCCGGACTTGCTGGCACTCGCCACGCCCGGCGCTTTCGATAGCGCAAACCCTAAAGTCGAGCGCTACCGGCTTATGTTCCCGGACAAAACCTTGCCAGAGGCCCGGCAATTCATCAGGGCGCTCGGCGCCGGGGCCGAGCCTGAGCTGGTGCGCCTGGAACGCGAATATCAGGTTCTGGAGGATCAATTGGCTGCATGGTCGTTTTCTGGTGGCGGCGCGCAGCAGCGTTACGTTCGCGCCAACCAGATGCGCCTGGACCAGAGCGAAGTGGGCGATCGCTATGAAGCACGGCGCCGGATCTTTCAGTGCTGGCGCCGTGAAACGCCGCAGAAACTGGCAAACGACGGCACGCCCATAGGGCTGATGCTCGATCTGAGCGGCCTGACCCTGCCAAGCCTGCCGGACCTGGATGTTGATTTCAGCCATGTGGGTGCACTGAAACTCAACAACATGAACTTGAGCGCGTCTCCCGAAGGCTTCCTGTCGGGTTTTCGCCATGTTCGCTGGCTGGACCTGTCGAACAATCAACTGCGCGACCTGCCCCCCGCCATCGGCGAGATGCACGCAATGACGCGTCTGTTTCTGCAAAACAACCAGATCATGCTCACCCCGGACACGGCGCGGATCCTTTCCGAGCGGGTGACGCTGCGAGCGTTGATGCTGGAAAAAAACCCGTTGGGCATCGCCCCGGATTTCAGCCTGATCAGCGATATGCGTTCGCTGAATTTAGCCAATACGCGGATCGACGCCTGGCCGAACGGGCTGGCCGAGCAACCTTCGCTCGACCTGATCAATCTGGCCGGCAATCGGATCACGACAATTCCCGACTCAGTCATTGCGCCGACAGATTCCCGGTTGGCGCAGATGACGCGCATCAACGACGTGACCAACCTGAGCGACAATCCGTTGTCCGATGCGACGGTGGAGCAAGTGCAGCACTATGCCGAACGATTGAACAGGCACGCACTGACCGAACCCGGTCGCCCCAATCGCCTGGTCGCCACCGCGCACTCTCGGACCAATCGCAGACAGGCCAACAACCTGGCGGACTCGCCGTTCAAACGCTGGTCGGAAGGTTTGTCAGAAGAGCAGACAACGATCCGACGCGTGCAGTGGCAGGTTTTGAAGGCGCATCAAGGCTCGGACCCGTTCTTCGAAATTCTCAACCGCCTCAAGCATGGCGGTGCCGGCCATACCGATCAGCAACGCCGGGTCTGGGATGTGCTGGATACCATGAGCGAAAACAGTCCCGAGTCCGAGCGCCTGCGCGACGATCTGTTCAACCGCGCAGGGGAACCTGCCTGCTGTGACCGCGCGGCATTCTCTTTCGGCAATCTTGAAGTCCTGTCCATGGCGTACAAGGCACGGACTCAAGCGCTGGACCAGTCTCAGGGCCAACAGTTGGCAGACTTCTCCCGACGCCTGTTCCGCTTGCATGAAGTCGACAAGTTCGCATCTCTCGACATCCAGAACAGCGAAGCCATCTTGCGTGATCCGCACACCTCTGCGGCAGACAGGCATCTGCATAGCCTGCGTCTCTCAGAGGAGGTCGAGATCAGACTGGCTTATCGTTTTGGCCTGAAGGCGCGGCTTGATTTGCCGGGACAGCCCGAGCAAACCAGCTTCACCCACATGGGCAAGGTCGATCAGGACAAACTGGACAACGCCCATGACACGGTCAAGGCGCTGGATAATTCGCCGCAAGAGCGTGAAGCGTTGCTGTCCCGGGAATTCTGGAAGGACTATCTGACGAATAAACATCGTCAGCAATTCGAGGATCAACGTGCGCCGTTTCAGGATCGACTGGCCGACCTGCATGACAGCTTCGTCGATCGGCAGTTGACCGAGATCGAGTACAAAGCGAAAAGCGAAGACTTGCAGGCTCAGTTGGCGATAGAAGAGGCGGCGCTGATGCAGACCCTGACGATTCAGGAGCTCGACGCCCCTGCCGCTGGCGACACCATCAATCCACCGAACTAAGGGTTACCGGGAAAGGGCCTGGCGGTTTTCACCGGCCAGCCCTTACTCGTCGTCGTCGAAGTTGTAGCTACCCGGCGCGAGGTTTTCAAAGCGTGTGTATTTGCCGATGAACGCCAGGCGGATAAAGCCGATCGGGCCGTTCCGCTGCTTGCCGATGATGATTTCGGCGATGCCTTTGTGTTCGGTTTCCGGGTGATACACTTCGTCCCGGTACACAAACATGATGACGTCAGCATCCTGCTCGATGGCTCCTGATTCCCGGAGGTCGGAGTTGATCGGACGTTTGTTCGGTCGCTGTTCCAGGGAACGGTTGAGCTGGGACAGTGCGACCACCGGGCAGTTGAATTCCTTGGCCAGGGCTTTCAGGGAACGCGAGATCTCGGAAATCTCGTTGGTCCGGTTATCACCGCCGGAACCCGGAATCTGCATCAGTTGCAGGTAGTCGATCATGATCAGGCCAATGTCACCGTGCTCGCGCGCCAGACGCCGGGTACGCGCACGCATTTCCGACGGGCTGATGCCAGCAGTGTCATCGATGAACAGCTTGCGATCGTTGAGCAGGTTGACCGCCGAGGTCAGGCGCGGCCAGTCATCGTCCTCCAACTGACCGGAACGCACCTTGGTCTGATCGATACGCCCAAGCGATGAGAGCATACGCATGATCAGCGATTCGCCTGGCATCTCGAGGGAGTACACCAGCACTGCCTTGTCGCTGCGCAGTACGGCGTTTTCCACCAGGTTCATGGCGAAGGTGGTTTTACCCATCGATGGACGACCAGCGACGATGATCAGGTCGGACGGTTGCAGGCCGCTGGTCTTCTCGTCGAGGTCGGTGTAGCCGGTGGACAGGCCGGTGATCGCGTTGTCAGTGTTGAACAGGGTGTCGATACGGTCGATGGCCTTGGTCAACAGGTCGTTCACGCTTACCGGGCCGCCGGTTTTTGGCCGGGCCTCGGCAATTGCGAAGATCTGGCGTTCGGCTTCGTCGAGGATTTCCTCGGCGGTGCGGCCTTCCGGGTTGAAAGCGCTGTCGGCGATCTCGGTGCTGATGCCGATCAGTTGGCGCAACGTCGCACGCTGGCGAACAATCTGCGCATAGGCCTTGATGTTGGCGACGGACGGCGTGTTCTTTGCCAGTTCGCCAAGGTAACCGAGGCCACCGACCTGCGAGGTCTGACCTTCCTTGTCCAATTGCTCGGCAAGGGTCACGACGTCGATCGGCGAGTTCTGATCGGCCAGTTTGGCGATCGCACGGAAGATCAGACGGTGGTCATGTCGGTAGAAATCGCCGTCGGAGACTTGATCAAGCACGCGTTCCCAGGCGTTGTTGTCCAGCATCAGACCACCGAGCACAGCCTGTTCGGCCTCGATGGAATGCGGAGGCACCTTCAGGGCAGCGGTTTGCAGATCATATTGCTCGGGAGCGGAGATTTCGTTCATGGCCACTTGTATGTTTGGTAAAAGCAGGGAGTACAGAAAGACAAAGGGCACGACCTGTAAACAGGATCGTGCCCGATGTTAACCGTCTGACGGGCAAGCCGCCAGCCGATCAGGTGTTGCTTAAGCTGCTACCACGACAACGCGTACGGTGGCTTCAACTTCAGCGTGCAGGTGCACGGCTACGTCGAATTCGCCTACGTTGCGGATGGTGCCGTTCGGCAGACGAACTTCGCTTTTCGCAACTTCAACGCCGGAGGCGGTCAGTGCGTCAGCAATG
The DNA here is from genome assembly GCF_049897765.1 of Pseudomonas sp. TWP3-2. NCBI lineage: Bacteria > Pseudomonadati > Pseudomonadota > Gammaproteobacteria > Pseudomonadales > Pseudomonadaceae > Pseudomonas > Pseudomonas sp. TWP3-2. Next base: position 527,314 of record NZ_JAFCWW010000001.1, on the reverse strand, counting down.
TCGTGAGTACCGATCGAACCGAACAGCTTGCCTTCGTCGCCAGCGGTGGCAGTGATAGTCACTTCCAGCTCGGCCAGTTGGGCAGCACGGCTTTCAGCCGATGCTTTACGGTCTGCTGCTGCTTTTTCCAGCTCGGCACGACGCTCTTCGAACGCAGCGATGTTCGCTGGGGTCGCGGCGGTAGCCTTGCCGTATGGCAGCAGGTAGTTACGGCCGTAACCGGCCTTAACGTTTACTTTGTCACCCAGGTTGCCCAGGTTGGTGACTTTTTCCAGAAGGATCAGTTGCATGTGAAAATCCTCTAACTTTTAACCTTCACCGTTCGCGCTGTCGGTGTCTTTCGACACGTGACGACCGCGAAAATCAATCAGGCTGTCGACAATGGCCAAGACCACGAGCAACGGATAGACCAGCTGCATGAACAGCAACAGCGTGACGTACAACCCCACCAGCCAGAATCCGGCCAGTCGCTTTTGCGCCACCAGCCCATGAATCAGGGCCAGCCCGGCGAACACCAGCGGTACACTGCACAACGGCGTCAACATAGCCATCTGTGCACCGAGATTCGGGCCCAGAAGCATCAACGCCAGCAGTAACATCGCCGGCCCCAGCGGGATTCGAATGGCGCGAAACTCGCGACCAAAACCACCCGGGTTGTACAACAACGCCTGCCAGTAACGCCCGACAATCAGGCTCACAACGCTGAGGATCTGCAACAAGGCCGCAATCAGTCCGGTCAGGACGGGTGCAATCAGCGATGCGAAACGCGCTTGCTCGTCTACCGACAATTGTTGGTAAGACTCGCCGAGAAGCGCTGGCATGACCTTTATCAAGGCCTGCGCGAGCATCTCGATCTGGGGCGCGAAAACCGCCCCGAGCACCACTGCAAACACCAATCCCATGGCTACGCTGACCAGCAGCGTGCGGACCCAGGACTCGCTTGCGCGCAATACCAACGCAAGCCCCGAAGAACCCAGCAGCACCAGAAGTGCCCGTGGGTCATCGGCATACAACCACCAGACCAATGCTGGCAGCAGTCCCAGCAACAGAACGCCGAGGGCGTCTGTCAATCCGCGCCGCAAAAGCACGAAGCTTCCAGCGGCAGCACCCAACCAATACAACAACGGCAATGTCGCACATCCAGCCACTACGAGAGTGGCCTGCATGCGGCCGCGCATGATGAACTCAGCTAAGGCACGCATACATTCTATCCTTTGCTACTTGTCGACTGCCCGGTCTCAGCGGCCGTGGCTGTCGGTGTAGGCCAGCAGGGCCAGGAAGCGGGCGCGCTTGATAGCGGTGGCCAGCTGACGCTGATAACGAGCTTTGGTACCGGTGATGCGGCTTGGAACGATTTTGCCGGTCTCGGATACGTAGGCTTTCAGAGTGTTGAGATCTTTGTAATCGATCTCCTTCACGTCTTCAGCGGTGAAGCGGCAGAATTTACGACGACGGAAGAAACGTGCCATTTGATAGGCTCCTTAAAAGGTCCGTGGATTACTCGTCAGCGTTATCGCTGTTGTCGCTGTCATCACGATCAGCGCTATCAGCGCCTTCGTGGTCTTCAGGACGGTCGCGACGCTCACGGCGCTCACTGCGGTTTTCTTCAGCCTTGAGCATCTCGGACTGGCCAGTAACGGCGTCGTCGCGACGGATGACCAGGTTACGGATCACTGCATCGTTGTAGCGGAAGTTGTCTTCCAGCTCGGCCAGAGCCTTGCCAGTGCATTCAACGTTCAGCATCACGTAGTGAGCCTTGTGAACATTGTTGATTGCATAGGCCAGTTGACGACGGCCCCAATCTTCCAGACGGTGGATTTTGCCGCCGTCTTCTTCGATCAGCTTGGTGTAACGCTCTACCATGCCGCCGACTTGCTCGCTTTGATCCGGGTGGACCAAAAAGATGATTTCGTAATGACGCATGAATGCTCCTTACGGGTTGTAGCCTGCCGCTCAAAAACGGTCAGACAAGGAGTGAATGACACTTATGGACTTGCTGGCGCGGGGCACATGCGTGCCTGCCGTCACAGCAAGGGGCGCAATTGTAGAGAAGGGACTGCGGAGGTGCAAGGCAATTGGTGATTATTTGAACAACCCCCAACTCATGCCACACCACAAACCACTGTGGGAGCGAGCTTGCTCGCGAATGCGGTTTGTCAGGCAACATTTATGTCGACTGACACTCCGCTTTCGCGAGCAAGCTCGCTCCCACACTTGAATCGTGTACGGCTCAGGACTTCTTGGCAGAAGCCTTGCCTTTGACACTGCGCTGGCGCTGCGCTTCGAACAGGCACACACCGGTTGCCACGGACACGTTGAGACTGCTCACGCTACCGGCCATTGGCAGGTTCACCAGATAGTCGCAATGTTCGCGGGTCAGGCGGCGCATGCCTTTGCCTTCAGCGCCCATGATCAGAATGGTCGGGCCAGTCAGATCCTGGTCGTAGATGCTGACTTCAGCTTCGCCGGCCGTACCGACCACCCACAGACCACGCTGCTGAAGTTTCTCCAGCGTGCGCGCAAGGTTGGTCACTGCCACCAACGGAATCACTTCCGCAGCGCCGCAGGCTACTTTACGCACGACCGGCGTCAGGGTTGCCGACTTGTCTTTGGGCACGATCACCGCCAGCGCACCGGCAGCATCTGCCGAACGCAGGCAGGCGCCGAGGTTGTGCGGATCGGTCACGCCGTCGAGCACCAGCAACAGTGGCGCGCCGTCGGTGCGATCGAGCAATTCGTCGAGCATCGCCTCGCCCCAGACCTGGCTCGGACTGACGTCCGCGACTACGCCCTGGTGCACGCCTTCAACCCAGGCGTCCATTTCGCGGCGCTCGGCCTGACCGACCTGGACGCGGTTTTCGTTGGCCAGCTCGATCAGCGTCTGCACCCGCGGATCGTTGCGGCTTTCAGCCAGCCAGATCTGCTTGACGCGTTTAGGGTGATGACGCAGCAACGCTTCTACTGCGTGCACACCGTAGATTTTTTCCAGCTGACTCATGACTTGGCCTTAGGTTTACGCGCCCCGCCACTTTTGGCTGGAGCAGAACCCGCTTTTGGCGGGCCTTTACGGTGCTTGCTCGGTTTGGCTGGCTTGCCGCCGGAGTCCTTTTCAGGCGCCGACCGTCCGGTCTTTCCCCCGGACGCCGCTTTACCACCGTTTTTGGCATCGGCCAGCAAGGCCTGCTTCATTTCACGGCTTTTGCGCAGCTCGGCGTTTTTCGCCACGGCGTCGCTAGGGCGATACGCTTCAGAAGCCTTTTCCTTGGCGGGACGGCGGCCAGCGGTTTTTGCCGGAGCCGGTTCTGCCGCGGTTTTGCCAGCAGTTTTACCCGCAGTCCTGGCAGCAGGCGCAGCAGTTTCGGCGCCACGTTTCTTGCGACCGATCGGCGCGCTGATGGTTTTTTCGGCCATCTCGAAGTCGATCTTGCGCTCGTCGAGATCGACGCGCATCACGCGCACTTCAACCGTGTCACCCAGACGGAAGCTGCGACCGGTGCGCTCGCCCGCCAGGCGGTGATGCACAGGATCGAAATGGTAGTAATCACCCGGCAGCGCGGTGACATGCACCAGGCCTTCGACGTAGATATCGGTCAGCTCGACGAACAGGCCAAAACCGGTCACGGCGGTGATCACACCCGGGAACGACTCGCCCACGCGATCTTTCATGAACTCGCACTTGAGCCAGTTCACTACGTCGCGGGTCGCTTCGTCGGCACGGCGCTCGCTCATCGAGCACTGCTCGCCGAGCTGCTCCAGAGCCGCTTCGTCGTACGGATAAATGCGCGCCTTCGGAATGGTCATCGCACCGGCACGGCGAACGTGCGGGGTGTCCTGTTTCGAATGGATCACGCTGCGGATCGCGCGGTGCGTGAGCAAGTCCGGGTAACGACGGATCGGCGAGGTGAAGTGGGTATAGGCTTCGTAGTTCAGGCCGAAGTGGCCCTGATTGTCAGCGCTGTACACCGCCTGACTCAGCGAACGCAGCATCACGGTCTGGATCAGATGGAAATCCGGACGATCCTTGATGCTCGCCAACAATGCCTGGTAATCCTTCGGCGACGGGCCATCCTTGCCTTTATGCAGGGACAGGCCGAGCTCGCCGAGGAACGCGCGCAGTTTTTCCAGACGCTCCGGCGGCGGACCGTTGTGAACGCGATACAACGCGGGTATTTCGTGTTTCTTCAGGAATTCAGCGGTGGCCACGTTGGCCGCCAGCATGCATTCCTCGATCAGTTTGTGCGCATCGTTACGAACGGTCGGACGGATCTCGGCGATCTTGCGCTCGGTGCCGAAGATGATCCGGGTTTCCTGCGTTTCGAAATCGATCGCGCCGCGCACGTGACGAGCGGCCAGCAACACCTTGTACAGCGAGTACAGCTGCTTGAGGTGCGGCAGAACGTCGTTGTACTCACCCCGAAGCTGACGCGCCTCGGTGAGTTTCGGCGTTTCCAGCATGGCACTGACCTTGTTGTAGGTCAGGCGAGCGTGGGAGTGAATCACCGCTTCGTAGAAGCAGTAGTCGGTCATTTCGCCGGATTTGGAGATGGTCATCTCGCAAACCATGGCCAGACGATCAACGTGCGGATTCAGCGAGCACAGGCCGTTGGACAGTTGCTCAGGCAGCATCGGAATCACGCGCTCGGGGAAGTACACCGAGTTGCCGCGAACCTGAGATTCGTTGTCCAGCGCCGAACCGATCTTCACGTAGCTGGAGACGTCGGCAATCGCCACGTACAACTTCCAGCCGCCGGAGAACAGGCGCAACTTGCCCGGTTTGGCTTCGCAATAAACGGCGTCATCGAAGTCGCGAGCATCTTCACCGTCGATGGTCACGAACGGCAGATGGCGCAGATCGACGCGCTTCTCTTTGTCTTTCTCTTCGACTTCCGGCTTGAGCTTGGCGGCTTCTTTCAAGACCGCTTCAGGCCAGACGTGCGGGATATCGTACGCGCGCAGGGCAACATCGATTTCCATGCCCGGGGCCATGTAGTTGCCCACGATTTCAACCACATCGCCTTGCGGCTGGAAGCGTGGCGTCGGCCAGTGGGTGATCTTGACTTCGACGAACTGACCGATCTGCGCGTTGGCATTACGGCCCGGGGTGACCAGCACTTCTTGCTGAATCTTCGGGTTGTCCGCAAGCACGAAGCCGATGCCGCCTTCTTCGAAGTAGCGACCAACGATGGTTTCGTGAGCACGCGAAACCACTTCAACGATCACGCCTTCGCGGCGACCGCGACGGTCCAGACCGGAAACCCGCGCCAGCGCACGGTCACCGTCGAACACCAGACGCATCTGGCCCGGGCTCATGAACAGATCGTCGGAACCATCGTCCGGCACCAGGAAGCCGAAGCCGTCACGGTGACCGCTGATGCGGCCAAGGATCAGGTCGAGCTTGTCCACCGGCGCATACGTGCCACGGCGGGTGTAGATCAACTGAGCGTCGCGCTCCATGGCGCGCAGACGGCGGCGCAGGGCTTCGACCTGGTCTTCTGTGGTCAGACCAAACTCTTCGACCAGTTGCTCGCGGGCAGCAGGCGAACCCCGATCGGCGAGATGCGCCAGGATCAGTTCGCGGCTAGGAATAGGGTTTTCGTATTTTTCCGCTTCACGAGCGGCCTCGGGATCGAGGGACTGCCAATCGGCCATTAGAGAGTTTTCACCTTGTCTATATGCGGGTTAGTTTGGCATAGGCGCCATGAAACGGGAAATTTCAGGCTATAAAGGCCCATCTAAAGGCTTGTATCGACCTTTGAAAGGCGATTTCAACGCCGCTGGTAAAAAAAATCAATTATTTTCCCGACGGGGGTTTACAGTTAAAAAGGTGCTCCGTATAGTGCGCGCCATCGACGACGCAGACGCGCTGCCGATACTGCCCAGATGGTGAAATTGGTAGACACGCCAGCTTCAGGTGCTGGTGACCGCAAGGTCGTGGAAGTTCGAGTCTTCTTCTGGGCACCAATTTCGAGTTTGAGACTAGATCAGTTTCAAGACTCACACAAAACCCGCGAAAGCGGGTTTTTGCATTCTAAGCCCGTACTTTCTTAAAACTGATTTATTAAAACCAAATCAGGGGTTTACAGATCAAAAGACGCTCCGTATAGTGCGCCACATCAACAGCGGCAACGCTTGCGATGAATGCCCAGATGGTGAAATTGGTAGACACGCCAGCTTCAGGTGCTGGTGACCGCAAGGTCGTGGAAGTTCGAGTCTTCTTCTGGGCACCAATTCAAATTCATGGTTACGACCCTGAATTTCACAAAAACCCGCGAAAGCGGGTTTTTGCGTTTCTGGCGTTCAGAAACCATCCCGCGTCACGCCCTAACAAACCCGCACCCTCCCCGCAAGGCGCACTTGAGAAACAATATCGTTTATCATTGTTACAAGTTTTTGCAATGCGACAGTGAGGAACCCTGCGAATGATGTTTCGAAATACCCTGCGCCGTGGCTTGACCTTCACCCTGCTCGGCCTGGCACTCGCCACTCCCCTCACCCAGGCTGCCGATGCAGTTTCCCTGACGCTCTACAACGGTCAACACAAGGAAGTCGGCGATGCGATCGCCAAGGCTTTCGAGGCCAAGACCGGTATCCACGTCAATGTGCGCAAGGGCAGCAGCAACCAGCTCGCCAGCCAGATCGTCGAAGAGGGCGAGCGTTCCCCCGCCGACGTGATCTATACCGAAGAATCTCCGCCACTGAACAAGCTCGGCGAACAAGGCCTGCTGGCCAAGGCTGACGATGCGACTCTGGCGGTATTGCCCAAAGAATACGTTGCCGGCAACGGCACCTGGATCGGCGTCACCGCGCGAGTTCGTGTAGTGGCCTACAACCCGAAACTGGTGGATGAAAAAGACCTGCCGAAATCGGTGATGGAGTTCTCCGATCCGAAATGGCAGGGCAAAGTCGGCTTCGTTCCGACCAGCGGTGCATTCCAGGAGCAAGCCGTTGCGATCATCAAGCTGCACGGTCGCGACGCTGCCGAAGAATGGCTGACCGGCCTGCGCGCCTTCGGCAAAACCTACAGCAACAACATGGTCGCCCTCAAAGCCGTGGAAAACGGCGAAGTCGCCACCGTGCTGGTGAACAACTACTACTGGTTCGCCCTGCAACGCGAGAAAGGCCAGCTGGATTCGAAACTGCATTACTTCACCGGCGGCGACGTCGGCGGGCTGATCACGGTTTCCAGCGCAGCCGTGCTGAAATCCAGCAAACACCCGAAAGAAGCCCAGCAATTTCTCGCCTACATGGCCAGCGAAGAAGGTCAGCGCGTGATCACCCAGACCACCGCCGAATACCCACTGCACAAAGGTATGGAATCGGATCGCGGTCTCAAGCCGTTCAGCGAACTGGAAGCACCGAAAGTCACCCCGGCCGATCTGGGCAATGCCGAAGAGGCGCTGGATCTGGAACGTGAAGTCGGCCTGAACTGATGAGCGCATCGTTATCCGCCCCCGCCGCGCGCGGGGGTTTCGTGCCAAAGCGAAAACGGCCGTCGATCTGGCTGCTGCTCCCGGTTTTGTTGCTGGTGGTGCTCAGCCTGTTGCCGCTGGCCTACGTCGGGTTGAAAGCCTGGCAGGCTGGCTGGGCCGAGGCGCTGCATTTGTTGTGGCGCCCGTACGTATTCGGCTTGCTGAAAAATACCCTGGCGTTGATGGTCGGCGTGACGCTGACCTGCGGCCTCATCGGCCTGTCGCTGGCCTGGCTGCTGGAACGCAGCAATCTGCCGGGACGGCGTTTGTGGGGCGTAATCCTGTGTCTGCCGTTCGCCGTGCCGGCATTCGTCAGCAGCTTCACCTGGGTTTCGTTGAGCGCACAGTTCGAAGGCCTCGGCGGGGCAATCCTGGTGATGAGCCTGTCGAAATATCCGCTGATCTTTTTGCCGGTGGCCGCAACGCTGCGCAATCTTGATCCGTCCCTTGAAGAGTCAGCACGCACGCTCGGACAAAGTCGCTGGGGGGTGTTTTTCCGCGTCACCCTGCCCTTGCTCTGGCCGTCGCTGCTGGCCGGTTCGCTGCTGATCGCGCTGCACATGCTGGTGGAATTCGGCGCACTGTCGATCATCGGCCTGCAAACTTTCACCACCGCGATCTATCAGCAATTCGAACTGGAATTCAGCAACGCCAATGCGGCGATGCTGTCTGCCGTGCTGCTGGCGCTGTGCCTGATGTTGTTGTGGCTGGAGCTGCGCGTGCGCGGTAAGGGCCGGCATGTGCGCATCGGTCAGGGTGCGGCGCGCCGGGCCGAGCAAGTCAGCCTCGGACGATGGGCGGCGGCGGGTCAGGTGTATTGCCTGAGTCTGGCGATCATCGGCAGCGGGATTCCGCTGGGCATGCTCGCTTACTGGCTGGCGGTGGGTTCGTCGGCGGCATTCCCGGTCGCAGCGATCAGCGAAGCGCTGCTGTCGTCACTGGCGTTGTCGCTAGGCGGCGCAGCGTTGTGCCTGGTGCTGGCAGTGCCCGTTGGACTGCTGGTGGTGCGCTACAAAGGCCAACTGGCGATCTGGGCCGAGCGCCTGCCGTATCTGCTGCATGCGCTGCCGGGCTTGGTCATTGCGCTGACACTGGTGTATTTCGCCCTGCATTACGTACCGGTGCTGTATCAGACTTCGGCGTTGTTGCTGATTGCTTATGCCCTGCTGTTTCTGCCGCTGGCGCAGGCGCCGATCCGCACGGCGCTGAACAAGGCGGCTCCGCAGTTGGAAGAGGCTGCTCGTACGCTGGGCGCGTCGTCGTTTTCGGCATTTTGTCGGGTGACGTTGCCGATCATTTTTCCGGCACTGGGCGCGGCATTTGCGCTGGTGTTTCTCGATGCGATGAAGGAACTGACTGCGACTCTGCTGTTGAGTCCGACCGGGCTGAATACCTTGGCTACCGAGGTTTGGGCGCATACCGCGAACGTCGAGTTTGCGGCGGCGGCGCCATATGCGGCGTTGTTGATATTGGTCTCGGGTTTGCCGGTTTATCTGCTGACGACGCGGATGTATCTGAGCCGCTGAAAAAGCAAAAAGATCGCAGCCTGCGGCAGCTCCTACACAGGATATTGCGTTTCCCCCTGTAGGAGCTGCCGAAGGCTCGGGCCGCGATCGGACGATCTTTTGATCTTCAGGCCCGAAATTGCCCCAAGCTCGCTTTCAACTGGGCAGCCAACCCATCCAGCACCTTGCCACTGGCCGTGGTCTCCACCACCGCCTGAGCCGCTTTCTCGGCCTGTGCATGAATCGTCTCGACTCGCCCGCGCACAGCCTGCGCGCCCTGCGCCTGATGCGCGGCGGCCTGGGTCGCCAGCCCAATCGCCGCATGCACCTGCTTCACCGAAGCCTGCACCGACTGCTGCAATCGCGCACTGTCGCGCAGCACCAGCAAACCTTCGCTGGCCTGGCGCCCGGCCTGACCAATCGCCTCCACCGCCTCGCGTGCGCCCTGCTGCAACGCCACGATGTGCGCCTGAATGTCGCCAGTCGAGCTTTGCGTTTTGCTCGCCAGAGCCCGGACTTCATCCGCCACCACAGCAAAGCCGCGACCGGTTTCGCCCGCTCGTGCCGCTTCGATGGCGGCATTGAGCGCCAGCAAATTGGTCTGCTCGGCGATGCCATGAATCACGGTCAACACCACTTCAATCTGCTCGCTCTGCTGCGCCAGCCGTTCGATGACTTTCGAGCCGGTATCGACTTGGCCGGCCAGCGCTTCGATGAGGCTGCCGACCTTGGCGGATGTGCGGGTGTTTTCATCCGTGGCCTGACGAATATCGACCACTTGCTTCAACGCGGCCTGCATCGCATGGCTTTCCGATTGTGCTTCATCGGCCATCTGCGACAACGCACGCAGACTTTCCGCGACCTCATCCCGCTGCATCCCGGCCGCTGCATCCGCGCCAGCATTGCGCAAAGTCATGGCACCAATTTCGACTCCCGTCCGCTGGGCCACATCGCCCGCTTCACGCACGATTGGCTGCAACTTATCCACAAAGCGATTGACCGCCGAGGCCATGTCGCCGATCTCGTCCTTGCTATTGATCTGCACGCGCTTGGTCAGGTCGCCCTCACCCGCCGCCAGATCATCCATTGCGGCTATCAGCAGCTTCAGACGATTGACCACACGCCGACCGAGGACGATTGCGATCAACAGCAACACGCCGGCGCCGACCAACGCCAGCCCCATACCGATGCGCCAGCGCAAGGTGCCAGCGGCGTCCTGCACGGTGCTGGTGGTGTTGGCTTTCATCTCGGCGGCGGTGGACTGCGCTGATTGCAGGCGCGCGCGCATCGCTGTGGCGCTGTCGGCTGCGGCGCCTTTGAGGCTGTCGCCGACCAGTTGATCGCTGCTGGCGATCAGCGCCGTGAAGCGCTTATCCAACGCTGCCAGATCAGTTTCCACCGAGGCGGTAGAAACGCCCATCAGCACTTTGCCAATCTCTACGCCATTGGGGTTGATCGAGGCTTCGAGGTAGTAGACCGAAGGATCGTTTTTTGCCGCATCCAGCACTTTGTCCAGCGCGCGCTCGCCCTGGCCTTTTTCCAAAAGGGCCTTGTTGATCGGGTTTTCGCGATTGAGGTAGCGGGTCAAATGCTGGCCGGTGGCGTCGTCGTAGACCACGAACAGCACGTTGGGATTGCGCTGGGCCCGGCGGGCGAATTCGGACAGGGTCGGCACGTCGCTGTCCCACATGGCGCGTGGCGCCACCGAGGCGAGCAACTGGGCCATGTCGTTAGCCGAGTCCTTGAGGTCTTTTTCCAGAGTGGCACGCAGTTGCGCCTGCTCGTCCTTCAGACGCGAAGACAAACCGGCGGTCAGCCGCTGACGGGTATTGGTCGAGAGAGTGTCGAGGCTTGACGTGACTTCACGCCCGGCCTGCTCCAGTTCGCCCGCGAGTTTCTGGCTGTCGGCACCCAGCCGCGCGCCCAGATCGGCTTCCAGCGCGGTGACGGTGCTCCGTGTCAGGGCAACAGCCACCAGCACTTGCACCAAAAGGGCGATACCAAGGGTAACGAACACCGGTCGCAACAACCGGCTTTGTAACAGTGAGAGAACGGCTGACACTTTGAATCCCTCTACTTCTGACGCCATTAATTTGATGGCACTCTTGTAGACAGATTCACAGCAAAGGTCATGCCGTCCAACAGGCATAAACGACAAAGGCCCCAATTGAGGGGCCTTTGTGTTGTTACATCAACGACTTATCAAGCGAACGGATGACGCAGAACGATGGTTTCGTTGCGGTCCGGGCCCGTCGAAATAATGTCGATCGGCGCGCCGATCAACTCTTCAACGCGTTTGATGTAGGCGCGAGCGTTAGCTGGCAGCTCTTCGAGGGTTTTGGCGCCCACGGTCGACTCGGTCCAGCCCGGCACTTCTTCGTACACAGGCTGCAGGCCGACGTAGCTGTCAGCGTCAGTCGGGGCAACTGCCTTGCCTTCGGCATCTTTGTAGCCGATGCAGATGTTGATGGTTTCCAGGCCGTCGAGTACGTCCAGCTTGGTCAGGCAGATGCCCGAGATGCTGTTCACATCGATAGCGCGACGCAGGATTACGGCATCGAACCAGCCGCAACGACGGGCACGGCCGGTGGTAGCGCCGAACTCGTGACCTTGTTTGGCCAGGTGCGCACCCACTTCGTCAAAAAGCTCAGTCGGGAATGGACCCGAACCAACACGAGTGGTGTAAGCCTTGGTGATGCCCAGGATGTAGTCGAGGAACATCGGGCCAACGCCCGAACCAGTGGCAACGCCGCCCGCAGTGGTGTTGGAGCTGGTCACGTACGGGTAGGTGCCGTGGTCGATGTCGAGCAACGAGCCTTGGGCGCCTTCGAACATGATGTCTTTGCCAGCGCGACGCAGGTCGTGCAGCTCGGCAGTCACATCCAGCATCAGCGGCTTGAGCAGCTCAGCGTATTCCTTGCACTCGGCCAGAGTCTTTTCGAACTCGATGGCCGGCTCTTTGTAGTAACCCACCAGCATGAAGTTGTGGTAATCCACCAGTTCACGCAGCTTGTCTTCAAAGCGCGGCATGTTCAGCAGATCGCCAACACGCAGGCCACGACGTGCAACCTTGTCTTCGTACGCCGGGCCGATGCCGCGACCGGTAGTACCGATCTTCAGCTCGCCACGGGCCTTTTCACGGGCCTGGTCCAGCGCCACGTGGAAGGACAGGATCAGCGGGCAGGACGGGCTGATACGCAGGCGCTCGCGCACCGGTACGCCTTTCTCTTCCAGCTTGATGATCTCGCGCAGCAGGGCGTCAGGTGCAACCACCACGCCGTTGCCGATCAGGCACTGCACGCCTTCGCGCAGCACGCCGGACGGGATCAGGTGCAAGACAGTTTTTTCGCCATCGATGACCAGAGTGTGACCAGCGTTGTGGCCACCCTGGTAGCGCACTACGGCGGCAGCATGTTCGGTCAGCAGATCAACGATCTTGCCTTTGCCCTCATCACCCCATTGGGTGCCCAGGACTACGACATTCTTACCCATAACACTTGTCCTCATTCGCGCAAACTTGGTGCCGGCGTCAGCCGGCAGGAAAACTCAAGAAGCCAGTGGCGATACTTGCCAAAGCCCGTTCTGCTGGATCAATTGCCGGTCGCAGTCCGCTTCACGGGCGGCGGCCAATGGTTGTCCAGGCAATGCCTGAACGACACGCTGACCCTCACTGCGCAACTGACAAACCTGCTGCCAGAGTGCCGCATCCGTACTGTCAGGCATCCAGATACCGCCAGACGGTAGCTCGATCTCAGCACGCCCCAGGGTCACCAGGGTTTTCAAATCGGTGGAAAAGCCAGTCGCCGGACGCGCGCGACCAAAATCAGCGCCGATGTCATCGTAACGACCGCCCTGCGCGATGGACTGGCCAACGCCCGGTACGAACACCGCGAACACCACACCGGTGTGGTAGTGGTAGCCGCGCAACTCGCCCAGATCAAAGTACAGCGGCAGCTCCGGGAAGCGCGCCGACAAGCGCTCGGCGATCGCCAGCAAATCTTCCAGTGCCGCCAATACCGGCGCCGGCGCATTGGCCAGACGCTCGCGGGCAGCGCTCAACACTTCACGTCCGCCACACAGGTCGACCAGCGCACGCAGCATGCCGGACAGATCGGCCGGCAGGCCTTCGGTCAGGGTAATGACCTCGTCGATGGCCTTGCGTTGCAAGGCGTCAAACAACTGTTGCTCGACTTCGCCCGACAGACCAGCCGCCTGGGCCAGACTGCGGTAGATGCCAACATGCCCGAGGTCCATGTGCACATCCGGCACATCGGCCAGTTGCAGCATGGCCAGCATCAGGCTGATCACTTCAACGTCGCTGCTCGGGCTGCCATCGCCATACAACTCGGCGCCCAACTGGATCGGGCTGCGTGAGGAAGACAATGCACGCGGCTGCGCATGCAGCACGCTGCCGGCGTAGCACAGACGGCTAGGGCCTTCGCGACGCAGGGTATGCGCATCGATGCGCGCCACTTGCGGCGTGATGTCCGCGCGAAAACCCATCTGCCGGCCCGATTGCGGGTCGATGACCTTGAAGGTACGCAGATCGAGATCGGAGCCTGCGCCGGTCAGCAGGGATTCCAGGTACTCGATATGGGGAGTCACGACAAACTCGTAACCCCAGCTCTGGAACAGATCCAACACCTGACGACGCGCTACTTCAATGCGCGCCGCTTCCGGTGGCAGTACTTCTTCGATGCCATCTGGCAGCAGCCAGCGGTCTACCGTTGCCATTACGCCATTCCCCTTTGATCCGGGCGGCCAGCACTAGGGCGAGCCTTGAGTGAAGCAGAAAATGACCAGTCTGTTCAAAACGCACGCGCATGAACGACGCAGCGAAAGGCCTGTCAGCGGCTTCGCCCATCACTTTCCTCGAAAAACTGTCGGGTCATTCAACCCGACGCCTGCAACCAACAACAGCAATCAAACGTGCAGACGCAAAAAAGCCGGGAATTTCCCGGCTGCCGCATCATACACACGTTTTCCCAAAGGATCACCCCGCCGCAGTTTTTAGCCGCCAGGCGGGGATGATTCAGGTCAACGTTGTATCAAGGCTTGGACTTTTCCAGGTAACGGAAGAAGTCGCTGCTTGGGTCGAGGACCATGACGTCGGTTTTATTTGCGAAGCTTTCACGGTAGGCACGCAGGCTACGGTAGAAACCGTAGAACTCCTGATCCTGGCCGTAGGCCTTGGAGTAGATCGCAGCGGCCTGAGCGTCACCATCACCACGAACCTCTTCCGATTCACGATAGGCTTCAGCCAGCAGCACGCGGCGTTGACGATCGGCGTCGGCACGGATGCCTTCGGCCAGCTCGTTACCCTTGGCGCGGTGCTCACGAGCTTCACGCTCACGCTCGGTGCTCATACGTTCGAACACGCTGCGGTTAACTTCTTTTGGCAAGTCGATGGTCTTGACCCGGACATCGACCACTTCGATACCCAGCTCTTTTTCCGCCATCTTGTTCAGCGACGCAGTGATGTCAGCCATCAGCGCATCGCGCTCACCGGATACCACTTCGTGCAGGGTGCGCTTACCAAACTGGTCACGCAGGCCCGATTCCAGACGACGGGAAAGACGCTCGTCGGCGATCTGCTTGAGGCCGGAAGTTGCGGTGTAGAAGCGCTCGGCATCTTTCACGCGCCACTTGGCGTAGGCATCGACCATCACGGCTTTCTTTTCCAGCGTCAGGAAACGCTGTGTCGGTGCATCCAGCGTCATCAGGCGAGCGTCGAACTTGCGCACCTGGTTGACGTAAGGCACTTTCACATGCAGACCCGGCTGGACATCGGCCTGAACCACACGACCGAATTGCAGCAGCACCGCACGCTCGGTCTGAGCGACGATGTAGAAGCAGTTCCAGCCCACCAGCAGCACCACAACGCCAACGATCAGGGCGATCAGCGATTTATTGCTCATCAGCGGGTCTCCCTTGTACGCGATTGCGGCTGGTCAGTGACATGCGGCGTGCCGTCCGTGTTGTTGGTGGCAGCGGCCGAACCGGTTACCGGCGCATTGCCGCCCGAACCATTCTGAATCATCTTGTCCAGCGGCAGGTACAGCAGATTGCTCTGGCCGTCCTTGTTGCCGGTCACGAGAACCTTGCTGGTATTGCTGAAGACTTCCTGCATGGTGTCCAGGTACAGACGCTGACGCGTGACCTCTGGAGCCTTGCGATACTCGGCAACCAGTTTGGTAAAGCGATCCGCTTCACCCTTGGCGCGCGAGACAGTCTCGTCGCGGTAACCATTGGCATCCTCGAGGATGCGCTGGGCCTGACCACGGGCTTCCGGCACCACGCCGTTGGCGTAGGTTTCGGCCTGGTTACGCGAACGCTGCTCGTCTTCACGGGCGCGGATCACGTCATCGAAGGCTTCCTGAACTTCACGCGGTGCAGCTGCGCTCTGTACGTTGACCTGGGTAACGGTGATACCAGTGCGATAGGTGTCGAGGAAACGTTGCAGACGCTCCTTGATTTCGCTGGCCATCAGCTCACGACCTTCGGTCAGCACCTGATCCATCGCGGTGGAACCCACCACGTGACGCAGAGCACTGTCGGTCGCGTGCTGCAGGCTGATTTCCGGCTGGTCGACGTTGAGCACGAAGTCCTGCAAGTTGCTGATCTTGTACTGCACGGTCAGCGGCACTTCGACGATGTTCTCGTCTTCGGTGAGCATCTGACCCTGCTTGGTGTACGCCCGCTCACGCGTGACGTTCTCCATGTACTTCTTGTCGATCGGCGGGAAGTAGATGTTCAGGCCCGGGCCGACAGTCTCGTAGTACTTGCCGAAGCGCAGCACAACGGCTTGCTCCTGCTCGTCGACCACGTACACCGCGCTGTACAGCCAGACGGCCGCGAGCACAACGAGGCCGATGCCGAGCAGGCCGCCAAAGCCGCCACTCCTGCTCGAACCACCGCCGTCGCCACCACGTTTCTTACCACCACCGAACAACCCGTTCAGGCTTTCCTGCAGCTTTCGGAAGGCCTCGTCGAGATCTGGTGGCCCCTTGCGGTCGCCGTTATTGCGGCGCTTGCCACCCCAAGGATCCTGATTATTCGAGTTGCCACCCGGCTCATTCCAAGCCATAGCGCTCTCCATCTGATAAAGCAAAGACGCACCCACGGCGCGCCGACCAATGCTACAGAATGCCTGCGACTGCGGCACAACCGCTTTTTCAGGCTTTTATTGCAAAGTGTGTTGTTCGATGAACTCAGCCGGTACAACGCCTTCACGGCTGACCAGCCGATTAAGCTCCGAGCGCGGCAATCGAACGGCCAGCAAGCTGACACCCTCTTCGTCGTGTTCTTCTTTCTGCACCGCGCCGAGTTCGAAGAACTGCGCACGCAGTCGAGCGAATCGTTGCGGCAAGCGCAAAGTCCCCACAAACAACTCACTGCCTAGCAATTCGGCAATGGCTTGTTCAAGCAATTCCAGACCACTGCCATCACGCGCCGACAGCCAGACCCGTTGCGGCTTGCCATCGGCATCGCGCTGGATCTGTGGCTCAACGCCTTCAAGCAAATCGAGTTTGTTGTATACCTCGAGGATCGGCAAGTCCTGGGCACCAATCTCGCCCAGCACCACCATCACCTGCTCGATCTGCAACATGCGATCCGGCTCGGCCGCATCGATCACGTGCAACAGCAGGTCGGAGTTGCTCGACTCTTCGAGCGTAGACCGAAATGCCTCGACCAGCTTGTGCGGCAAGTGCCGAATGAAACCCACGGTGTCGGCGAGGACAATCGGCCCCAGGTCGTCCAGTTCCAGACGGCGCAGGGTCGGGTCCAGCGTGGCAAACAGCTGGTCGGCCGCGTACACGTCGGATTTGGTCACGTTATTGAACAGCGTGGATTTGCCGGCGTTGGTATAGCCCACCAGAGAGACGGTAGGGATATCCGCGCGCATGCGGCCGCGTCGCGATTGTTCGCGCTGGCTGCGCACTTTTTCCAGACGGCCCTTGATCTGTCGCAGGCGCACCCGCAGCAGACGGCGGTCGGTCTCGAGCTGGGTTTCGCCCGGACCACGCATGCCGATACCGCCACCTTGACGCTCAAGGTGAGTCCAGCCGCGAACCAGCCGGGTGCTCATGTGATCAAGCTGGGCCAGTTCGACCTGGAGCTTGCCTTCATGGGTCCGGGCGCGCTGGGCGAAAATATCGAGAATCAGACCGGTACGGTCGATCACGCGACACTCGAAAACACGTTCGAGGTTACGTTCCTGACTGGGCGTGAGGATGTGATTGAAGATCACCAGATCGGCCTTCTCGGCATGGACCAGGTCGCGTAGTTCCTCGACCTTGCCGCTGCCGATCAGGAATTTGGCGGTTGGCCGATGACGCGGCACGTTAAAAAACGCAACGGTCTCGGCGCCGGCCGAATTAGCCAACTCCTGAAACTCCTGCGGATCTTCGCGCGCCTCAGGGTCCTGTCCATCCAAGTGAACGAGGATTACTCGCTCACCACCACCGTGGCGCTCAAAGAACAAAGGAGACTCCTATCAGGCGTTACCTGGCTCAGCGTCCGCTTGTTCGCCATCAGCTGCGCTAGGCAGACGAATTGGACGAACTGGAACGACTGTCGAGATAGCGTGTTTGTAAACCATCTGGCTAACGGTGTTTTTCAGCAGGATGACGAACTGGTCGAACGATTCGATCGTGCCCTGCAGTTTGATCCCGTTGACCAGGTAGATGGAAACCCCAACTTTCTCTTTACGTAAAGTATTCAGGTAAGGGTCTTGTAGCGAATGCCCTTTTGACATGTGCCGCACTCCTTTAAGGATTCAATAATAAAAATAGGTAAACAGATGGCTTTGGCCGTCACACCCCCAAGGATAGACGGCAATTGCAAGGACTCAGCTCAATATGGAGATGGTCCCAAGGTATTTCAAGGCGCGTGGCAGATTGTCGCAATCGAGACTGTCGAGCCAGTGTAAGTCTTCCCAACTGCGCAGCCAGGTGAACTGGCGTTTGGCCAATTGGCGCGTGGCAATGATGCCGCGCTCCTGCATCTCGGCTGACGTCAGCTTGCCATCCAGATAATCCCAGACTTGGCGATAGCCTACTGCACGTATAGACGGCAACCCCGAATGCAGGTCACTTCTTGTACGCAGGGCTACGACCTCGTCGATGAACCCCTGTTCCAGCATATTTGTGAATCTTTGTTTAATGCGCTCGTGCAGTACCTGGCGATTTGCCGGGGCAATGGCCAAGTTCGCGACAGTATAGGGCAATTGTTGGCGCCCCGATGCCGCAGCTTCAGTACTTTGCGCAGATTGTTGCAGGCGCAGGTCGGTCATGCTTTTACCGCTGACTCGATAAACTTCCAGCGCGCGACTCAGGCGTTGCGGATCATTCGGGTGAATGCGCGCCGCCGAGACCGGGTCGATCAGCGCCAATTGCTCGTGCAGGGCTTGCCAGCCAAGGCGTGCAGCCTCTTCTTCGATCTGCGCGCGCACTTCGGGATCGGCCGCCGGCATATCTGCCAGACCTTCGACCAAAGCCTTGTAATAGAGCATTGTGCCGCCGACCAGCAGCGGGATTTTGCCGCGCGCGGTGATCTCTGCCATGGCCTCCAGCGCGTCGCGGCGGAAATCCGCAGCCGAATAGGCGTCGGCCGGATCAAGAATATCGATAAGACGGTGCGGAAACTCGGTCAGCAGCTCTTTCGAAGGTTTGGCGGTGCCGATGTCCATGCCGCGATAGACGAGCGCCGAATCGACGCTGATCAGTTCGCACGGCAGCACCTTGGTCAGCTCGATGGCCAGGTCAGTCTTGCCCGCAGCGGTCGGGCCCATCAGGAAAATCGCTGGAGGTAACTGGCTCATCAACGTCCGCGCAAAAACAGTTTGTCCAGATCGTCCAGGCCCAGTTGGGTCCAGGTCGGTCGGCCATGGTTGCATTGACCGCTGCGCTCGGTGTTTTCCATATCGCGCAGCAAGCCATTCATTTCCGGCAGGGCCAGACGCCGGTTGGCGCGGATCGCGCCGTGGCAGGCCATGGTGCCGAGCAGTTCGTTCAGGTGTGCCTGAATCCGGTCGCTGGTGCCGTATTCCATCAGATCCGAGAGCACGTCACCGACCAGACGATTGGCTTCAGCTTGTTTGAGCAGGGCCGGAATCTGGCGGATCGCCAGGGTTTCCGGACCAAGCCGCTGCAATTCGAAGCCCAGCCGCTGGAACCACGCCGCATGTTCTTCAGCACAATCGGCCTCGCGCTGACTGACCGCCAGCGACTCCGGCACCAGCAACGGCTGGCCGCTCAGGCCCTCACTGGCCATGGCGATTTTCAGCCGTTCGTACATGATTCGCTCGTGCGCGGCGTGCATGTCCACCAGCACCAGACCCTGGGCGTTCTCCGACAGAATGTAGATGCCCTTGAGCTGGGCCAGTGCGTAGCCGAGCGGCGGAATGTCCTCCTGACCTTCCGGCAATGCGTTGGCATTGGCCTCGGGCAGCGGCGCGAAGAACTCACGATAAGCCGCTTGCGCTTCACCCGCCGGCACGCCGGATTGCGGGCGCGGCGTGTATTGATACTGATAACCGCCGCCCGTGCTGGCGCCGGATGAAGTATTGAACGTCGGCTGCGCCTGCGGTTGTTCGAGCAAGGCATTCGCCGCCAGACGCATCTCGCCCTGCGGGCCGAATTCCCCGGCATCGATACCGGTAGGTCGAACGATGCCAGCAGTTGCGGCAGGCGCCGCGAGTTGATCCTCGGGCCGCACATCGCCCAGCGCGCGGTGCAAGGTGCCATACAGGAAGTCATGCACCATGCGTCCGTCACGGAAGCGTACTTCGTGTTTGGTCGGGTGCACGTTGACATCGACCGCCGCCGGATCGACCTCGAAAAACAGTGCAAAGGTCGGATGCCGCCCGTTGAACAGCACGTCGCGATACGCCTGACGCACTGCGTGCGCCACCAGCTTGTCGCGCACTGCTCGGCCGTTGACGAAGAAGTACTGCAAATCGGCCTGACTGCGGTTAAAGGTCGGTAGACCGACCCAGCCCCACAGGTGCAAACCATTGCGCTCGATCTCGATCGGCAATGCCTGTTCAAGGAACCCGGCACCGCAAATCGCCGCCACGCGCCGCGCACGGGCCGCATCGTCGTGGGCCTCGTGCAGGCTGAGGATGGTCTTGCCGTTGTGACGCAGATGGAACGCCACGTCGAAACGCGCGAGCGCCAGACGCTTGATCACTTCTTGCAGGTGATCGAATTCGGTTTTTTCGGTCTTGAGGAATTTGCGTCGCGCCGGGGTGTTGAAAAACAGGTCGCGCACTTCCACCGAGGTGCCCACGGGGTGCGCCGCAGGCTGGACGCGCGGGGCCATGTCGCGCCCCTCAGTCTCGACCTGCCACGCCTGATCGGCATCACGGGTGCGCGAGGTCAGAGTCAGGCGTGCGACGGAGCTGATCGATGCCAGCGCCTCACCGCGAAAACCCAGGCTCATCACCTGTTCCAGGTCTTCCAGATTGCGAATCTTGCTGGTGGCGTGACGCGCCAGCGCCAGCGGCAAGTCATCGGCAGAAATACCATTGCCATCGTCACGCACCCGCAGCAGTTTGACGCCGCCCTGCTCGACATCGACATCGATGCGTTTGGCACCGGAATCGAGGCTGTTTTCCAGCAACTCCTTGATCACCGATGCCGGGCGCTCGACCACTTCACCGGCGGCGATCTGGTTCGCCAGCCGTGGGCTGAGCAGCTCGATGCGGCCGGTGTTGCTCATCTGGTTCATTCTTTGGACGCCAGTTCGGTACCGGGAATGGTCAGGTGCTGGCCGACTTTCAACTCATCGTTTTTCAGATTGTTGGCGCTGCGCAGCGCGGCCGGTGAGATCTGATAGCGCACGGCGATCATTGCCACGGTTTCACCCGGGCCGACGCGGTGATCACGCGGCCCCTGAGCAATCTTGCCGGAATCACGTAGCCACGCAATGTAAGTGCCCGGTGGCGGATTCTGCTGGAAGAACTGGCGCACGCCGCTGCTGATCGACCGCGCCAGCGCCTGCTGGTGGCCGGATGCCGCGAGCTTCGAAGCTTCGTTGGCGTTGGAGATAAAACCGGTCTCGACCAGAATCGACGGGATGTCCGGCGACTTCAGCACCATGAACCCGGCCTGCTCCACGCGCTGTTTGTGCAGAGGAGTTACCCGGCCGATGTTGGTCAGGACTTTCTGGCCGACGTTGAGGCTGGAGGTCAGCGACGCGGTCATCGACAGGTCGAGCAGCACACCGGCGAGCATACGGTCCTTGTCATCGAGGCTGACGTTGCCGGCACCACCGATCAGGTCGGAACGGTTTTCGCTGTCTGCCAGCCAACGGGCGGTCTCCGAGGTGGCGCCACGGTCGGACAGGGCAAACACCGAGGCACCGAAGGCTGCCGTAGATGGCGCGGCGTCGGCGTGGATCGAGACGAACAGATCAGCCCCCTTCTTGCGGGCGATCTCGGTACGGCCGCGCAACGGGATGAAGTAGTCGCCGGTGCGTGTCAGTTCGGCGCGGAAGCCTTTCATGCCGTTGATCTGCCGTTGCAGTTCGCGGGCGATCTGCAGCACCACGTCTTTCTCACGCTGACCGCGCGAGCCGGACGCACCCGGGTCTTCGCCGCCGTGCCCGGCGTCGATCACCACGATGATGTCGCGCTTGCCGGGCGGGGCCGGTGGCATTTTGATCGACGGCTCGGTCGGGGTGACCGGCACCGCCGGGATGTTCGCCACCGCCGGGGTCGGGATTGGCGCAGGCGGCGGCGCGGCATCGGCGGCGTTGTCGAACAGATCGACCACCAAGCGGTTGCCATACTGCGCGTTCGGCGCCAGCGAGAAGCTTTTCGGGGTGACGGCTTTTTTCAGGTCGATGACCACCCGCAGGTCGGTCGGCGTGCGCTGCGCCGAGCGCATTGCGGTGATCGGGGTGTTGGCCGACTGAATTTTCAGCGGCGCGCCGAGGGTGGCGCCGTTGATGTCGATCACCAGTCGATCCGGCGACGTCAGGGTGAACACACTGTGCTGCACCGGGCCACTGAGGTCGAACACCAGTCGCGTGTTGTCCGGCGCCCGCCACAGGCGCACGCTGTTGACCTTTGTTTCGGCCACAGCGTTGACGGTTACTGCCATCAACAACAGTCCAACGGCAGCTACCACCGCGCGAAAGCGCATACCTGACCCCATCATTTAATTGGATTCCAATGCCAAAGCGGCACACCAGGCCTCGCCACGCGAGCCCTGGGACAAAATATTCAGCGAACGCCCGCTGTCTTGCGGGCTAATGGTAATGGTCAGGTCCGGCTTTGGCAAAAAGCCTGCACCTTTATCGGGCCACTCGATCAGACACAGGGCGTCGTCTTCGAAGTAGTCGCGGATGCCGAGAAACTCCAGTTCCTCCGGATCGACCAGTCGATACAGGTCGAAGTGGAACGCGCGGATGTCGCCGATCTCGTAGGGTTCGACCAACGTGAAGGTCGGACTTTTTACCGCACCGATATGCCCCAAGCCACGAATAATGCCCCGCGACAGGGTGGTTTTGCCCATCCCCAGATTGCCTACAAGAAAAATCAGGCCATGGCCCTGGGTAACGCGGGCGATGCGTGCGCCAAATTCGCTCATGGCCTGTTCATCGGCCAGGTACAGGGTTACTTCAGACACGGTGCATGCTCCTCCAACAACTGACGAATGGCTGGAATCAGATCACTGGCCGCCAGCCCACGGCCGAATTTGCCTTGTTGCATTCCGGCGTTGGCGTGCAGCCAGACCGCCAGACACGCGGCATCAAAAGCATCCATGCCTTGCGCCAGCAGCGCGCCGACCAACCCGGCCAGCACATCGCCGAGACCGGCAGTGGCCATGGCCGGATGGCCCTGATGGCACAGCGCCAAGCGCCCGTCGGGATGGGCGATCAGGCTGCCGGCGCCCTTGAGCACCACCACAGCTGTGTATTTTTTGCTCAATGCCAACGCCGCCGCCGGACGATCAGCCTGCACCTCGGCAGTGCTGATCCCGAGCAACCGCGCAGCCTCGCCCGGATGCGGAGTGATCACACAGTCCTTGGGCAAGCTGACCAAACCGCTTGCCAGCAAGTTCAGCGCATCGGCGTCCCATACTTGCGGCAACGGAGCATTCGCCGCTGCGGACAGCAGACTGCGCCCCCAACCGGCGTGGCCCAATCCCGGCCCGACGACCAGCACCGAGACCTTATCCAGCAAACCCATCAACTGATTGGCCGAGGAAGTGCCGAGCACCATCACTTCCGGCACTCGGCTCAACGCGGCCGGCACATGCTCCGGACGGGTTGCCAGCGACACCATGCCGGCGCCGCTGCGCAAAGCGCTCTCACTGCTGAGCAGAATCGCCCCGCCGAAACCGTGATCGCCACCGATCAGCAAGACATGCCCGAAACGGCCTTTGTGGGAGGTCGGCGCGCGGGCGGGCAGCAGGGCAAGATTAGCGGCGTTGAGCCGTTTGGATGCGACGGGTATGTCACTGAAGGTTTCGTCGGTGGCTTGCAGATCGTTGAACACCAGCGCGCCTACGTGATCCGCCGCGTCACCGGTGAACAGTCCCAGCTTGAGGCCAATGAACGTCACGGTGAGATCCGCATGCACCGCATCGCCCAGCACGCGGCCGGTATCGGCGCACAGCCCGGACGGAATATCCACCGAGGCGACTGGTAGACCGCTGGCATTGATCGCTGCGATTGCCGAAGCATAGGGTTCACGCACTTCGCCGCTCAGGCCAGTGCCGAGCAATGCGTCGAGGATGACTCCGCGTAACTCACCTTGAGCATTGACGGTAACGCCTTCGGCCAGTGCTTCGGCATGCGCCAGTGCGGCGTCGCCCTTCAAGAGTTGCGGATCGCCGACAGCCCACACCCGCACCTGCCACCCGGCACGCTGCGCCAGCGCTGCCACCAGATACCCATCTCCGGCGTTATTGCCATGCCCGGCCAGCACGGTCAATTCGCTCGCCGCAGGCCATTGCCGGACCAATGCGCGCCACATCGCATGCGCCGCACGCTGCATCAATTCGAAGCCCGGCGTGCCGGCGGCGATCAGCCGCGCGTCGAGTGCTCGCACCTGTGCGGCGCGGTACAGCGCGTCGGGTAATTCATCTTTAGTGTGCGGCATGCGTCTTCCGGCTCCGATGTCTGGCAGAATTATACGCACCTCAGCTCCGGTTTCTCTCGCCTCATGTCCGCCATCACCACAGACCTGCCCGCCCTCGCCCAATCCATCAAGGACTGGGGCCGCGAGCTGGGCTTTCAACAAGTCGGCATCAGCGGTCTGGATCTGGCTGAACACGAGCAGCACCTGCAACGCTGGCTCGATGCCGGCTACCACGGCGAAATGGATTACATGGGTGCCCACGGCAGCAAACGCTCGCACCCCGAAGAACTGGTACCGGGCACCTTGCGCGTGGTTTCGCTACGCATGGACTACCTGCCGGGCGACACGCAGATGGCGCACATGCTCGCCCAACCGGAAAAAGCCTACGTCTCGCGCTATGCCCTGGGCCGCGATTACCACAAGCTGATTCGCAAGCGAGTGCAACAACTGGCCGACAAGATTCAAGCCGAGATCGGCCCGTTCGGTTTCCGCGCCTTCGTCGACAGCGCGCCGGTGCTGGAAAAAGCCATCGCCGAACAGGCTGGTCTGGGCTGGATCGGCAAAAATACGCTGGTGTTGAATCGCAAGGCCGGCAGTTACTTCTTTCTCAGCGAACTGTTTGTCGATCTGCCGTTGCCGGTGGACGAGCCGCACGGCACCGAACATTGCGGGCGCTGCACCGCGTGTCTGGACATCTGCCCGACCAATGCCTTCGTCGGGCCATACGTGCTGGACGCCCGGCGCTGTATTTCCTACCTGACCATCGAGCTGAAGAGCGCGATTCCCGAAGACTTGCGACCACTGATCGGCAACCGCGTATTCGGCTGTGATGATTGCCAGATCTGCTGCCCGTGGAATCGCTTCGCAAGCCCCTCGAAAGAGAGCGACTTCAAGCCACGGCATAATCTGGACAACGCGGAGCTGGCCGAATTGTTCATGTGGGATGAAGACAAGTTTCTCAGTAGTACCGAGGGCTCGCCATTGCGCCGCGCCGGTTATGAACGCTGGTTGCGCAATTTGGCGGTGGGGCTGGGCAACGCGCCGTCGAGCATTCCGGTGCTGGAAGCACTTAAATCACGCCGCGACTATCCTTCGGATCTGGTGCGCGAACACGTTGAATGGGCTTTGAGGCAACACGCTGACCGCGTTAGGTAGTTTAGCGGGTGAAAATTCGCGGCCTCACATCGGCTTCCTCCATTTGGCACTGCGCCCGTTGCCTGTAGACTCAATCAGCCCATCCGCCTTGAGCGCACGCAGCACCATTCGAACTGTGTCGCGACTTACTCCAGGGCAGGATCTTTCAATGTCCGAAATGGAAAAGGGCAATTCACGCTTCAGTGCTTCGCTTCTGACCCGATCACTCTTACCTCCCCGACGGCTATCAATCTTACCGACTCGACTCTCAAACTCTTTGTACGCTCGAAGCATCGCACCCCAAAAATAGTCAAGCCATGGCTGAACGTCATGTAAACCTTCATGCCAGTCCTTTGAGCTCAGCTCAAGCGTCTCGTAGTAACCTTCTTTTGATTCTTCAAATATTCGTTCAAGACTGATGAAGCGCCCGACTCGATAATCGAATTGATAAAGCAGCAGCGTCAGCAGGCGCGCAACTCGCCCGTTGCCATCCGAAAAGGGGTGTATACAAAGAAAATCAAGAACAACGAGCGGAACTAGAACCAAGGGATCAGCCGAGTTCTGGTCCACTGCTCGCCGGTATTGCGTGACCATGTCGGCAACCGCGATAGGGGTCAAATGCGCAGCGACCGGCCGGAAACGAACGCGTGAGCTTCCATCGATGTGCCGCTCGATGATGTCATTGTTCGTTGCCTTCCAATGGCATGGGGTAAAAAACAGTAAATGGGGTAATAAGCATCTCAAATACCCCTTTTAATACTCCTTTACCCCATTCAGTGAGTGTCGACCATTAACCAACCTCAACAGGATATTTCTGATCGCGAAATCAATGCTCGTCGTTATAAACAAACTTCGGCATTTCCCAATGAAAGCGAATCGCCAACAGCCGTAGCAGGAAGCCACCGAACAAAGTGATCAGAATCGCCTGCTCGCTCGGCACATTCAGATACAGGCAGAGCATGTAGCACCACGCGGCGGCGAACGAGACGCTGGCGTAGAGTTCGCGGCGGAAAATCAGCGGGATGTCGTTGCAGAAGATGTCGCGCAAGATGCCGCCGAACACGCCAGTGATCACACCGCTGACCGAGGCGACGAGCATGCCGTGACCCATTTCCAGCGCCGTCATGCAGCCAATCAGGGTGAACGCCACCAGACCGACGGCGTCGAGCACCAGAAACAGCGAGCGCAGATGGCGCATCCAGCGTGCGGTGAACACGGTGAACATCGCCGCCACCGTCGTCAGCACCAGGTATTCCGGGTGTTTGACCCAAGTCAGCGGGTAGTGCCCGAGCAGCACATCGCGCACCGAACCGCCGCCCAGAGCAGTGACGCAGGCGATCAGCACCACACCAAACCAGTCCATGCCGCGACGGCCCGCAGACAGGGCGCCAGTCATGGCTTCAGCGGTGATGGCGACGAGATAGAGCATCAGCAACATGGTGGCGGTCCTTGCAAGAAGGCGCGCAGTCTACTCACTTCGCCATCGCACCAAAAGAGCGCGCGATGGTGAAGTTCGCCGATGTCAGAACTTGATGAAATGCTTGCGGTAGTGCTGCAGTTCGGCGATGGATTCGCGGATGTCGTCCAGCGCCAGGTGCGTGCTGCCCTTCTTGAAGCTGTCGCGCACGTCCGGCGCCCAGCGTGCGGCCAGCTCTTTGAGCGTGGACACGTCGAGGTTGCGGTAGTGGAAGTAGCTTTCCAGCGCCTTCATGTGCGTATAAAGGAAGCGTCGATCCTGGCAGATACTGTTGCCGCAAATCGGCGACTTGCCCTTCGGCACCCACTTCTCGAGAAACGCGATGGTTTCGGCTTCGGCTTCGGCCATGGTCACGCGGCTGTCGCGCACGCGCTGGGTCAGGCCGGAGTTGCCGTGGGTGCGGGTGTTCCATTCATCCATACGCGCGAGCACTTCGTCGCTGTGGTGAATCGCGATGACCGGACCTTCCGCGAGGGTGTTCAGATCGCTGTCGGTCACAATAGTGGCCATCTCGATGATGACGTCATTTTCCGGATCCAGACCGGTCATTTCCAGGTCGATCCAGATCAGATTCTGCGGGTTTGGCATGTTTCGGCTCCTGAGCAATGCTGCGCAGTTTAGCTTAGGCAGGTGGCCGGGCGTGCTAAACTCGCGGCCGTTTTACCTAATCGCTGCATTATTCATACGGAACACCCATGGCCAAACGCCAACTTAATCGACGTCAAAACTGGCGTATCGAAAAAATTCAGGGCGAGCGCGCCGCCCGCGCCGCCAAACGCGAGTCCTCGGCTGTCGAAGCCCTTGAGGGCGGCGATCTGGGCCCGGAACAAACCGGCCTGGTGATCGCGCACTTCGGTGTGCAGGTCGAAGTCGAAGCCATTGACGGCGATCAGGCCGGCCAGGTCTTCCGCTGCCACTTGCGCGCCAACCTGCCGGCGCTGGTAACCGGCGACACCGTGGTCTGGCGTGCCGGCAACCAGGGCATCGGGGTGATCGTCGCGCAACTGCCGCGCACCACCGAGCTGTGCCGCCCGGACAGCCGTGGCCAGCTCAAACCGGTCGCGGCCAACGTCGACATGATCGTCATCGTCTTCGCCCCGCTGCCCGAGCCGCATGCCAACCTGATCGACCGCTATCTGGTCGCGGCCGAACACGCCGGCATCCGCCCGTTGCTGCTGTTGAACAAATTCGACCTGATCGACGAACAGAATGCCCCGGCGCTGAATGCCTTGCTCGCGGTCTACCGCACGCTCGGCTACCCGGTGCTGGAAGTCTCCGCGCACCACGGCGACGGCATGGAGCAACTGCAGAAACAGCTCGACGGACGCATCAGCGTGTTCGTCGGCCAGTCCGGTGTCGGCAAGTCGTCGCTGGTCAACAGCCTGTTGCCGGAAGTCGAAACCCGTGTCGGCCCACTGTCCGAACTGTCCGGCCAGGGTACCCACACCACGACCACTGCGCGCTTGTTCCACTTCCCGGGTGGCGGTGAACTGATCGACTCCCCGGGTATCCGCGAGTTTGGTCTGGGTCACGTGAGCCGGGCTGACGTAGAGGCCGGTTTCATCGAGTTTGATGATCTGCTCGGCACCTGCCGCTTCCGCGACTGCAAACATGATCGCGAACCAGGTTGTGCGCTACTCAAGGCGCTGGAAGATGGGCGTGTGCAGCAGCAGCGGATGAATAGCTATCGGTCGATTATTGCCAGCCTGGGTGATAACGGATATTGAGTCGGAGCGCTCCGCTGAGGGGACTGGATTCAGACACAAAAAAGCCGCGATCATCTCGCGGCTTTTTTTCGCCTCAGGAAACGCTCGCCGGCGGTTTCGGCGCTACGACCTTCGGCTCAGGCTTCTGAAACGCATACAGATGCTGACGCACTATCCCGCCGGGCAATTCTTTGCCAAACACGCCGTAACGCACCGGCCACTCTTTCGGCGGTAGCTTGAACGTGCCGAACAGCATGTCCACCAGCGGCGTGTGGATGGCGTAGTTCTTGTAGATGTAATCCTTGTGCCGCGCGTGGTGCCAATGGTGATAGCGCGGCAGGACGATCACGTAGTTCAGCCAGCCGCCATCAATCCGCACGTTGGCATGGGCCAGCACTGCCTGCACGCCGACGAGGATTACATAGGCATTCAATGCTTGCGGCGCGAAGCCCAGCAGCATCAACGGCACCAGCACGCCGGTTCGGGTCAGCAGGATTTCAATGAAGTGCACGCGCGAACCGGCGAGCCAGTCCATGTGCGTGCTCGAGTGATGCACGGCATGCACGCGCCATAGCCACGGCACTACGTGATATAGGCGATGCAGCCAGTACTGGCCGAGATCCGCCACCAGCACCGCGAGGAAAAATTGCAGCACAATCGGCAAGCTCTGCACGCTCGCCTGCAAGTCCGGCGACATCGCCCAACCGGCGACGTAACTCGACGATGCGGTGATGAAGATCAGGATGAATTGCACCAGCATGTGGCTGACGAAAAAGTAGGTCAGATCGGTGCGCCAGTGTGGGCGCAGGATGTTTTGCTGGGGATCCTTGGAGTAGAGCTTTTCCAGCGGAATGAAGACGATGGCCGACACCAGCAAGGCCAGGACGAACCAGTCCAGCCCCAGCGAGTACGGCGTCTGGCCGATCGCGTTGATCTGCACATCGGTGCCGCCGAGAAACACCGCCAGGCCCGAGGCAACCAGCCCGGTGATTCCCAGGCGTTTGCGCTTGTTCAGCAGAATGTTCAGGGTGCCGAGGCTGAACGACAGCACCAGCCCGAGCAGCAAGGTCGTGCGCGCGAACTGTTCGTCGTAGACCTTGCGCAGTTCGGCGGTGGTCAACCACTCAGGGAACAGAAAACACAACACCGCCAGCAGGCTCAACAGGCCGAGAGTCGCGGAGATATAGCCGCTGACCCGCCCCTCACCGAATTTGAAAGGCGCGTTGCCATGCCGCTGAAAATAAGACTTGAGTCTTTCCATTACTGATCTTCCATGATTCAAAGAAACGTTGTGCAGTGAGTGACGCAGGCACACACAAAAAAGCCACGAATGTCGTGGCTTTTTTGCGGGTTATTGCTTGGGCGGTTCAGCCGGTTTCGCTGGGTCACCCGGCTTCGGCGCCGCGTCGTCGAACAGGTTCAACCGTTCGCGCAACTCGTGCGCTGGCACCGGTTGCTGATCGGCCGGCAAGGCGTTCGGGTCGACCGGGGTGGCCGGAGCGGCGCCGTTCTGGCCGTCTTCTGCCGGCTTCGCGGCGTCGGCACCTTGTGCACCTTCGATGGCCGCCTGAGCCTTCTTGGTCAGTACCACGATGTCGATGCGGCGGTTGACCGGGTTGAACGGGTTTTCCTTGTCGAACAGTGCCGACGAGGCGTAACCGACAACACGCGCCACTTGCGCATCCGGATAACTGCCGGCAATCAGCGCGCGGCGTGCCGCGTTGGCACGGTTGGCCGAAAGCTCCCAGTTACCGAAATCACCGCTGCCGGTGTAAGGCTTGGCATCGGTGTGGCCGCTGATGCTGATCTTGTTCGGCACTGCTTTGATGGTGTCCGCCATGGCCAGCAGGATGTCCTCGAAGTACGGCTTCAGACGCGCAGAACCTGAGTCGAACATCGGCCGGTTTTCTGCGTCCATGATCTGGATGCGCAAACCGTTCGGGGTGATTTCGAACAGGATCTGATCCTTGAATTTCTGTAGCTGCGGGTTCTCGTCGACCTTGTTCTGCAATTCTTGCAGCAGCAGTTCCAGGCGTTCCTTCTCGACCATTTCGGCCATGCCTTCGACTTGCTCGGTATCGACCGTGACCTTGTCCGGTTGCGGCTGGGACTTCACCTCAGGGTTGAGGGTGTTTTCCGGCGCCAGGGTCGGCGTGCCGCCCAGGTCGATGATGTACGGCGTGCCGCTCTCGGAGAAACCGACCGGGTCTTTGAAGTAGCCGGCGATCGCGATCTTCTGTTCCGGGGTCGCGGTGGACAGCAGCCACAACACCAGGAAGAACGCCATCATCGCCGTGGCGAAGTCGGCGAAGGCGATTTTCCACGCCCCGCCGTGATGCCCGGCAGCAATGCGCTTGACGCGCTTGATGATTATCGGCTGGTTATTTTCCATGACTTAGCGACCGCGAACCGCTTGTTCCAGCTCGGCGAAGCTTGGACGGTGCGCCGGGTACAGAACCTTGCGCCCGAACTCGACGGCCAGCGACGGCGGCATGCCGGAAGCCGAAGCTACCAGGGAAGCTTTAATAGCTTCATACACGTTCAGCTCTTCCTTGGCATCGTGCGCCAGGGAATGCGCCAACGGGCCGAAGAAACCGTAAGCCGCGAGAATACCGAAGAAGGTACCGACCAGTGCCGCACCTACGTGCAGACCGATGGATTTCTGATCGCCTTCACCCAGGGAGGCCATGGTCACCACGATACCCAGTACCGCCGCAACGATACCGAAACCGGGCATGGCGTCGGCAATGCCGTTGACCGCGTGGGAAGGATGCTCGAGATCTTCCTTGAGGCTGTACAGCTCCATGTCGAACAAGCCTTCCAGCTCGTGCGGAGCCATGTTGCCGGACGACATGATGCGCAGGTAATCGCAGATGAACGCGGTCATGCGTTCGTCCTTGAGCACTGCCGGGTACTTGGCGAAGATCGGGCTCGCGGCGGCATCTTCGATGTCGCCCTCGATGGCCATCATGCCTTCGCGGCGGCTCTTGTTGAGGATCTCGTAAATCAGACCCAGCACTTCCAGGTAGAACGTGTGGCTGAAACGCGAACTGAACATGCTCAGGGATTTCTTGAGCACGTGCATCGTCATATAACTGGGGTTGGCCTGGAGGAAAGCGCCGAGCGCGGCACCGCCGATGATCAACACCTCGAAAGGCTGGATCAGGGCGGCAATCTTGCCGTGGGAAAGCACGTATCCGCCGAGCACGCTCGCGAATACGACGATGATGCCGATAATTTTAGCCATAGGTAGAAAGTACTTATTTAAGTCGGGTTCAAGGTCATATTCGGAAGTTAAAAAATCTCTTCTTCTACTTATCGGCAAAACTGCGCCAGACTATAGCCAGTTCAGGCGAAAAGCCAATTTAGCCCGTGCCGGGCGCGTCTACAGCAGATGAAGATCCCGTCCAGACATGGCTAATGAAACGAACGTCCCACACCCGACACCGACCACGCTCGAAGGCTGGGTCAAGCTGCTCGACAGTGTTCACTTGCCAGTGCCGCAAGAAGCGCATGACCGGGTTTGCCGGGCCATCCGCGATGACCGCAGCTCGCTGCGCGACATCGCCGATCTGATGCAGGACAGCCCAGCGCTAGCCTTGAGCATCATCCGTGAGGCCAATCGTCACACTCACGGCAGCATGAGCGAACCGGCGGAAAACCTTGAAGTGGCGATCAATCGCCTCGGCCTGGCGCGCACCGAAGAACTGCTCGCACGCCTGCCCGCTGAACCCAACAAACAGATTCCCCAAGCGCTGCGCCAATTGCAGATGGTCAGCCAGCACGCCACGCAACAGGCCAACGGTTTTTTCGCCAGTCGCCTCGCGCGGCTGTGGCAGGACATACATTGGGGCAGCTTGCTGTTCCTCTCGCCGCTGTGGCCGTTGGCGCTGACTCATCCCAAGCTGCTGGAAGAATGGGAGCTGCGGGTCATCCACAAGGGAGAACCGGCGCGCGAGGTCGAAAAGCAGCTATTTGGCGTACGCCTGCTGAAGATCGCCGAGGCGCTGGTGGAGATCTGGCGTCTGCCGATCTGGGTCCAGCAAGGTTACAAACTGTTGCTCAGCGAGCAGCGTGAACTGGTCAAAGTGCTGCGCATCGCCCGGGATGTCGATCACCCGTTGCGCCAGCAAAATCGCCTTGACGACGATCCGACCCTGCGCCGCTGGCTCAATCAGCCGGCCAACACTGTGCTGTTGGCCAACGGTCTGGCGCTGTCGGCGCAACAGGCGTGGGACAGTCCGCACAGTGAGCGCTGGCAATACCTGACCAGCCTTTATCTGCAAATCTCGATGGATGAGGTGCAACAACAGTTGCACCAGCAAGCTGCCAACAGCGCCCGTCAGCACGCCATGCCGGACCTGTGGCACCCGGCGGTTGCGCTGCTGTGGCCATCGGGTACCCGCCGCCTCCCTGCCGGGATGTTGCCCGCCGCTGCGCCGACTGCCCAAGACTTGACCGAGTGGCGCAAGCAATGCGCCGAATTGCTCGCAGAGCCAAGCCGCTTCGCCAATGCCATGAGCCTCACCGTCGCCGCGCGCGACGCACTGGTCTCCAGCGGCATGCGCCGGGTGATGATCCTGATGGCCGACCGCACCCATTCCAGTCTGCGCGTGCATCAAACCTCGGGTTTGCCCAAGGACGCTGCGGCGCTGAATTTTGTCGTCAGCCAGAGCAAGGTCCTGCAACGGCTGCTCGCACAACAGGCGCAGGTACGGATCACCCCCGAGAACAACGCCCAGTTTTCCGCGCTGCTGCCGCCGAGCCTGCGTACGCTGTTTCGTGGCGAGCATCTGTTTCTGCGCTCACTGGTCAATAACGGTCGAGTGATCATGATCGTGGTTGCCGATCAGGGCGGCGGGCCGTTTGCCGACATCAGCGTGCAAGCCTTCGGCAAAACCGCGCAGTGCATCGAGAAAGCCCTGCACAGCTTTAGCCAGCGCGGCCAATGACAGCTACAATCGTTCCCCTTTGTGCTCTGGAGACCTCACATGTCTGACTTCTCTGGCCTGTCGCTGGTGATCGAGCCGAGCGACCTGCTCGCGCGCCTCGACGCCCGCAACCTGATTCTGGTCGATCTGACCAGCCCGGCGCGCTATGCCGAAGGGCATCTGCCCGGCGCGCGGTTTGTCGATCCCAAGCGCACCCAGCTCGGCCAGCCGCCGGCGCCGGGCTTGCTGCCGAGCAAGGAAAAACTCGAAGAACTGTTCGGCGAACTCGGCCATCACAAAGACGCGGTGTACGTGGTCTATGACGACGAGGGCGGCGGTTGGGCCGGACGTTTCATCTGGCTGCTCGACGTGATCGGTCACGACAAATATCACTACATCGACGGTGGTCTGCCGGCATGGCTGGCGGAAGGTTCGCCGATGTCGATCCAGATTCCTCCTGCGGTTGGCGGCCCCGTAGCCCTGACCCTGCACGACGAACCGACCGCCACCCGCGAATACCTGCAAAGCCGTCTCGGCGCCGCCGATCTGGCGATCTGGGATGCGCGCGGACCACTGGAATACTCGGGCGAAAAAATCCTCGCCGCCAAAGCCGGGCACATCCCCGGCGCGGTCAATTTCGAATGGACGGCAGGCATGGATCAGGCGCGTCATCTGCGCATCCGCAGCGACATGCCGCAGATCCTCGAGAAACTCGGGATCACCAAGGACAAAGAAATCATTACCCACTGCCAGACCCATCACCGGTCCGGTTTCACTTATCTGGTGGCCAAATCCCTCGGTTATCCGCGGGTCAAGGGCTACGCTGGTTCCTGGGGCGAATGGGGCAACCACCCCGACACCCCCGTCGAGCTTTAAGGATTTTCAAGGACAGTCATGAAAGAGCGTTTATTTATCATCAGCCAATACCTGCTGCCGCATCACCTGCTGTCGCGCCTCGCCGGCTGCGTTGCCGAGTGCCGTGTGCGCTGGTTCAAGAATGCCTTCACCACCTGGTTTGCCAAGCGTTATCAAGTGGACATGTCGCTGGCGCTGGTTGAAGACGTGACGGCTTACGAGCACTTCAACGCCTTCTTCACTCGCGCACTGAAAGACGGCGCACGTCCACTGGACCAGACGCCGGGCGCGATCCTCAGCCCGGCGGACGGCGCGATCAGCCAGCGCGGCCCGATTGAACACGGGCGGATCTTCCAGGCCAAGGGCCACAGCTTCAGCGTGCTCGAATTGCTCGGCGGTGATGCGGCGAATGCCGCGCCGTTCATGGGCGGCGAATTCGCCACTGTTTATCTGTCGCCAAAAGACTACCACCGCGTACACATGCCGCTGGCCGGCACCCTGCGCGAAATGGTCTACATCCCGGGACGGATCTTCTCGGTGAACAAGACCACCGCGGAAAACGTCCCGGAACTGTTCGCGCGCAACGAGCGTGTGGCGTGCATCTTCGACACCGAGCGCGGGCCTATGGCCGTGGTGCTGGTGGGCGCGATGATCGTGGCGTCGATTGAAACCGTGTGGGCCGGTCTGGTCACGCCGCCGAAGCGCGAACTGAAAACCTTCCGCTATGACGAAGCTGCGCGCGCACCGATTCATCTGGAAAAAGGTGCGGAGTTGGGGCGCTTCAAGCTGGGATCGACCGCGATCGTGCTGTTCGGGCCGGATCAAGTGAAATGGGTTGAAGAACTGGGCGCAGGTGCGCCAGTACAAATGGGTCAAGCGCTGGCATTACCAGCCGCCTAGGCCTGTTGATCCGCCCCGGCGCACGTCTGCGCCGGGGCGGACACGACCTGAGTGGCGCCGTTACTCTATCTGCCCACGGAAGCCGATTGGCCCTTCGTTGGCGTAGGTATTGGTGCCGCTGAGGTTTTTCCCGCCGTCACTCGAGGTGACGCTCAACGCGATAACGTTCTGGTTATCCCGCCCGCCGATTACCCACTTGCCGCCCGGATGCCATGGAGCATCGTTGCCGCCCCACTGATTCTCGACCGTGTACTGGTTCTGGCCGGTGCGTTGCGCCTTGAAGCCAATGGGACCTTCGCCGGCGTAAGTCATGGTGCCGGTGAAGCTTTTGCCGCCATCGCCAGACTTGATGTCAATCGCGACGACTTTCTGGTTGTCCCGCGCGCCCAGCACCCAGTCTCCGCCCGGATGCCAAGGTGCCGAACTACCGCCCCATTGATTTGCCACTACGTATTTAGACATGAACCTCATCTCCTTGAAGTTTTCCGAAACCTGCCCGAAGTAGCGGCAGGCCGTGCAACCGTGCGTTTCCGATCGCACGCCTGAAAGCCTAGTAGCGCTCGCCGACTGGCATCCGGCCAGCAGACCAACGGTTAGAATGTCTGACAAGATCCGGCGAACTAGACCACAACTGCTAGAGTTTCCAGCAATGCCCAATTCGCCGCCGGAGCCTTGCACGGCATGAGTGAGCCTAAATTCCAACCCGCGCTACGCACCCCTACTCCGACGCAGTTGCGCCTGTCTTTCTGTGAAGCTACCCCGCGCGACCTCAAGCGCTGGATCGCCCAACTGCCCAAGGCCAACATCGGCGAAACCGCGCGCCAGCTCTATCAGGGCCTGGGCGAACTCAATCAACTGCTCACGCCCAGCGACAATCGCCTGCATCTGCTGGAACTGTTGCGACCCGAGGTGTATTACGTTTGCCAGCATCTGGAGCGGCATTTTCTGCATCAGGCGATTGTGCTGGACGAGCGCTCGCGCAAGATCAGTAACCTGTGTCAGGCGCTGCAAAGTCATCTGGCGATTGGCTACAAGCAGATCGTCATGCGCATTGCGCCGAAGTACTCCAAAGACCGCGCAACGTTGGTAAGTGAGGCGCTGCAACGCGCGGCGCATGCGCTCAAGGGCCAACTGGTGCGCGCCACTCGGCTATATACCTCAGCGCCGGAGCATCTGTGGCTTGAGCTGCATCAGTTGTATCGCACAGCATGCGGTTTGCAGCTGCAACATCGCCGGGTGCGCGACGAGTTGGCCAGCCTGAGCGGCGAACTGAGCCTCGAACAAACCTATATCGCCGCCCTGCTGCTCGGCAGTGCGCGCTGCAATCAACTACGGCAGAACCAGATCGCGCGCCTCGCCGAAGTGCTGGAACCGTGGAGTGGCTGGCTCAAGCTGTATCCGGGCAATCCAGGTGACGGCTTGTTCGCCATTTCGTGGGAGATCGATGCAGGTCCGCGTTATCGCAGCATGTTCCGCAGCGAGCAGTTGCCGGGGTTGCTCGGTTTCGATCCGCAGCCGCTGGTGAATGCCATCGAAGCGCATTTATTGCATCAGGACACGACTACGCCGCTGCCAGTGCCGAATGGCCTGAGCCTCGACACCCTGCAACACCTGCACGCGACTTGGGGTCAGGCCGCCGAGCGCAGTTTTCAGCGCACCGTCGGCCAGGGCAGTCTGACCGTGTGTGTCGGCATGAGCGCCCTGCACTTCTACCTCGGCGGCGAACGTAGCTTCAGCGACATGCTCAAACATCCCGGCGCCCGCCCCGCGAACTTCAGCCAAACGGTGACCCAGGGCGAGAAAGACAGTTGGAGTCAGGCGTTCGACGCCGCGCCGCAGAGCAAAACCGATGAGTTTTTGCCCTACGAAGAAATTCAGTACGAACAACTGATCGACAACGAAGGCAACGCCGACAGCCCGGCGCACTATCCGACCTATGCCTTGCCGGTGATCAATCACAGCCCCGGCGGGTATTGCGTGGGTTGGCCGAACGAAGTACCGGCCGAATTGCAGGCCGGGGAAATGCTCGGGATTCAGGACACGGTCAGTCAGGGCTGGAGCATTTCCGTGGTGCGCTGGATTCGTCAGGTGCGCGGTGGCGGGACGCAAATGGGTATCGAACTGGTGGCACCGCATGCCCAGCCCTGCGGGTTGCAGCTTGTGCGGTCGAGGGATGATCACAGTCAGTACTTACGGGGTTTGTTGTTGCCGGAGATTAGTGCGATTGACTTGCCGGCGACGCTATTGGCGCCACGCCTGCCGTTTCAGGAGGGCAGCAAGGTGTTGATCAATACCCTGGGAGAGGAGCACCGCGCGGGGCTGGATCGACGGGTGTCGAGCACGCACAGTTTCAATCAGTTCGCCTATCGCTCGCTGGAGGCCGCGCAGAATGGCGCAAGCGAGGAGGATTTTGATTCGTTGTGGAAATCACTTTAAAGCGTAAACACGAATTATGTGGCGAGGGAGCTTGCTCCCGCTGGACTGCGCAGCAGTCCCCTTCTTTGAATTGAAGAGTGGGGCCGCTTCGCGACCCAGCGGGAGCAAGCTCCCTCGCCACAGAGGCCAGCTCAGATCTCAGAGCTGCCCGTCACGATCGCGAAAACCCAGCAGATACAACACGCCATCCAGCCCCAAGGTCGAAATCGCCTGCTTCGCCGACTGCTTGACCAATGGCTTGGCGCGGAACGCCACACCCAACCCGGCAATCGCCAGCATCGGCAAATCATTCGCACCGTCGCCGACCGCGATGGTCTGCTCCAGACGCAAGCCTTCCTTGTGCGCCAGCTCTCTCAGCAGATCAGCCTTGCGCTGTGCATCGACAATCGGCTCCACCGCGACGCCCGTGACCTTGCCATCGACCACTTCCAGTTCATTGGCGAACACATAGTCAATGCCGAGTTTGGCCTGCAATTGCTTGGCGAAATAGGTGAAGCCGCCGGACAGGATCGCCGTCTTGTAACCGAGGCGCTTGAGTTCAGCGAACAGCGTTTCCGCACCTTCGGTCAAACGCAGCGACGCGCCAATCGAATCGAGCACGCCGACGTCCAGACCTTTGAGCAGCGCCAGACGTTCTTTGAAACTGGCACGGAAATCCAGTTCGCCGGCCATGGCCCGCTCGGTGATTTCCGAGACCTGGTCGCCGACGCCGGCGGCCTTGGCCAGTTCATCGATGACTTCGGCTTCGATCAGGGTCGAGTCCATGTCGAATACCGCCAGACGGCGGTTTCGGCGGAACAGCGAATCTTCCTGGAACGCGATATCGACGTTCAATTCCTGCGCCACGCTGAGGAATTCGGCACGCAGCGCCTGCGGATCAGCCGCTTCGCCACGCACGGAAAACTCGATGCAGCCCTTGCCCTGGTCAGCCGGAGTGTCCAGCGGCATGCGTCCCGACAAACGGTCGATATGGTCGATGTTCAGCCCGTATTTGGCGGTGATCGAGCTCACAGCCTGCAGTTGGCCGGCAGTCACTTTGCGCGTCAGCAGGGTGACGATGTGACGCTTTTTGCCCTGATTGCCCACCCATTGCTGGTAATCCTCTTCGGACACCGGGGTGAAGCGCACTTGCTGATCCAGCTCGTAGCCCTTGAACAGGATGTCCTTGAGCACCGACTTGCCTTGCTCGGAGTCGGGGATTTCCACGAGGATGCCAAACGACAAGGTGTCGTGAATTACCGCCTGACCGATGTCTAGGATGTTCACACCACCCTGGGCCAGAACGCCGGTAATGGCCGCAGTCAGACCCGGACGGTCGACTCCCGTGATGTTAATCAGGACGATTTCGCGCAACGCGCACCCCCGCAACTGGAAAAAAACCGCATTCTACCCACTTTCAGTGACCATCGGGCACCGCCAGCGCTTTGCCGGTCTAGGGCCTGTCGCTATACTGCGCGTCAACTTCACGGACAAGAGCCGAGCTCAGTGAACCGGCCCACGCCAGTTAAAACCGATAACTTCTTTCTGCTGATCTTCCGTGCACTGCGTCATCGCCGTGTACCGATTGCATTACGCATTGCCAGCCATAACGTGATCCTGGTCGCTCTGGCCCTGGTGATCTATGCCTGCGTGATGGGCTTGCAGTTCAAGCAGGCCATGCACGAGCAGGCCGATGCGCTGGGCGAAAGCCTGACCACGCAGACCGCCACCTCCGCCACTGAGCTGCTGGTGTCCAACGACATCCTCAGCCTCAACGTGCTGCTCAACAACCTGACCAAGAACAAGCTGGTGGCCCACGCCGCCATCTACAGCGTGGATAACCGCATCCTCGCCGAATCCGGTCAGCGCCCCAAGCACAGCCTGCTGGGCGAAGCCGAGGGCATGTACGAGAGCAAGATCACTTTTCAGGACGTGACTGCCGGGCAACTGCGCATCAGCCTGGACATGGATCAGTTCCAGCAGCCGATGACCATCAGCCTGCAAAGCATGGGCATCCTCAGTGCGATTCTGTTGGCGCTGTCGCTGGCCCTGAGCCTGCGACTGGGCCGGCACATCTCCACGCCGCTGCTGCAATTGCGCGTCTGGCTGCGGCGGATCGACGAACACACACCGGGTATCGAACGTCAGGACGAAATCGGCGATCTCGCCCGTCAGTTGCACGCCAACTACGCACCGGAACCGACGGTAGTAGAGCCCGAACCGGAACCGGAATTCGAAGATGACGACGTCGAGCCGGAATTCGAAGTGCGCAACCTGCGCGACCCGAGTTTCGACGAGAGCCGCCCGCTGGCCGCGAAGAAGCCTGCACCGCGGCATGTGGTCAGCACCGTTGAGGACGACGATGACGAAGACCCGTTCGCTGATCTGCGCGACGAGTCGCTGAACAGCACGCCGCAACCGGCTGTGCGCCGCCCGACCCCGAGCGTGCCGCAACACACGGCGGTGCTGGCGGTGCAACTGGGTTCGCAGGAGCAACTGCGCCGTCTGCCGCGCGCACGCCTGGATGAGTTGCAGGAGCGTTATCGCGACTGCCTGGAACAGGCTGCTTCGCTGTATCAGGGCGAGATCGAGACGCTCAATGATGGCAGCACGCTGATGCTGTTCCACACCGAAGACAGCGGCGACGATTACCTGACTAACGCGATTTGCTGCGGCGAACTGCTGCGGGCGCTGGGCCATCAGTTGCAGATCGAAGTCGCGGACAGCGGCATTACCCTGCAATTGCAGTTGGGCCTGACCCTTGGCGATGAGTTGTTTGGCATGAGTCAGATTGACCTGCTGCTGACTGACTCGGCGCAGGATGCCCTGGCGCTGTCGCAACACAGCCGCAATCTGCTGCTGGTCGAGCGCAAGATCGGTGACGACGCGCTGATCCGTCAGCGTGCGCGGATCCGGCCGATTGCCAGCCCTGAAGGGGCTTGCTGTGTGGAGCGGTTGATGGAGCCTTATCCGTCGATGCTCGAGCGGCAGTTGGCGCGGATGCATGAGCGCCGGGCCTGACGGTTTGCCCTGGATGTGAAGAAGCCCGCAGATGAGTGATTGTCTGCGGGCTTTTTTGTGCGTGCTGGTTTTGAGATTGCGCTTGGCCTTGAATAGCCCCTCACCCTAGCCCTCTCCCATAGGGAGAGGGGACTGACCGAGGTGTCTCGCGTCATACATCGACCTGAAAGATCGTGTCGATTATGGATTCGGCACAGCACGTTCCGGTCGATGAGTGCCTGGAGCATCCCCCAATCAGTCCCCTCTCCCTCCGGGGGAGAGGGGACTGACCGAGTCGCCTTGCGTCATACATCGACCTGAAAGAACGTGTCGATTATGGATTCGGCACAGCACATCCAGGTCGATGAATTTCTAAAGCATCCCCCATTCAGTCCCCTCTCCCTCTGGGCGGTCCGACGTTTCGGGAGGGCTAGGGTGAGGGTAGCTCTTGATCTTCAATCCCCAGAAACAACAAAGCCCGCACAAGGCGGGCTCTGGTTTGACTCGATTAACGCTTAGAAGCGAAACACTTCCATATCCGTGCGAATCGGCGAAGCCATCGGAATCTTCGGCTGCTTCTCGGCTTCCGCCGCCGGCGCTGCCGGTTTCGGTGCCGATTTACGTGGGGCTTCAGCAATTGGAGGCTGATTGGCCAACGGCTTCAGCGCCACCGACAACTGTTCGGCCAGACGCTGCAACAATACGCCTTGCGCCTGAACCTGAGCCGCCGTTGTACCGGCATGCTGCTCCTGCAAATGGATAATGCGGTTATCGCGCACCTTTCCACGACGATCGATCAAGCGCCACTGCGCGTCGAGAATCGCCGGTTGCTTCTGGCCCGAATCCAGACGCGTGATCGTCAGCAATACCTGCACATCCGGAGTGAATCCCGGCGTAGCCGGCGACAGCACAACGCGTTGGCTGTCCAGATGACCAGCCACCTGACGCAGCAACAGCTGATCGATATCCGACGACAGGCTACCCGCCCAACGACCGTCCATCGAAGCTTGCAAACTGCCGTCCGGCTGACGCTGCAACAGGGTTTCGCGTTGCAGATAGTCGGCCAATACCACTGGCCCCAACAAAACCGCCATGCCCGCGCTTTGCGCAGGCTGAACCGGACTTCCGCTGTCCAGTTGATACAGCGACACCGGCTGGTGAACGCTGCAACCCGCCAGGCCAAGAACGCCCGCGAGCAACAAAATAAGTGGAAGGCGCAGCGCAGTCATCATCCCGTCCAGGTGGCCGCCACAAAGCTGACCACAGTGAAAATACTCAATAAATATGAAGAACGCTCGGCCACGCCGGCGCTTGAAAGGCCATATCATCCGTGAATATGCGTTCCGACTCCAGCGCCAAAGCGTCGATCTACGCGTTAAATCGTAGATCGAGCCGTCTAGGACGCCTGATTGAGGTTTTCGACGAGCAGCGCATCGACTCGCTGGAAGCCACGCGGGAGTTTATTACCACGTCGACCGCGCTCACCTTTGTAGTGTTCGAGGTCGTCGGCCTTTAGCGACAAGGTACGTTTGCCGGCCTGCAGCACCAGCGTGGCACCTTCCGGCAGGACCGCGATGTCCGTGACATATTCCTCGCGACTGGCCACCCGCTCACCGGAAATACCGATGATCTTGTTGCCTTTGCCCTTACCTAGTTGTGGCAGGTCGCTGATTTTGAAGATCAGCAGGCGACCTTCGGTCGTGACCGAAGCCAGCCAGTTGTGCTCACGGTCAGCCACTGGGCGCGGCGCAATCACTTTGGCGTTGTTCGGCAGGCTCAACAGGGCTTTACCCGCCTTGTTTTTGGCTTGCAGATCT
Organism: Pseudomonas sp. TWP3-2; assembly: GCF_049897765.1. NCBI lineage: Bacteria > Pseudomonadati > Pseudomonadota > Gammaproteobacteria > Pseudomonadales > Pseudomonadaceae > Pseudomonas > Pseudomonas sp. TWP3-2. Next base: position 485,011 of record NZ_JAFCWW010000001.1, on the reverse strand, counting down.
TCGCCTTTAACCACGAAGCCGTAACCGGCGTCGGAGGCGATCACGTACAACGAGTCCTCTTCCGGCATCAGCACGCACTCGAACGTCGCGCCCGGCGGCGGCGTCAGACGGCCGGTCAAAGGCTCGCCCTGACCGCGTGCCGATGGCAGGGTGTGAGTGGCCAGCGAGTAACTGCGACCCGTGGAGTCGATGACCACGGCGGACTGGTTGGAGCGCCCCGCCGCCGAGGTCTTGAAGCCGTCACCGGCCTTGTACGACAGGCCAGTGGCGTCGATTTCGTGGCCCTTGGCCGAGCGGATCCAGCCTTTTTCCGAGAGCACAACGGTAACTTTCTCGTTCGGTAGCAGGTCATGCTCGGTCAGTGCTTTGGCTTCGGCACGTTCGACGATTGGCGAACGACGGTCGTCGCCGTAGGTTTCGGCGTCCTTGATCAGTTCGGTGCGCACCAGTTTCTTCAGCTTGGCTTCGCTGCCCAGCAGGGCTTGCAGCTTGGCTTGTTCCTTGAGCAGTTCATCCTGCTCGCCGCGCAGCTTCATTTCTTCCAGTCGTGCCAACTGACGCAGACGGGTTTCAAGAATGTATTCGGCCTGGATATCGCTGAGGGCGAAACGCGCGATCAGCGCGCTTTTCGGATGTTCCTCGGTACGGATCAGGTGGATCACCTCATCCAGGTTGAGGTAAGCAATCAGCAAACCGTCCAACAGGTGCAGGCGACGCTCGACCTTGTCGAGGCGGAATTGCAGGCGCCGGCGCACGGTCTGCACCCGGAATTCCAGCCACTCGACCAGCAACGCACGCAGGTTTTTCAGCTGCGGCTTGCCATCCAGACCGATGATGTTGACGTTGACCCGGTAGGTCGACTCCAACTCGGTGCTGGCGAACAGGTGCTGCATCAGCGCTTCATGATCGACACGGCTGTTGACCGGAATGATCACGATGCGGCATGGATTTTCGTGGTCGGATTCATCGCGCAGGTCGGCGATCTGCGGCGCTTTCGACGGCTTGGCCTGCATCAGCGCGGCAATCTGCTCCAGCACCTTGGCCCCGGAAACCTGATGCGGCAGCGCGGTGACGATGATATCGCCGTCCTCGACGTGGTACACGGCACGCATGCGCACCGAGCCCTTGCCGGTTTCGTACATCTTCAGCAGGTCGGCGCGTGGGGTGATGATTTCCGCTTCGGTCGGATAGTCCGGACCCTGAATGTGTTCGCAAAGCTGTTCGACCGTGGCTTTAGGCTCATCGAGCAGGCGCACGCAAGCGGTGGCGACTTCGCGCAGGTTGTGCGGCGGCACATCAGTGGCCATACCCACAGCGATGCCAGTGGTGCCATTGAGCAGGATGTTCGGCAAACGTGCCGGCAACACCAGTGGTTCCTGCAGGGTGCCGTCGAAGTTCGGGCCCCAGTCTGCGGTGCCTTGGCCGAGTTCGCTGAGCAGCACTTCGGAATAACGCGACAGGCGTGCTTCGGTGTAACGCATGGCGGCGAAGGACTTGGGATCGTCCGGCGCACCCCAGTTGCCCTGGCCGTCGACCAGCGTGTAGCGATAGCTGAACGGCTGGGCCATCAGCACCATCGCTTCGTAGCACGCCGAGTCACCGTGCGGGTGGAACTTGCCGAGCACGTCGCCGACGGTACGCGCCGACTTCTTGTGCTTGGAATCGGCATCCAGCCCCAACTCGCTCATGGCGTAGATGATACGCCGCTGTACCGGCTTCAGACCGTCGCCGATATGCGGCAGGGCACGGTCCATGATCACGTACATGGAGTAGTTGAGGTAGGCACTTTCGGTGAAGTCAGCCAGCGATCGGCGTTCTACGCCATCCAGGCTGAGATCAAGGGAGTCGCTCATGCGGGCCTCATCGGTTCGTTGTCTGGCGCAGCAGCATGGTGCCACCGCGCTGGGTAAATTCAAGTTTGTTCAGGGCGCTCATGCCGAGCAGCACCTGATCGCCATGCAGGCCGGGCGCGACCAGTGCGCGCACGTCGCGCAGCACGATGTCGCCCAGTTGCAGGCGGTCGATACGGGTGCGATAGCCCTGGCTCAGGCCATTGGCCGTGCTCAGGGTCACACCGAAACCTTCTTCCAGCTTGAGGCTCTTGGCCACATCCGCCGGGATTGCCACGTCGGTCGCGCCGGTGTCGAGCATGAACTCGACGGGCTGACCGTTGATCTGGCCACTGGCGACAAAATGCCCTTGGGCATTGCCGACCAGTTTCACTTCGATAAAACCTGCGCCCTGCTCCGAACTGACGACTACGTTCGGATTCTGCTGGCGCTGCTCCCAGTCACCGAAAAACCGCGTGGCGAGAAACAGCCCCGCGCACCATGCCAGAATCATCAGCACCCGACCGGCACGTTTGCCCGGCGGTTGCTGGCTCATGGCTTGGCGCTCCAGCCACCATCGGGGGCGGCGAAACGCCAGACAATCGGCCGGACCTCGCCATCGGCGCGCGGGCCGAAATTGTTGTCGACGCCAATCCACGCACCGTCAGCATCGACGATCAGCGCTTCTTCCAGCCCGTAGTTCTGTTTATAGCGGCGATTTTCCTGCAACAACTCGGCGGCGTACGACCAGCAACGCTCGACCTTGGCGGTTTGCGCATCGCGCCGGCAAATCTGGAACGCGTTGCGGTCAAGGGTGAACAGCTTGCCGTTGAACAACGAAATATCGGAGAAATCCCGGTCGACCGCTTTCGCATTGGGGAACTGCGGCGGTTGCATTTCCTTGCCGCCCTCGCTGAGCAGTACACAACGTCCGTCGCAATCCCACACTGTCTGCTGGCGCTTGATCAGCAACACGCCACGACTTTGCCGTTCGGCGGCCAGCCACATCTGATCACCAGCCGGGTTGATCGCCAGTCCTTCGAATATTGCATTGAATTTCAGCAGCATGCCGCTGGCCCGCGCTTCGCGCACCAGCATCGGCGAGATCTTCAGCCAGTTAACCGGGCCGCTAACCGGCACTTGCAAAACCGCCGCCTGCCCTTCGCTGACGATGTAGCGATTGCCGGCGCTGTCGCAGCTGATGCCTTCGAAATCCAGATCACCGCCACGCACGAACGATGCTGCCCAGTTGCGCGAACGCAAACCCCACGGCAAACCGGTTTCCGGCACTTCGGGAACGTCGATGTGCACGGTTTCGGCCTGCCAGGTAGATTGCCGGGTGTCGAGACGATAAATCTGATCATCGTCGCGGTCGGACACCGTCCACAACTCGTTGCCGCACAGCGCAAGCCCCGAAAGATTGCCGCCGCGCATGCCGTCCACCGGATGCTCGAACAGCACGCGCAACTCCGGCAGCGGTTCGGCCAGTGCCGACACCGAGGTCAGAAGTAACGCACACGCCAGGGCCAGGCCAACCCGCATCAACCAAGAACCTCGGCCAGGTTGCCTTTGGATTCCAGCCACGACTTGCGATCACCGGCGCGTTTCTTCGCCAGCAGCATGTCCATCATTTCCGCAGTCGCCGGGTAGTCTTCCAGGGTCAGCTGCACCAGACGCCGGGTGTTCGGGTCCATGGTGGTTTCGCGCAGTTGCGGCGGGTTCATTTCACCCAGACCTTTGAATCGGGTGACTTGCGGCTTGCCGCGTTTTTTCTCGGCCACCAGCCGGTCGAGAATGCCGTCGCGCTCGGCTTCGTCGAGGGCGTAGTAAATCTCTTTACCCAAGTCGATGCGGTACAGCGGTGGCATGGCGACGTAAACGTGACCGGCATCCACCAACGGACGGAAATGCTGGACGAACAACGCGCAAAGCAAGGTTGCGATGTGCAGACCGTCGGAGTCGGCGTCGGCGAGGATACAGATCTTGCCGTAGCGCAGTTGCGCGATGTCGGCCGAGCCTGGATCAACGCCGATGGCCACGGCGATGTTGTGCACTTCCTGGCTGGCGAGCACTTCGCTGCCGTCGACTTCCCAGGTATTGAGGATCTTGCCGCGCAACGGCAGGATCGCCTGAAACTCTTTGTCCCGCGCCTGTTTCGCCGAGCCGCCGGCGGAATCACCTTCGACCAGGAACAGTTCGGAGCGCATCGGATCCTGTCCGGCGCAGTCCGCCAGTTTGCCCGGCAATGCCGGCCCGGCGGTGACGCGCTTGCGCTCGACCTTCTTGCTCGCCTTGAGACGGCGACCGGCGTTGTTGATCGCCAGCTCGGCCAGCGCCAGACCGGTTTCCGGGTTGGCGTTGAGCCACAGGCTGAACGCGTCCTTGACCACACCGGAAACGAACGCCGCCGCCTCACGCGACGACAGACGTTCTTTGGTCTGGCCGGAGAATTGCGGTTCCTGCATTTTCATCGACAAGACGAAGGCAATGCGTTCCCAAACGTCTTCCGGCGCCAGCTTGACGCCGCGCGGCAGCAGGCTGCGGAATTCGCAGAACTCGCGCATTGCATCGAGCAGGCCCTGACGCAGGCCGTTGACGTGAGTACCGCCCTGCGCGGTCGGGATCAGGTTGACGTAGCTTTCCTGCACCGCGTCGCCACCTTCCGGCAGCCACAGCAGCGCCCAGTCGACGGCTTCTTTATTACCGGCGAAAACCCCACAGAACGGCTCGTTCGGCAGACGCTCGAATTCGCTGACCGCGTCCACCAGATACGAGCGCAGACCATCTTCGTAATGCCACTCGATTTTCTCGCCGGTGCTCTTGTCTTCGAAGCTGACCAGCAGGCCCGGGCACAAAACCGCCTTGGCCTTGAGCACATGCTTGAGGCGGCTGATGGAGAATTTTGGCGAATCGAAATACTTCGGGTCCGGCGCGAAGTACACGCTGGTGCCGGTGTTGCGCTTGCCCACCGCGCCAACCACTTCCAGCTCGGTGGCCTTGTAGCCGTCGGCGAAAGTCATCTGGTATTCGTTGCCGTCGCGTTTCACCCGCACGCGGACTTCGGTGGACAAGGCGTTGACCACCGAAATACCCACCCCGTGCAGACCGCCGGAGAACTGGTAGTTCTTGTTGGAAAACTTGCCGCCCGCATGCAGCTTGGTGAGGATCAGCTCGACGCCCGATACACCCTCTTCGGGGTGGATGTCGACCGGCATGCCTCGGCCATCGTCGCTGACTTCCAGCGAGTGGTCGGCATGCAGGATGACCTGCACCGATCTGGCGTGGCCGGCCAGCGCTTCGTCGACACTGTTGTCGATGACTTCCTGGGCGAGGTGGTTCGGCCGACTGGTGTCGGTATACATGCCCGGGCGTTTGCGCACCGGGTCGAGGCCCGAGAGGACTTCGATGGCGTCGGCGTTATAGGAGCTAGCGCTGGGAGTGGCCATAGGGTCTCGTCGTCAATGATTCAGTGAAATTGGGGCAAGATTTCACAGTGCGGTGAAATCGATTGCCTGATACAGATCGGCGCCAATGCCGGCAAAACTCAGCAGTGCCGGAATTTGTCCGGCGAAATTTTGAAAACTGTGGTCGCCGCCGGCCTGAATGCGCAAGGCACATGCCCGGTAATACTGCTGGGCGAGGCGATAATCGAGGGTTTCGTCCCCGGTCTGCAACCACACCTGAAACCGCTGCGGATCCTGCGGCGCCGGCACTTCCAGTTCGGCCAGAGCCGTAACGTGGTCGTGGGTCAATTCCCAGGTTTCATCGGTATACAGGTTTTTCTGCGTGCCCAGATAGCCGTCGAACATCCGGTGCGGGCTGACCGCCGGGTTGACCAGCAAAGCTTTCAGGCCATGGCGCTCGGCCAGGCAGGTCGCATAGTAGCCGCCGAGGGAGCTTCCCACCAGTAATGGCCGGTCGAGCTCGGTGATTGCTTGTTCTAACTGACCGATGGCTTCGCGCGGATGGTGATGCAGCGCCGGGATGCGCAATTGATCGCTCAAACCCAGCTGCTTCATCACCTCGACCAACTGACAAGCCTTCTTCGATGTCGGGGCGCTATTGAAACCATGGATGTAGAGGATCGAACCGGACATTTGAGCTCCCTGGGCGTCGGTTGGAAAGAGCGGAGTTTACAGGGAGATGTGCTTGGGTTGGGGGCGAGGTCTGGAGAATTTGATGAATCGTCAGGAGCGGCCCTCACCCTAACCCTCTCCCAGAGGTAGAGGGGACCGATTGGGGGATATTTATGAAATACGCCGACGTGAAAGTACTGCATGGAATCCACAATCGACTGGATTTCTCAGGTCGACGTATAGCGCCAGACACCTCGGTCGGCCCCCTCTCCCCCCGGGCGGTCCGACGTTTCGGGAGGGCTGGGGTGAGGGGCTTTTGATCGTCGAGTCAATAACCGTCAGAACCATAATCCACGGTAAATTCGAAATCGGTCACGCGCTCGACGCCGGTTTCGATTCGGCCATCGGGCATCAGGCGCAACCAGCGATACCCTGGTTTCTGTTCGCCGACCTTGAAATCCTCACTCCCCGGCTCGAACTGAATACAGGTCGAAGGTGAAGCCAGCAAGCGCACGCCACTACGCTCGCGATCAATCTCCTGATGTACATGCCCCCACAGCACGGCCCGCGCCTGCGGAAAGCGATCCAGCACTTCGAAAAATGCTTCGGGATTGCGCAAACCGATCGGCTCCATCCATGCGCAGCCGATCGACACCGGATGATGATGGAAGCACACCAGATGATGGCGCTCCGGAGCTTCACTCAGCGAACGCGCGAGCAATTGCAGCTGTTCATCCTGCAAATACCCCGGCACCGAACCCGGCACGGCCGAATCAAGCAAAGTCACACGCCAGTTGCCGATATCCACAACCGACTCGAGCAATGCGCTGTGTACGGCGGCGACTTCCATGATCTGTGGTTCGTCGTGGTTACCGGGGATCCAGCGGGCGGGAGCGTCGAGCTGTGCAGTCAATTCGCGAAACAGCTGGTAAGACTCCAGCGTGCCGTCTTGCGACAGATCACCGGTGGCCAGAATCAGATCAATCCGCGGTTGTTGCGAAAGCACCAGCTCAATGACCTTTTGCAGGCTGTCGCGGGTGTCCATGCCCAGCAGCGTACCGCCCGGCTCGGCATACAAATGGCTGTCAGAGATTTGCACCAGCAACGCGGCATCGGCGGTGGTCAACGTGGATACGCTCGGCAAGGCGCTCTCCCAAGGCTGCAACGGGTCTGGATAGGTGCGGCAATTATGCTGGGCGACAAGCGAAAGAGGAAACCACCGAACCGGGCACAGTTCACAACTCGCAGTTATCGAACCGCCGCGTACTCATGCCCGCAGGCCAGGCAATGACTCAGCCATTCCCCGAGGAACAGATTGAGCTGGGCCTTTTCATCCGGCTGGTGCATCGCCGCGTTCGGGTAAGGATAGACGCCGCGAAAGCGTCGTGCATGCTCGGCGCTGACCACTTCGGCCATGCGTGCGTCGTGATAGACCTGTACTTCCAATTGCGGGATCGGCAGCCATGGCAGGCTGTGTTCCTGACGCACTTGCAAAGTGGTGGTGTACGGGCAGGTTTGCAGCACTTCGAGGGCCAGCACGCCGAGCATTTGCTCGCCTTGGGAAACGGCAATGCGCCGCGCTTCGGGATCGCTGCGCATGTCCGGCAACAGTCGCATCAGGCGCGCGTAGTTGGCCTCGCAGGCGGCTTGCAGCCCCACGAGGTCAACCCGATACCGATCGCGCAACTTGTTTACAACCATAGCCCCCTCACTTCGGCGCGATTGAGCGCCAGCCACTGCAAGGCGATGATGCTCGCCGCGTTGGCAATCCGTCCGTCGCGTACGGCCTGCAAGGCATCTTCGAATGCCCAGACCGTGACGCGGATATCTTCTGCCTCTTCCTCCAGCCCATGCAGGCCGCCAACGCCGGTGGTCTCGCAACGCCCCAGGTACAAATGCACGAATTCGTTGCTGCCGCCCGGCGACGGGAAATATTTGGTCATCGGCCACAGGGCCTTGATGTTCAGCCCAGCTTCCTCCTGCGCCTCGCGGTGAGCAACTTCTTCCGGTTGTTCATCCTTGTCGATCAGACCGGCGACCAGTTCGATCAGCCAGGGGTTGGCCGTCTTGCCCATCGCGCCGACACGAAACTGCTCGATCAGCACCACTTCGTCGCGCTGCGGATCGTAAGGCAGCATGCACACCGCATCGTGACGCACGAACACTTCACGGTTGATCTCGCGGCTCATGCCGCCGTCAAACAACTCGTGGCGCAAGTGCAGGCGATCGAGCTTGTAGAAGCCCTGATAGCAATTCTCGCGGCGCACGATGTCGACGGTGGTCGGAGTAGCGTTGGCAAAATCAGTCATGAGCATCCTCGTTTACTGCAAATCCGTTACGCGGCTGCCTGGTGTTGCTGGCAACCTCGACTTCGCGCCATCCTAACGCGCCCGAACCGTTTGATGCAGCCCCTTTACCGTGATCGGGATGGACGGTGGAGCCGAAACCCACTCTAATTAGCTTAGTGGCGAACTGACTGCTTCGTTGAGAGTCGAAGCGGTAACTTTTTGCCTTCCCCTGCTTCAGAAAGGACGCCCATGTCGCTTTTCAAAATTGCCTCCGTGGCCGCCATCGCCCTGACCCTGGGCGCCTGCGCCAGCCTGTTTCAGCCCAATCTGCGCACGCCGCTGGAAACCACCCGCGATGCGTCGGAACAACTCAAACCCGGCTGCTCAAACCCTGATTGCCCGCTGGTGAATATCGATACCCTGCGCTTCCCGGCCGAACCTGCGCTGGACGGCATCATCGAAAAACGCCTGCTGCAAATGACCCGCACCGAAGCCAATGCACCGGTTGCGCCGACACTGGCTGCCTATCGCGAGCAGTTTCTGGCGAACGCCGGCCCGCGCAACAGTATTTATCTGCAAGCGAAAGTACGTGAGCAGCATGACGGTCTGGTGATCATCGAACTGTCGAGCTACCTCGACACCGGCGGTGCGCATGGCACGCCGGGCCGTGGCTTCATCAACTATTCGCGCCAGCAGCACAAGGTGCTGAATCTGTCGGACATGTTGCTGCCGGGTCAGGAAGATGCGTTCTGGAAGGCTGCGCAAGTTGCGCACAACAGCTGGCTGATCAGCACCAAACTCGATCAGGAAGCCGAGTTCATCAAGAGCTGGCCGTTCGTGAAAACCCCGCACGTGGCACTGACCTACGGCGGGGTGATCCTCAAGTACGAAGTGTCGACGATTGCGCCTTACGCGCTGGGCCACATCGAACTGAAGATCCCTTATCCACGTCTGAACGGCATCCTCAAGCCTGAGCTGTTCCCCGGCCGTAACTGAAGGCTCGACCGAGCACGAGTTGCAGCAGCCCTGCCAGCACCAGCGCCGGCAGGGTTGCGCCGACATCCGGATACAGATTGGCCAGCAAGTGATAGGTGCTTACCCCACCCAGCCAGGCCAACAGCGCCGGCCAGCGCAATGCGGCCGATGCGACCTGACCGCTGCGTTTGCGCAAGATGAAGTGATCCACCAGCACCACGCCGAACAGCGGCGCAAACACCGAACCGATCAATAGCAGGAAATTCTGGTACTGCGCCAGTGGCGCCAGCAGCGCGATCAAGGTGCAGATCACGCCGATGGCCAACGCCAGATGTTCGACTTTCGCGCGCAACAGAATCCCGCTGGAAACCGCTGCCGAGTGAATATCGGCGAAGGCGTTTTCCGACTCGTCGAGCAGGATCAACAACAACGGAATTCCCAGCCCCGCACCGGCCAGTGCCAGTAGCAACGCGTTGACTTCACCGCTCGGCGCAAACGCCAGCGTGTAGGCCACGCCGAGGCTCATCAGCCAGAAGTTGCCGATGAAGAAACCGATGGCGGTGCCACCGAAAACATTCTTCGCACGTTTGCCGAAACGCGAGTAATCAGCGATCAGCGGCAGCCACGACAGCGGCATCGCGATGGCAATGTCGAAGCCCACGGCGAATGGCATCGAACCGTCACCGGAGCGCGCCCAGATTGCGGCCAGGTCGGCTTTGGCAAACAGGTTCCAGGTCAGCCAGATGCACGCGGCCAGCAGCAGCCAGATGCCCCACTTGCGCAGGATCTGCCGCACGAAAGTCAGCGGCCCGCTGACGGCGAGCAAGGTTGCCAAGGCGCCGAAAAACAATGTCCACAGCACTGGGTTCGACCACAGCGAACCTTCGCTGAACGCGCGGGTGCCGAGCAGGCTGGCGGCGTCGCGCATGACGATGATCTCGAACGAGCCCCAACCGATCAGTTGCAGCAGGTTGAGCACGGCCGGCAGGCTCGCGCCTTTTGCACCTAGACTGAGTTTCAGTGCGGCCATCGACGACAGGCCGGTGTCGCTGCCGATCACGCCGACGGCGGCCAGCAGCAATACGCCGACCAGCGTGCCGAGGAAAATCGCCAGCAACGAACCCGACAGGCCCAGACCCGGCGCCAACAACGCGCCGGTCTGCAACACCATCAGGCCGATGCCGAGGGAAAACCACAGGGAAAACAGATCTCGACCGCCGAATACCCGCTTGGCGGCGGGCACGGCGAGATCGGGGGAGTAAGTGCTGGGTTGAATGCTCAAGGGTGTTATCTCAGAGGGACATTTGTTGTTTTTTTAAATCGCCATCGCGGGCAAGCCCGCTCCCACAGGGTCCTCGCTGATCACAAATTTTGTGGCCAACGCGGAACACTGTGGGAGCGGGCTTGCCCGCGATGACGGCGGTGATGTCACCGCCGCACGCAGGTCAGATCAAACCTTCTTGTACAACTGACTACCTTCCTTCTTGAATCGCTCAGCCTGCTCTGCCAGTCCCTGGGCAACCTCGGCGTCGACGGTTTCGATACGCTGGTTGGCCGCGTACTCGCGGACTTCCTGAGTGATCTTCATCGAGCAGAATTTCGGCCCGCACATCGAACAGAAATGCGCGACCTTGGCCGAGTCCTTCGGCAGGGTTTCATCGTGATACGAACGCGCGGTGTCCGGATCAAGGCCCAGGTTGAACTGGTCTTCCCAACGGAATTCGAAACGCGCCTTGCTCAAGGCGTTATCGCGGATCTGCGCGCCCGGATGCCCTTTGGCCAAGTCCGCTGCGTGGGCGGCGATCTTGTAAGTGATGATCCCGGTCTTTACGTCATCCTTGTTCGGCAGGCCCAAGTGTTCCTTGGGCGTGACGTAGCAGAGCATCGCGCAACCGAACCAGCCGATCATCGCCGCCCCGATGCCCGAAGTGATGTGGTCGTAGCCCGGCGCGATGTCGGTGGTCAGCGGACCGAGGGTGTAGAACGGTGCCTCGTCGCAGCACTCGAGCTGCTTGTCCATGTTCTCTTTGATCAACTGCATCGGCACATGACCCGGGCCTTCGATCATGCATTGCACGTCGTGCTTCCAGGCAATTTTGGTCAGCTCGCCGAGGGTCTCCAGTTCGCCGAATTGCGCTTCATCGTTGGCATCGGCAATCGAGCCCGGACGCAGGCCATCGCCCAGCGAGAAGCTGACGTCGTAGGCCTTCATGATTTCGCAGATTTCGTCGAAGTGGGTGTAGAGGAAGTTCTCTTTGTGGTGCGCCAGGCACCACTTGGCCATGATTGAACCGCCACGCGAAACGATGCCGGTCACGCGTTTGGCTGTCAGCGGCACGTAGCGCAGCAGCACGCCGGCGTGAATGGTGAAGTAGTCGACGCCCTGCTCCGCCTGCTCGATCAGCGTGTCGCGAAACAGCTCCCAGGTCAGGTCTTCGGCTACGCCGTTAACTTTTTCCAGCGCCTGATAAATCGGCACGGTGCCGATTGGCACTGGCGAGTTGCGGATGATCCATTCGCGGGTTTCGTGAATGTGTTTGCCAGTGGACAAATCCATCACCGTGTCCGAACCCCAGCGAATGCCCCAGGTCAGTTTCGCCACTTCTTCTTCGATGGAAGAACCCAGTGCGCTGTTGCCGATGTTGCCGTTGATCTTCACCAGGAAGTTACGGCCGATGATCATCGGTTCCAGTTCGGTGTGGTTGATGTTGGCCGGAATGATCGCGCGACCGCGGGCGATCTCGTCACGGACAAATTCGGGTGTGATGATTTTCGGCACGCTGGCGCCGAAGCTGTGGCCGGCGTGTTGCTGGTCCAGCAGCCCGGCGGCGCGGGCCACTTCGAGCTTCATGTTTTCGCGGATGGCGACGTATTCCATCTCGGCGGTGATGATGCCCTTGCGGGCGTAGTGCATCTGGCTGACGTTGGCCCCGGCCTTGGCGCGGCGCGGGTTGTTGACGTGGGCGAACCGCAGCTTGGTCAGTTCGGCATCGGCGAGGCGTTGCTGGCCGAAGTTCGAGCTCAAGCCGGGCAGGCGCTCGGTGTCGCCACGGTCGTCGATCCACGCCGAACGCACATCGCCCAGGCCTTTGCGCACGTCGATCACCACGTTGGGATCGGTGTACGGGCCGGAGGTGTCGTAGACGGTGACTGGCGCATTGATTTCGCCGCCGAAGTCGGTCGGGGTCACATCAAGGGAAATTTCGCGCATCGGTACGCGGATGTCCGGGCGAGAACCCTGAACGTAGACTTTTTGCGAACGGGTGAACGGCTTGACCGATTGTTCGTCGACCTTGGCCGAGTCACTCAGGTTGATCGCGTTTTTAGATTTTGTAGTCATCACGGGCTCTCCAGACAGCATCCAGGCAGTGGATTGTCGGAGCAGAACCTGAAAGGCACGGACGCACCAGGACTGGTGCTGTGCATCGTCGTCGAGCGTTCGATTGTCGAACAATTTCCCGGACGAAGCACAAGAGGACTCGCCGGGTGACGAGAAATCTTGTTCCCTACGCAGGCGCTAACCTGATCAGGTTCAACGGGATCCGAAATTATTCGATCTCAGCCTCATAGCAAGGCACCCCGACAAGAACCCGGCCAGTCTAGACACAACCGGCAAAGAACGCCAACACCGTGGCATACACCATGATGAATGGCGCAATTAGCGGATTGTTGCGATGCGCGCGCGCAACTACACTCGCTACGCCATGCTGCGCCTTGACGCTGCACGGCCCGCGTCTTACCTTTGGCGCGCGGATTACTTCCATAATATTCATGCTAGGGATCGCCTCATGCTGCGCAAACTTTCACTGGCTGTTGCCGTGTCGTGTGCCTCCACCGCAACGGTCTGGGCAGCAGAAGCGCCTTTATCGACCAAGACCGATCTGGTCAGCGTTTATCAGGAAGCGGTCGACAACAACGCCGACCTCGCTGCCGCCCGCGCGCAGTACGGCGCGCAGAAAGAAATCGTGCCGCAGGCGCGGGCCGGGTTACTGCCGAATCTGTCGGGTGGCGCCGAAGTCGCCGACGTGCGCACAGCGATTGATCAGCCCTCGGCGGTGGCCAATCGCAGCGCGCATTCGTATCAGGCGACCCTCGCCCAACCGTTGTTCCGCGCCGACCGCTGGTTCCAGTATCAAGCGGCCAAGGACGTCAACGAACAGGCTGCGCTGCAACTCTCGGCCACCGAGCAGAACCTGATCCTGCAAAGTGCTGAAAGCTATTTCAACGTGCTGCGCAGCCAGGACAACCTGGCCTCGACCAAGGCCGAAGAAGCCGCGTTCAAGCGCCAGCTCGACCAGTCCAACGAGCGCTTCGATGTGGGCCTGTCGGACAAGACCGACGTGCTGCAATCGCAAGCCAGTTACGACACGGCGCGGGCCAACCGGATCGTTGCCCAGCGTCAGGTCGATGATGCGTTTCAAGCGCTGATCACTCTGACCAACCGTCAGTACAACTCGATTCAGGGCATCGTCCACACGCTGCCGATCCTGCCGCCGGCGCCGAACGACGCCAAATCGTGGGTCGACACCGCTGCCAGACAGAATCTCAATCTGCTCGCCAGCAACTACGCGGTCGCCTCCGCCGAGCAGACGTTGAAGCAGCGCAAGGCCGGGCACTTGCCGACCCTTGATGCAGTGGCGAAGTACGAGAAAGGCGACAACGATAATTTCGGCTTCAGCAACCCGAATGCGTTCGGCACGCCGTATGGCGGCAACGTCGAGCAGCGCACGCTGGCCTTGCAAGTGAACATTCCGATCTACAGCGGCGGCCTGACCAGCTCGCAAGTGCGCGAGTCCTACTCACGCCTTGATCAGACCGAGCAGCAGCGCGAAGGTCTGCGCCGTCAGATTGTCGAGAACACGCGCAATCTGCATCGCGCGGTCAACACCGATGTCGAACAGGTGCAGGCGCGCCGCCAGTCGATCATCTCCAACCAGAGCGCGGTCGAAGCCACGGAAATCGGTTATCAGGTGGGTACGCGCAACGTCGTCGACGTACTCGATGCGCAGCGTCAGCTCTACACTTCGGTGCGCAACTACAACAACACCCGCTACGACTACATCCTAGACAACCTGCGGCTGAAGCAGGCGGCGGGCACGTTGAATCCGGGGGACTTGCAGGATCTGGCGCGCTATCTGAAAGCCGACTACAACCCGGACAAAGACTTCCTGCCACCGGATCTGGCCAAGGCTGCAGCCGAACAGCTCAAGGCGCGACCTTAAAAGCAAATTGCGAACGGCATCCTGTGGCGAGGGAGCTTGCTCCCGCTGGGCTGCGAAGCGGCCCCATTATCTAAGACACCGCGTCGTCAAGTTTTGCGACTGCTGCGCAGCCGAGCGGGAGCAAGCTCCCTCGCCACAATAAGCGTTTCAAGCGGTTATTTGATCAACCTACCCAACCCATCCAGCAACCTCTGCAACACGCCCTGATTGCGGCGCATCACGCTCAGTCCGGCTTCGGCCATGCGCTGCGCATCGCGTGGCAGTTCGAACAGCCGCTGCACTTCCACCGCCAAACCTTCGGCATCATCCACTTCAACCAACGCCCCGGCGCTGCGCAGTTGCGCGGCGATGTCGAGGAAGTTGAACAGGTGCGGGCCGCAGATCACCGGTTTCGCGAGTGCCGCCGGCTCCAGCAGATTGTGCCCGCCGTTCGGCACCAGGCTGCCGCCGACAAATGCGCTGTCGGCCAAGGCATACAGAAACAGCAACTCGCCCATGGTGTCGCCGAGCAGCACCGAAGTGTCGGCCTCGACGTTCACGCCAGTGGAACGACGCACCGTCGCAAAGCCTTCGCGCTGGCACAACTCAAACACCGAGTTGAAACGCTCCGGATGACGTGGCACCAGAATCAGCAGCGCATCGGGATGATTGGTCAGCAAACGACGATGCGCCGCCAGCACCACTTCGTCTTCACCTTCGTGAGTACTCGCGGCAATCCACACCGGGCGCTCCTGCGCCTGCCACTGGCCGCGCAATTCAGCAGCGCGTTGCAACAGTTGCGGGTCGATGGTCAGGTCGAACTTGATCGAACCGGTAACCTCGACCGTTTCCGTGCGTGCGCCTAAATCGCGGAAGCGCTGGGCCTCGGCTTCGGTCTGCACGGCAAACAGGCTCATCTCGGCGAGCATCGGCGCAGTCAGTTTGCGGAACCGGCCGTAACCCTTGGCCGAACGTTCAGACAAGCGACCGTTGGCCAGCGCCACCGGAATTCCGCGTTTGGCGCACTGATGAATGTGGTTGGGCCAGAGTTCGGTTTCCATGATCACCGCGAGTTTCGGCTGCGCACGATCGAGAAAACGCGCCGCAGCACACGGCAAGTCGTACGGCAAATAGCAGTGCTGAATGCGCGGTTCGTTGGCGAACAAGGCCTGAATCCGTTCCGAACCGGTCGGGGTCATGCAGGTCACGGTGATTGGCAACTGCGGATAACGTTGCAGCAAGGCACGGATCATCGGCGCCGCCGCGATGCTCTCGCCGACCGACACCGCGTGCACCCAGATGCCGCCCGGTTGCAGCGCCGGCATCCCGTAAGAGAAGCGTTCGCCAATCCGCTTGGCGTAGGCCGGTGCCTTGCGCGAGCGCAGCCACAGCCGTATCGCCACCAATGGCAGCCCCAGATAAAACAGCGCGGTGTACAGAGTTCTATTCATGGCGGCGGAGTTTATCGACTTTTTTCGCCGATCGCGCGCAAGTGCACGGCAAAACGCTCGGCCAGCCACCGCGCGGCCGGACCCAGCGGCTCGTCACGGCGCCAGACCAGTTCAACCACCAGCGCCGGCGGCGTCCATTCGCTGTCGAGTTCGACCATCAAGCCCTGATACGCCGAATACTGCACCACATGCCGTGGCAGCCAAGCCCAACCGAGATCGCGCACCAGCCATTCGGCCATCACGTAAAAACTGTCGGCACGCCACACTTGCGGGCTGGCCGGCTCGCTGCCGGGATAGACGCTGGACTGGGTCGACATCAACAGTTGACGATGTTGCGCGAGTTGCTGCGCCTTGACGTATGACTGCGCCGCCAAGGGATGATTGACGCCACACACCGTGACCATTTCCACGCTACCCAGCACACGGCGCTCCAGCGCTTCGGGGATTTGGTCGTGATAGAACAGCAGTCCGAGATCGGCGCGACGCTCGACCAGTTTGCGCGCGACTTCACCCTGCGCAGCGCTGGTCAGTTGCACTTCCAGACTGGGAAACTGCTCGGCCAGCGCGTCGAAACTTTCCACCAGCGCCTGATACGGCATCGCTTCGTCCTGCGCGACGCGCAACTGCGCTTCCTGGCCGCGCAGCATCGCCATCGCCCGACCATTGAGACGCTCGCACTGGCGCAGCACTTCGCGCGCTTCTTCGAGCAACGCCTCGCCTGCTTCGGTGAGACTCGGCTGGCGACCGCTGCTACGCTCAAACAGGCTCACGCCCAGATCGTCCTCGAGCATGGCAATCGCGCTGCTGATCGCCGACTGTGCCTTACGCTGCTGGCGCGCCACGGCAGAAAACGAACGCTGCTCGGCGACGGCGATGAATACGCGTAACTGATCGAGATTCCACTGCATGCTCATGCAACAACCCATCTTTCAAACAGATAGGTAATGACTTTACCGCATCTGAACAGTCTCTAGAATGCCGACCTCAGAAAGCAACGTTTCACACGAGGATTGAACATGAACGCTTACGCCTACCTGGCCATCGCCATCTGCGCCGAAGTAATGGCCACCGTTTCGATGAAAGCGGTCAAAGGCTTCAGCACGCCGCTGCCGCTGCTGGTGGTGATTGTCGGCTACGCCATCGCGTTCTGGATGCTGATCCTGGTGGTGCGCACGGTGCCGGTAGGTGTCGCGTATGCGGTGTGGGCCGGGATGGGGATTGTGATGGTCAGTATTGCGGCGCTGTTTATTTACGGGCAGAAGCTCGATGTGCCGGCGATGTTGGGCATGGGGCTGATCGTGCTTGGCGTGGTCGTCATCCAGCTGTTCTCGAAAACCGCCGGCCATTAAAAGCAGCTTCGGGTTGCAGCTTGCAGCTTGAAGCTTGAAACTTGCGACTTCTTCAAATCCCGAGGTCGCTGCATGCCATCCGTTATTTCCACCGACGTGCTGATTGTCGGCGCTGGTGTCGCCGGCCTCTGGCTGAACGCGCGCCTGCGCCGTCAGGGTTTTTCGACCGTGCTGGTGGAAAGCGCCAGCCTCGGCGGCGGGCAGAGCGTGAAGTCCCAGGGGATCATTCACGGCGGCGCCAAGTACGCGCTGCACGGCGCGTTGACCGGCGCCTCCGAAGCCATCGCCGACATGCCACGCCGCTGGCGTGAAGCGCTGGCCGGCGACGGCGAACTCGACCTGAGCGGCGTGCGCCTGCTATCCGAGGCGCATTACCTGTGGTCGCCAGGCACACTGGCCGGCAATCTCACCAGTTTCTTCGCCAGTAAAGCGGTGCGCGGGCGGGTTGATCAGGTCAAGGGCGAGCAACTGCCGCCGGCCCTGCAAGACAAGCGCTTCAAGGGCAAGGTCTACCGACTCGCGGAACTGGTGGTCGACGTGCCGAGCCTGATCCAGCGTCTGGCAGATCTGGCTGGCGACGGCTTGCTCGCAGGGCAAAATATCGAACCGTTGCTTGATGGCGGTTTATTGGTCGGCCTCAGAGTCGACGGCCGCGAAATCCGCGCGCAACGTATCGTCCTCAGTGCCGGCGCTGGTACCGCAGCGCTGCTGGAGGCGCTGGGCTTGACGCACCCGGCCATGCAACGCCGACCGCTGCACATGATCATCGCCAAAGGCCCGAGCCTGAAACCGCTGTACGCGCATTGCCTGGGTGGCGGTACCAAACCGCGCATCACCGTGACCACTCACCCGGCCGCCGACGGCCAGTGGGTCTGGTATCTGGGCGGCGACATCGCCGAGTCCGACGGTGTGGCGCGCACGCCTGCCGAACAAATCGCCACCGCGCAAAAAGAGCTCGGCCAGTTGCTGCCGTGGATCGACCTGAGCACCGCGCAATGGGCAACCTTGCGCGTCGACCGTGCCGAACCGCTGCAAACCGGCCTGACCCGCCCCGACAACGCATTCCTAGCCGAAGAAGGCCGACTGCTGGTCGGCTGGCCAACCAAACTGGCGCTGGCGCCGGACTTCGCTGATCGAGTCTTAGCGTCCTTGCAACGCGACGGCATCCAGCCGAGCCACCCGACCCCGCTGCCGGAGCTGCCAAAACCACCAATGGGCGTTCCTGCCTGGGATCAATTACTGCCATGAGCCTGCCAACCCTGCACGAACTGCATCGCCCGTTGGGCAGCACCGGTCTGCTGGTTTCGCCGCTGGGCCTGGGCACGGTCAAACTCGGTCGCGACCAAGGCGTGAAATACCCCAATGGTTTTCAGATCCCCGACGACGACACCGCGCGCATGCTGCTCAGACAGGCGCGCGAACTCGGCATCAACCTGATCGACACTGCGCCGGCTTATGGCCGCAGCGAAGAACGCCTCGGCCCGCTGTTGCGCGATCAGCGTCAGGACTGGGTGATCGTCAGCAAGGTCGGCGAAGAGTTTACCGATGGGTTGTCCAGCCACGACTTCAGCGCTGCCCATACACGGATGTCGGTGGAGCGCAGCCTGCAACGTCTTGAAACCGATTTTATCGACCTGGTGCTGGTGCATTCCGACGGCAATGATCTGGCGATTCTGAATGACAGCGAGGTGTACGCGACACTCGCGGCGCTGAAGGCCGAAGGCAAGATCCGTGGCTTCGGTTTCTCCGGGAAAACCGTCGAAGGTGGCTTGAAAGCACTGGAGCAGGGCGATTGCGCGATGGTCACCTACAATCTGAACGAACAGAGCGAGAAGGCAGTCATTGACTATGCTGCTGCCCACGGCAAAGCCATTCTGGTGAAGAAAGCCTTGGCCAGCGGTCACGTTTGTCTGAGCCCCGGTGTCGATCCGGTGCGCGCCAGTTTCGAGTTGTTGTTCCAACAGCCCGGCGTAGCCAGTGCTATTGTCGGCACGATCAATCCGCTGCACCTCGCCCACAACGTTGCGACCGTTGCTCAAGTCCTTCGTGGTCACTGACGCCGCTTCGCGGCCTTAAGCTGGAGCCGACATGCCGCGCACGCTCATCAGAAAGAACCCGAGCAACTTCAAGACCCTGCCACTGTTCGTCGAAGCGACCCCCGAAGGCCTGACTTACCAGAGCGTCGGCATGCCGCTGAATTTCTCCCAGACTTTGCAACGCAGGCGTCCGGTCACGGTGCCGGACGCCGAGCGTTTTGCGCTGGAACTGGCCAACCTCGGCGTTTCGGTACGCCTGACCCTGCATTGGCAGAATCGCGATTACTGGGTGCTGGTGCGCCAGCGCCGGCAGGATCGCGGCGACGTGGTGTTGAAGCTGATTTCCGGTTACGTGCCGGCACATGAACTCAATCTGCCGTTGCACACGGCGATCCAGGAGGTCGCTGAAGAATGCCTGCTGGAAACCCCGGAAGGCTGGCTCGGCGGGCGCTTCAAAGACACCTGGCTGCCAGCGCCCTACGCCACTGCCCTGCACTATCGCGAGGCCCTGCCGTTTCGTCTGACGCCGCTGTCCGGCTCGGCGCGTCCCGTGCGCTGTGCCAATTTGCAATTGATCGAGCGGCCGCGTGCCTATGTGCACTTGCCGACCGCGTCATTGCAGTTGATCTACGACTTGCGGCTGGACGTACCCAAGGAAGCCAAGAACCTCAGTCTGTTCCACGTCGATGAGCGACTGGAGGGCGACCAACTGGTCGCACGGCTTGATCGCAAGCGGCCGGATCTGTATCTGATGCCCTTGCAGGACGGTCAACCGCTGGCCGAGCTGTACACCCTCAAGCGCGACAAGCTCACGCCGGCCAGCACCCGTGGGCTGTATCTGGCCGAGAGCTTCGCCGCTCAGCAAGGCTGGGTGGTGCGCGAGGAGCGCATTCGCTGGAAAGACTGGCTGGTGCAACAAGGTTTCGCCGCGCCCAAAGTCACACGCCCGGGACTCAAGCAACTGAGCATCAAGGCGTTGCGAATGGTGGGGCTGGTCAAGAAGTGACGCGGCTTGACGCTAGCCGTTGCGCAGCTTGTCGAGGCCGGTACGTAACCGGGCAAACAAGTGGAAATAGCGATTCTCGCGCTTGCCCATGCCACGTTTGGGCGAGAACGATTCCTCGGCAAACGCGCCAGTAATGCGCACCCGCGAGGCCTGCGTGGCCATGGTGCAGACCTTGGCGTCAGCCTGTTGCAGCGCGTATTTGAGCAAGCGTTCGGAATGCAGCTTTCTGCCAGTGGCTTTGCAGAATTCGAATATTTTCTCGACGCGCTTGCCATACGCAACGTAGGTGTCGCGACCGCAAATGGCAAAACGGTCGTTGAGCCCCCCCCACCACTGCCAGTCCGGAATGTAGGCATTCAGCCGCCGGGCTTCCGGCTGCTTGAAGACATACGCCGGAAGCGCTGTATGGAAGAAATTGTCCGGCCGTACGAACACGACGAAATCCGGATTGAACGACTCCATCATGGTAGTCACGGCGTGCAAAGAATTGAGTTGGTAGATCAGGTTGCGCAGCGATGCGTAATCATCCGCCCAGGTATCGCCCTGCGCCTTGACCTGTTCAAAGTCCCAACGCTCCAGCACGCCGTCGGTTGAGGTCAGCGTGCCAGTCATCGACTCGAAGACCTGATAGTTGTCAGCGCTCAGCTCGCCGCGCTCATCGGAGCGGGTGTTCTGAATCTGGTCGATTTTGTACAGGTGATAAAAGCATTTGACGTTGCTGTCCGCAGGCAGTGACGCCAACACCTTCTCTTGAATGGAAGGGAAACAGATCTGCGAATTTCTCGGAATCCCGAAAAAAGCCACCGCGATATTCAACACTGCCAAGCACCTTGATCACGTCATTCGGGCCGGTTGTCGATGCCTTGCCAGGCGCGAACCGGGGATTGTCTATTTGCGGCGAAACAGCTTCTGCCACCAGCGCCGCGGTTGCAGCGGAACAACGATGACGTCGGACTTCTGCAGCCATTCGCGCTCGTAATCCCAGGCATGTCCGCCCCAGAGTTTGCCGGCCTCGTTGGAGAATCCGAGCGTCATCAACTGATAGGCATAACCGCTGTGACTACGCAGCCAGTCGAACAGCACCAGCGTATTGAAACCAGTAGAAGGCCCGACGTAGCGCTTGCCACCTGGCCGGTCGACCGGGTAGTTCCACAGCGGCGGCAACGGAATGCGGTCCCAGTACATGGCCACTCGCGGCAACGGACACATCGGCGCAGCACAACCGACCACCAGCGTGAAGCAACGCTCGGCCGCCCGCTCGAAGAGCTGCTGCACATCCGGCGCGTAAGGCAGACCAAAAAAATACGCGTCTGGCGCGTTGAAACCATGCACGAACAGATTGACGCTCTGCTCATTGAGCAAAGGTGCCTTGATACAGTTGTTGAAGCTGACCACTACGTCATTAGCACCGATGTCGAGCGCCTGAAAGTCCGCGAGGGTAATTGCAGGATTGTTGGCGATCAGCACCACACGAGCAGCTCGCTGCAAGCATGCCCGCAATTCTTGCGGCAATGCTTCCAACACCGACTGGTGACCGCCGGGCAGTGCATCCAGCGCCATGTGTTCGGCAGCCTGCGGCGATAGCTCCGTCATCTAGACCGGAACCTTCATGCCGTAACGCCACTTCACCCACAACCGCACGAGCGCGGAAGGCGGCTGCCACGGACGCATTTCGCGCTGGATCTCGCGGGCAAGCGTCTGACCGACGCGGGCGAAAGAGTAGCGGCTTTGCGCGAACGCCTGACCATTGGCGGCGATCCGCTGTGCGAGCTCGGGATCGTCCTGGAGCATTTTGATCTTTTCCACAGCCTCGGCTTCGCTGCGATAGAACACCGTGTTGTGCATGTCTTCAAAACCGAGCAGGCGGTCTTCCTCGCCCTGGCTCCAGGCCAACAGCACGCAACCGCAAGCCATCGCTTCGAAGTTCTTGATCATGAACTCGTTCATGCCGATATCGGCACTGACGAAAATCTTGATGCGATTGAGCGTTTCCAGATACTCGGTACCCGACTTGGTGCGGGTCACCAGCATGCCGGTACGCCGGGAAAGCGCCTCCAGCAACGCCTTGCGCTGGGCATACTCGGTGCTTTTCAGACTGCCAAGGAAACCGATGGGAATGTCGCGCTCGACGCCGGTATTGCGCAGCATCTGCTCGTCGTAGCCCTTGGAAACGAACACCGTGTCGATGCCTTCAGCCTGCATCCGCTGCGCCACGACCGCCCCGGAAACCACGGCGCGGCAGCTCGGCAGGCGCTTGTACAGACGCGAGTAAACACGCCGGTACTTACTCGCTGGCATGTAGTTCTGGTAGGCATCGTGTTCAAGAAAGACCAGACCGGGGATGCACTTGAGCACCCGCAGTTGCGGGGCCAGGCGTTTGACCCGGGAGAAAATCACCACACGATCGAAGGTCTGATAATCAACCGAGGCGAGAAACGGCCCCAGGTTCATCTGCTGCTGTTTGCTCAAACGGAAGATCAAACATTCGTCACAGTTCTGCTGCGCAATTTCGTAGAGCCGATCCAGAATCACACGCTGTTCGTCCATGACCAGAAGCATGACTTTCATAGTTTATTGACCACGCTACAGAGGCAAGCAGGTGCGCCGCCGCCGAAATTGCCTACATGGCGATTCCCGAGGCGAATCTGATTCGCACGCTGCGCGCTGTGGTAAAGATCCATGAGATCAACGACTGCGAATTTTTTCGACGATCGCAGTCGTCGAGCTGTTTGCTACAAGCCCGAGCACCGCAACGGTACCACCATAGGCTGTCACGATATCCGCACCCACTACCTGATCGACGCCATAGTCTCCGCCCTTGACCAATACATCGGGTTTTACTTCGCGCAGCAGATTTTCCGGGGTGCCTTCCGGGAAGCTGATGACCCAGTCCACGGCGCCCAGACCTGCCAGAACGGCCATGCGCCGGTCGACGCTGTTGATCGGTCGGCCTGGCCCTTTCAGGCGGCTGACCGAGGCATCGTCGTTGACCGCGACAATCAATCGATCGCCTTGGGCCCGAGCCTGCTCGAGGTAGGTCACATGACCGGCATGGAGGATGTCGAAACAACCGTTGGTGAACACGATGCGCTCGTTGTGCGCACGGGCATCGGCCACTGCCTGCAGCAGTTGCTCCAGACCCAGCACGCCACGCTCGGAACCTTCTTCGCGCTGAATCGCGCGGCGCAGTTCCGGAGCGCTGATCGCCGCCGTACCAAGCTTGCCGACCACGATGCCCGCCGCGAGATTGGCCAGGGCCACCGCATGCGGCAGTTCTTCGCCAGCGGCAATCGCTGCGGCCAGCGTGGAAATCACTGTATCGCCAGCACCGGTCACGTCGAATACTTCACGCGCACGTGCCGGCAAGTGCAGAGCGGGATGATCCGGACGCAGCAAAGTCATACCGTGTTCGCCACGCGTAACCAGCAGCGCGCCGAGGTCGAGATCGTGCATCAGCGTTGCGCCCTTGCTCACCAGTTCGTGTTCATCGGCGCAACCGCCGACGATGGCTTCGAACTCGCTGAGATTGGGGGTGATCAGGCTGGCACCACGGTAGATCGAGAAGTCCTTGCCCTTCGGATCGGCCAGCACCGGAATGCCTTTGGCGCGGGCAACCTGAATCAGCGCCTGATGGTTTTTCAGAGCGCCCTTGCCGTAATCGGACAACACCAACACTTTGATGCCTTCGAGCAGTTCGTCAACCTGTGCACCAAGTGCCAGCGCGTCAGTGGCGAACGGTTCTTCAAAGTCGATACGCAGCAATTGCTGGTGCCGGCTCATGACCCGCAGCTTGACGATGGTCGGCTGGTGCGCAATGCGCTGGAACAACGCGCGCACGCCCGCGCCCTTGAGACTGTTGCTCAGGCTGTCGGCGGCTTCGTCATCGCCGGTCACACCGACCAGCGAGGCCGGCGCACCCAGCGCGGCAATGTTCAAGGCAACGTTGGCGGCACCGCCTGGACGATCTTCGATTTGCTCGACTTTAACGACCGGAACCGGCGCCTCAGGGGAAATCCGTGAGGTTCCACCATGCCAGTAACGGTCGAGCATGACATCGCCGACCACCAAGACAGGGGCTTGATCGAATCGCGGCATGGACAACTTCATGGAGCAACCCACATACAAAATGAACAGGGGCGCGATATTAACACAGGGTGGGCGCAGGCTTGCGTGCTGGCTGCAACAGGATGAAACAGGTGGTTTTTTTGTGCACTTTTTGAGCACGGAGCGTCTTGGAAAGAATCGCCGGGCGCATTGCACGCCCGGTGATTTCGGGTCGGATCAGGCGATATCTACGGCAGGAGCGTCGAGGCCCATGGCATTTAGCCGCGCGTAATAGCCGTTTTGTGCCAGCAGTTCATCATGGGTGCCGCGTTCGACGATCCGGCCCTGATCCATGACCAGAATCAGATCGGCCTTTTCGATGGTCGACAGACGGTGGGCAATCACCAGCGTGGTGCGGCCCTTCATCACTTGATCGAGTGCAGCCTGAATGTGCCGCTCGGATTCAGTGTCGAGGGCCGAGGTGGCCTCGTCGAGAATCAGCAGCGGGGCATTCTTGAGCAGCGCGCGGGCAATCGCCAGACGCTGACGCTGACCACCGGAGAGCAATACACCGTTCTCGCCGACCTGGGTATCCAGGCCTTCCGGCAGTTGCGCGATGAAATCCATGGCGTAGGCATCACGCGCGGCTTTTTCGATGTCTTCGCGCGGTGCACCGGCCAGATCGCCATAGGCGATGTTGTTGGCCACGGTGTCGCTGAACAGCGTGACGTGCTGGGTCACTTGCGAGATGTGGCGGCGCAGGTTGAGCAGCTTGTATTGCTCGACTTCCACACCGTCGATCAGGATCTCGCCCTTGTCGTGGTGGTAGAAACGCGGAATCAGGTTGGCCAGGGTCGATTTACCGCTGCCCGAACGTCCGACCAGCGCGACCATCTGCCCCGGTTCGACCGAGAAGCTGATGTCGTCGAGCACCTGCCGCTCGGTGTCCGGATAGGTGAAGCTCAGATTGCGCACCTCGAGACGACCGGTCACCGCATCGCGCTCGACCGTGCCGGTGTCGACTTCCGGAGCCACGTCCAGTTGCTCGAAAATGCTTTCCGCCCCGGCCACGCCTTTCTGGATGGTCGAACTGACTTCGGACAACTGGCGGATCGGTTTCGGCAACAGGCCGGCCAATGTGATGTAGGCAACCATGTCACCCGCCGAAGCGTCGCCACGCAGATACAGCACGAGGAACATCAGCACCGCCATGGCGCTGTAGATCACCAGTTGCAGCAGCGGCGTATAGATCGCCCCGGTGCGGGTCATGCGCAGCTGTTTATCGGTGTTGCCCTGGCTGGCGTCGAAGAAGCGCTTCTCTTCATAGACTTCGCCGCCGAAGCTGCGCACCACGCGATAACCCTGGATGGTTTCCGACGCGACGTGGGTCACATCGCCCATGGCCGCCTGGATTTTCTTGCTCTGTTTGCGGAATTTCTTGCTCGCGGTGCGCACCATTATCGCAATCAGCGGCAGGATCGCGACCATCACCAGCGTCAGCTTCCAGTTCATGAACAGCAACGAGGCGAACAGGAAGATCACCGTCATGCCTTCACGAATCACGACCTTGATCGCATCCGTTGCCGCCCCCGTGACCATGGTCACGTTGAAGGTGATACGGGAAATCAGATGACCGGAGTTATGCTTGTCGAAGTAGCGGTTCGGCAGCACCAGCAGGTTGTTGAACAGCTGTACCCGCAAGTCGTGCACCAGACCGAGAGAAACCTTGGCGAGGAAATAGTTGCCCAGATAAGATCCCAGCCCCTGCCACGCGGCGATCAGGATGATCAGCAGCGGAACGGCCTGCAACAGTTGCAGATCACGCAGGTACGGCACGCTCGGGAACAGCACCGCTTCGGGATTGGACAGGCCATCGACAAAGTACTTGAGGATGTAGCCGAGCATCGGCTGCGTCGAAGCGAAAATCAGGAAACCGACGATGCTGATCAGGAACAGACTGATGTACGGCCGGACATAGCCGAGCAGGCGGAAGTAGATTTTCAAGCTCGAAGGGCTTGCAGCGGGACTGGAGTCGGTCATATCACGCGAAAGGTCGAGAAAAAGGACGCTGACTTTAGCACAGCTTCTTCGGGGTTCTGGCAATCGGGCAAAGGCTGTTATTGTTAGACGTCTTTTTCAGCATCAAATAGCCATCATCGAAATGGCCGATCAACTTCAGGATTGAATCTCACAGCATGCAATCTCGCGGCTTCAGCAATACGTCCAATCGAGTTTTCGATTTCATCAGCCTGTGGATTCTGCCCATCGGTTATTTCTTGCTCTTGTGCGCGCTGTTCTTTCTGCCGGGCCGCAGCCTGCATCACAAGCTGTTTTATGGCTTGTTCAGCATCCCGACGCTGATTGCCCTGTGCCTGCGCCCGCGGGCGTTGAAAGAGTTGTTGCGCGAACCGATCTTCATCGCGTTGCTGACCTTCGCCGCATGGGCTTTGCTCAGCCTCTGCTGGGGGCCGAGTGACGAGCCGATCAGCGGCAGCTTCAAGGCCCCCTTGCACACCATCATGTTGTTCGCCGGTTGCTATCTGCTGGTGCGCTATTGCAATGACATCCTCGCGCCCTTGCTGTTCAGCGCCGCGCTGGTCGCATTGATCGCCACGATCTGCTTTATCACCCAGTTCATCTACCACCACGAACCCGGCACGCGCCTGGTCGGCGGCGGGGCGTTCGACAATCCACTGCTCAGTTCGCACATGTTCGGGTTTTTCTGTGCCTACTGGCTCAGCCTGAGCATGACCTGCAAGCACAGCCGTGTGCTGTGGCTGAGCGTGCCGGCGATGCTGATCATGTTTGCCGCAGTCATCGGCACCGGCTCAAGAACCCCGCTGGTAGCACTGACCATGGCCGCGCTCTGGCTCGGCTTTATCTGCTGGAATCGTCGCTCTCTGCTGCTGTTGGGTACATTGGCCGCCAGCGGCATCGCGGTGATCGCGCTGTTCTCGAAAATGCTCATCGAGCGCGGTGACTCCTATCGCTTCGAAATCTGGCAGATTGCCCTGCAAAAGATTGCCGAACATCCATGGATCGGACATGGCTACAACGCCAGCCTGGCGATTGATCCCGGCGTCGGTTACAGCTTTGAAGAGCCACACAGCTTTGCGCTGGGCGTGCTCTATTACGTGGGCATCCTCGGCCTGCTGCCGTGGTTGTTTTTCCAGGCTTGGGGTTTGCTCAGCAGTTGGCGCCAGCGTGTGCAACCGTTGCTGATCATTGCCTCGACCTGGCTGGTGTTCGGCATCGGCGCCGGTCTGACCGAGGGCGGCGGGATCATTTCGCGGCCCAAGGAGCACTGGTTTCTGCTGTGGATTCCACTGGCGCTGATCGCAGCGCTGAGCATCAATCAGCGCGCACGGCGCTTGCTGGCAATGCCGGTACAAAAGCTTGCGCCAGCGGATCTGCAACGCCTGAACAGCGATGCCCAGGTGATCGAAGAAGACGGCCTCGGCCCCAAAGTGCTGCGTCTGGTCGATGGCAGTTTCCTCAAGCTGTTCCGCCGCCGTCGCTGGTACACGTCGGGCAGTTTCAACCCGTATTCCGAGCGTTTTGCCGTTAACAGCGAGCAGCTGCGGACCATGGGCATTCCGACGCCACAGGTGCTGAATCTGTATCGCCTCGAGGACGGCAGCAGCGCGGTCCACTACCAGCCACTGCCGGGCCACACGTTGCGCCAGGTTCTGCAAAGCATCACAGCACCAGCGGTGCGCGGCGCACTGGTGGAACGCTTCGGCAAATTCATGGCGCAGTTGCATGAGCAAGGCGTGTATTTCCGCTCGCTGCATCTGGGCAATGTGCTGGTTCTGGAGGATGGTGAGTTCGGTCTGATTGATCTGGCCGACCTGCGGGTCTACCCGTCCCCCCTGAGCCTTTCGCTGCGCCAACGCAATCTGCGCCACATGCAACGCTACACCGTGGACAAACGCTGGCTGTTCGAAGAACACCTTGATGCGTTGCTTGAAGGGTATGCCGTAACGGCGTCGAAATCAGCTGTGGATAACTTGCGCAGGCAAGTCCTGGCTGGCAGCACCCCAGCCCCCGTCAACTGATCGCGAGCGGGGTTAGCCTCAGTCCTTTTCCAGTGGTGAAAAGTACAGGCGCCCCAATCCACGCCAGGTCTTCTTGTTCCACGCGCGAAACGGAATCTGCGCCAGCAGTTCACGCGCCATTGCGCGGTCGCGGTTGGCGAGTTTGAGGAACATCGAACTGAGAAACTTGTAGCGCACTTCGTCGTACAGCGGATGATCGCTGAACAACGCGTAGGTGCGCAGAATGTTGTCAGTCATGAAACGGTGATTCTTGTAGGAGTTGGAGGCGTGCTTGCGATAGCGCGCCATCACCACGCTCAAGCCATCAATGAAATACCCGGCGCGAGTGACCTTCAATTCGATCAGCAAGTCCTCCAGGCGAATCGTCGGATCAAAACCGCCGACCTTTTCCAGCGCTTCACGACGGATCATCAGCGTCGGCGCCGGCGGATAGGGTTTGCGCTCGAGAAACATGTCGTCGAAATCGATGCGGCGGAACGGCACGTCACGGCGCTGACGCTTCTCCGGATACAAGTTGCCTTCAGCGTCAATCAGCTCGATGTTACCGGCACAAATGCCCACCTCAGGCTTGCCGTCCATATGCGCGACCTGGATGGCGATGCGGTCTGGGTACATGATGTCGTCCGAACCGAAGGGGACGATCAGGCTGCCTTTGGCACGTGCGATTGCACCGTTGAGCGTGTTGGTCAGGCCCTGATTCTCTTGCACTCGAAAATCGAATCCGTGCAACGCCTGCAAAGCCGTGATGCGCTCGACGCTGTCGTCCTGCGAACCATCGTCGACCACCAGCAACTCGATGTTTTTGTAGCTCTGGTTGATGACGCTGAGGATGCTTTCTTCGATATACGGGCCATGGTTGTACGACGCAATGATGACCGTAACGATGGGTTGTGTGTCGCTCATGGGCGTTCCTTGCGAGCTTGCTCGAGGCCGGAGTCAATCAGATCCAGGTACTCCTGACGGAACACCTCTATGTCGTGCTGTTCCTGCAGATAGCGGTAGGCTTGAGCGCCCTTGGCCTTGAGCTCTTCGTCCGAGAGCGCCAGATATGTGTCCAGCGCTGCGACCAGACTCGGTACGTCTTTGGGCGTAATCGCCAGACCGCCAGCGCCTTCGATCAACGGCACCATTGCCGGCACATTCGAAGCGATCACCGGCAAGTGCCCGCTCATGCCTTCCAGCAACGCCAACCCCAGGCCTTCAGCCAGCGACGGCATGGTCCAGATATCGAATGCGCGCACGTATTGCAGGGCGTTTTCCTTGAAGCCCAGCAAGTGCGCACGTCCCACCAGACCAAGCTGCTCGATCTCGGCCGCCAGCGGCGCCTGCAGGCGCCCGGCACCGATTATCGCCAACTGCGTGTCGGGGTATTTGTCTTTAAGTGCGGCGAAAGCCTGCAACAGATAGGTATGACCTTTGACCGACACCAATCGCCCCAGCGCGCCGATCAGACGCACATTCGGATCGATGCCGAGCAACTCGCGAGCGCGCTCACGGCTGTGCTGCAAACCTTCGGCCTGCTCGATATCAATGGCGTTGGTGATGGCCCAGGTGTTGGCGTCGGTGAAACCGCACTTGCAGTCCAGCAGGTACTGCTTGACCGCGGGCGAGACGCCGACGAAACGCCAGTGCCGATCAATCAGACGTTGCGTCTGACGGCGCCGGTAGAAGCGGTCGTATTCGCCAAAGCCGTGGGAAATGCCGATGCACAGCGGCACTTTCAGCCAGCGATTGAGCGTGAGCATCATGTTCACCGGTTTGAAGCGATTGCAGATGACTACGTCGAATTTTTCCTGACGACAGAATTTGTACAGCGCCCACATCGCGCGCAAGCGCAGGCCCTTGAGCGACTTGTCGGAAAACTCGAAATACACCGAACGGTCGGCCCGGCTGACAGCCTCGCCCGGCCCTGGTTTGCCGCGCAGAAACGCTGCGGTTACCTCAAAGCGATCAGCCGGCAGGGCTTTGACAATCTGCTCCGCGAGGTCGGCGAAATCATGGGCTTTGACGTTGTAGTCTGGCTGCAGCTGCAGAACCTTTGACCGTTGACTCATAAATCTCCCCGGTGAAAACCCGTTGCATCAATGATCCAGGCGGGATCGGCAGCAATGCGCCTGATCTCCGCCGGATCGGGTTGAGGTAACCGTGACCATTCGTTGCGCTTCCAGCAGACGAAATGGAAATACGGAAACCGGCGATCGCCATCGCGATCGTTGCTCAAATTGCCATTGCGCCAAAACCAGCGGCGCGGAAAATCATCGGTGCCATCGTGCCACTTGATGCAGCCCCCGGGTGTACTGAATGCCTCAGTGAACTCGCTGCGGCGACGCCACGGATTGAACTTGCCCACCAGAGTGAACAGCGGCTCGGGAAAATTCTTGCGCCAGAGAAAAATTCGACTGAATGCTCCTTCATCCAGCGCATGGTGTTCTTGATCGGTAAACCGCAGCCGCCAATTCTTTATCTTCATGAACAGCTCACGCTTGCGCGCCGTGTTGCGCATCAGGCACAGATGCCCGGCAACCCGTCGTTCATGGGTCGAAAACAGGTCATATCCGGCCAGTCGATCAGGCGTGAAGTAACTTCGCAGGTCACCGTATACGAGGTCAATATCGCCGAATGCCCAAAAATCATAGCCTTGCAGTCGATCGGCATGGATGTGGCCAAGCGCAGGCTTGATGTCGCACAGCTTGTAAGCCGCCCGAGGGGCGAAATCGATCCCCAGCCGTTTTGACACCAACCCGCAGTAATCGTCGAACGTCATGGCCTCGACCGTGACGTTGGGCGGCAGATTCGGCGGTGTACCGCAGTCACTGAACAGCAGCCAATCAATGTCGGCATTGTGCCGGCAACTTTCAAGGAAGAACGGCATCCAGAATGGCCACTGGCCAAAATACGGAATCAGAAACAGAATCCGAGGGTATGGATTAATCACAGTAAATCACCGGCGCTATCAAACACACGTCAATGCTAAGCCGCGAATGGCTTCAATTCTGCTTCACAGGTGTTTCACCATGCTTCAAAAGCCAGAACAATTCATGGCGTCTGACGGCTTTTCTGAAGAATTCGTTCTCGCCGTACACCGACGGTGCCCTGCAAGCCAGAAAACGCTGGAATAACCGGCGCAAGCGGCGCTTGAAAGGTGCCGGCGGTTGCAGGTCATGCATCATGCCCAGCGCCATGGCTTTATCGCGTTGCTGCTCGATTGATAACGGCAAACACAACGGCTGCATCGCTACCGATGCGTCAAACGCCGGTGGCAGTGCGATGCCTTGCCCGGAATCACCCATCGGCCAGCGGTCGTTGTCGTGCAAATGATTGGCGTAACCCAGCAGCGTCGGCTGCCAGTCGAGACCGCTGAGGGCTTCGAGCACAGCTTGTCGGGCACAGATATGGTCGGGGTGCGGATCAAGTGTCGGGTGCGGCAACACGAGCACATCCGGACGTGCCCGGATCAGCACTTCGCGCAAGTCGGCCAGCAGATTGTTCCAGGTCGGTGCGCCGTCGGCATCGCCGGGCAAGATGAACGGATTGAGTTGGCGAAACAGCCGAGTGTCGTTCAAATCCGCTTCGCGCGAACCAACAGGCTGGCTTGGTGCAGCTTGCATCGCCGCCAGTTGCAGGCAGAAATAGCCAAGCTGTACGCAGTTCTCCGGCGGCACACCGGCCCAGCGCGGCACCGCAAGGCTGTCCCAGGCACGCAGCCGGCCCTTGAGCCGTGCCGCCTCGACCTGGTTCAGTCCGAGCTTTTGGTAGTGCTCGGCTTCGATCTCGCCGGCCGTCAGGGTGACGATCCAGGCGTCATCGGCCTGGCTGTACAAACCGTAAGCGGCGAGCTCGGCATCGTCGGCGTGGGGTGCGATGACCATGACTCGCTGACGGCGGTAGTCCGGCTGTTCCAGCGCCCACAGGACGGGTTCGCCAGAGACTCGGCAATAGCGCCCGCGCAGGCGCAGCTGACCTTGCGACAAGGCCTGCGCCTGACCGCTGAGGTTCAGATAACGCAAACCGTTAACGCCTCGCTCGAAGGTCTGCACGTCGGAATTGGTTCCGCCGATCAACTCGACGCGCGGATCGAGAAAACGTCCGAGCCAAGAGCCTTTCACCCGTACAGCGAGAATCAGCGTGGCATCGTCGACCAGCATCACGCCCTCGTCCAGGCGCAATTGCTCACCGCTCAAATGCACTTTCGGCTGCGGGGTATAGGGAGGAAAGCTGTATTGGTAATCGTCTTTAGGCGAATAGAACAAATGGTCGGCAAACCACGCTTCATGGGCGATCCAGCCGACGACTGCCAGCACCAGCGGCAGCCACCAGACGACCAACACACCGAGGGCAATCAACCCGACCAGCGCAATCAACAGACCGATCCGCTTGTTGCGACGGTGACGCTTGAGCAGTTGCTGTTTGCGGCTCATGGGCTGACTCATACGGTGAACACCGGCACAGGATTGCACCAGCGATCCTTGTATTCACGGTCGGCGCGACCAAAGGAAAAACGCAGCGGCTTGTTCAGCGCGCGGGCATGTTCCCAGGCGCTTTGCGTGTTGAGGAAACTCAGTACGCTGCCGGGGCTGAACTCACGGGTTTCGGGATCGACGCCGCCATTGATGTACTCGACGCTGATCCACTCGGCGGCCTCGACGCGATACACCAATTGGATCGCAATCGGCGCATCGTTGAGGAAAATCACCGAACCGATCAACAGTTCGCGCAACAGCTCGATGACTTCAGCCATGCGCGCCGCGCCAGTGGCCGGGAAGCCCCAACGACGCTGAAACAGATCGCAGTAGATCGCTGCCAGTTCACTGCTGGAAAACTCGCTGACCGGTCGCACCACACCGCCGGCCTCTTCCAGCAGACGCAATTCGCGGCGCTGGTTGTAGCGAAACTTCTTCGACAGTTCTTCGGGAGTTCGGGCCATCGCCAGTTGTTCGGTCTGCGGTTTGAGACCGCTGAAGCGAGTTTCGTTGAGTTGCGACAGGTAGCGCCCGCGATGACGCAGCGGTGCCTGAGCGTCAGCGGCGGCTGGCAGGATCAGCTCGGCGTTACCGAGATCAAACAGCCCCTTTTTGCCATTGCGCTTGAGCACGTCCTTGGACAGTGCCAGATCGCGGCCCCAGGTCGGGATCGCGGCTTGCATTTCGCCCTGCAGCTCCCAGGCCAGATAACGCACCGGAATGCCGGCCAGATCCGCCAGACGCTCAACCACCATAGGATGGGTCGCGACGCTGCCGCCAAAACGCTGCCAGGCCTGCGCATAAGTTGAGGCGTCGACGAGCGACCAGCCACGTTCACGCCAGCCTTGAAATCGGTTGAGCATCAGCCCCTCGGTGCCAGATCGGTAACTTGTGGCAAATGCCAGAAGATTTCGCGCACCGCGCGGTCGGAAAAGCGCTCACGCAGGCGATCGAGCATCATTTCGGCACACTGCCGACGTTGATGATCGTCCATCGCGGCCAGATGCTGCAGCCCCTGAGCCAGGCGTTCGGCATCGCCGACCGGGAACAGAATGCCCACGCCTTCGGCCACTTCCCTGGCCCCGGAGCACGCCGTGGCGAGCAACGGCACACCGGCGGCCATGGCCTCCAGCAGCACCATGCCGAACGGTTCGTGATCGGAGCTCAGAGCGAATACATCGAAGGCGCGGAAGTAGATGCGCGCTTCCGGTACCTGACCGAGAAACAGCACCCGGTCACCGATACCCAACTCGCGAGCCAGCTCTTTGAGGTTCTGCTCCAGACGTCCGATGCCAAGGATCACCAGTTGGCTATTGGCCGGCAGACCGGGCAATGCCGCGGCGAAACCATGCAGCAACGTGGTCTGATCCTTGTCCGGATGCAGGCGACCGACGTTGCCGACAATCCACGCATCCGCTGCCAGACCGAGGGTCTCGCGCGCTTCGCGAACTGACACCTGACGGGTCTGCAGCGCTAGCACATCGATGCGGTTGTACAGGGTCTGGATACGCTCTGCCGGCCACTTCGGCAAGCAGCGCCGCATGTTGTCGCGCACCGAATCGGACACGCCCAGCAGGCTCAGACGCTTGCGAAAGAACTGCGCGAACAATCTGCGCGTGCCGCGTTTGTAGTCGTCAAACGCGTGATGCACGCCAATCACCGGCAGCGAGGTGCCGAGCAAGGCGATGTAGGTCGGCTTGAAGCGATGGGCGATGCAGAAACTGAAATTGCGTGAAGCGGCGATCTTGCGCAGATCGCCAATGGCTCCCAGCTTCAGGCCACGAATGGCCTTGGAGCTGTATTCCATGAATAACACTTCATCGGAAGCGCAGGCCGCGGCCACCTCGCTATCAGCCGCCCCGGTCAGGAAGACCGTGGTGACCCGATAGCCGGTGCCGACAAACAGGCTGGCATACTGCCGCGCGCAGTCCAGGAACGGCCCGTCATAGCCGTGGCAGAACTGCAACACATGGCGTTCAGCCGAGCGTGTCATAAGCGTTTGCGCCCTCTTTGACCACCAAGATGTCTTCCATGATCAGATACTGTAGATCGGAACCGAAGAACATGTTCAGCGCATCGGTCGGTGAGCAGATCATCGGCTCGCCACGGCGGTTGAGCGAGGTGTTCAGCGACACGCCGTTACCGGTCAGCACTTCGAGCGCTTTCATCATGTCGTAGTAGCGCGGATTGTATTCGCGCTTGAGCACCTGAGCCCGGGACGTACCGTCTTCATGGACAACTTCCGGCACGCGGGTCTTCCACTCTTCGGCCACTTCGAACGTGAAGGTCATGAACGGTGCAGGATGATCGATCTTGATCATCTGTGGAGCAACGGTGTCGAGCATCGACGGGCAGAAAGGCCTCCAGCGCTCGCGGAACTTGATCTGGTGGTTGATGCGGTCAGCCACACCGATTGCGCTCGGGCAACCAATGATCGAGCGACCGCCCAAGGCACGCGGACCAAACTCCATGCGGCCCTGGAACCAGGCTACCGGGTTGCCGTCGACCATAATCTTGGCGATGTTTTCCGGCATGTTGTCGAGCTTGCGCCAGGCCGGCTTGCTCGCATGACGCGCGCAGGCAGCGATCACGTCTTCGTTGCTGTACGACGGGCCGAGGTAGACGTGTTCCATCTTCTCTACCGGTACTCCGCGAGCGTGCGACACGTAAGCTGCCGCGCCAACCGCAGTGCCGGCATCGCCGGACGCCGGTTGCACGAACAGTTCTTTTACGTCGTCACGCGCGATGATTTTCTGGTTGAGCTTGACGTTCAACGCGCAGCCGCCGGCGTAGGCCAGCTTGCCGGTTTCCTTGAGCACGTCGCCCAGGTAGTGATCGATCATCTGCAGCGAAATTTTTTCGAACAGCGCCTGAATGCTCGCCGCGTAGTGGATGTACGGCTCGTCGGCGATGTCGCCTTCGCGCTTCGGTCCCAGCCACTCGATCAGCTTCGGCGAGAAGTAATAGCCTTTGCCCTTCTCTTTGTAACGACGCAGGCCGATGACGTTGGCGTAGTCGGTGTTGATCACCAGCTCGCCGTTTTCGAACGAGGCCAGACGCGAAAAGTCATATTTGCTGGCGTCGCCGTACGGCGCCATGCCCATGACCTTGAACTCGCCATCGAGCATATCGAAACCGAGGAACTCGGTGATTGCGCCGTAGAGGCCGCCGAGGGAGTCCGGATCAAAGAATTCCTTGATCTTGTGGATCTTGCCGTTCTCGCCGTAACCGAAGAAGGTCGTGGCGTATTCGCCCTTGCCGTCGATACCGAGAATCGCGGTTTTCTCTTTGAAACCCGAGCAGTGGTAGGCGCTGGAAGCGTGAGCCAAGTGGTGTTCAACAGGCTCGATCTTGATTTTTTTCGGATCGAAGCCCAGTTGCTCAAGGCAGAAGACGATCTTGTTGCGATAGCGCTTGTAGCGACGATTGCCCATCAGGATCGCATCGAGGGCGCGATCCGGGGCGTACCAGTAACGCTTGGCGTACTGCCAGCGCGCCTTGCCGAACAGGCTGATCGGGGCGAAAGGAATCGCCACCACGTCAACGTCGGAAGGCTTGATGCCGGCTTGTTCCAGGCAGAACTTTGCCGATTCGTAGGGCATGCGGTTCTTTGCATGTTTATCGCGTACGAAGCGCTCTTCCTCAGCCGCCGCGACCAGCTTGCCGTCGATGTACAAGGCTGCGGAAGGATCATGGCTAAGGGCGCCGGACAGGCCAAGAATCGTCAATGCCACAGGGGTCTAGCCTCTTTAGTCTGCATTCAGGCGCAAGGCGCCTCGAAAAATAATGTGCCCTCGCACCGGGCGAGTGACAGCTAAAGGGCGGGATTATAGCGTAAACGTGGCTGGAATAATCCTGTGCGAATTGACCCAGGCTCTTCAACCCGGTGAACCCCGTCCTGGCGGGCTATCTGCGACCCACGCGCCAGTAAATGCTGATGCTCCCATCCACCGTCTGGCGATAGATCGTGTACGGCAGGCACGCCGTGTCGAGTACCCCGGACAGGGTCAGGTCAAGCAGGACGACGGGCACCAGAATGCCCGTGGGATCGGGAGGCGCATGCAGCAGACAGAAGCCGTGGGCCAGACCGCTGTAAACGCGCGGAATGGATTGGCAGTAGGTTTTTTGTTTTCTCAGACTTCGCGTAGCGCCTTCATCATCCTGCAACACCGTGACGGCGGTGCCGCAGCCGGATAAAGCCCAGGAAAAAGCGCCGATGGTTACAGCCGTTTTTATGCTCAAGATTTGCCCTCCACAAACATTGGGGCAAATTAGCATCGGGCCTGAAGGAGGGGCAGTTCATGGGTTCTGTAGAGGCTGTAGGACAAGTCACAAGGATTTGTCGCCACATGCCCCATCAGAATTTTTTGCGGAATGGCCCTACAGGCATGCGAGATAAATCACGCAGCGCCCGACACATCCTTGGGCAAACGCTGATCAATCAGTTGATACAACGCGCTGCTCTCCGGCCAGTTACGCATGAACCGCGCGCGATCCTTCGCATAGGCCGGGGCAAAGCTGCCCACGGAGCCGTGCTGGCACATCGAATCCAGATCGATAAGCGCCCAGCGATCCTCGTGCCAGAACAGGTTGTGGCCCTTGAAATCGCCATGGCTGATGCGCTCGGCAATCAGCCGCGCGAACAAGTTATCCAGCGCGAGTAATTCATTTTCCGGCGCATCGCCGTTTTCCACGTACGGCGCAAACCGCTCGATGATGTCCGGCCCCGGCAGATATTCCGTCACCAGGTAAGCCTTGCAGCGCAGCCAGAAAAACCGCGTCTCCAGCATCGCCAGCGGTTTCGGCGTGGCGATCCCGAGGAAGGCCAGGCGATTGCCTTCACGCCACGAATGCCAGGCGCGGCTCGGACGCCAGAAACGTTTGAGCCAATGGGCGAACCCCTTGATGTTGTAACGCTTGATCACCAGCGCGCGACCGGCCACTTCGACCTTTCCGACGCTCGCCGCGCCGCCGGTCTTGTACAGATGGCCCTGATCGAGCAAGGCATCGGCCTGCTCCAGCACCGGCAGCATCGCCGCTTCTTCCTCGCGGCGAATCGCGCGCAATCCGAACGCGCCGCGCTGGACACTGAACAGCGTGCATTCACGCCCGACCTTGATCAGGTAATCGCGCAAACGCCAGGCGCGGACTTTGTCGATCTGCTTCTGCAAGGCTTCCAGCGGCAATGCATGCTCGGCGTTGCTCAGCAGGTAATGCACGAGCAGTTCTTCGGTGAACGGTTCCAGCGCCTTGGGCAACTGGGCGAAAAACACCCCGAGGTTTTCCAGCACTTTCTGTCGCGACAACGGTTGGCCAGCGCTTTCGGCGCAGATACCGGCACCGTCGATCAAGTACAACTGACCGCCGTGGCGCAGCAAGTTATCCAGATGCAGATCTTCCTGCCACAACCCTTTGCCGTGCAGTTGAGCAATAGCGCCAAGGGCTTCGGCCAATACGGCTGTTTGCTCATCTGCCAGCACCGGCAATGCTTCGACTTGCTGCCAGGCATCACCCAGACTTTCCGCGTTTTCGAGGAATTCGAACAGCAGCCAGCCGCCCTCACCGTCCTTCAAACCATCGGCCAATAGCAGCGGCGTGGTCAGGCCCTGCGCGGCCAGCAGTTTCACGCCTTGCAGTTCACGCTGAAAATGCCGCGCGGCTTTGCCGCCCACCAGCAACTTGGCCAGCACCGGGCGCCCGCGCCACACGCCGGCACCGACGTAACGCTGGCCCGGCAATACCCGCAGCAGGCTGAGCAACTGCAAATCCGCCGTGCCCGCCGCATCCGCCAACGAGACAGTCAGCGGCAGACTCGGCGTGCGCCCGGCGTTTTTCAGGTCGGACAGCTGCATCAGCGCGCCCTCTTGTAGCTGCGGCGCGCGGTCAGCCGTGTGATCCAGCTGTCGACCAGCGAACTGTCGGTCGATTGCTCGAGATACACCGCCAGCAGTTCACGCTGCTGCGCTTCGCTCCACTGCGGTGCACGCCGCAGTAGCGGTTCAAGATCCTTGACCCGATCACGCTGACCGAACAGCAATGGCCGGGTTTTCTCCAGATCGATCAACTGCGCTCGATAGCCCGCGCCATTGGCCTGCAAGAAAATGTGCTTGGGATAAAAACAGCCATGCACCTGACGCACACCGTGCAGATACCGCGCCAGTTGACCGCAGGCCGTGAGAATCGCCGATTGCTGCGCAGCGCTCAGACTCGACCAGCGCTGCAACAGCGAATCAAGATCGTCCCAGCCATCGAGGGCACGGGTCAGCAGGATCGCGCGGACTTCGCCTTCGACTTTGCGCTGACCGAAGAACACCGCTTGCAACGCTGGAATCCCGAGCTTTTTGTAGCGACTGATGTTGCGAAATTCCCGGGCAAAGGTCGGCTCGCCGAACGGCGCATGCAAGGTGCGGGTCAGATAATTGCTCTGGCGCTTGAGGTAATAGGCGTGACCTTCAACCTCGAGGCGAAACACGCTGCTCCAGCCTCCGCCGGCGGTGTTCGGCTCATCCACCGCTTCGAGCTGTTTGGCCCAGAGTGCGTCGAAGGAACCGAGGCCGTGGCGCTCAAGCAGCGCTCGGTCTTCAGCGGCGAGAAAATCAGTCATTCGCGTCCCTCGAAAAATCTCACTACGTGACGAATGCGTTTCTTGTCGGCGGCATTCAGTCGGTCACGCTGGCGATATTGCAGGTAAAAGCGCAGGCGCTGGGTACTCGACAGGTGATATTTGGCCACCTTGTCGAGGCAGGCCAGATCCTTGGTGATCCGGTACTTGAGCCAGAACCCGCGCCAGAAATCGCCGTTCGGGCAGTCGATCAGAAACAGCTGTGCCTGATCGTCGATCAGCAAATTGCGCCATTTCAGATCGTTGTGCGTGAAGCGATGGTCATGCATCACGCGGGTATACGCGGCCAACTGGCGGCTGACACCATCGACCCAGGCCCGATCCTTGAGTTTCGGATCATTGCGGTCGGCCAGCGCCGACAGGTCTTCGGTACGCGGCAATTCGCGGGTGATCATCGCCCCACGGTCATACGCCATGCCGTTGCGTTCCAGGCCCCAAGCCACAACCTCGGCTGTGGGAATACCCCATTTGGCGAAACGCTTGAGATTCTGCCACTCCATCTTCACCCGAGGTTTGCCCAGATAACGGCGCAAGCCTTTGCCGGCACCGACGTAGCGCTTGACGTAATAATTGACGCCATTGCGCTGTACGCGAATCACCTCGGACAGCGGATCCCAGGTCAGGCGCTCGCCCTGCAACGCGAACACCGCTTCAAGGCTACCGAAATCTTCCGCGAGGTCGCTGTACTCAGGCTCTAAAGTCCAACCGGCCATCAGAGCGCATCCCCATAACGCTGTTTGCGCGCATAAAGCTTGTTGGCCTTGCCTTCGAGCCAGCTCAGCAGCGCTGCTTCTTCCGCCAGAATCTGGCGCAGCGGTTGCTGGAAATAGCCTTGGAGAAAACGCAGTTTGTCGCGGCGAGTCAGACCGATGTCCAGCGCGGAAAAGTACAGCGCGGCCAGATCCTTGTTGCGCCAGCGCTGTGTGATCTTCGTGCGGGTCTGGGCACGGTGCAGGTCGATCACCGAAAGCTTGAAGTCTTCAGCCGTCACCGGTTTGTCGGTGTGCAGCAGGAAGTGGCAGATGTAGCAGTCGCGATGGTTAACCCCGGCGCGGTGCATCATGCCGGTCATGCGTGCGACTTCGGCGATCAGTGCGCGCTTGAGTTTCGGCTGCGGTGGCTGCTTGATCCAGTCGATGCTGAAATCTTCGAGGCTGACGGTCGGCGCCAGCTCTTCGGTGACGATGAACGAATGCTGATCTGCCGGGTTGCTACCCTTCTCGCCGTATGCAACGGCGGTCATGGTCGGCACGCCGACTTCCTGCAAACGCTGGATCGCCTTCCACTCCTGGCCCGCGCCGAGCACCGGCAGCTTGGCGGTCAGCAGATTTTTGAAGATTTCGCCCCAGCCAATGCCCCGGTGGATCTTGACGAAAAATCCGTTGCCGTCGACTTCCGTGCGCAAAGTCCGCCGAGCTTCCAGCTCGCGGTATACCTCGCCTTGCAAGCCCTCGACTTCCGCGAACGGATCGCGGCCAGCCCAGAGGCTCTTGAACGGTTCAGCCAGCATCAACTTCATTTAAGCGTGCTCCGCCAGAATCACATCGGCCGCGTGCTGCGGCATGCTGTAGAGGTCGGCCGTCTCGGCAAAAGCCAGACCGTTGCGGCTCCAGGCCGCCCGTGCAGCGTCGTCGTGCAACATTTCAGTCAAAAATTGCGTCAACTGCGCCTGATCGAACGGTTCGTCCAGCACTCGCCCGGCGTCGGCCTCGGCGATGTAATGGGCGTAACCGCAGACCGCGCTGACCAGTACCGGCAACCCGGCGACCAGCGCTTCGAGCAGCACGGTACCGGTGTTTTCGTTGTACGCCGGGTGGATCAACAGATCGGCGCCGAGCAGGAAACGCGGGATATCGCTACGGCCCTTGAGGAACGTCACGTTATCGCCGAGCCCCAGAGTGGCGCTCTGCATCTGGAACAATTTGGGGTCATCCTGGCCGATTACAAACAGCCGGGTGCGTTTCTTCAATTCGGCTGGCAGCGCGGCCAGTGCTTTGAGGCTGCGATCAACGCCCTTGGTCTTGAACCCGGAGCCGATCTGCACCAACAGCAATTCGTCGTCTTTCAGATTGAATTCGGCGCGGAACCCGGCACGAATCTCGTCGGCATCCGCTGGACGGCGACGATCCTGAGCGATGCCCGGCGGCAGCAAATGGAAGCGTTCCAGCGGCGTGTCGTAATGCTTGATGAACAGCGGCTGCTGCACTTCGGAAATCATCAGCACTTCGGTCTTCGCGTCTTTGGCGAACACCGCGCGCTCGTACTCGGCGAAATGCCGGTAGCGGCCCCAGCGACGGTACAGCAAGTTGCGCAGATTCTGCGCCTTGTCTTCGAAGCAGCCGTCGGCGGCGTAATACACGTCCAACCCCGGCATCTTGTTGAAGCCGATCAGACGATCCACCGGACGCTTGGCCAGATCAGCCTCCATCCACGCGCTGAGTTTTTCGTTACGGCGGTGATTGAAGAACGCCTTGACCGGCGCCACCAGCACTTCGAAACCGGGCGGCACGTCGCCCTCCCAGATCAGCGTGTAGACGCGAATCTTGTGGCCGCGCTGTTGGCATTCGAGGGCGATGCGCATGAAATCGCGCTGCAGACCACCGAACGGGAAATATTTGTACAGGACAAAAGCCAATTGCATCAGCGCAGCTCCTCAGCCATTAACAACGTGCTCAGACGGCTGGCGACACGCTCGGGATTCAGACGCGTGAAGCACAGAGGCCACTCGCGTTTCAGGTCAAACTGACGGGCATCCTGCGCGGTCGGTTGATACGTACATTTCTTTTGCAGGCACGGCGCGCACGGGAAGTCACTGCCGAGATGAATCTGCAGCTTGCCATAGGCGCCGGTCAGGCCCGGATTGGTCGGGCCGAACAGGGAAATCGTCGGCACATCCAGCGCAGCGGCCAAGTGGCCCAGACCGGTGTCCACCGCCACGCAAGCCTGCGCGCCGGCCAAGACTTTGCCGACCCCGGCCAGATTGAGTTTCGGCAGCACTTCGGCGTGTTTGAAACCGGCAGCGATGCGCTCGGCGCGGGCCTTCTCCAGCGGATTGCCCCACGGCAGCTTGATGCCGACGCCGAGGTAGCCGACGCGTTCGGTCAGCTCGCGCCAGTAGGCTTCCGGCCAGTGTTTGGTGTCCCACGTGGTGCCGTGCAGGAACACCACGTAGGCACTCTTGCGTGGCAACTCGACCAGCGGCTCGACGTTGAGACCGTAATCGCCCAAGCCTTTCGGCAAGTCATAGCCTAAAGCGATGGCGAACAACTGACGCACACGCTCGACCGCGTGCTGACCACGCGCCACTGCCAGTTTGCGGTCGTAGAACCGCGCGGCAATTGGCTCGCGCGCCGAGCCTTTATCCAGACCGGCCACCGGAGCCTTGACGTAGCGCGTCAGCCAGGCGCTTTTCAGCAGGCCCTGGGCGTCGATTACCAAGTCATATTTCTGCGCGCGTACCGCTTGCTTGAAGCGCTTCCACTCGCCGCTGGTGATGGTTTTCCAGATGTTCTTGCGCCAGCGGCGGATCGCCACCGGAATCACTTTGCCCACGGCCGGGTGCCAGGTCGGAATCTCGGCGAAGCCTTCTTCCACCACCCAGTCGAACTTGATTCCGGGAATGGCCCGGGCGGCGTCAGTCAGCGCCGGCAACGCGTGAATCACGTCGCCCAGCGATGAAGTCTTGATCAGCAATATGCGCAAACTATTGAACCTCGACCACAGAGCCCTGCAAACGCTGCAAGGCTTCGTTGACCGCGTCCGGCATCAGCTGGCGCAGGCAGTTGTAATGGCCGAAACGGCAAGTGCGCTCGAAGCACGGGCTGCAATCGAGGCCCAGGCGCACGATCTCGACGTGCTCGGCGAGCGGCGGGGTGAAGCCCGGCGAAGTCGAACCGTAGACCGCCACCAATGGACGATTCAGCGCCGCCGCAACGTGCATCAGCCCGGAATCGTTGGAGACTACCGCGTCGGCGCAGGACAGCAGATCAATCGCCTCGGCCATCGATGTATCGCCACTGAGGTTGACCGATTCTTCACGCAAGCCAGGAATCAGCCGCGCGCGGATTTCTTCACCAACCGCGTGATCGTTCTTCGAACCGAACAGCCACACCTGCCAGCCTTCGCGAATGCGTGCTTCGGCAACCTTGGCGTAGTGCTCGGACGGCCAGCGCTTGGAAATACCAAACTCGGCGCCGGGACACAGGGCCAACACCGGACGGTCGAGGCTCAGACCGAACTTGGCCAGCGCGGCCTCGCGGCTGACCGGATCGATTTGCAGGCTTGGACGCGGATAGGGTTTTGGCAGCTCGGCGTTCGGCTCATAAGCCAGCGCCATGAAGCGCTCGATCATCAGCGGATAGCGCTCTTTATCGAGCGTGCGCACGTCATTCAGCAAGCCATAACGGAATTCGCCGCGCCAGCCAGTACGTTTGGGGATGCCGGCAAAGAACGGCACCAGCGCCGACTTCAGCGAGTTCGGCAGCAGAATCGCCTGGTCATACTGGCCGCGCAGGGACTTGCCGATGCGTCGACGCGTCGCCAGTTCCAGCGCGCCGTGGCCGAGCGGGAAGCTCAAGGCCTTGCGCACTTCAGGCATGCGCTCGAGGATCGGCCGGCTCCACTCGGGGGCCAGTACGTCGATCT
The DNA here is from genome assembly GCF_049897765.1 of Pseudomonas sp. TWP3-2. Classification (NCBI taxonomy): domain Bacteria; kingdom Pseudomonadati; phylum Pseudomonadota; class Gammaproteobacteria; order Pseudomonadales; family Pseudomonadaceae; genus Pseudomonas; species Pseudomonas sp. TWP3-2. The sequence goes on along the minus strand of NZ_JAFCWW010000001.1, from coordinate 440,972 downwards.
CGCACTGCGGGTGGCGTTGCTTGAGACACTGAAACAGTGTCTGCGCCATCACCATGTCACCGACCCAACTGGGCCCAACGATCAGAATATTCATGTGGTTTCCAAAAACGAACCGGGGAGGCCAATGCCTCCCCGCCGCGAAAATCAGCTTAGCCCCAGCTCACGCCAGATTCGCATTACCTGGCGCCGTTCGTCCGCGAACTGGTCGCCCGGTATTACCCCGGGATCCTTCTGCAAGGCCTGTCGGTGCGCGGCGGAGCGGTAGGCTTTGTAGGCCTCGCGCAACAGACTGGCATCTTCGGCAGGCATCAGCCCTTCGTGTTCCAGCTCTTCCAGAATGCGGATATTGTCGCTCCAGCGCAGTAACGCCGGGTGGGTCTGCGACAACGCCAGGGCCGCGTATTGCACCATAAATTCAATATCGACGATACCTCCGGCGTCCTGCTTGAGATCGAACGGCGCCGTGGCCTCGAAGGCGTTAGCCGCCGTACCGGCAGCGGTGCTCTTGCTACCGAGGTTGCCGCGCATCTTCGCGCGCATCTCGCTGACCTCCTGTTGCAGCTTGGCCAGATCGCGCCCCTTGCCCAACACTTGCGCGCGAACCTTCTCGAACGCTTGGCCAACATCCTGACTGCCGACCAGCACCCGCGCGCGCACCAGCGCCTGATGCTCCCAGGTCCAGGCTTCGTTTTCCTGATAGCGCGCAAACGCGCCGAGCGAACTCACCAGCAACCCGGATGCCCCGGACGGGCGCAGACGCATATCAACTTCATACAGCTGACCGGAGTTGGTCTGCGCCGTCAGCAAGTGAATGATCCGCTGGCCGAGACGGGTGAAGAACTGCGCGCCGTCGATAGGTTTCGCCCCATCGGTTTCCGCCTGCGGATCGCCGTCGTGGATGAACACCAGATCCAGATCCGAACCATGCCCGAGCTCCAGACCGCCGACTTTGCCGTAACCGACAATGATGAAGCCGGGATCGCACAGGGTGCCGTCGGTGCGCAGCGGCGTGCCGTACTTGGCCACGGTCTGACGCCAGGCCAGGGCCAGCACTTGCTCGAGGATCGCTTCGGCGAGCCAGGTCAGATAATCGCTGACTTTCATCAACGGCAGGCTGCCGGCGATTTCCGAGGCAGCCACGCGCAAACGGTGCGCCAGTTTGAAATGGCGCAGCGCTTCCATCTGTTGTTCGAGATCGTCTTCCGGGATACGCGTCAGGCGTTCGCGCAACTCGGCGGCCAGTTCCGGCGCCAATGGCGGTTTGAACAAACGCCCTTCGTTGAGCAATTCATCGAGCAGCAGCGGGAAACGGGTGATCTGCTCGGCAATCCACGGACTGGCCGCACACAGCGTCAGTAAGCGGCGCAGCGCGCCAGGGTTTTCCGTGAGCAATACAAGATAGGCCGAGCGCCGGGCAACCGCTTCCACCAGCGGCAATACCCGTTCCAGCACCAGATCCGGGTTGTCGTGCTCAACTGCTTGGGCAAGCAGACGCGGGATAAACGCATCGAGGCGCTCACGGCCCAGACGCTGCATCGCGCGCAATTGCGGACTGCCGCGCAGGCCCGCCAACGCTCTCAGGGCCTTGCTCGCATCAGCGAAACCGCCCTCCTCCAGTTGTCGGCAAGCGGCCTCTTCGTCCTGCGCTTCTTCCCACAGCGGCAGCCATTCGCCGCCGACCACCACTTCGCTTTCGGTGCCCTCTTCTTCGTCGGGATCAGCGATCACCTGAGCGAAATGCCAGGCCACGCGGCCACGCCAGAACACCAGTTTTTCGTGGAACGCATCCCAGCTGTCGAAGCCGAGCATGAAAGCGATACGCGCCTGATCCTGCGCGCCGTCCGGCAGCATTTGCGTCTGCCGGTCGGCAATCGCCTGGATCGCGTGTTCGGTGTAACGCAGAAACTCGTAACCTTCGCGCAACTCGCTGACCACCGCCGGCGGCAGATAACCCTGTCCCTCCAGCGTGCTCAATACCTTTAATAGCGGACGCTGTTGCAGACTCAGATCGCGTCCGCCGTGGATCAACTGGAACGCTTGGGCGATGAATTCAACTTCACGAATGCCGCCAGAACCCAGCTTGATGTTGTCGGCCATGCCTTTGCGCCGCACTTCCTGCTGGATCAATTGCTTCATGGTGCGCAGTGCTTCGATAGCCGAGAAGTCCAGATAGCGCCGATAAACGAACGGTCGCAGCATCTCTTGCAACTGCGCACCGGCGACTTGATCGCCGGCCACCACCCGCGACTTGATCATCGCGTAGCGTTCCCAGTCGCGGCCCTGATCCTGGTAATACTGCTCCAGCGCATTGAAGCTCAGCACCAGCGCGCCGGAAGAACCGTACGGCCGCAGGCGCATATCGACGCGGAACACAAAACCGTCGACGGTGATCGGATCGAGGGCCTTGATCAGGCGCTGACCGAGACGGATGAAGAATTCCTGATTATCCAGCGCACGTTTCACGCCGACGGTTTCGCCGCCCTCGGGGTAGGCGAAAATCAGGTCGATATCCGAAGACAGATTTAGCTCGACCGCGCCGAGCTTGCCCATGCCGAGGATGACCATTTGCTGTGGCTCGCCGCTGCGGCGGCCGGTCGGTGTGCCGAACTGCTGGCAATGGCGGCTGTACAACCACTGATAGGCTTGATCGATGCTGGCGTCGGCCATGTCCGAGAGATCACGGCAGGTCTGCACCAGATCGGCCTGGCGCGTCAGGTCGCGCCAGATGATCCGCACCTGATGCCGGGCGCGCTGACGACGCAGAACGCGGCCAAGTTCGTCTTCGGTCTGCGCGGCACTCACCGCCGCTGCGATCTGCGCGCACAACTCACCGGCAGCGAACGGTCGGTCGAGCTCGCCGGACTGCACCAGCGCGAGCAACATCAAAGGGTCACGAACACTCTGTTCAATCACGAAATCGCTGGCAGCGGTGACACGCTCGAATTGCGCCCAGCGCTCAGGCGTCCACAATGCGAAGCCATGATCGTCGTCCAGCGCGGCAACCGCCGTGTGGAACGACTGCGCAGATCGGCTGACCAATGGCAGGAGAATGGCGGGCAGTTCGGCAAGCACGGGCAGGGTCATGGTCTATCCTTGATCGGCGTGTAAATGGCCGCTTGTAGTGAATGGTGAAAACCCGCTACGCGATGGACTGTCGAACAAAAGTTAGAAATAGCTGATTTTTCTTCTTCTTTGGCAGCCAGCATCAATCTTTCACCTTTTGCGGATGGAAAACGACCAACCTTAACGATTATTCTCACAACGCAGTTGGAGGCCAGAAGCCTTTCATCTGTAGTTTTACTACTCGTCTATACATGCGAAAGGCTGAAATGCCGGAAGATTTGTAGTAAAACTACACGCCGCCGGAACAACCAGTCGGCAATCCAAGAATTTTAAATCGTCTGCCCACAAGGCCAGTCGCAAACTCAGGCAACCGATTCTGGAAGCCTTTCCGCCCTGGAGCAAGCCATGCAAGACCTCGATCCCGTCGAAACCCAGGAATGGCTGGACGCCCTGGAATCGGTTCTCGATAAAGAAGGCGAAGACCGCGCTCATTATCTGATGACCCGTATGGGTGAGCTAGCAACCCGCAGCGGTTCGCAACTCCCGTACGCCATCACCACGCCTTACCGCAACACCATCCCCGTTACCCACGAAGCACGCATGCCTGGCGACCTGTTCATGGAACGCCGCATTCGCTCGTTGGTGCGCTGGAACGCGATGGCCATGGTAATGCGCACGAACCTGAAAGATTCTGACCTGGGCGGTCACATCTCCAGCTTCGCTTCCAGTGCGACCCTGTATGACATCGGCTTCAACTACTTCTTCCAGGCCCCGACCGAAGAACACGGCGGCGATCTGATCTACTTCCAGGGCCACACCTCGCCAGGCGTTTACGCCCGTGCATTCATGGAAGGCCGCATCACCGAAGACCAGATGAACAACTTCCGTCAGGAAGTTGATGGCAACGGTCTGTCGTCCTACCCGCACCCATGGCTGATGCCTGATTTCTGGCAGTTCCCGACCGTTTCGATGGGGCTGGGCCCGATCCAGGCGATCTACCAGGCACGCTTCATGAAGTACCTCGAAGCCCGTGGTTTCATCCCTGAAGGCAAGCAGAAAGTCTGGTGCTTCCTCGGCGATGGCGAGTGCGACGAGCCGGAATCGCTGGGTGCAATCTCCTTGGCCGGCCGCGAGAAGCTCGACAACCTGATCTTCGTCATCAACTGCAACCTGCAGCGCCTCGACGGCCCGGTTCGCGGCAACGGCAAGATCATCCAGGAACTCGAAGGCGTGTTCCGTGGTGCTCAATGGAACGTGACCAAAGTCATCTGGGGCCGTTTCTGGGACCCTCTGCTGGCCAAAGACGTCGACGGCATCCTGCAACGTCGCATGGACGAAGTCATCGACGGCGAGTACCAGAACTACAAAGCCAAAGACGGCGCGTTCGTGCGTGAACATTTCTTCAACACGCCAGAACTCAAGGCGATGGTTGCTGATCTGTCCGACGACGAGATCTGGAAACTCAACCGTGGCGGCCACGACCCGTACAAGGTCTACGCGGCATACCACGAAGCGGTCAACCACAAAGAACAACCGACCGTCATCCTCGCCAAGACCATCAAGGGTTATGGCACCGGTGCCGGCGAAGCGAAAAACACTGCGCACAACACCAAGAAAGTCGATGTCGACAGCCTGAAGTTGTTCCGTGATCGTTTCGACATCCCGGTCAAGGATGAGGAGCTGGAAAACCTGCCGTTCTTCAAGCCGGAAGTCGGCAGCGCAGAAGCTCGCTATCTGAGCGAGCGCCGCACGGCCCTCGGCGGTTTCGTGCCACAGCGCCGCGCCAAGAGTTTCAACATTCCGACGCCGCCACTGGATACCCTCAAGGCTATCCTCGACGGTTCGGGCGACCGTGAAATTTCCACCACCATGGCTTTCGTGCGCATCCTCGCGCAACTGGTCAAGGACAAGGAAATCGGCCAACGCATCGTACCGATCATCCCGGACGAAGCCCGTACCTTCGGTATGGAAGGCATGTTCCGTCAGTTGGGCATTTACTCCTCCGTCGGCCAGCTCTACGAGCCAGTCGATAAAGACCAGGTGATGTTCTACAAGGAAGACAAGAAGGGCCAGATTCTCGAAGAAGGCATCAACGAAGCGGGCGCCATGAGCTCCTTCATCGCTGCCGGTACTTCGTACTCCAGCCACAACCAGCCGATGCTGCCGTTCTACATCTTCTACTCGATGTTCGGCTTCCAGCGTATCGGCGATCTGGCATGGGCCGCTGGCGACAGCCGCACCCGTGGCTTCCTGATCGGCGGCACCGCCGGCCGTACCACCCTGAACGGTGAAGGCCTGCAACACGAAGACGGTCACAGCCACATGCTGGCCGCGACCATCCCGAACTGCCGCACCTATGATCCGACCTACGGCTACGAGCTGGCGGTGATCATTCAGGACGGCATGAAGAAGATGACCGAAGAGCAACAGGACGTCTTCTACTACATCACCGTGATGAACGAGTCGTACCAGCAGCCAGCCATGCCGGCCGGTGCCGAAGAAGGCATCAAGAAAGGCATGTATCTGCTGGAAGAAGACACCCGCGAAGCCGCGCACCACGTGCAACTGATGGGCTCCGGCACCATCCTGCGTGAAGTGCGTGAAGCTGCGAAGATCCTTCGTGAAGAGTTCAACATCGGTGCCGACGTATGGAGCGTTACCAGCTTCAACGAACTGCGTCGCGACGGCCTTGCCGTTGAACGCAGCAACCGTCTGCACCCGGGCCAGAAGCCGCAGCTGAGCTACGTCGAAGAGTGCCTGAACGGCCGTAAAGGTCCGGTCATCGCCTCCACCGACTACATGAAACTGTTCGCCGAGCAGATTCGTCAGTGGGTACCGTCCAAGGAATTCAAAGTCCTCGGCACCGACGGCTACGGCCGCAGCGACAGCCGCAAGAAACTGCGTCATTTCTTCGAAGTTGACCGTCATTTCGTGGTGTTGGCAGCCCTGGAAGCACTGGCTGACCGTGGTGATATCGAACCTAAGGTGGTGGCTGAAGCCATCGTCAAGTTCGGCATCGACCCGGAAAAACGCAACCCACTGGACTGCTGAGGAGAACCCCTGTGAGCGAACTCATTCGCGTACCTGACATCGGCAGCGGTGAAGGTGAAGTAATCGAATTGTTTGTGAAGGTCGGCGACCGTATCGAAGCCGACCAGAGCATCCTGACCCTGGAATCGGACAAGGCCAGCATGGAAGTGCCGGCCCCGAAGGCCGGTATCGTCAAGAGCCTGAAAGTGAAGCTGGGCGATCGCCTGAAAGAAGGCGACGAACTGCTTGAACTGGAAGTCGAGGGCGCCGCTGAAGCGGCTCCTGCGGCAGCCGCTCCGGCGGCCAAGGCGGAAGCAGCTCCGGCTGCTGCACCTGCACCGGCCGCGCCTGCTGCTGCACCTGCTACCGCTTCGGTTCAGCAAGTGCACGTGCCGGACATCGGCTCGGCCGGCAAGGCACAGATCATCGAGATTCAGGTCAAGGTCGGCGACACCGTCGCAGCTGATCAATCGCTGATCACCCTTGAATCCGACAAGGCCAGCATGGAAATCCCATCGCCTGCCGCTGGCGTGATCAAAGCCATCAGCGTCAAGCTCAACGATGAAGTCGGCACTGGCGACCTGATTCTGGATCTGGAAGTGGCGGGTGCTGCGGCGCCTGCTGCGGCCGCTCCGGCTCAGGCTGCTGCTCCGGCCGCTGCTGCTGCGCCGGCTCAAGCTGCCGCGCCTGCTGCACCGGTTGCCGACAGCGTTCAGGACATCCACGTTCCGGACATCGGTTCGGCTGGCAAAGCCAAGATCATCGAAGTTCTGGTCAAGGCTGGCGACAGCGTGACAGCCGATCAGTCGCTGATCACCCTGGAATCCGACAAGGCCAGCATGGAAATTCCATCGCCTGCCGCCGGCGTGGTGGAAAGCATTTCCGTCAAACTGGATGACGAAGTCAGCACCGGCGACCTGATTCTGAAACTGAAAGTCAAAGGCGCCGCTCCGGCTGCTGCTCCGGCACCTGCCGCGGCTGCACCGAGCGCACCTGCGCCAGCCGCTGCTGCTCCTGCTGCCGCCGCACCTGCGGTTGCCGCTGCGGTTGCTGCTCCTGCCAAGCCAGGCGCCAAAGTTCACGCCGGCCCGGCCGTGCGTCAACTGGCGCGTGAGTTCGGTGTCGAGCTGAACGCTGTCGGCGCAAGCGGTCCACACGGTCGCATCTTGAAAGAAGACGTCCAGGCTTACGTCAAAGCCATGATGCAGAAGGCCAAGGAAGCACCGGCCGCTGCTGCCGGCGCAACCGGTGGCGCAGGCATCCCGCCGATTCCGGTCGTCGACTTCAGCCGTTTCGGCGAAATCGAAGAAGTGCCGATGACTCGTCTGATGCAGATCGGCGCGTCGAGTCTGCACCGCAGCTGGCTGAACATTCCGCACGTGACGCAGTTCGATTCGGCTGATATCACCGAGCTGGAAGCGTTCCGTATCGCGCAGAAAGCCGTTGCAGAGAAGGCTGGCGTCAAGCTGACCATCCTGCCGCTGCTGCTCAAGTCTTGCGCGCATATGCTCAAGGAACTGCCGGACTTCAACAGTTCGCTGGCGCCAAGCGGCAAAGCGATCATCCGCAAGAAATACGTGAACATCGGCTTCGCCGTCGACACGCCGGATGGCCTGCTGGTACCGGTGATCAAGAACGTCGATCAGAAAAGCCTGCTGCAACTGGCTGCTGAAGCGGCTGCGCTGGCAGCCAAAGCCCGCGACAAGAAGCTCACCGCTGACGACATGCAAGGCGCCTGCTTCACCATTTCCAGCCTCGGCCACATTGGCGGCACCGGCTTCACGCCGATCGTCAACGCGCCGGAAGTGGCGATCCTCGGTGTTTCCAAGGCAACCATCCAGCCAGTCTGGGACGGCAAAGCCTTCCAGCCGAAACTGATGCTGCCGCTGTCGCTGTCCTACGATCACCGTGTGATCAACGGCGCCGCTGCCGCACGCTTCACCCAGCGTCTGAGCAGCCTGCTGGCGGACATCCGCACGATCCTGCTGTAAGCCGATCGGCCCTCCGGCAACGGAGGGCCAATCGCGTTCCACGTTTTCGAGCGCCACACGCTCGTACCTCAACCCCGTCAGTTTGGCGGGGCTTTTTTTGCCTGTAATAAAGACCTATCGAATTTTTCCCACAAACTGTGCTGAATTCGGCCACAGCCCAAGTCCCCTTCGCTTCGATATTTTTTATGCGCGCACAACTAACCTTGGCGCAACTAAGTTACCGCCGACAATAGTTGGGAAACTGTAACTTTTAACTTATATCAATTCGAATGGATTCGAACATGCTCAAGCCCACCGTCGGCCCGATTATTGGCCACACCACAACTAATCAATCGCGAATTTTTATACGCGGTGAGTTTCAATTAAATACCGCAGTGTTCGGTGGAATTCGTTACCGGGTATCCGGAACGCAACAGTGGCTGAAAGCCCCGTTCGCAAAACTTGAGTTACTGCGCGACATGTCAGCCGTTATCCTGCTCGACAAATTAACCGCCGACACCGACTACGAATACCAGGCGGGCTGGTTTAGCCCGATGAGTCCGACCCACACTGTGGACAGCGTGATGGAGCTGCCGCTGCAATGGCCTCGCGAAGTTTATCGCCTGCGCACCCGCGCCGCTGCGATCGCGCAACCGCGTGCTTATATCCTCGGCTCGTGTCGCTACCTGCGTCTGACGGCGGGAATCCCGTCACTGCCGCACTTGGGCGATCGAATTTTTTCATCCATCGGCCAGTTGATCGAAGGCGCGCAGCCACCGGTCAGCGCGATCATGATGACCGGCGACCAGATCTACGTAGACGATCTGAACCTGATTGCGCCGGATCGGGAGTATAACGAAATTCTTGAAAAGTACCGCGCAGCGTTCTCCCAACCCAACATTCAACGCTTGATGTCCGGCACGCCAACTTACATGATTCTCGATGATCATGAGATAGAAGATAACTGGCCGGTCAATGCCCACAAATCCGACGCTTCGTTGTTCCGTAACGCAATGACGGCTTATGAGATATATCAAGCCAGTCACAGTCCGGCCTGCGCGGTTACTTCCAACGGACAAGTTGACCAGGTATTAAAAAACTATTGGTATCAGTTCAGCGATGGAGATATCGAATGGTTTGTCACTGACAGTCGCACCCGGCGCAACTTGGCGCAAGATGACCGCCGGATTCTGGACGAAGAACAGGAGCAAGCGCTGTGCCAATGGCTGATCGAAAGCCCGGCACGGGTCAAGTTTGTAGTCACCAGTGTCATGTTCTATCCGGATCGCAAACTCCACGGCGATGACGCGTGGAAGAGCTTTCCCGCGCAACGCTTGCGCCTGCTGGAAGTGATTCGCACCCATCGACTGAAGAACGTAGTGTTCATCTCCGGCGATGTGCATGGCTCACTGACCTCGCGCCTGACCCACAGCGCAGACCCGGACTTCGAAGTCCATACCATCGTTTCCTCGCCGCTGCACAACAGCAAGTTGCTGCCCTACGCCAAAGCCTCGACATTTATCCTCGATCAGCCTTTGGCGCTAACGGCCGACGGTGACTATCGGCATGAGCTGACCAGCGCAGTGGTGAGTCAGGACAATTTTGCCCACATGCTGGTCGATGCCGGGCAGATCCGCGTGAATTACCATGATCGCGATGGAAAACAGCTGCAATCAATCAAGATAGATCTGCGCTGAATCGTGCGAGATCGAAGCATGTTTCGCTGATTTCAGCCAACCGCTGGAGAAAACCCGAACGCAGCCGACACATTCTTATAGCACTTGGCCTTCATCACTCTTGTCAGTCAGTGCCGCAATGATGCAACCTTGCCGCAGGCAAGAGTAATGAGGGCGAGAGCCCGGCGCGTTCAGCATATATCCAAGCGAGTTCCCTCAATGAAGAGCCAGCCCGATGCCGCCAGCCGTATGGTGGCCGAGGTAGTGACGCAGTTGCCCGTGCCTTCGCGGCTCGGCATGCTGCGTTTCGAGCGCTTGAATGAGGCGAGCTGGGCGATGCTGTTTCTCGACCCCAACTGCGAGCGTCAGTTTGGTCAGCCGGCGGTTGAGCTATGCGCTCTGGTCGGTTCGCCCTACGCGAGTCTGATGGAGCCGGAAGCGCGTTATCAATTGCACGACGCCATCCAGCAGCAACTCGCCGCCAGCCCGCATTACATGGCGCGCTACACCCTGCACACCCCGGCCGGCGCACTGAATGTGCTGGAACTGGGCGAAGCCTACAAACAACACAATCGTCATTTGCTGCGCGGTTACCTGATGGTGGTCGATGCGGTGTTCGATGCTGCGCCAGCGCCACCCTCGCTGGATCTGGAAACGCAGAATTCGCGCCTGCAAATCGCCCTCGAACTCAACCAGCGCGCCCAGCAGGAACAGTTGCAACATCTGGAGCGCGTGCGCGCGCAACAGGATCTGATCCTGCTCTTGGCCCGTCAGCGCTACAGCAGCCACAACTCGCTGCAAGAAGCCGCCGAACTGATCACCCGCTGCGCCTGCGACATCTACGAAATCGACTGCGCCAGCCTGTGGAATCTTGAAGATCAGCGCCTGATTCCGATCTCGGCCTATCATCGCGCCACGCAGGAATACATTCTGCCGGACGTGATCGACGTCAGCGGCTTCCCCGACTACCTGGACGCACTGCACAGCAGCCGCGCCATCGACGCCCACAACGCGATGCGCGACCCGCGTACCCGGGAAATGGCCGAAGCCCTGCGCCCGCGCGACGTCAACGCCATGCTCGATGCGAGCATCCGCGTCGACGGCCAAGTGGTCGGTGTGCTGTGCCTGGAACAAACCGGCGCCACTCGCGCCTGGCAGTCCGACGAAATCGCCTTCGCCGGCGAGCTGGCCGACCAGTTCGCGCAAGTCATCAACAACCACAACCGCCGCACCGCCACCAGCGCCCTGCACCTGTTCCAGCGTGCGGTCGAGCAAAGCGCCAACGCGTTTTTGCTGGTCAACTGCGACGGCGTGGTCGAGTACGTCAACCCGAGCTTCACCGCGATCACTCAATACACCACAGACGAAGTCCATGGCCAGCGTCTGTCGGAGCTGCCGGCACTGGAAAACCTCAGCGAATTGCTGTTCGACGCGCCCTCGGCGCTGGCCAAGAGCAACAGTTGGCAGGGCGAATTCAAGAGCCGCCGCAAGAATCTCGAACCGTACTGGGGCCAGCTGTCGATCTCCAAGGTCTACGGCGATAACCGCGAGCTGACGCATTACATCGGCATCTACGAAGACATCACCCACACCAAGCTCGCGCAGCAGCGTATTGAGCGTCTGGCCTATACCGACAACCTGACGAACCTCGGCAATCGCCCGGCGTTCATCCGCAATCTGGACGAACGCTTCGCCCGCGACAGCGATTCGCCGATCAGCCTGCTGCTGGTGGACATCGATAATTTCAAGCGGATCAACGACAGCCTCGGCCATCAGACTGGCGACAAATTGCTGATCAGTCTGGCGCGGCGTCTGCGCAACAGCCTCAGCCCGAGCGGCAGTCTGGCGCGCTTCGCCAGTAACGAATTTGCCGTGCTGCTGGACGACACCGACCTTGTGACGGGTCAGCAGATTGCCAATCAATTGCTGGCGACCCTCGACAAACCGATGTTCGTCGACAACCAGTTGATCAGCGTCACCGGCTCAGTAGGCCTGGCGTGTGCGCCGCTGCACGGCCGCGACCCGCAGACTCTGATGCGCAACGCCGGTCTGGCCCTGCACAAGGCCAAGGCCAACGGCAAACATCAGGTGCAAGTGTTCACCGAAGCACTGAACGCCGAGGCCAGCTACAAGCTGTTCGTCGAGAACAACCTGCGCCGCGCCCTGACCCAGAACGAGCTGGATGTGTTCTATCAGCCGAAGCTGTGTTTGCGCAGCGGCCGCCTATTGGGCATGGAAGCGCTGTTGCGCTGGAACCACCCGGAGCGCGGCATGATCCGCCCGGATCAGTTCATCAGCGTCGCCGAAGAAACCGGTCTGATCATCCCGATCGGCAAGTGGATCGCGCGTCAGGCGTGCCGCATGAGCAAAGCGCTGACTGCGGCCGGGCTGGGCAATCTGCAAGTGGCGATCAACCTGTCGCCCAAGCAGTTCTCCGATCCGGACCTGGTCGCCTCTATCGCCAATATCCTCAAGGAAGAAGCGCTGCCGGCCAATCTGCTCGAGCTGGAGCTGACCGAAGGCCTGCTGCTGGAAGCCACCGAAGACACGCACTTGCAGCTCGATCAGCTCAAACGTCTCGGTCTGACCCTGGCGATGGACGACTTCGGCACTGGTTACTCGTCGCTCAGCTATCTGAAAAAATTCCCGATCGACATCATCAAGATCGATCGCAGCTTCATCCACGAAATCCCGGACAACCAGGACGACATGGAAATCACCTCCGCCGTGATCGCCATGGCGCACAACCTGAAACTCAAGGTTGTGGCCGAAGGCATCGAGACCGCTGAACAGTTGGCATTCCTGCGCCGTCACCGTTGCGACGTCGGTCAGGGCTACCTGTTCGACCGGCCGATCCCCGGCGCCGAGCTGATCCAGGCACTCAAGCGCTACCCGCGCGGCCCGCTCTGCCTCTGAATTTGCGCCCCACATTTGAATAGTGCGAAATCGGGCATCATTCGGCACACTGGCGGTCTGATTTTTTACATTCAACCTGACTGAGAGGACTGATCATGGTTCTGCGCTCGGAAATTCTGGTGAACAAAAACGTGCTCCCGACTAAAGATCAAGCTCTGCCTGGCCGCGAAACCGCGATGACCCTGCCGGAAAATCATTTCGTATTCACAGACACGCCGCTGCTCGGCCCGTTCTTTCAAGACGTGGATTTTGCAATTTTCGGTCTGGGTTGTTTCTGGGGCGCCGAACGCCGCTTCTGGCAGCGCGAAGGCGTGGTCAGCACCGTGGTCGGTTACGCCGGCGGCTTCACACCGAACCCGACTTACGAAGAAGTCTGCTCGGGCCTGACCGGTCATGCTGAAGTGGTGTTGGTGGTGTTCGACAAGGACAAGCTCAGCTACGAAGCGCTATTGGCGATGTTCTGGGAACTGCACAACCCGACACAAGGCATGCGCCAGGGCAATGACATCGGCACCCAGTACCGCTCAGTGATCTACGCGACCTCGCCGCAGCAACTGGACGCGGCCTTGAAGAGCAAAGAGGCCTATCAGGCTGAACTGAGCAAGGCTGGCCTGGGTGAAATCAGCACCGAGATCGAGCAGGCGCCGACCGTGTATTTCGCCGAGACGTATCACCAGCAGTATCTGGCGAAAAATCCGGAAGGTTACTGCGGGATTGGCGGCACGGGCGTGTGCATGCCACCGAGTCTGGCGGGGAATTAAGCTTTAAAGCTACAAGCTGCAAGCTGCAAGCTGCTTCAACTTGCAGCTTGTAGCTTCAAACTTGCAGCTGTTACTCGGCAATCAACCAATCCATCTGCCACCCACCCTGCGTCTGCCCAAGCTTCTTCGACAACCACGGCAGCAGCTCACGCAATTCTTCCTCCAGCCCCCACGGCGGATTGGCAATCGCCATTCCTGAACCGTTCAGACTGTTCGGCGTATCCAGCGGATGCACCAGCAGCTCGACCCGCAACAGTTTCGGCGCGCCAGTGCCGGCCAGATCCTGATAAAAACGTCGCAGCGCACGCTGATCCTTCACCGGATACCAGATCGCCGCCACGGTTTGACGCATCCGGCCAATTGCCTCTTTCATCGACGCGGCACAACGCTGCATTTCATCCAGTTGCTCGAACGGCGGATCGATCAACATCACCGCGCGCTTTTCCTGCACCGGCAACATCGCCCGCGCGACATGCCAGCCCTCGCCCAACTGCACTTTGACCCGGCGATCACCGGCCATGTTGTCCTTGAGCAGCACGCCGTCTTCCGGGTGCTTCTCGTTGAGCATCACCCGATCCTGCGGCCGCGTCAGACGCCGCGCCAGCTCCGGCGAACCCGGGTAATAGCGCAACTGACCGTCCGGATTCATCTCGTGCAACACCTGCATATAGTCGGCGGTCAGCGCCGGCAGATCCGGTTGATCCCACAAGCGCGCGATGCCTTCCAGGTACTCGCCGGTCCGATTGGCCTGATCGCCCTGCAAGTCATACAGACCGATACCGGCGTGGCTGTCGAGATAGGCAAACGGCTGCTCCTTGCGCGCCATCAGGGCGAACAGGCGGGTCAGAGTCAGGTGTTTGAACACATCGGCGTGATTGCCGGCATGGAAGGCGTGACGATAATTCATGATTGCTCCTGCGCAGGGCGGGAAGTTTACCTTTTACCGCGCGGCAAGTCAGGGGTTGCGGGCTGAGTGGCCAGTCTTGCTACCGCGTACATCCTCTAGGAGCCCCTCACCCTAACCCTCTCCCAAAGGGAGAGGGGACTGACCGAGTTGATCTCCCGGCTTACATCGACCTGAAAATCACCGCGACCTCAGGCTTGACCAAGCTAAGCCCAGCCCAGCCCAGCACCCTGCGACCCAGGCTTGGCCAAGCCAAGTTCACCATCGAAGCCGCAGGTCGGCGTAGGTCTCCCAAACACCTCGGTCGGTCCCCTCTACCTCTGGGAGAGGGCTAGGGTGAGGGCCACGATCGAAAGCCTTACACTGGCCCAACAATCCAGACAGGAAGTCAGAAAACATGCATCGCCTGATCATTCCCTTAGCGTGCCTACTCACATCAGCCCAAACCCACGCCAACGAAAACCACACCGAACAAGCCCGCCAAACCCTGAAAAACTATGGCTTGAGCCAATGCATCCTGGCGCCCTTCCCCGAACCATCCGAACTGAAAAAAGACATCAGCCTGTCCGCCGGAGCCTATTCCTTCATGGGCAAAGGCATGCACACAGTCCTGCAGAATGAAGACACGCTGCAAGACCTGCACGATCCCTACGAACAAACCAGGGCTTACGTCCTCGCAGCCTACGAACAGACGCACTCGGCCAGCAAATACTCAAATCAGAAAGTCGTCTTCCACGCATGCCTTGAGGTCTACAACTCCAAAGCCTTCGACAGCTTCATCAAAACTCAAGACCCTTACATTTCCGAATAACCACCAAAGGTCGAACTATCAAATAGGTACAGTTTGGATCTCGCGCCGGAAATTGACTGCTTCAACCCGATAAAACCCATCTCACAGCGAACGCTGACCAAATCCCGACAGACGGTGCGCTTTTCCAGCGTTTCGCGCCCCATACCTGTCAACTCTGACAGTACCCAAATCGCCGAAAAACGACACTTAATGAATCCACTGAACCAGCAGCCATTACCGCTTGGGCAGTCTCAATCCCTCTCGAAAAGGAACTCAAAAATGGCTAAGCCTATTACAACCACGACAGGAACCGGCACCGTTGCATCAGTTTCGGACACCACAGACCCGCGATACGCTGCGCTAATTGGTGCTACCTACAACATCACCGTGACTCTCGACAATGGAGGAGCAACATTGATGGAGACGACGCGAACAGCACCGACAGTAAAAGCCGGTGACAAAGTCAGCTTTTCGATCACCGATGGTCCCATGGGACAACTCATGACTGGCGTTACAAAAACCTCCTGAAAGCAATCTGCCGCGAGAGGGCTCACCCCCTCGCTGCAGAGGATTCTTTATCAGGCGCGTAAGCGTTTGCCGATCACATCCAGCACATCACACCCATCGCGCAGCGGTATCACGCACAACTGGGCGAAGTCGCTGAGGATGATTGAGTCGCACTCGACCGAGCCGCGCATGCACATGTTTTCCAAGACCTGAATTACGGCGCGGATGCGGTAGTTGGCGGCGTCCATCAGGATGTCGAGCGGGACGTGGGTGTCGACGAACAATGCGGGCATGTCGCTGCAATTGCCGGTCAAGGCCATGAAGCGGTTGTTCGGATGGGGGATGATTTTTTCGTAGGGTGGATCGGGGTGCAAATTCGTCATTTTGTTATCTCCATGATTGTGAATGTGAACCGCCAACGCACCTTCCTACAGGTTTGGGTGGCAGCCGTGCGCAAGAGTAGGAACCGAGCAATCATGGACCTCGGTCACGCCGAAGCGTGTCCTGCGCACAGCCGCCGCGAACGATCTTACGGACTTGAATCAAGTGCCGCAAAATGCCAACGAACTGTGACGCCATGAAAGCGAGGGTTCCTACACCCTGTCACCACTCTCGCAGTGACAGCCAAAAGACTATCCCTCCCACCCCGCGCCCACCAGTTCACGCAAACCGCCGCGACTCGCAGGAAACTTCCGACGGCTTCGCCCGGAAATTTCACTCTGACTCGTCTCGCAAGTAGTCCAGCAACGCCGAATCCGACGATTCGTCCGACGCCGAAACAGCAAAAAACCTGACAACTTTGCTGCGTAAAACGTTGCCGGAAAACGCCTCGAACAATGCCGGATGATCTTCACTCAACCACTGCAAGGCATTGGCGATCCGCGCCTCATCACCGAACTCCGCCAAGAGTTTTTCCGGCACCTGCCACCAAGGAAAAACCCGCCCCGAAACCTGCGCCCTGCCGCCAATATCCAGCGCTTGAGCATTGATCAAAGCATGTGAAATCACCGGCAATAACTTGCTCGCATCCACATCTTCTGACTGCAAGATCGGCAGCAAAAACCGCCCATCCCAAAAGCGGAAAAACACCGATTTACCATCCGGCATCAACACCTGAGTCAAACTGCGAAAGTGCTCAACCACCACCTCCAGACTCGCCGAAGAAACCGCCAGCCAACCCCAATCGCGAGACTCCGTGCTCGCCACCCAATCCAGAAACCCACTGTGAGCGTCGACAATTCCCACGTAGGGCATGACCGCATCCCACTCGCTGTAAATCGTCTCCGCCCAGATCGGCCTCGGCGCCTGAGCACTCGCTGACGCCTCCCAAACCTTGAACGGCTCGGCCGCGCTGGCACTGCCGAAGATGGCGAAGAGTTGTTCGGTGTGTTGAAGCGGCTGGGTCTGTAGCCAGTTTTTGACGCAATCATCACTCATACGAATTGTCCCTAGTTGCAGTCCACCAACGAAGAAATTAATGATTCCAAACCAACTTTCCACCCAAACCAGAGCACGCTCTAGAAATGATCTGTGCTTTTAAATTTGAGCTTTCAGCAACGAGGACTACCGCAACCATCCATAAAACTTTCCAACAATCACACCAGTTATGGCGACTGCGGTTAACACCAACATCATCAAAAGTGAATACTCAATTACCCGTCGCAAGCCGACGGGAAAGCACTCGTAGTCTTTGATGCATAGCTCTCCCTTCCTCACGGATTTCCGTTTGAAAATCAGGACAGCGCCTACGTTGCTGATAAATAGAAGTCGCTCGATTGGCTCCCCCCCCAAGGTGCTCTTTCTCGCGATAACAGCTGGCGAGTTGCTCATATACTTGAATATCTTTCCTGCATAAACGTAAGACACAATCAACAAGAACAATGAAGCAAGCAAAATCAGAGAAATCAAAACGAAACCAAACAAATGAAAAATCACTTCAATATCAGTCCTAACCCTCATCTCATTAATACTTTTTACGCTTACCCATGAATTTTTAAACCACCACTCATCTAAAATGAGGATCAACGATACAACATATATAGAACTGCAAGCAGCGCAGACAGGAACCACATAAAGCAGTTGCAGAATTTAATTAACAATTTTAGGTACCCAGGAAAGTTCTCGTAGTCTTCGGCATCCAAAAGCCCTTTATTTATGGCGTGACGAGGAATAGTTAGCATCATCCCCACATAGCCCAGCAATGAAAGTCTACCAAGTGGGCTCCGATCAGACGTCAGTGATCTGTACATCACTGCGGGAGAATTTGTTAAATATCCCAGCACCTCTTTTATACGGAAGTATGCGAGGTAGAACATCAAAGCAAAGTTAACCAAAAACAATCCAACCAGCGTCAGCACGCCCCAAACGCATCTATCATTCATAAGCACCCCTGGTATTCACACTCCGACTTCAACTCGAACAATTCACTGAATCCATCCCATAAATTTTCCACCCAAAAAAAGTGTCATCATCGAAGCGGCGCCCGCAAGACCTGCACCATAAACAAACCGTATTAATTGCAAAAGACCCCGAGGAAAATTTGAATAATCCTTTGCATCTAAATTCCCGCACTTTATCGAGCTAGCCGGAGTCATCAAAATAGCCCCGATACTTATCAACATGAAATGCGCACCAAAAATACTGCCATTCATTATCGGCTTCCGCAGTAAAACCCCACGAGAGTTACTCAAATAGCCGATTATTTTTTTTACTTTAAAGCATGCCAAGTAAATCTGCCCCAAAACAAAAAACAATCCTAGCCCAAAGAACAAACCTCCAGTAGTCAATGCAAATATGACTTCCTCATTGCTTCTCACTGAATACCCTGCTCATAAATAATCTCACCAAAATATTCACCTGAAGCCTCACCAGCAACGCCTCCTACAAGGGTTCCAGCTCCAACTAACACAAGTGAGCAGAGCACACCTCCAGTGCCAGCGCTAACGAGACCAATTCCGACGCAAGTACTAACACCCAGTGTTCCGACACTTGCGCCCACAGCACTTCCAATAAATACGCCGCTAAATTTCGCGCCCTCAGTGAATTTAACCTTTCTGCAAGCCTCCTCCGTTCCGACCCGACACGTTTCTTTGACCTTTAAGCCTGAAGCTCCTGCCCCCAAAGCAACCCCTACCCATCCGCCCAACTTGATCACCTTGCTGACTTTACCCACCCCATCGATATGCGTTGCATAACCCGGGATCCCGCCGGCCGTACCAGCCTTGCTCCAGTGATGTACGAGACTGCGACTGGAAATACCCAAAGCGCGTTTGAGGTTTGGGTGATTGGGCAAGCCAACGGTTTTACGGACTAGAGGGCCGAGGCTGCCGTCCAGTTTTGTCATCAGCTGTTTACGCTTGGAAAAGAAGTCAGCACCCTGCAGTTTTCCGTGTTTCTCGAAGGTTCGCTTGTGCAGCGCTTCAAGCTCTCCTAACGCCTTGCTCAGGTTATCCAAGTGATTACTGAACATCGCCGCCCCAATCCCGACGCTAGTCGAACCCTGCGAAAGAAAAGATTCAATCTCACCATGATGCCGAGCCATAAACTCAGCCTCTGCATCACTCATCGGCGCCAGCGCCGCATCAACTTTCTGCGCCGCTTCCATCAACAACGCTTCTTCCCGCGTGCATTGCGTATTACGCGGATCGCTCAGGACGATCAGTTGGCCGGGTTTGGCGTATTGCGTGAGTTGCGGATTAAGACTGCGGAATTTGTCCATCACGGCCGGATCCGGCTGCGGGAAGAGTGTTGATTCCAGCGCAGACCGGGACATTCCCTGTTCAACAATATGAAAGCCCGGTTCAACGCTGGAAGGCGTCGGCCGGGCTGAGGACTTTGGGGAGTTGGTCAACTCGCTCGGCGTCGGGCAAACACCGTTCTTGCAGCGCTCACACTCTTCACAAAACGGCGCATCGCCTTTCAGGCTCATGATTTGCGCGGCAGTCAGCATCGCGGCCGGCGCAGCCAGCAGTTTTTCCGGCAAACCCGGCACTGTCGGTGCCGCGCTCATGGCCGCCATTGGCGCACCACCCACCATAATCGGCACGCTGCTGAAGATCCCTGCGGGGCCGATGTTGATCCACTGTCCGCCCGCCTGAATCGTCGCGCTGGCGCCGCCATCGATCACTACCTGCTGCCCGGCGCTTACGTGGAATTGCGCACTGGCGCTGAGCGCCTGACTGTTCACGCGAATGTGCCGGTCGCCGGACACCGTGAGATGGTCGTCCTGCTTCACCTCGGTCTGGCGCTGGCCGTGGGTGATGCGTTGTTCGTCGGCTTTCAATTCATGTTTGGCGAGGCCGGTGACGACGATGCTGCGCTGGTTATCGACCTGCACTTGTTGATCATTCAACACATGCTGCGTCCAGTTGCGCTGGGCGCGCAGGTAGATTTCCTCGGCGCCTTTGCGATCTTCGATGCGCAATTCGTTGTAACCGCCGCCGCCGGGACTGCTCTGGCTACGGAAAATACTCCGGGTTTTGTCGGCCGGCAGATCCAGCGGCACCGGGGTTGCGGCGTTTGGCAGGCAACCCATGACCAGCGGTTTGTCGGCGTCGGCGTCGATGAAGCCGACCAGCACTTCCATGCCGACCCGGGGAATCAGCACGCTGCCGTAGCGGTCGTGCGCCCAACCCGTTGCGACACGCAACCAGCAACTGGAATGTTCATTGAGTTCGCCGTCACGATCCCAGGCCATTTGCACCTTTACCCGGCCGTACTCGTCGCAGTGGATTTCACTGTCTTTCGGGCCGGTGACCACGGCCGGTTGATAGCCGAGCATGCGCGGTTTCTCAGGCCCCAGCGCCGGGCGGAAGAACACGTCCCACGGCGTGGCGAGAAAGGTATTACGGTAACCACGGAATTCTTCCCCGTCGCTGGTGACCGATTCCTCGAGCACTTGCGGCTGTCGCCCACGATGCTCGATGGCAGTCAGCAGCCACAGGTCGTTCAAATCCTGACGCGGATGCTCGGTGAGTTGCAGGAAATGTCCGCTGACCAAGGCCGATTGATCGCTACGACCCTCGGCCTGACGGTAGTCGGCGACATGCCGCTCAAGGCTGCGCTGCGCCAGTTGTTTACCGCTATCGCGCTCGTTGAATTGGCCGGGGAAGTGGTAGTCCTCCAGCACCGGACGCTGCTCGCCATCGACTCGACTTTCCATCAGCAGGCGCGGTTTTTCGAAATTGTAGTCGCGTCGGGTGACCACGCTGGTGCGGGTCTCGACCCGAACCGTGAAGCGCTTGATCGCTGGGGCCGCCGCAGCCATGCCGCTTCCCGGCAGATACAGAGTCGGCTCGGCCAGACGCGGGAATACGGTTTGATCGTCGCCGAACACCAGCAAGTGGCCGTCGCTGCTGTGCTGGAAATGGAAGTGAATGCCGACCTCGGCACATAAGCGCTGGGTGAACGCCAGATCGCTCTCGGCGTACTGCACGCAATACTCGCGCGCCGGATAGTCGCTGCCGAGGCGAAATTCGAAGGCGTCGCGCAGGATCGCGTGATCCTTGAGAATCTGCGTCACGATCTGCGGCACGCTCTGATGCTGGAAAATCCGCTGATTGATGCGGTGCTCCAGATAGGCCAGACGCGGAACGAGGCTGACGTGGTAGCGGGTCAGACGCTTGCCGGAATCGCCCTGTCCGACTTGATAAATCTGACCATGGATACCAGAACCTTCCTGGTCGAAACTCAGAAACGCCTGACAGTGCAGCAGGCTTTCCAGATCGAGATCCGGCCGCTCGCTGACCAGTTCAAGGTCGAAACGAAACGGTTGGCTGATGGCTTCCTTGCCCGTGAACTCAAGGACTTTGAGGTCAAACTGAGCACCTTCGACGGTCAACGTGAAACGCGGTTGATTGGCAGGCGCGAACATCCGATGTCTCTCTGCAGAATGAAGGCGGGCGATTCTGCATGAGGGGCAAGGGGTGCAGGTTAGGTGACTGAAAAATCAGATTTGCCCTACTAAAAACTTCGAATTGTCCTGCGTGAATCAGCGCATTCAACTACAGACACGTCCGTCAGAAATATCGCAGATCCATGTGGGAGCTCCAGCGTTGATCAGAAATCGTACACAATAAAAAACGGCCCGCCTCCAGTAGGAGACGGGCCGTTTTCTTGTCAGTAAAAGCTTTGAGCGTTAGCTCAGCGCAATCACTTGTTCAGGTTGTAATCTTTTTCCGCCGCGTCGAAGCGCTGAACCATGCCGGCAGTCGGCTGGCCCAGTTTGCTGACGAAGTAGATCGCCAGGCTGGCGAAGATGAAGCCCGGGATGATTTCGTACAGGCCCAGCAGTTCGAAGTGCTTCCAGACCACAACGGTGATCGCGCCGACCAGGATGCCGGCCAGTGCGCCGTCGCGGGTCATTTTTTTCCAGATGACCGAGATCAACACGACCGGGCCGAACGCCGCGCCGAAACCGGCCCACGCGTAGCTGACCAGACCGAGGACACGGTTTTCCGGGTTGGACGCCAATGCGATAGCGATCAGTGCTACCAGCAGCACCATGGCGCGACCGACCCAGACCAACTCGACCTGGGAGGCGGTTTTACGCAGGAAGGTCTTATAGAAGTCTTCAGTCAGGGCGCTTGAGCACACCAGCAGTTGGCAGCTCAGGGTGCTCATGACCGCAGCCAGAATGGCCGACAGCAAGACACCGGCAATCCATGGGTTGAACAGGAGCTTGGCCAGTTCGATGAACACGCGCTCAGGGTTTTCGGTCACCGGACCTGCAACTTCCGGGTGCGCCGAGAAGTAAGCGATACCGAAAAAGCCTACAGCCACGGTGCCAGCCAGGCACAGGATCATCCAGGTCATGGAGATGCGACGCGCCTTGGCAATCGATTTCACCGAATCAGCGGCCATGAAACGCGCCAGGATATGCGGTTGACCGAAGTAGCCCAGACCCCAGCCCATCAGCGAAACGATGCCGATGAAAGTAGTGCCTTTGAGCATGTCGAAGTTGCTTGGGTCCTGTGCTTCGATCGCCAGGAACGTGGTGTCGACGCCGCCGGTGGCCAGCAGGACGATGATCGGCGTCAGAATCAGCGCGAAAATCATCAGGGTGGCTTGTACGGTGTCGGTCCAGCTCACGGCCAGGAAACCGCCGATAAAGGTGTAAGCAATCGTCGCCGCAGCACCGGCCCACAGCGCAGTCTCGTAGGACATGCCGAAGGTGCTTTCGAACAGACGGGCGCCAGCCACGATGCCGGAAGCGCAGTAAATGGTGAAGAACACCAGAATCACAACCGCCGAAATGATCCGCAGCAGACCGCTTTTATCTTCGAAACGGCTGGCAAAGTAATCCGGCAGGGTCAATGCGTCGCCGTTGTGCTCGGTCTGCACACGCAGACGGCCGGCAACGAACAGCCAGTTGAGGTAGGCACCGACGACCAGACCGATGGCGATCCAGCTTTCGGACAGACCGGACATATAGATGGCGCCCGGCAGGCCCATCAGCAACCAGCCACTCATGTCGGAGGCACCGGCAGACAGCGCGGTAACGACGCTGCCCAGGCTGCGACCGCCCAGAATATAGTCAGAAAGGTTGTTGGTGGAGCGATAGGCCATCAAGCCGATCAGCACCATTGCTGCGATGTAGATCACGAATGTGATCAGTGTTGGATTGCTTACGCTCATTGAGTTACGCCCTGGCATTGTTTTTATGTAGCGGCGGTGGTGAACCGCTCGCAAACGACGACGTTTGACAGACGATCCGGGATACCGCGCGTTTAAGACTGATGTTTCCCCAGGAAAGCCATCAGCCGGTGCGAGAGGGATAGCCCGGTTGCACCTTGGGCGCGAATGCTATGCAACAAATGAAATGAGGTGCAACCACTTTCACGAGAATAAGTTGCACCTAGTCGGAAATATCTGACAAAGGTCGTTTTTTGCTCCCTTTTAGCGCAGTCATGGCGCTTTGCTAGAAGCAAAAGCACCAAGCAGGGGCGGCACTTTCGTACCAGAAATTAATTCCTGACGAGCTGCAGAACTTTCCGACAAAAAAGGGTTGCACCCGGTTGCACCTCTTTCAGCGCACGGCTAATCTTGCCGCCAGCTGCTGCCACGCAACTGTGGCACCTATGAGGATAAAAATATGGCTACCACCACCCTTGGGGTCAAACTTGACGACCCGACCCGCGAGCGCCTGAAGGCTGCCGCGACCTCGATTGATCGCACGCCGCACTGGCTGATCAAACAGGCAATTTTCAATTACCTGGAAAAACTCGAGGGTGGTGCAACCCTGACCGAGCTGAACGGTTTGACCGCCAAGGACGCCGACGAAGCGGGCGAAGTGCACAACGATCACGCGCACCAGTGCTTCCTCGAATTCGCTGAAAGCATCCTGCCGCAATCGGTACTGCGTGCCTCGATCACTGCCGCTTACCGTCGCCCGGAGCCGGAAGTGGTGCCGATGCTGATCGAGCAGGCGCGTTTGCCTGCAGCGATGGCCGAAGCCACCAACAAACTCGCCGCCTCCATCGCAGAAAAACTGCGTAACCAGAAAAGTGCCGGCGGTCGTGCAGGCATTGTTCAGGGGCTGTTGCAGGAATTTTCCCTGTCGTCCCAGGAAGGCGTGGCCCTGATGTGCCTCGCCGAAGCGCTGCTGCGCATCCCGGACAAAGGCACTCGCGATGCACTGATCCGCGACAAGATCAGCACCGGCAACTGGCATCCGCACCTAGGCAACAGCCCTTCGCTGTTCGTCAACGCTGCCACTTGGGGCTTGTTGCTGACCGGAAAACTGGTCGCCACCCATAACGAAGCCGGCCTGACTTCGTCGCTGAGCCGCATCATCGGCAAGAGCGGCGAGCCGATGATCCGCAAGGGCGTCGACATGGCCATGCGCCTGATGGGCGAGCAGTTCGTCACCGGCGAAACCATCGCCGAAGCGCTGGCCAACGCGAGCAAGTTCGAAGCCAAGGGCTTCCGTTATTCCTACGACATGCTCGGTGAAGCGGCGCTGACCGAACACGACGCGCAGAAGTACCTCGCTTCGTACGAACAAGCCATTCACTCGATCGGCAAAGCCTCCCACGGTCGTGGGATTTATGAAGGCCCGGGCATTTCGATCAAGCTGTCCGCACTGCACCCGCGCTACAGCCGCGCCCAGTACGAACGCGTGATGGACGAGTTGTACCCGCGCCTGCTGTCGCTGACCTTGCTGGCCAAGCAATACGACATCGGCCTGAACATCGACGCCGAAGAAGCCGACCGTCTCGAACTGTCGCTGGATCTGCTCGAGCGCCTGTGCTTCGAACCGCAACTGACTGGCTGGAACGGCATCGGTTTCGTGATTCAGGCTTACCAGAAGCGTTGCCCGTATGTGATCGACTACGTGATCGATCTGGCGCGTCGCAGCCGTCATCGCCTGATGATCCGCCTGGTGAAAGGCGCGTACTGGGACAGCGAAATCAAGCGCGCCCAGGTCGAAGGTCTGGAAGGCTATCCGGTCTACACCCGCAAGGTGTACACCGACGTTTCCTACATCGCTTGCGCACGCAAACTGCTGTCGGTGCCGGAAGTCATCTACCCGCAATTCGCCACGCACAACGCCCATACCCTGTCGGCGATTTACCACATTGCCGGTCAGAACTATTACCCCGGCCAGTACGAATTTCAGTGCCTGCACGGCATGGGCGAACCGCTGTATGAGCAAGTTGTAGGCAAAGTTTCCGAAGGCAAGCTGAACCGTCCGTGCCGCGTGTACGCTCCGGTCGGCACCCATGAAACCCTGCTGGCGTATCTCGTACGCCGCTTGCTGGAAAACGGTGCCAACACTTCGTTCGTCAACCGCATCGCTGACCAGTCGATTTCGATTCAGGAGCTGGTGGCCGATCCGGTTGCTCAGATCGAGCAGATGGCGACCGTGGAAGGTGGCTTCGGCCTGCCGCACCCGCGTATCCCGCTGCCGCGCGACCTGTACGGTGCCGAGCGCGCCAACTCCAGCGGCATCGACATGGCCAACGAACATCGTCTGGCATCCTTGTCCTGCGCCCTGCTGGCGACCGCGCACAACAACTGGAAAGCCGCGCCGATGCTTGGCTGCGCTTCCAGCAATGAAGCCGCTGCCCCGGTATTGAACCCGTCCGATCTGCGCGACGTGGTGGGTCATGTACAGGAAGCGACCGTCGAAGACGTCGACAACGCGATTCAATGTGCGCTGAACGCGGCACCGATCTGGCAGGCTACCCCGCCAGCCGAGCGCGCGGCGATTCTGGAACGCGCTGCTGATCTGATGGAAGGCGAGATCCAGCCGCTGATGGGCCTGCTGGCGCGTGAAGCCGGTAAAACCTTCGCCAACGCCATCGCCGAAGTCCGCGAAGCCGTCGACTTCCTGCGCTACTACGCAGTGCAGGCGCGCAACGATTTCAGCAACGACGCCCACCGCCCACTGGGTCCGGTGGTGTGCATCAGCCCGTGGAACTTCCCGCTGGCAATCTTCAGCGGTCAAGTCGCCGCCGCACTGGCCGCCGGTAACCCGGTACTGGCCAAACCGGCCGAACAGACCCCGCTGGTTGCCGCGCAAGCCGTGCGTTTGCTGCTTGAAGCCGGGATTCCTGAAGGCGTGCTGCAACTGCTGCCGGGTCGCGGTGAAACCGTCGGCGCCGGTCTGGTGGGTGATGAGCGCGTCAAAGGCGTGATGTTCACCGGCTCCACCGAAGTTGCGCGCTTGCTGCAACGCAACATTGCCGGTCGCCTCGACAACCAGGGTCGTCCGATTCCGCTGATCGCCGAAACCGGTGGCCAGAACGCGATGATCGTCGACTCCTCGGCACTGACCGAGCAAGTTGTGATCGACGTGGTTTCGTCGGCCTTCGACAGCGCCGGTCAACGTTGCTCGGCGCTGCGGGTTCTATGCCTGCAGGAAGATTCCGCTGATCGCGTCATCGAAATGCTCAAGGGCGCGATGGCTGAATCGCGCCTCGGTAACCCGGAGCGTCTGAACGTGGACATCGGCCCGGTGATCGACGCCGAAGCCAAGGCTGGCATCGAGAAGCATATCCAGGGCATGCGCGACAAAGGTCGCACCGTGTACCAGATGGCCATCGCCGACAGCGAAGAAGTCAAACGTGGCACCTTCGTCATGCCAACGTTGATCGAACTGGAAAGCTTCGACGAATTGCAGCGCGAAATCTTCGGCCCGGTGCTGCACGTGGTGCGCTACAAGCGTAAAGAGATCGACCAGTTGATCGCGCAGATCAATGCGTCCGGTTACGGCCTGACCCTCGGCGTGCACACACGCATCGACGAGACCATCGCCAAGGTGATCGACAACGTCAACGCAGGTAACGTCTACGTTAACCGCAACATCGTCGGAGCCGTAGTCGGCGTGCAGCCGTTCGGTGGCGAAGGCTTGTCCGGCACCGGTCCGAAGGCCGGTGGCCCGCTGTACCTGTTCCGCCTGCTGTCGACGCGTCCTACCGATGCCATCGAACAATCCTTCGCTAGCGGTGATGCTGCCGTGGCACCGGACGTGCGTCTGCGTGACGCCATGAGCAAGGCGCTGACCGCACTGAAAGCCTGGGCCGACAGCAACAAGTTTGCCGACCTGAGCACCCTGTGCGTGCAGTACGCTGCGCAATCGCAGAGCGGTATCACCCGCGTACTGGCCGGCCCGACCGGCGAGAAGAACAGCTACGCAATCCTGCCGCGCGAACACGTGTTGTGCCTGGCGGACGTCGAAGGCGATCTGTTGACTCAACTGGCTGCGGTATTGGCGGTAGGCGGTTCGGCGGTATGGCCGGAGTCCGACATCAGCAAGGCATTGTTCGCACGCCTGCCGAAGGAGATTCAGGCGCGGATCAAACTGGTTTCCGACTGGAACAAGGACGAAGTGGTGTTTGATGCGGTTCTGCATCATGGCCATTCCGACCAGTTGCGTGCGGTTTGCCAGCAGGTTGCCAAGCGTGCCGGTGCGATTGTCGGAGTCCAGGGCTTGTCCCAGGGCGAGACCAACATTGCGCTGGAGCGTCTGGTGATCGAGCGCGCGCTAAGCGTTAACACTGCTGCGGCGGGCGGTAACGCCAGTCTGATGACAATCGGATAAAAGCAGCTGCAAGCTTCGAGCGACAAGCTGCAAGTAAAAGCGAACTGCTCTTACTTGCGGCTTGAAGCTTGTAGCTTGTAGCTTGTGCCGCCCCATCACCCTCATCTATCTTCCTTCCCCATTTTTATAAGCCTCCCTAGACTGCGGCATACTTTTTTAAGGTAGACCGCCATGTCCGAGACGTTGCTCAGTTCCCGCAATCTGGCTTTCGAGCTGTACGAAGTCCTCGATGCCGAGGGCCTGACCCGGCGTGAGCGGTTTGCCGAGCACACCCGCGAGACCTTCGATGCGGCCATCGGCACGGCGCGTAACATCGCCGAAAAGTACTTCGCACCGCACAACCGCAAGGGCGACGAGAACGAGCCGCGCTACGAAAACGGTCAGGCGATTCTGATTCCTGAAGTCAAACCGGCGGTGGATGCCTTCCTCGAAGCCGGATTCCTCAACGCAGCGCGAAGTTTCGACGCGGGCGGCATGCAACTTCCTACGCTTCTCTCCCAAGCCTGCTTTGCGCATTTCCAATCGGCCAACGCCGCATCGACTTCGTACCCATTCCTGACCATGGGCGCGGCCAACCTGATCGAAAGCTTCGGCACCGATGAGCAGAAGCAGCGCTTCCTGCAACCCATGATCGACGGGCGTTTCTTCGGCACCATGGCTCTGACCGAACCACACGCAGGTTCGTCGCTGTCGGATATTCGTACACGCGCCGAGCCTGCGTCTGACGGCACCTATCGCCTCAAGGGCAACAAGATCTTCATTTCCGGCGGAGATCATTCGCTCTCGGAAAACATCGTGCACATGGTGCTGGCCAAACTGCCGGACGCCCCGGCCGGGGTGAAAGGGATTTCGCTGTTCATCGTGCCGAAGTTTCTGGTCAACGATGACGGTAGCCTCGGCAAGCGCAACGATGTGCTGCTGGCCGGTCTGTTCCACAAGATGGGCTGGCGCGGGACCACTTCGACAGCGCTGAACTTCGGCGATAACGGCGAGTGCGTCGGCTACCTGGTGGGCAAGCCGCATCAGGGCCTGAGCTACATGTTCCAGATGATGAACGAGGCGCGCATTGGCGTCGGCATGGGCGCAGTGATGCTCGGTTATGCCGGTTACCTGTACTCGCTGGAATACGCCCGCGAACGTCCGCAAGGTCGCGTGCCTGACAGTAAAGACCCGAGCACCGCGCCCGTGCCGATCATTCAGCACGCCGACGTCAGACGCATGCTGCTGACGCAAAAATCCTACGTCGAAGGGGCGTTTGACCTCGGCCTGTACGCGGCGCGGTTATTCGATGACACCACGACACTGGAATCCGAAGCCGAGCGCAAACAGGCGCATGAGTTGCTGGATCTGCTGACGCCAATCGTCAAATCCTGGCCATCGGAGTTTTGCCTCAAGGCCAACGAACTGGCGATCCAGATTCTCGGCGGCCACGGTTATACCCGCGAATATCCGGTCGAACAGTACTACCGCGACAACCGCTTGAACCCGATCCACGAGGGTACTCACGGCATTCAGTCGCTGGACTTGCTCGGGCGCAAACTGGCGCAGAACGGTGGTGCTGGGCTGAAGCAGTTGATCCGCTTGATCGCCACCACCGCCGAGCGCGCCGTGGCATACGAATCCTTAACCGCATTGCGTGAGCCGCTGGAGAAGCTTGTGGCGCGTTTGCAGACCGTGACCATTGGCCTGCTGACCGACCTGGCGCAGGGCAAGGTCAACAGCAGCCTGGCGAATTCGGCGCTGTACCTGAAAGTGTTCGGGCACACGGTGATTGGCTGGCGCTGGCTGGAGCAGGCGATTCGGGCGGAGGAAGGGTTGGCTCGGGGGAATGTGGCGGATGCTGATTTCTATAAGGGCAAGTTGCAGGCGGCGCGGTATTTTCTGACGTGGGAAGTGCCGGGTTGTCATCATGAGTTGGCGTTGTTGGAAGCGCGGGATGATGTTTGCCTGAGCATGCAGGATGCGTGGTTCTGATCACAGTCATTCAGTGCTGCTGAAATCCAATCGCTGGCAAGCCAGCTCCCACAGGGTATGTGTTGGAACACTATTTTGTGTCCAGCGCGAAACCTGTGGGAGCTGGCTTGCCAGCGATGGCGTCAGCACAGTCGCCGCACTATTCAGCCAAGTTTGAACCCTCCCATCTGCCGCGCCAGATCATCCGCCAGCCGCTGCAACATCTGACAATCCTCGCGACAAGCCCGAACCTCCCCCGCCGTCGCCCGCGCCAGATCAGAAATCCCCTGCACGTTGCGGTTGATCTCCTCGGTCACTGCCGACTGCTCTTCAGTCGCCGTCGCCACCTGATGGTTCATGTCGCTGATGCGCTCCACCTGCCCGGTGATCGCTGTCAACGACGCACCGGTGCGCTGACTCGATTCGACGCCAGTACCCGTCGCAGCCTGCCCGGTGCGCATCGATGAAACCGCATTTTCCGCGCCCTGCTTGAGGCTGCCGATCATCTGCTGGATCTCGTCAGTCGAGGCCTGCGTGCGCCGCGCCAAGGTGCGCACTTCATCCGCCACCACGGCAAAACCACGACCCATGTCCCCGGCCCGCGCTGCTTCAATTGCCGCGTTCAGCGCCAACAGATTGGTCTGCTCGGATATCCCGCGAATCACCGCCAGCACCTGATCAATCGACGCGACCTGATGCGCCAACTCACCCACCGCGCCAGCCGCCAAGCCAATCTCATCCGACATGCTTTCAATATGCCGAATCGAGCCGCCGACCACTTCGCGCGCCTGCATCGCTTCATCGCGAGCAGTTTGTGACGCCAGCGCCGCGTTGCCCGCGTTCTGGGCGATTTCCTGCACGGTCAGGCCCATCTCGTGAACGGCGGTGGCGACCATGTCGGTCATCTCCTGCTGGCGACCGGAGCGCTCGGCGGTGTTATCCACAACCTTGGCCACTTGCACGACGGCGGTGCGCAAGCGTTCGCTGGTGGCCAGCACTTCGGCGATCATCCCGCGTTGGCTGTCGAGGAAGCGGTTGAAGCCTCGCGCAAGGTCACCGAGTTCATCGGCGCGGCTGGAATCTAACCGGTGAGTCAAATCTCCCCCACCGCTACCGATTGCTACCAGCGCGGCTGTTACCTGACGAATCGGTCGCACCAATCCCTGAGCTAACCAGACCACCAGTGCCAGACACACCAGTGCCACCACCAGGCCAATCCCGCTGCTCATCCACATCGCTCGCCGGGCTTCGGCGTAGATCTGCGACTGCGGCACTTCGGCCACCAGCGTCCAGCCCAGATCGCGCAATGGCAGGCTGAACGCGAGAAATTCCTCGCCGTCTCGCTGGAAGCTGCTGTTGGCGGAATTTTTGTGGCCCATAAGTGCTTGCGACGCCTCGGCGCCAACCTGCTCACTCAAGGTGCGCTTGCCACTGAATTGCGCTTCAGGATGGACTTGGATCAAACCGTCGGAACGCACGAGATAGACCTTGCCGCGCTCGCCGAAGCTGAAGTTGTGAATCAGCTCCGACAGCTCCTTCATGCTCAGCCCAAGCCCGGCCACGCCGACCACTTTGCCGGCCTGCTCGACCTTCAAATCAATGAACAACGCAAGCTCACCAGTCGCCCCGTCGTTGGCGATATTCAGGGTGCGCGGCTGATTACTGTCGAGAAAAGAGTAGAACCAGGCGTCGGCCGGATTGGATCGGCTGAGGGTGCGATCCAGACCTTTTTCGGTGAAGTAATGATTGGAGTCAGTGCCGACGATCAGTGCAGTGAAAGCTTTGTGTTCGGCGCGGATGCCTTCCAGATACCGCACGAAGTCCGCCGTTTTGCCGGCGTCTTCACCTGCGGCCAACCAGTCACGCACCATGCTGTTACTGGCAATGTCCTTGGCGGCAGTGAGCGGTTGAACGAGGATTCGTTCGATGTCATTGCGCGTCGCTTCGATGCTCGACGGCAGGGCTTGCTCGACCAGATAGCTCTGGGCGAGGCGGTTGACCACCAGGGTATAAATGCCAACCACGATCAGAATGCTGACCAGCAGAGCGGTGCCCATGCTGAGGATCAACTGCCACTGAATACTGCGACGCCAGAACTGCATGGAGCACCCCCAAAGAATAAGAGGCTGAAACATTGCAACAGCCGTGCCGATTGTATACAACCCGATCGACAATCCTACTCTTTGGTTGTGCGCAACCCATCAACCCTGATTGATGGTCTTGGCGATGGTCTCGACCGTGGCGCTGACTTGCTCTTGGTAACGCTCGAGTTCCAGCTGATGCTGCTTCTTCATTTCGATCTGCTGCGAGCACAGATTCATCGCCGCCAGCACCAGCAGACGATCACCGATCAGCGTCGGGTATTTGCGTTTGGTGTCGGCCAATGCAGCCTTGAGCATCAATGCGGCGTCCAGCAGGGTCTGTTCTTCCCCGGCCGGTGCCTTGATCGAATAGTCCTCCCCGAGAATCGAGACGACTTTTACCCCTGCTGTGCCGTGGTTCATGCGCTGACCGGACCGGCGTTGACGCGATCAACCAGGGCTTGAATGCGCGCGGCGGTGGCGCCGTGTTTTTCTTCCTGTTCCATCAGGTTCAGTTGCAGGCTCTCGTTTTCATCCTTGGCCTGGGCCAGTTCCGTGGACAGGGTCTGGTTGGTTTGCGTAAGGGTCTGGTTCTGTTGCACCAGGTCGCTGACGAGCTGTTCCAATTGGCTGAGGGATGCTTCCAACATGATGAATTCCAAGCAATTTCAAAGGGCGCGTACGATAAAGAAAAGTCGCCGTGGACGCTAGGGATAAACCGGCGCAAAGCCTTGATTTTCCTGACGACGGACCGTTCTTGCGAGTGTTAGAGACTGTGATCTGCCGATCTGGTTCCTGCACTTCGTCGATCCGGCCCGGATGCGACAAAAACGCGCACGGACTAAAGAGTTCGTTTTCAAGACCGATAAGTCATCCATCAGCAGTATTTGCCCGCATGGATGCGGCCCTCTTCGGTATCCGCCCCATGTCCCTTCGCAATATGAATATCGCGCCCCGCGCGTTCACCGGTTTCGCCCTGATCGGCGGCCTGATGCTGATCCTCGGGGTGTTTGCCCTGAACCAGATGAGCAAGATCCGCGCGGCTGGCGAAGACATCGCCAATGAAAGCGTGCCGTCGATCAAGGCTATCGATGAATTCACTCAACTGACGTTGCGCTTGCGAGTGCTTTCCTATCGCTTGCTGATCAACCGTGAACCGGACGTGCAGCAAAAAACCATCGAGCTGTTCGATTTGCGCAATCGCCAGATCGCCGATGCGCAAAAAGCCTACGAACCGCTGATCGATGGCCCGCAGGAACGCGCGGCGTACGACCAGTATCGCCAGTTGCTCGACCAATACCGCCAACTTGAAGACCGGATGAAATCCTTGTCGCGCAACAATCAGGTTGATGAACTGCGACAGATGCTCAACAGCGATTTGCTGAGTAACTCCGAAGCAGTGAACACCGCGCTGACGCGTCTGCTGGAGATCAACACTCAGCAGATTGCCGAGACCAATCAAGGCGCAAGCGACCAGTTTTCGATGTCGTTCGATCTGGTGGTGGGTTTGCTGCTGATCGCTACCGGCCTGACGATTCTGTTTGCCTGGCTGCTGACCAACAGCATCACCCGACCGATCGGCAAGGCCCTTGAGGCCGCGGAGACCATCGCCGAGGGCAATCTGACCCAGCCAATCCATGTCGATGGTGAAGATGAAGCCGGGCGCCTGCTGGCGGCCATGGCCAAGATGCAGTCGAAACTGCGCGACACCTTGCAGCGCATCTCCGGCTCGGCCACACAACTCGCTTCCGCAGCGGAAGAGCTGAACAGCGTCACCGACGAAAGCGCCCGTGGCCTGACCCAGCAGAACAACGAAATCGAACAAGCCGCGACCGCTGTCAACGAAATGACCAGCGCCGTGGAAGAAGTTGCGCGCAACGCGGTCAGCACTTCCGAAGCGTCGAAAAACGCTACCGCTTCGGCCGGTGATGGTCGCGATCTGGTGCAGGAAACGGTCAGCGCCATTGAGCGCATGAGCGTCGACGTGCAGAGCACCGCGAGCCTGATCGGTGATCTGGCCAATGAGTCCCGCGACATCGGCAAGGTGCTGGACGTGATTCGCGGTCTGGCGGATCAGACCAACCTGCTGGCGCTGAACGCCGCAATCGAAGCGGCGCGTGCCGGTGAAGCCGGTCGTGGTTTTGCCGTAGTAGCTGACGAAGTGCGTGCCTTGGCCCATCGCACGCAGCAGTCGACCAGCGAAATCGAGCGCATGATCGGCAGCATTCAGAGCGGCACCGAGCATGCTGTGGATTCGATGCGCAACAGCACCGAACGCGCTGAATCGACGTTGAACATTGCACGTGGCGCCGGCATGTCGCTGGACACCATCAACACGGCGATTGTCGAAATCAACGAGCGCAACCTGGTGATCGCCAGTGCCGCTGAAGAGCAGGCGCAGGTGGCGCGCGAGGTTGATCGCAATCTGGTGAACATTCGTGATCTGTCGGTGCAATCGGCGACCGGGGCGAATCAGACCAGTGCGGCGAGCAATGAGCTGTCGCGATTGGCGCTGGATCTGAACAACATGGTTGGGCGGTTTAGCCTTTAAGATCAAAGGCTAACCCCCTCACCCCAACCCTCTCCCCCAGGGGGGCGAGGGGGAAAGGGGGCAGATCGGGGAAGTTTCTGAACTTGAGTTCGATTCCGGACTTTCAGGTCGCAGTAACTTGAGCAAACAACTCGGTCAGTCCCCTCTCCCCCCGGGAGAGGGCTAGGGTGAGGGCAGCGGTCCCAAGCCGAACACCTGACTCGAATACGCCAGCGCAAAAAACCTTTTTGACAGCATCACATTTCAACAGGTTAGAATCGCTGGCACGCAGACTGCATGGTCAGTTTGTGCCCGTTTCCACGCTTCTGGAGTACTGCCTTTGAATGCGACGACCATCAACAGCCTGTTCTTGATCGGCGCGTTGCTGGTAGGTGCAAGCATTCTGGTGAGCTCACTTTCTTCGCGCCTCGGCATCCCGATTCTGGTGATCATCCTCGCGGTCGGCATGGCTGCCGGGGTCGATGGCGGCGGGATCATTTTCGATAACTATCCGACGGCCTATCTGGTC
Organism: Pseudomonas sp. TWP3-2; assembly: GCF_049897765.1. NCBI lineage: Bacteria > Pseudomonadati > Pseudomonadota > Gammaproteobacteria > Pseudomonadales > Pseudomonadaceae > Pseudomonas > Pseudomonas sp. TWP3-2. The sequence goes on along the minus strand of NZ_JAFCWW010000001.1, from coordinate 406,216 downwards.
GGCAACCTCGCACTCGCGGTGATCCTGCTCGACGGCGGTTTGCGCACACGGGTCTCAAGTTTCCGCGTGGCGTTGTGGCCAGCCTTGTCGCTGGCAACGGTCGGGGTGTTGATCACCACCGGCCTGACCGGCATGGCCGCCGCGTGGCTGTTCGACCTGAACATGATTCAAGGCCTGTTGATCGGCGCGATTGTCGGCTCGACCGACGCCGCCGCGGTGTTCTCGCTGCTCGGCGGCAAGGGCCTGAACGAACGGGTAACTGCCACTCTGGAAATCGAGTCCGGTAGCAACGACCCGATGGCGGTGTTCCTCACCGTGACCCTGATCGACATGCTCGCCAGTGGTCAGACCGGCCTGCACTGGAGCCTGTTGACGCACCTGATCCGCGAGTTCGGTATCGGTGGCGTGATCGGTCTCGGTGGCGGCTGGCTGATGTTGCAACTGGTCAACCGCATCAACCTCGCGGCCGGGCTGTATCCGATTCTGGTGATTGCCGGCGGTCTGGTGGTGTTCGCGTTGACCAACGCCTTGCACGGCAGCGGTTTCCTCGCGGTTTACCTGTGCGGTCTGGTGATCGGCAACCGGCCGGTGCGCAGTCGTCACGGCATCCTGCACATGCTCGACGGCATGGCGTGGCTGGCGCAGATCGGCATGTTCCTCGTGCTGGGGCTGCTGGTCACACCGCATGATCTGCTGCCGATCGCCCTGCCCGCTCTGGGTCTGGCGCTGTGGATGATCCTGTTTGCGCGACCGTTGTCGGTCATGGTCGGGTTGTTGCCGTTCAAGGCGTTCCATGGGCGCGAGAAGGCGTTCATCTCCTGGGTTGGGCTACGCGGCGCGGTACCGATCATTCTGGCGGTGTTCCCGCTGATGGCCGGGCTGCCGAACGCGCAGCTGTACTTCAACCTGGCATTCTTTATCGTGCTGGTGTCGCTGCTCGTGCAGGGCACAAGCCTGCCGTGGGTGGCCAAACTGTTGAAGGTGACGGTACCGCCGGAGCCTGCGCCGATCTCGCGCGCGGCGCTGGAAGTACACGTCACCAGCGAGTGGGAGCTGTTCGTTTATCGCCTCGGCGCCGAGAAATGGTGCATCGGTTCACCCCTGCGCGAGCTGAAAATGCCCGAAGGCACCCGCATCGCGGCACTGTTTCGTGGGCAACAACTGCTCCATCCGTCGGGTAGTACGGTGCTGGAAGTCGATGATTTGCTGTGTGTTATCGGCCATGAACACAACTTGCCAGCCCTCGGAAAACTCTTCAGTCAGGCGCCACAACGCGGCCTCGATCTGCGCTTCTTCGGCGATTTCGTACTTGAAGGAGACGCCCAGCTCAAAGCGGTTGCCGCCCTTTACGGGTTGCCGGCCGAAGGCATCGATCCGGACATGACCCTGGGCACGTTCATCGCGCACAAAGTGGGTGGTGCGCCAATCGTCGGTGACCAGGTCGAGTGGAACAACACCCATTGGACGGTTGCGGTCATGGACGGGAACAAGATTGGCAAAGTCGGCGTCAGATTCCCCGAAGGAAGTCGCCCGGGCCCCGGTCTCTTCCTCTAAACTGCGTCCACTCTCACTTGCTCGACCGGTCTCTATGCCTAACCTGCGCTCCGTTTTCGCCGCCGCCCTGCTGGGCCTGAGTCTCACCGTCGGCCCGCTGTATGCCGCCGAACCGCCGTCCACTGCCACCGTACAGGCCAGCCTGGACAAGATCGCCGACAGCAAACTGCCGGAGGCTGATAAAAAGACTCTGCAAACCGTTCTGCAAAACACGCTGACCCAGCTCAATAACCAGCGTGACTACGAGCAGAAGCTGGTCGATCTCAAGCAGCAGTTGGCCAGCGCGCCGAAGGCAACCATCGAGAATGCTCGCGAGCTGACGCGCCTCAAGGCCAGCACGGTGATTCCGATTGCCCAGCGCTTTCCCAAGGAAAACATTCAGCAGCTCGAGCAGATTCTCACCGAGCGCTCGACCCAGCAAAGCGACCTGCAAAAAGCCCTGGCCGATGCCAACAGCCTGATCATCACCGCCCAGACTCGTCCCGAGCGGGCGCAGGCGGAGATATCCAGCAGCCAGACGCGCATTCAGCAGATCAACAACATCCTCAAGTCCGGCAAGGACAACGGCAAGGCCGTGAGCAGCGAACAACGCGACCTGCTCAACGCCGAGCTGGCCGCGCTGAATGCGCTGATTCCGCTGCGCCGTCAGGAGTTGGCCGGCAACAACCAACTGCAGGATCTGGGCAACAGCCAGCATGACTTGCTGTCAGAAAAAACCGAGCGCCTCGACCACGAGATTCAAGAGCTGCAGACACTGATCAACCAGAAGCGTCTGGCGCAGTCGCAGGAAACCGTCACCCAGCAGTCGATCGAAGCGCAGAAGTCCGGCAGCAGTGCCCTGCTCGCGACTGAAAGTGCGACCAACCTCAAGCTCTCCGATTACTTGCTGAAAAGCACCGACCGCCTCAACGAAGTCACCCAGCAAAACCTGCAAACCAAGCAGCAGCTGGACAGCGTGACCCAGAGCGACGCGGCGCTCGACGAGCAGATCAACGTGCTCAAGGGCAGTCTGCTACTGTCGAAAATTCTCTATAAGCAAAAGCAAGCGCTGCCACGCCTCAAGGTCGACCGCGATCTGGCCGATCAGATCGCCGATATTCGCCTGTATCAGTTCGACGTCAGTCAGCAGCGCGAACTGCTGAGCAATCCTGCGACTTATGTCGATACTCTGCTGGCCACACAGCCGCCGGAGCAAATCACACCGCAACTGCGCAAAAGCCTGCTGGAGCTGGCCAACACCCGTGCCGACCTGCTGGAACGCCTGAACCGCGAATTGAGCGCGATGCTCAATGAATCGATCACCCTGCAACTCAATCAGAAACAACTGCTGAGCACCGCGCAGAGCCTGCGTGCGACCCTCGACGAGCAGATGTTCTGGATCCCGAGCAACAAGCCGCTGGACACCGAATGGATGCGCGGCGTGCCGGAGCGGCTGAAACGCCAGGTTGATACGTTGCCGTGGACTTCCAGCCTCAGCGAGTTGGTTGATGGTCTGACTCAGCGCCCGCTACTGTTCCTGCCGCTGGCCCTGTTGATCGGCGCGCTGCTGTGGCGTCGCAAAAGTCTGTACGGGCGCCTGAACAAGGTTCACCAGGACATCGGTCACTTCAAACGCGACAGCCAATGGCACACGCCGCAGGCGATTCTGATCAACATCCTGCTGGCAATGCCGGTGGCGCTGGGCCTCGGCCTGTGCGGTCTGGCGTTGCAGATCGACGCCCGTGGGCAGAACGCCAATATGGGCGCGGCGCTATTGCAAATGGGCCAGGCGTGGCTGGTGTTCTACACCGCGTACCGGATTCTCGCGCCGGGCGGCGTTGCTGAATTGCACTTCCGCTGGGAGAAACCGCAGGTCGAATTCCTGCAAGGCTGGGTGCGCAAACTCGGGCTGGTGGTCATGGCATTGGTAGCCGTGGTTGCGGTCGCCGAGTTGCAACCGGCGGCATTGGCTGACGACGTGCTCGGTATGCCGGTGGTACTGACCTGCTACGCCCTGATGGCGTGGTTGCTCAGCCGCTTGCTGATCAGCAGCCCGACCCACGAAAACGCCTCGCTGTTCCGCAAGACATTGGGCGTGATGTTCACCCTGCTGCCGATCGCCTTGTTCGTAGCCGTGTGCTTTGGCTACTACTACACCGCGCTCAAGCTCAGTGATCGCTTGATCAACACGCTGTACCTGCTGATGTTCTGGCTGGTGATCGAAGCCACCTTCGTGCGTGGCCTGTCGGTTGCGGCGCGGCGCCTGGCTTACCAGCGTGCGCTGGCCAAACGTCAGGCGGCGAAAGAGGCTGGCGACGGCGAAGCAATCATCGAAGAACCGACGCTGGACATCGAAAAGGTCAACGAACAATCCCTGCGCCTGATCCGTCTGGCGCTGCTCAGCGGTTTTATCGCTGCGCTGTACTGGGTCTGGTCGGATCTGATCTCAGTGTTCTCGTACCTCGACAACATCACCCTCTACGAATACACCAGCGGCACCGGCGCCAACATGAGCATGGTGCCGATCAGCATCGGCGACATGCTCGGGGCGCTGATCATCATCGGCATCACCTTCGCCCTCGCCCGCAACTTGCCCGGCCTGCTCGAAGTGTTCGTGCTGTCGAAACTCAACCTGGCGCAGGGCAGCGCCTATGCGACCACAACGTTGCTGTCCTACGTGATCGCCGGCATCGGCTTTGTCTCGACCCTGTCGACCCTCGGCGTGAGTTGGGACAAGTTGCAATGGCTGGTGGCGGCGCTGTCAGTCGGCCTCGGGTTCGGTATGCAGGAGATCTTCGCGAACTTCATCTCCGGCATCATGATCCTGTTCGAGCGCCCGGTGCGCATCGGCGACACCATCACCATCGGCAACCTGTCCGGCACCGTGAGCAAGATCCGCATTCGTGCCACGACCATCACCGACTTCGACCGCAAGGACATCATTGTCCCGAACAAAACGTTCATCACCGGACAACTGATCAACTGGTCGCTGACGGACACCGTTACTCGAGTCACGCTGAAACTGGGTGTTGATTACGGTTCCGATCTGGATCTGGTCAAGGAGCTGCTGCTCAAGGCCGCCCGGGAAAACCCGCGCGTGCTCAAGGAACCGGAGCCGCTCGTGTACTTCCTCAACTTTGGCGAAAGCACCCTCGACCACGAACTGCGCATGCACGTTCGCGATCTGGGTGACCGCAACCCGGTGCTGGATGAGGTCAACCGCTTCATCAATAGCGAATTCAAGAAGCAGCACATCAACATTTCGTTCCGCCAGATGGAGGTTTACCTGAAGAACCTGCACGGCCAGGAATACAAGTTGGTGCCAATCGAACCCGAAAGCAAAACCATCGTCGCCGTGCCCGACGAGCAGAAACCGCTGCAAGAGCCGCCGCCGGTCAAACTCGACTAACCCGGTCAGACCCAGCAGAATGCCCGGACATTCTGCTGGAGCCGGCCCGTGAAAGCCCTCGACGAACTGACCTTCGACAATCGTTTCGCCCGCCTCGGCGATGCGTTCTCGGCCCATGTGCTGCCCGAACCGATCGACAATCCACGCCTGGTAGTCGCCAGCCCCGCCGCACTGGCGCTGCTCGATCTCGACCTGACGGTGGCCGATACCCAGGAATTCGCTGAACTGTTTGGCGGCCACAAGTTGTGGGCCGACGCCGAACCGCGCGCGATGGTGTATTCCGGGCATCAGTTCGGCGGCTACACGCCGCAGCTGGGCGATGGTCGCGGATTGTTGCTGGGCGAGGTGTACAACGAGGCCGGCGAGCATTGGGACTTGCACCTCAAGGGCGCAGGGCAGACGCCGTTCTCGCGCATGGGTGATGGTCGCGCGGTGCTGCGCTCATCGATCCGCGAATTCCTCGCCTCCGAAGCCTTGCACGGGCTGAACATTCCTTCTTCGCGCGCGGCCTGCGTGATCGGCTCCGACACTCCTGTCTGGCGTGAGAAGCAGGAACGCGCAGCGATGGTGCTGCGTCTGGCGCCGAGCCACATCCGTTTCGGCCACTTCGAATATTTCTACTACACCAAGCGGCCCGAACAGCAAAAGCTGCTCGGGGAGCATGTGCTGGCGATGCATTTTCCGGAATGTCTGGAGCAGCCGGAGCCTTATCTGGCGATGTTCCGCGAGATCGTTGAGCGTAACGCCGAACTGATCGCCAAGTGGCAGGCGTACGGTTTCTGCCACGGCGTGATGAACACCGACAACATGTCGATCCTCGGCATAACCTTCGACTTCGGCCCGTTCGCCTTCCTCGACGACTTCGATGCCAATTTCATCTGCAATCATTCCGATGATCAGGGCCGCTACTCGTTCAGCAATCAAGTGCCGATCGGACAGTGGAACCTCAGCGCCCTCGCCCAGGCGCTGACGCCATTCATCAGCGTCGACGCCCTGCGTGAAGCCCTGGGCCTGTATCTGCCGCTGTATCAAGCGCACTACCTCGACCTGATGCGCCACCGCCTCGGCTTCACCACGGCAGAAGATGACGATCAGAAACTCATCGAGCAACTGCTGCAATTGATGCAGAACAGCGGCGTCGACTACACGCTGTTTTTCCGCCGTTTAGGCGAGGATTCAGCCGAACAGAGCGTGGCTCGGCTGCGAGATGACTTCGTCGACATCAAAGGCTTCGATGCCTGGGGCGAGCAGTACGTCGCCCGGGTTGCGCGCGATGGCCTCAGCGATCAAGAAGCACGTCGTGCGCGGATGCATGCGGTGAATCCGCTGTACATCCTGCGCAACTATCTGGCGCAGAAAGCTATCGATGCGGCTGAACAAGGTGATTACTCGGAGGTTCGGCGCTTGCATGCGGTGCTGAGCAAACCGTTTGAAGAACAAACGGGGATGGACAGCTACGCCGAGCGGCCTCCGGAGTGGGGCAAGCATTTGGAGATTAGTTGTTCTTCGTAAGGAGCAATCAGTCCTGCGGATCGATAGCACTGACGACGCGAGCAACAATGTCGGCCATCGTGACATCATCTAGACGCTCGATGAATTTGGCTGAGCCGTCTCGTACACGCTGTTCGATATCGAAGCTGCGAACCTGATTGCAAACTGCAACGCCGTTGGTTTCGTGGCCAGAAATAACAACGGCAAGACCCGAATTTCGACTGAAGTTTCCACCACTGGTGACCGGGACAGTCATGCTGACGCCCAAAGCGTTGATTTCCCGAGGCGTGATCACTACAAAGCGGTGTCGATTCATCATTTCCCGCCCCGCCACCGGATTTGGATCAATCCAATAAACATCACCCCGCTGTGGGGGTTGCCTGCGTACCATCAACCCAACTCCCGACCAACAGGATCACCTTCACGAGCCTCGGCTGTTTGGGCATTCAATTCCTGAAGCGACTCTGACCCTTCGAGAAGTTCAGACAGGTTGTAACGCTTGCGTGCGGGAGGAGCCACCGGTCGTGCGACCAGCTCACCATCGACCACATTCAATTCCAACTGCGCCCCGACTTCGAGGTGCAAGAGCTTCAGCAGTGTCGGCGGAATGGTGATGACAGCGGCACCACCCTGACGACGTATTTTGGAGGTTACGGACATGAAATCACTCCGATTCGGAAAAATATGGCTATCAATTTCTTGATTAGTGCAACAAAAGTAGCACGCAGATATAAGCAAAGCGACATCCCCACGACAAGCGTAAAAAAATTGAGTTCGCTAGCAGCCTAGTCATCGATTGGGCAATTCAACGCGCATAACTGTTAGCAGTTGCAACATTGATAATTCACTCCTGCGTCACTACATCAGTTGCATAGACCTCCTCTTCAAGAGCCAATCATGACCAACCCACTCCTGATCCCCTGCCCCCACTGCAACGGCCTCAACCGCATCCCCGCCGAACGCCTCGGCGACGCACCCAAGTGCGGGCGCTGCAAGGCTGAGGTTCTATTGAGCAAGCCGTTCGAACTCAAGCAAGGCGATTACGCCAGTCAGATCAAGGGTGATCTGCCGTTATTGGTGGACGTGTGGGCGGACTGGTGCGGGCCGTGCAAGTCGTTTGCACCGGTGTTCGAGCAGGCGGCGGCGCAGTTGGCGGGCAAGTGTCGGCTGGCCAAGCTCGACAGCGAGGCGAATCAGCAACTGTCGGCGCAGTTGGGGATTCGCTCGATTCCGAGTTTGATTCTGTTCAAGAATGGCCGGGAAGTGGCGCGCCAGAGTGGGGCGTTTCCGCTGCCGCAGTTGATGGCGTGGTTGCGTAGCCAAGGCATCTGACACGCCCCCCTGGGAGCTAGCAGGCTAGCTCCCACATTGGTTTGTGGGGTAGCTTGAAATTCAGGCTTCGAGCAGGTTGTGCAGCTCGACAAACTGCTGCGTCAGCTTGTGCCGTGGATCGAGGTGGATCAGCGGCGTATTCGCCTGATGCGACTCACGCATGCGCACCGAGCTGGTGAGATACACCGGCAGCACCGGCAAACCCTCGGCAATCAACTCATCAAGAATCTGCTGCGGCAGGCTCGCCCGGGCCTGGAACTGGTTGACCACGATGCCTTCGACTTCGAGGCCTTCATTGTGGTCTTCCTTCAGCTCTTCTATTTCCTCCAACAAGCCATACAGGGCCTGACGCGAGAAACTGTCGCAGTCGAACGGAATCAACACACGATCTGCGGCAATCAGCGCCGATACCGCATAGAAATTCAAGGCTGGCGGCGTATCGAGGTAAATCCGATCGTAATCTTCCGAGAGTTCGTCGAGCAATTTACGCAGCTTGTTGATCTTGTGCTTGGCCTCAAGCTTGGGCTGCAAGTCGGCCAGTTCGGCAGTAGCGGTGATGATGTGCAGGTTATCGAACGGAGTTTCGTAGATATCCGCCTGATTCTTCTTCGAGAACGGCCCTGAAGACAGGGTCTGCTTGAAGAAATCGGCAATACCCATCGGAATGTCGTTACCCGTGAAGCCGGTCAGATACTGAGTGGAATTGGCCTGGGCATCGAGGTCCACCAACAACGTGCGATAACCTTCGCTGGCGCTGACCGCCGCCAGATTGCAGGCAATGCTCGACTTGCCTACGCCACCTTTCTGATTGAACACCACGCGCCGCATGACAAAACCTCCGTGTATCAAAGAATGACCGAGTGTAGTTGTGCCCGGCATGGCTTCGCTACCTTCAACGACACGGACTACAGAGTCAGGCGCAAATATCCCCATGCCTGCGGTGCCAAAACCGCCGTTGATCGCCGAACTGACCGACAGACAAACCTTCAGCGATCCGGATAATGGCCAAGTGACAGTTTTTCCCACGAACCACTCAGTACATTTCATTGGCCAAAATGTAACCAGCATTTGCTACACACCCGTCGCACCGGGATAATGCGCCACCCGGCGCCACGCGCCAGATCAAGTCAGCTGCGCCATGGGCGACTCAGCGCGTCAATTTAAGCCCGCAGGGGCGGGATGAATGTCCGTGATCAACTTCAACATCGCCCAATGGCGCGCCTGGGCCCCCGGGCTCGACAGCGTGGACGCGTGGCAAGCCTGGAGTCGACAGCCGGTCGTGCTGCAGAGCAGTGATGCCGCGCCCGATGTGTCGTTCCTCCCGGCCATGCAGCGCCGTCGCCTCAGCCGTCTGGCGCGCATGGCTTTCAGCGTCGGCTGGCCACTGGCCGACGGTCGGAAAGACCTGCCACTGGTGTTCATCTCCCGGCACGGCGAAACCCCACGCACTTACGAAATCCTCAGCGATCTGGCCAACGAACAACCACTGTCGCCGACCCAGTTCAGCCTGTCGGTGCACAACGCGATCATTGGTCTGTGGTCGATCATGCGCGGCGAAACCAGCGAAATGACCGCCCTCGCCGCGGCTGGCGACGGCCTGGAACACGGCATGCTCGAAGCCGCCGCGCTGCTCAACGAAGGCGCTCCGGCGGTGTTGCTGGTGATCACCGAGGAACAACCGCCCGCAGCTTATTCGGCGTGGATCGACGACGTGCCGTTCCCCTACGCTCTCGGCCTGTTGCTGACCCCCGGTACCGACTGGCGGCTGACCCTGAACAGCACCCCTGAAGCACTGTCCAAAGCGCACTGGCCCCACGCGCTGAATCTGCTGCCAACCCTGCTCGGCCAGCAAACCCACTGCCAACATGCCTGGAAAAATCGCGTATGGAACTGGCAACGCAACCCGTGACCGGGAAAACCCGCGACGCCTACTACTGGCGCCTGCTGGCCACTGCCGCAAGCTTCGTGCTGTTCGGGCTCGGCGGTCTGTGCCTGCGCGTGCTGGTGTTTCCGCTGCTCGGCTGCCTGCCCGGCGATGCGCGCAAACATCGCGAGCGGGCACGCTGGACGGTCAGTCGGCTGTTCTGGTTTTTCGTACGGTTCATGGCGCGTACCGGCGTGCTGACTTATGACATTCAAGGTGCCGAGCGTCTGGGTCGTCCGGGACAGATGATCATCGCCAACCATCCATCGCTGATCGACGTGGTGTTCCTGATCGGTCTGGTACGCCACGCCAATTGCGTGGTGAAGAAAAGCCTGTGGGAGAATCCCTTCACCCGTGGCCCGCTGCGCAGCACCGAATACATCAGCAACGACGGCAGCATGGACATGCTCGATAGCGCCGCACAGGCGTTGCAAAACGGCCAGACCCTGATCATTTTCCCCGAGGGCACGCGCACCCAGCCGGGGCAGGCGCCGGCCTTTCATCGGGGCGCTGCGGCCATTGCCCTGCGTGGTGCGAGAATCCTCACCCCGGTAGTGATCAAGGTCAGCCCGACCACTTTGACCAAGGCCGAACCGTGGTATCGCATCCCGCATCGCCGCGTGCACTTCAGTTTTCAGGTCGGGGCCGATATAGACCCACAGACCTTTGCCGCGCAAGGCCCTGCACCGCAGGCCTCGCGCAAGCTCAACGATTATTTGCATCAATTCTTTATCAAGGAGCTCGCCGAAGATGAGCGATCTGCACCGTGACATCAAACTGCTGATCATCGACGCCCTCGGCCTCGAAGACATCAGCGTCGCCGACATCGGCGACGACCAGACATTGTTCGGCGAAGGGCTTGGCCTGGATTCGGTCGATGCATTGGAACTGGGCCTGGCGATTCAGAAAAAGTACGGCATCAAGATCGACGCCGACGCCAAGGACACCCGCAACCATTTCTCCAACGTGGCGAGCCTTGCGGCATTCGTCACGGCAAAACAGGCAGCTTGAGACCGGACCATGCAAACTCGTGACGATATTTTCAACACCCTGCGCGATGCCTTGGTCGAGCTGTTCGAACTGGATCCGGCCCGTGTGAGCCTGGAATCCAACCTGTATCAGGATCTGGAAATCGACAGCATCGATGCGGTCGACCTGATCGACCACATCAAGCGCCAGACCGGCAAGAAAATCGCCGCCGAGGAATTCAAATCGGTGCGCACCGTCGGCGATGTGGTCGAGGCGGTCTACCGTCTGGTTCATCCGGCCGCATGAGTCGACTGATCGGCCTCGGCCTGCTATTGGCCGGGCTGCTGTACCCATTTGCGGTGTATTTCGGCATGGAGCACTTCGCGCCGTGGCAGTTCGGGTTGCTGCTCGGCAGTCTGTGGCTGGCCCGCGCGCTGACCGGCGAGCGCAAACCCGGCAGTCTGTGGATGGCCGTTGTAGCAATCGTGTTCTGCGTACTGCTGGCGCTGTTCGACAACCCGCTGTTGCTGCGTTGGTACCCGGTGCTGATCAGCGCTTTCATGTTGGCGCTGTTCAGCCTGAGCCTGAAATACGGCCCGCCGATGGTCGAGCGCATGGCGCGTCTGCGTGAACCGCAGTTGCCAGCTATCGCAGTGCGCTACTGCCGCAAGGTCACCGTGGCCTGGAGCATTTTTTTCTTCTGCAACGGTTTGTGCGCCGCCCTGCTCACGCTATGGGCACCGCTGAACTGGTGGATGTTGTACACAGGCCTGATCTCCTACGGATTGATCGGCCTGATGTTTGCCATTGAATGGCTGATACGACAACGGGTAAGAGGTCACCCATGAACTGGATAAAACTTGAGCTGCTGTTGCTCAAGGCACTGCCGTCGCGCGCGGTAACCGACGCGCCGGTACTCGATCATGCACAACTGCGCGACCAGGCCCTGAGTCTGGCCGCTGGTCTGCAAGCTCAAGGCGTACAGCGTCTGGCACTGCATCTGGAAGATGCCGCCGATCTGGCCATCGCCTTGCTCGGAGCCTGGCGCGCGGGTGTCAGCGTGTTGCTGCCTTCCGACCTGCAAGCGCAAACGCGCCAGCGCTGGTCGGGTGAAGTCGATCTGTGGCTGACCGATCACGCCGGTGACGCGCATCTGAGCGATTTTCAGCAGCCGCCACTGGATGGTGCTGAGCTGGATCTCGACCACTGCCAACTCAGCCTGTGCACCTCCGGCTCCAGCGGCGAGCCCAAGCGCATCGACAAGACCCTGCGTCAGCTCGCCAACGAAGTCGAAGCCCTCGAACACCTTTGGGGCGCCGACCTTGGCGGGGCCTGCATCATCGGCAGCGTCGCCACTCAACATATCTACGGTTTGCTGTTCCGCGTGCTGTGGCCGCTGTGCGCCGGGCGCCCGTTCGTGCGCAAACAACTGGCATTCCCCGAAGACCTGCAACGCGCCAGCCGCGAATACCCGGCCTACGCCTGGGTCGCCAGCCCGGCGTTGCTCAAGCGCATGGGCGACAATCTCGACTGGCCAGCCTTGCGCAGTGTGCGTCGGGTGTTTTCCTCCGGTGGCGCGCTGCCGGCGGATGCCGCGCAAAGTCTGCATCAGCGTCTGGGTCAATGGCCGACGGAAATCCTCGGCAGCTCGGAAACCGGCGGAATCGCCTGGCGTCAGGGCGAACAACTCTGGCAGCCCTTCGCCAACGTCAAGCTCACCCAAGACGCCGACGGCGCGCTGCTGATTGCCTCACCGTATCTGCCTGCCGGGCACATCGAACACACCGCCGATGCTGCACGCATTGCGCACGATGGTCGTTTCGAACTGCTCGGGCGCCTCGACCGGATCGTCAAACTCGAAGAAAAACGCATCTCTTTGCCGATGCTTGAACAAGCCTTGGTCGCCCACGACTGGGTCGCCGAAGCGCGACTCGGCGTGGTCCAGGAAAACCGCGCATCCCTCGGGGCGTTGCTGGTGCTCAGCGAGTCCGGCCTGTTTGCCCTGCGCGAGCACGGCCGCCGCAGCCTGACCGAAGCCCTGCGCCGCCACTTGAGTCAGCACTGCGAAGCTCTGGCCCTGCCCCGCCGCTGGCGTTTGCTGCGCCAGATGCCGCTGAACACTCAGGGCAAACTGCCGCAGTCCGAGGTCGAGGCACTGTTGCTGGCGCCGCGACCTAAAGCGGCGCAAGTGCTTGAGCAAAGTGAAACTGATGGTGAATGGAACCTGCAACTCAGCGTTCCGCCAGATCTGGCGTACTTCAGCGGCCATTTCCCCAAAGCCCCGGTGCTGCCGGGCGTGGTGCAGGTCGAATGGGCGCTGAATCTTGGTCGACAGTTGCTCAACCTGTCCGGCGCGTTTGCCGGTATGGAAGTGCTGAAATTCCAGCAACTGATACGCCCCGGCGATGAAATCCAGTTGCATCTGCGGTTCGATCCGGCACGCGGCAAACTGTATTTCACCTATCGCAACGACACCGCTACCTGCTCCAGCGGCCGCATCTTGCTGGAGACGACTGATGAGTAACCTGTGGCGAGGGAGCTTGCTCCCGCTGGCTTGCGCAGCAGCCCCAAAGTCGTCCGGCGCGATATCCAGGGCGAGCGCTTCGCACTCGAGCGGGAGCAAGCTCCCTCGCCACAGGGGGGGTGTATTCCATGCATAACCCGTGCGCTGTTATTCCGGTCTACAACCACGAAAGCGCGATCACCACGGTGGTCGATGCGCTGCTCGCACAAGGTCTGCCGTGCATTCTGGTCGACGACGCCAGTACTCAATCGTGCGCGCGGGTGCTGGATAGCCTGGCCGAACGCGAGCAGGTTTATCTGGTGCGCCTCACGGTCAATCAAGGCAAGGGCGGCGCGGTGATGACTGGCCTGCGTGAAGCGGCGCGACTGGGTTTCAGCCATGTCTTGCAGGTGGATGCCGACGGTCAGCACGACTTGCAGGACGTCGCGCGTTTCGTTGACGAGTCCCGCACGCACCCCGCAGCGCTGATCTGCGGTTATCCGCTGTACGACGCCAGCGTGCCCAAGGGCCGTTTGTATGCACGCTATCTGACCCACGTAATGGTGTGGATCAATACCCTGTCGCTGCAGATCCGCGACTCGATGTGCGGCTTTCGCGTGTATCCGCTGCCGCCGACCCTGGCGGTGATTGACTCGGCGCGGATCGGCAAGCGCATGGATTTCGACTCCGACATTCTCGTACGTCTGGCGTGGCGCAATCAGCCGATGCGCTGGCTGCAAACCAGCGTGCATTACCCGCTGGATGGCGTGTCGCACTTCCGGATGTTCCACGACAACGTACTGATCTCGAGCATGCACACCCGCCTGTTCTTCGGCATGTTGCTGCGCTTGCCGCTGATCCTCTGGCGACGGTGGCGTCCATGAGCGTCGAGACTGATAAAAAGCACTGGGCCGACCGCGAAGAACGCGGCAGTTTCCTGCTGATGAAATTTACCGCGCTCGCCGCCAAACTCCTTGGCCGACGCCTGCTCAGTCCGTTGCTGTACGGCATCGTCCTGTACTTTTTCCTGTTCGGCCGCGCCGCGCGACGCAGCGCCTGGCAGTATCAGCAGCGCCTCGCCGACTTCAACGCGCGCAGTGATTTGCAGCCGAGCCATTGGCGGGTGTTTCGCCAGTTCATGGCGTTTGCCGATTCGATGCTCGACAAGCTTGACGTGTGGAACGGCAAACTGAAGATCGAGCAAATCGAAATCATTGATCCGGCGCTGCTGCGCACACAGTTGCGCGGCAGTCGCGGACAGCTGTTGGTCGGCGCGCATCTGGGCAATCTCGAAGTGTGCCGGGCGCTGGCGGAACTCGGTGAAAAAGTCACCATGAACGTGCTGGTGCACACCAAGCACGCCGAACAATTCAATCGCCTGCTGGGCGAGGCCGGGGCGACCAATCTGCGGCTGATTCAGGTCAGCGAACTCGATCCGGTAATCATGCTCCAGCTGCACGAACGCCTGGAGCGCGGCGAGTGGCTGGCGATTGCCGGCGACCGTGTGCCGCTGCACGGCGGCCGCAGTGTGACCGTGGATTTCCTCGGCCACCCGGCGCCGTTCCCGCAAGGGCCGTGGCTGCTGGCCGGCCTGCTCAAATGCCCGGTCAATCTGCTGATGTGCCTGAAGCAGCCGGACGGCCACTATCGCCTGACGCTCGAACCGTTCGCCGACGCCGTAGTGTGGAAGCGCAGCGACCGCGAGCAGGTCATTCATCAGTGGGCGACCCGCTATGCCGAGCGCCTGAGTCACTATTGCCTTGAAGCACCGCAGCAATGGTTCAACTTTTACCCTTTCTGGAAGACCGATGACCACGCCAAACCATGAGCCGGTAACCTTCGGCGAACGCCCTTTGCGCATCGAAGACGTGCTGGCCCTGGCCAACCGTCAGGCGCCCGTGCAGTTGCAGAACGACGCCGATTACCGTGAGCGCATTGCCAAAGGCGCGCGGTTCCTCGATTCGCTGCTGGACAAGGAAGGCGTGATTTACGGCGTGACCACCGGTTACGGCGATTCCTGCGTGGTTGCGGTGCCGCTGCACCACGTCGAAGCGCTGCCACGCCACCTCTACACCTTTCACGGCTGCGGGCTGGGCAAACTGCTCGACGCCCAGGCCACCCGCGCAGTGCTCGCGGCGCGTTTGCAGTCGCTGTGCCACGGCGTATCCGGGGTGCGAGTTGAGCTGCTGGAGCGACTGCATGCCTTTCTCGAACAGGACATCCTGCCGCTGATCCCGGAAGAAGGCTCGGTCGGCGCCAGCGGCGATCTGACGCCGCTGTCCTATGTCGCCGCGACTCTGTCTGGCGAGCGCGAAGTGCTGTTCCGTGGCGAGCGTCGGCAGTCTGCCGACGTGCACCGCGAACTCGGCTGGACACCGTTGGTACTGCGCCCGAAAGAAGCGCTGGCGCTGATGAACGGCACCGCAGTGATGACCGGCCTCGCCTGCCTGGCCTTCGCCCGCGCCGATTACCTGCTGCAACTGGCCACGCGCATCACCGCGCTCAACGTGGTGGCGCTGCAAGGCAATCCGGAGCATTTCGACGAGCGTCTGTTCGCCGCCAAACCGCATCCGGGGCAGATGCAAGTTGCCGCGTGGCTGCGCAAGGATCTGGCGATCGACGCCCCGACCGCGCCGCTGCACCGCTTGCAGGATCGCTACTCGCTACGCTGCGCGCCGCACGTGCTTGGTGTGTTGGCCGACAGCCTGAACTGGCTGCGCTCGTTCATCGAGATCGAACTCAATAGCGCCAACGACAACCCGATCATCGACGCCGAAGCCGAACGTGTGCTGCACGGCGGGCACTTCTACGGCGGACATATCGCGTTCGCCATGGACAGCCTGAAAAATCTGGTGGCCAACGTCGCCGACCTCCTCGACCGTCAGCTCGCACTGCTGGTGGACGAACGCTACAACCACGGTTTGCCAAGCAACCTGTCCGGCGCCAGCGCCGAGCGCGCAATGCTCAACCACGGCTTCAAAGCGGTGCAGATCGGCACCAGCGCCTGGACCGCCGAAGCGTTGAAAAACACCATGCCCGCCAGCGTGTTCTCGCGCTCCACCGAATGCCACAACCAGGACAAGGTGAGCATGGGCACCATCGCCGCCCGTGATGCGATCCGCGTGCTGGAGCTGACCGAACAGGTCGCCGCCGCCACCTTGCTCGCAGCCAATCAAGGTGTGTGGCTACGCAGCCGCGATGCTGACGCGCGGCCGCTGCCACCGTCACTCGCCGCCATGCACCAAGAGCTGGCCAAAGACTTCCCGCCAGTCATTGAAGACCGTGCGCTGGAAGGCGAACTGCGCCTGTGCCTGCAACGCATCGCCGAGCAACACTGGAGGCTGCATGCGTAGCGCCGGGGTACTGCACGCCGACACGGAAATCCTCGTGCCGTTTTTCGACGTCGACACCATGCATGTGGTCTGGCACGGCCACTACGTCAAATACCTCGAAGTAGCGCGTTGCGCGCTGCTCGACAAGATCGGCCACAACTACACGCAGATGGTCGATTCCGGTTATGCGTGGCCGGTGATCGACCTGCAACTGCGCTACGTGCGCGGCGCGGTGTTTGGCCAGAAGCTCAACGTGCGCGCCAGTCTGGTGGAGTGGGAAAACCGGCTGAAGATCAATTATCTGATCACCGACGCGCAAAGCGGCGAACGCCTGACCCGCGCCAGCTCGGTGCAAGTGGCGGTCGAAATGAGCAGCCGCGAGATGCAGCTGGCTTCACCCAGAATATTTACCGATGCCGTGGAAAGGATGCTGCGATGAACCTGTTTTTGAAGTCCCTTGGGGCGGTGGCGCTGTTGGCGGTCTCGACGCTGGCTAATGCCTTTGACCTGCAACAGCTCAGCGCGCAACTGGCGAAACCGGACGTGATCCACGGCCAGTTCATACAGGAAAAACACCTGCGCGCCCTGCCCCAGCCGCTGCTCAGCAAGGGCAGTTTCGTGCTGGCAAAAAACCACGGCCTGCTGTGGTTGTTGAAAACCCCGCTGCAACAGGACTACCGCATCAGCGCCAAAGGCATCGCCCGCCGCGACGCCAACGGCTGGCAACTGCTGCCGAACAAGAGCGCCGGTGCCGAGCAGAACCGTTTGTTCCTCGCCGTACTGCAGGGCGACAGCAGCGGCCTGCAACGGGATTTCGAACTGGCGCTGAGCGGCGACGCGCAGAAGTGGCACCTGACCCTGACTCCGCGTTCGCTGCTGCTCAAGCAAGTGTTCAACCAGATCAACATCGACGGCGGCGAACTGGTACAAACCATCGAGCTGCTGGAAACCCAGGGCGACAGCACGGTGTTGCGCATGCACGACAGCAGCGCCAGCCAACCTCTGAGCGACGCGGAGCAACATGACTTTGCCGAGTGAACGCAGGCTGCCCTGGCTGTTTTTGATCCTGCTGCTGGCAGTCGTCGCGCTGGGCGCCTGGCAGTGGCGTGACGGCGCGCCGCTGTCAGCGAACCTGATGGAGCTGGTGCCCGGCACCCACCCGGACGCCCTTGAACTGCGCGCCGAACAGCGCATGCAGGAACCGCTCAACCGCGAAATGCTGGTGCTGGTCGGGCATGCCGATCGCCAGCAAGCGGTGGCGATGGCTCAGACCCTTGGCGAACAATGGCAGTCGAGCGGGCTGTTCGAGAAAGTGCAGTGGAACCTGCAAGCCGATCTGCCGGCCCTGCGCACGCAACTACTGCAAGGCCGGCTGGCAATGCTTTCGGCCGATGATCGACAACTGCTGAGTGAACATCCCGACGCCTTCATCCAGCAACGGGTGCATGCGCTGTTCGACCCGTTCACGGGTTTCAGTCTGGTGCCGAGTCAGGACGACTGGCTGGGCCTGACCGGACGCATCCAGAACAGCCAGCCGCAACACGGTGCGGTGCAACTGGACATCGGCAGCGGCGCGTTGATCGCCGACGCCGACGGCAAGAGCTGGGTGCTGCTGCGCGCACGCACCACCGGCAATGCCTTCGACATGAACCTGCCGCTGCAAGTCGCCGCGCTGCTGCAACAGAGCCGTGAAGACGCCGCCAAGGCTGACGTGCAACTGCTCGCCGCCAGTGGGCTGCTGTACGCGGCCAACGGTCAGCAGCAAGCCACCCGGGAAATGACCTGGGTCGGTGGCGGCGCCACTATCGGCATTCTGTTGCTGCTGTTGCTCGCGTTCCGCCGCTGGCGGGTGTTGCTGGCATTCGTGCCGGTGCTGGTGGGCATGCTGTTCGGCATGGTCGCCTGCGTGGCTTTGTTCGGGCATATGCACGTGATGACGCTGGTGCTCGGTTCAAGCCTGATCGGCGTGGCGGTGGATTATCCGCTGCACTATCTGTCGAAGAGCTGGAGCCTCAAGCCGTGGCGCAGTTGGCCGGCGTTGCGCCTGACTTTGTCCGGGCTGACGTTGAGCCTGATCACCAGCGCCATCGGTTATCTGGCGCTGGCCTGGACGCCGTTCCCGGCGCTGACGCAGATCGCGGTGTTCTCCGCCGCCGGGTTGCTCGGTGCGTATCTGTCGGCGGTGTGCCTGTTGCCGGCGCTGCTGAACAACGTCGAACTGCGCCCGGCGCAATGGCCGCTGACCTTCGCCGAACGCTTGATCCAACTGCGCGAAACCCTGCTCCAACACGTCAAGACTCCGGTGTTGCTGGCATTGCTGATCGCGTTCTGCATCGGCGGTTTGCTGCAACTGCAAAGCAAGAACGATATCCGCCAATGGGTCGGAGCGCCGCAACAGCTGACCGATGAAGCGCAGTCCATTGCGCGGATCACCGGTTATCAGCCGACCAGCCAGTTCTTCCTAGTGCGTGCGGCCAATCAACAAGAGTTGCTGGAACGCCAGGCGGCGCTGAGCGAACGCCTCGATCAACTGGTCAACCTCGACAAGCTGCAAGGTTATCTGGCGCTCAATCAACTAGTGAGTCCGCCGAGTCAACAGCAACAGGTGCGCGATTCGCTGAACAAATTGCCGCAGTTCTGGCAGCCGCTGCTCGACCTCGGCGTGCCGCTCGCGGCGCTGCAAACCGAGTTGCAGCAGTTGCAGAACCTGCCGCTGGAAGACATCGACGCCGCACTGGCCGGCCCACTCGGCGAACCGTACCGAACCCTGTGGCTCGGCCCGACCGACGATGGCGTGGCGGCCATGGTCAGCCTGCAAGGCCTGAACAATCCGGCGCTGCTGCGGGTGCAGGCGTTGGACTTGCCCGGCGTGATGCTGGTGGATCGCCTCGGTGATCTGAACAAGGTCTTCGCCGAAACCCAGATCAGCGCCGCCGAACTGAAACTCGCCTCCTGCGTGCTGATCGTGCTGGTGCTGATGCTGCCGTTCGGCCTTGGTGGCGCGGCACGCATTGTCGCCCTGCCGTTGCTGGCAGCGTTATGCAGTCTGGCCAGCCTCGGTTGGCTCGGGCAGCCGCTGACCCTGTTCAGCCTGTTCGGCATGTTGCTGGTGACCGCGATCAGCGTCGACTACGCGATCCTCATGCGTGAGCAGGTCGGCGGTGCGGCGGTCAGCCTGCTCGGGACCCTGCTTGCAGCGGTCACGACGTGGCTGTCGTTCGGGCTGTTGGCAGTGTCGAGCACGCCTGCGGTAAGCAACTTCGGCCTGTCAGTGAGCCTCGGCCTGGCGTTCAGCTTCATGCTTGCGCCTTGGGCCGGGCGCCATGCGGAGCCGGCAACATGATGGTTGTCGTGTTCTGGCTGCTGGCCATGGCGTTGTTCTTCGTCGCGACTCGCGTCGGTCGGCACTTCGGGCTGATCCCGATTGTCAGCCAATTGCTGCTGGCGAGTTTCGGTTTGCCGCTGCTGATGTACTTCTGGATCGAACCGGGCTGGCAACTCAGCGGCGCCGAATTGATCAGCCCGACGTGGCTGAAAAATCTCTACAGCCTGAGCTTCGCGCTACTGCTCGGGCACATCCTCAGCGACGTGATCGACCTCGATCTGGATCGTCAGAGCGTGAAAATCGCCATCCCGAGTTTCGCCGTGCCGTTCGCCTGCGGGCTGGCCACGGCGTACTGGCTGCTGCCGGCGCAACCGTGGATCAATTCGTTGGCGATTGGTCTGGTGTTCGCCATTACCGCGATTCCAGTGCTCTATCTGTACTTGCGTCACATCGACTACCCGCCCGCTGCCACCCGGCGCCTGGTGCAGACTGCAATCCTGATTGATCTGACCTGCTGGACGCTGTTCGGTCTGGCTCAGGGCAGTCTGCATTTGAGCAGTTTGCTGCTACCGCTGGCGATGGCCTGCGTGCCGCTGATTCTGTATGCGCTGCGCGTGCGTCAGCCGCTGGTTTACAGCATCGGTTTCTTCGCGCTGCTGGTGGTCGCCGAACACTTCAAGCTCAACGCGCTGATTTTCGGCATCGGTTATCTGCTGTGTATGGCCGCGCTGAAAGTGCCGCTGGTGCTGCCGCTGCCGGCGCGCTGGATGAACCGTTTGCAGACGTGGATCGCGATCCCGCTGATCCTGACCTTCGGCATCGTGCAGATCGACGTGCACAGCGCCCTCGCCAGCCTCGGCGCCGGGCAATGGGCGGCGCTGTTGCTGCTGCCGATTGCTGGCAAAGTACTCGGCAACTGGCTTGGCCTCGGCTGGGCCGGTGCCTCATTCGAAGGCGCCAGCCGCTGGCGCGAAAGCGTGCTGCTGAACATTCGTGGC
The DNA here is from genome assembly GCF_049897765.1 of Pseudomonas sp. TWP3-2. Classification (NCBI taxonomy): domain Bacteria; kingdom Pseudomonadati; phylum Pseudomonadota; class Gammaproteobacteria; order Pseudomonadales; family Pseudomonadaceae; genus Pseudomonas; species Pseudomonas sp. TWP3-2. The sequence continues at coordinate 385,400 of NZ_JAFCWW010000001.1, read as the reverse complement.
CTGAGCGAAATCGTTTTTCTCAATCTTTTGTTGCAGCAGCAACTGATCAGTCCGGCGCTGTACTTCGCGCTGATGCTGATGGGTCTGATCGCAACGCTGCTGCCGGCCGTGATCGGCCTGCATCGTGCCCCCCTGAATATCAGCGCCGTTACGGCCAGGAGCTCTCGTGTCAACCGTTGAAATGGAATCCCGTCAGGTTGTGATCATCGGCGCCGGCCCGTCCGGCGCCATCGCGGCCGCGCTGCTCAAACGCAGGGGCCACGATGTGCTGGTGATCGAGCGCCAGCACTTCCCAAGGTTTTCCATCGGCGAAAGCCTGCTCAGCCATTGCCTGGATTTCGTCGAAGAAGCCGGCATGCTTGAGGCAGTGAACGCCGCCGGTTTCCAGCGCAAGAACGGTGCGGCATTTGCCTGGGGTGAGCGCTACAGCGCGTTCGATTTCGGCGACACTTTCAGCGACGGCAAGCCGACAACCTTTCAGGTGCAGCGCGCCGACTTCGACAAGTTGCTCGCCGATCAGGCTGAGTTGCAGGGCGTGGAAATCCGCTACGGCGAGACCATCGTCAGCGTCGATTTCCAACGGCCGAAACCGCAATTGAATGTGCAGCGCGAGGACGGCAGCGAATACCTGGTCGAAGCCGATTTCGTACTGGATGCCAGCGGCTACGGTCGCGTGCTGTCGCGCTTGCTCGATCTGGAAGCGCCGTCGGACTTCCCGGTGCGCCAGGCGGTGTTCACCCACGTCGAAGATCATATCGATCCGGCGATTTTCGACCGCGAAAAAATCCTCATCACCACGCATCCCGAGCATCGCGACATCTGGTTCTGGTCGATCCCGTTCAGCAATGGCCGCTGCTCGATTGGTGTAGTCGCCGCCGCAGAACATTTCAATGGACGCGATCAAGATCTGGACGCCTGCCTGCGCGGTTTTATCGCAGAAACCCCAAGTCTGGCCAAGGTCCTGGAAAACGCCGTATGGGACACCCCGGCGCGTACGCTTGGCGGTTATGCGGCCAACGTCAAAACCCTGCACGGCCCGGGTTTTGCGCTGCTGGGCAACGCGGCGGAATTTCTTGATCCGGTGTTCTCTTCCGGCGTGACCATCGCGATGCGCTCGGCGAGCATGGCCGCCAGCGTTTTGAATCGTCAGCTGCAAGGTGAAACCGTCGACTGGCACAGCGAGTTCGCCGCCCCGCTGAAACGCGGCGTCGATACCTTCCGCTGCTACGTCGAAGGCTGGTACGCCGGGACGTTTCAGGACGTGATCTTCCATGAGCAAGCTGCGCCGGAAATCCGCCGCATGATCTGCTCGATTCTCGCCGGTTACGCCTGGGACGAACGCAACCCGTACGTCAGCGAAGCGCGCCGTCGACTGAAGACCATCTCCGAACTCTGTGCAAAGGACTACACATGAGCTACTTGAGCGACAGCTACGTCGAGGAAACCCGCTTCGGCTTGTGGTTCCTGCGCAGCCACACCTGGCAGCACCACGTTTTGCGTGTCGCGATTGATGATTTGCGTGGTTTGTTCAGCGAGGCGCCGCCGGCCAATCCGGTGCTGCTGGATGCGGGTTGCGGTCAGGGCAAGTCGTTCGGCCACCTGCGCCAGACTTTCGCCCCGCAGCATTTGATCGGTGTGGATGCCGATCCGCACAGCCTGCAAATGAGTGGTGAAGAAGCCGCGCGTTTGAGTATGCATGTCGAGCTGATCGGCAGCGATTGCGCGACCCTGAATGTGGCGGACGCCAGTGTTGATCTGCTGTTCTGTCACCAGACTTTCCATCATCTGGTGGAGCAGGAAAAAGCCCTCGCCGAGTTTTACCGGGTGCTCAAACCGGGCGGTTATCTGCTGTTCGCCGAGTCCACCGAGGCCTACATTGATACGTGGGTGATTCGCTGGCTGTTCCGTCATCCGATGCACGTGCAGAAAAGTGCGGCGCAGTATCTGGGGATGATTCGCCAGCAGGGATTCGAGTTCTCCGAGCAGAACGTCTCGTACCCGTATCTGTGGTGGAGCCGTTCGAAGGATTTCGGCTTGCTGGAACGTTTCGGGTTGCGCAAGCCGAAGCCGTTTGGGCAGCGGGAAGAGACGTTGGTTAACGTCGTGGCGCGCAAGCCGCTTGCGGGTGGTATCTGATGTACTGCAGTCGATCTATGCACACTGAACCCTGTGGGAGCTGGCTTGCCAGCGATTGCGGTGGGTCAGTTGAATTCAATGTTGGGTGTGCCGACGCTATCGCTGGCAAGCCAGCTCCCACAGTTTTGGCGGTGTGGCGGCTGTTTGTGCTTGGCGTTGTAATGTTGCTCAGTGCTTGCGCCAGTCAGGCGCCGTTGCCGGCGGGCAATCCGGATCTGCCGTTGCCGCTGCAACTGCACATCGAGCGCACGCTGGCCGAGCAGCGTCAGGACTGGCTGCTGGTGATCCAGCGCGAAGGCCTGGGCATCCGCTGGTCGATGATGGACCCGTTGGGCATTCCTCAGGCGCGTCAGCAACTGATCGACGGACACTGGCAGGCCGACGGTCTGTTGCCGCCAAATCCGGAAGCCCGAGAGCTGTTCGCTGCGCTGCTGTTCGCCCTGACCCCATCCGGTGAGCTGACGCGCAACTATCCCGCAGCACAACAACAGGCCGGGCAACGCTCCCTGCCAGCGCGCTGGGATATCCGTTATTCACAACCGTTGAGCTTCGAATTGAATCTGCCCCAAGGCCCGCACTATCGCGTGTCGCCACTCGGTGAATCGACGCCATGACCGCTTACCTGAATGCCCTCGGCGTGATCTGCGCCCTCGGTCGCGACAAGCAAAACGTGGCGCAGAAACTGTTTGCCGGCGATTGCTCAGGCATGCGCCTCGAATCCGGCTGGGTGCCGGAGCGCGAGTTGCCGGTGGCCGCCGTGCATGGCGACCTCGCTCCGATTCCGCCAGAGCTGTCGGCCCAGCGCAGCCGCAACAATCAGCTGTTGCTGGAAGCGGCGTTGCAGATCCGCGACGACATCGACCAGGTGATCCACACCTACGGCCGCGAGCGCATCGGCGTTGTGCTCGGCACCAGCACGTCGGGCATCGACGAGGCCAGCCGTGGCCTGGCGCATTACATTCGCGACCAGCAGTTCCCGGCCGACTACGACTACCGGCAGCAGGAACTCGGCGCCCCGGCAAATTTCCTCGCCGACTGGCTGCAACTGAGCGGCCCGGCGTACGTGATTTCCACCGCTTGCACCTCCAGCGCGCGCGCCTTGATGAGCGCCCAGCGCCTGCTCGATCTGGGCTTGTGCGACGCGGTGTTGTGCGGCGGCGTCGACAGTCTGTGCAAGCTGACGCTGAACGGTTTCTCGGCGCTGGAAGCAGTATCCGAGCAACGCTGCAATCCATTTTCGGCCAATCGCAACGGCATCAACATCGGCGAAGCGGCGGTGTTGTTCGTGATGAGCAGACAGCGCGGCGACGGCCCGGCCATCGCCCTGCTCGGTGCTGGCGCCAGCTCCGATGCGCACCATATTTCCGCGCCGGAACCGAGTGGCCGTGGCGCTCAACAAGCGATGCAAAAAGCCCTGAGCCGCGCGCAGTTGCAAGCAGAGCAAATCAACTACCTGAACCTGCACGGCACCGCCACCCAACACAACGACTCGATGGAAAGCCTCGCCGTCGCCGCGCTGTTCCCGGCCGGCGTAGCCTGTTCGTCAACCAAACCGCTGACCGGCCACACCCTCGGCGCCGCCGGTGCGCTGGAAGCGGCGTTCTGCTGGTTGAGCCTGAGCGCCGACAATCCCGATCACGCCTTGCCGCCGCACGTCTGGGACGTACAACCCGATGCCGCGCTGCCGGCGCTGAAGTGGGTGACTGCAAGCGAACGCCTGTCGTCCATTGCACCCCGCTACCTGATGAGCAATTCGTTCGCTTTCGGTGGCAATAACGTCAGCCTGATTATCGGAGACGCCCCATGACCGACTGGCCGCTCGCAGAACTGCTGCCGCACGCCGGCGACATGATTCTGATCGACGAAATCCTCAGCTTCGACGATGAGCAGATCCACACCCGTCTCACGGTCAAATCCGACGGCCTGTTCAACCTGCCCGACGGCAGCTTGCCGGCATGGGTCGGCGTCGAGTTGATGGCGCAAAGCGTCGCCGCGTTTGCCGGTTGTCATGCGCGACGCAAAGGCAATGCGGTGGAGCTGGGCTTTCTGCTCGGCACGCGCAAATTTGAATGCAATGTCGCGGCGTTTCCCGCTGGCAGTGAGCTGACCATCCACGGCATGCGCTCGCTGGAAGACGACAACGGCATGGGCGTTTTCGAATGCCACATCAACGCGCCCGGCATCGCGGCCAGCGCCCGGCTCAATGTGTTCCGCCCGCCACACGCGGCGAATTATCTAGAACAGAAAAAGGAGTCGAACGATGACTGAATCAATCCTGGTCACCGGCTCCAGCCGTGGCATCGGCCGCGCCATCGCCCTGCGTCTGGCGCAGGCCGGGCATGACATCGTCGTGCATTGCCGCAGCGGCGTGGCCGAGGCGCAAGCGGTGCAGGCGGAAATTCAAGCGCTGGGCCGCAACGCCCGCGTGCTGCAATTCGACGTCGCCGACCGCGAAACCTGCAAAGCCATTCTCGAGGCCGATGTCGAAACTCACGGTGCCTATTACGGCGTGGTACTCAACGCTGGCCTGACCCGCGACGGCGCGTTTCCGGCGCTGAGCGACGATGACTGGGACGTGGTGCTACGCACCAATCTCGACGGTTTCTACAACGTCCTGCACCCGGTGATGATGCCGATGATTCGCCGTCGCGCCGCCGGGCGCATCGTCTGCATCACCTCGGTGTCGGGGCTGATCGGCAACCGTGGCCAGGTCAACTACAGCGCGTCCAAGGCCGGCGTAATCGGAGCGGCGAAGGCATTGGCGATTGAGCTGGCCAAGCGCAAAATCACCGTCAACTGCGTCGCGCCGGGTCTGATCGATACAGCGATGCTCGACGAAAACGTGCCGGTCGAAGAACTGATGAAAATGATCCCCGCACAACGCATGGGCACGCCTGAAGAGGTGGCCGGTGCGGTGAATTTCCTGATGTCGGCGGAAGCCTCGTACATCACCCGCCAAGTACTGGCGGTCAACGGAGGCCTGTGTTGATGAAGCGCGTCGTCGTCACCGGCATGGCCGGCATCACCTCTCTGGGCAGCGATTGGGAGACCATCGCCGGCAACTTCGCGGCCAACCGCAGCGGCATTCGCCGGATGGACGAATGGGATCGGTTTACTGAACTCAACACACGTCTGGCCGGGCCGATCGATGATTTCGTGGTGCCGTCGCACTGGACTCGCAAGCAACTGCGCAGCATGGGTCGTGTCTCGCGTCTGGCGGTCGGCGCCGCCGAACAGGCACTCGCCGACGCGGGCCTGCTCGGTGACCCGGCGATCAAGGACGGACGCATGGGCGTGGCCTGCGGCTCGTCCACCGGCAGCACCGACGAGATCAAAGCGTTCGGCAACATGCTGCTCAATTCGGTAGCCGAGGGTCTCAACGCCAACTCCTACGTACGGATGATGCCGCACACCACAGCAGCGAACATCAGCATCTTCTTCGGCCTCACCGGTCGGTTGATCCCGACCTCCAGCGCCTGCACCAGCGGCAGCCAGGGCATCGGCTATGCCTACGAGGCGATCAAGTTCGGCCGCTTGCCGCTGATGCTTGCCGGCGGTGCAGAAGAACTGTGCCCGACCGAAGCCATGGTTTTCGATGCGCTGTACGCCACGAGCCTGAAAAACGATGCGCCACAAACCAGTCCGCGTCCGTATGACAAGGATCGCGACGGCCTGGTGATCGGTGAAGGTGGCGGCATGCTCGTGCTTGAAGAGCTGGAACACGCCCTCGCACGCGGCGCGCACATCCACGCTGAACTGGTCGGTTTCGGCAGCAACGCCGACGGCCAGCACACCACCCGTCCGGAACAGACCACCATGCGCCGCGCAATGGAACTGGCGCTGGAAGACGCCGGCCTGACGCCGGATGCCATCGGTTATGTGAACGGTCACGGCACCGCGACAGAACAGGGCGACATTGCCGAAACACTGGCCACCAGCAGTCTGTTTGGCGAACGCATGCCGATCAGCTCGCAGAAGAGTTTCCTCGGCCACACCCTGGGTGCCTGTGGTGCGCTGGAGTCGTGGTTCAGCATTGAAATGCTCAACCGCGACCTGTACGTGCACACCTTCAATCTCGACGAGGTCGATCCGCACTGCGGCAAGCTCGACTACCTGCGCGGCGAGTTCCGTCAGATGACCAATGAATACGTGATGAACAACAATTTTGCGTTTGGCGGGGTCAACACCTCGTTGATCTTCCGCCGCTGGCCGCAACCGAATTAATCCGGGTCAAGGAGACCTTCATGCACTTCAAGAAACTCGCTACCGCCGCCACCCTGCTGATCTGCGCCCTGCCGGCCGTCAGCCAGGCCCGTGACACCGCGGTCTACCTGCCGCTGGACAAAGCCGTCGCCGAAGCCACCCGCAGCGGCAAAATCGATGGCAGCGTGAAGTTCTACCTGGCCGGCAACACCCCGGCCGGTAAAGTCACCGTCCTCAGCCCGGGCGCCGTGACCAACAAGAAAACCAACGCCTTCAACAAGTCCGATCAAGTCGCCTGCGAATGGGTCGCCCAATCGGCAATCATCAGCCTGCACCAGGCCGCCAAAAGCGCCGGCGCCAACGCCGTGACCAACATCGTCAGCTTCTACAAGAGCAACGAGCGCAAGGATGCGAAGAACTATGAATGCCATGCAGGGGCAATCATGGCCGGTGTTGCGTTGAAGGGTGATCTGGCGCAGGTTCAGTAAGCGTCAGAAACGACAAAGGGCGCCTTTCGGCGCCCTTTCACAAACAGGTTGGCTTGTCATGGCCGGTCACCTGTCTGGCTCTGCGATGGCTGGTTGCCCAGGATCCTCAGAGTCTCACAAGCCCCTTTCGGGAACGCCTGCAGTATTGCCCAAAAACGAGTCGGGGGGCAACGGATAGCATTTGGCTTCGATGCGCCACTTCCTCTGCCATCACAGCCCCAGCGCCCGTCTGACTGCGGTTTTTATGGCGTAAAACTCATCTGTTGCAAGATGTGAGATCAAGTAGATGCGTTTGCCTTCACGATCCCGGCTTTTGATTCGATCAAGCCTCGAAAGGCTGACAGTCGCAATCATGTCGCACTTTGCCCAACACGTTGGACTCGCGCCCTGCAGATGACTTGCGAGCTCAAGATGATGGTCGAGCAAGCATTCTGGAGCAGTGGTACTCAGAGGCACGACCGTCACCAACATGCTGTTCGTTCGGTGCTTGCGTATCACGACTACAGGTCTGACTTTGACCATCTCAGGAACTTCATAACCCCTGAAATCGCAAATCAAAACGCTGCCCTCCTTGGGCTGATATCTAAGTGGCATCCGTGGCACTCGTTTGAGAAAAAACTGATCTTGCGTGACCGCAACAATATCCTCTACGACAGTTACGTTACTCCAAATGTACGACGTCTAACTGTGCGTTCTCTCGCACCATCTACACTCGCTCAAGCAGGCCATCGCGCAGCGCCTGCCGGAACTGCGAACGAGATGGGTCGAGCATTCGCGGTTCTCTTTCACCATCAAGGAGATGACCATGCAAGTGAAAGCACTGATCGCCGCCGTCCTGTTCAGCGTGCTACCCAGCGCCAGCCATGCGACCAATCTGATGTACATGCCATTTGAAACGGTGGTATCGGATGCCCTGCGCGCCGGGCGGCTGGATGGCAGTGTGAAGTTTTATCTGGCGGGGAACGGGCCGCAGGGGACTCAGCGCTTGATGCAGCGCGGGGTGGTCAGTGATCTGAAGACCAACGGCTTCAACAAAAGCGATCACGCTTCGTGCGAGTGGGTGTTGCAGTCGAATCTGATCAAGTTGCAGGCGGATGCGAAGCGTGTCGGGGCGAATGCGGTGACCAATATCGTCAGTTATTACGACCAGCGGGTGCGCAAGGATTTGAATACGTACGAGTGTCGGGCGGGGATCTTTGTGACGCGGGTGGCGTTGAAAGGGGATTTGGTGCGGTTGCCCTGAAATATGTAGTGATTGAGCGGACGTCATCGCTGGCAAGCCAGCTCCCACAGGGTTTCGGATGTACACAAAAAATGTGAACAACAGCGAAAACTGTGGGAGCTGGCTTGCCAGCGATTGACGGCGAAGCCGTCAGTTTTGTTCGACCTTGCGCGTGAGGAGGTCGACAAACGCCTTGGCCATCGGTGATTTCTGATCCTTGCGCTGCACCAGCCACACTGCCGAGATCGCTTCGGGGTCAAGCAGCGGCCGATAGACCACGCCGTCGATGCGCATCCGCTGATAAGACGCCGGCAGCACCGAGACGCCCAACCCCGCTGCCACCAGGCCAATGATGGTCATCGCTTCGCCGGCCTCCTGCGCAAAGTGCGGGCTGAACCCGGCATCACGCGCCAGGCTTAACAGTTGCGCGTACAAACCGCTGCCGTAACTGCGTGGGAAAAATACGAAAGGTTCGAGGGCCAATGCCGAGAGAAATAGTCCTTCTTCACTGCCGGTGGCCAACGGATGTTTGGAGCTCAGCACGGCGACCAAAGGCTCGCGCATCAATTCGACCACGCTCAGCGAATCCGGCAAACTCAGCGGCCGCATGATGCCCACTTCGATTGATTCATCCACCAGCGCTTCGGCGACCTGGGTGCTGCTCATTTCCCGCAGGTTCAGGTGCACTGCCGGAAAGCGCTGGCGGAACGAGAAAATCGCCTGAGGAATGGTCGAGTTGAACGGTGCCGAAGAGGTGAAGCCGATTTTCAGTTCGCCGATTTCACCTAACTGCGCGCGTCGCGCCACATCCGCCGCTTTGTCGACCTGCGCAAGCACCAACCGCGCCTCTTGCAGGAACAATCTCCCGGCCTCGCTCAGCTCGACCCGACGATTGGTACGTTCGAACAGCCGCGCGCCGACCTCTTGTTCCAGCGCCTGAATCTGCTGGCTCAGCGGTGGTTGGGAGATGCCCAGCACCTGAGCGGCGCGGCCGAAGTGCAGTTCTTCGGCGACGGCGATGAAGTAGCGCAGATGACGTAATTCCATGCAAATCCCATTAGGTCGTTAAAGCTATCAAACAGGTCGAACAATATATTGGATAGAAACATTAGCCAGCTATATGATTTTTTCATTGCCTGACCGGCCGCGCCCTCCGAGGTCTGAAGTGAAAACTGCTGTCGCCCCTCTCGCCCACGAAGTCCCGCCCGCCGCAGCCGACGATGTGCTCGCCGAACTGCAAGAAATCTACATCGAAAAAGGCACACCTGCGTTCATGCGCACGGTGCTGGCGTTGTTCTGTGGCGGCTTCGCGACTTTTGCGTTGCTGTACTGCGTGCAGCCGATGATGCCGCTGCTGTCCCACGAATATTCGATCAACGCGGCGCAAAGCAGTCTGATTCTGTCGGTGGCGACCGGCATGCTCGCTATCGGTCTGCTGATCACCGGACCGATTTCGGATCGGGTCGGACGCAAACCGGTGATGGTCGCGGCGTTGTTCGCGGCGGCGCTGTGCACCATCGCCAGTTCGGTGATGCCGAGCTGGGAAGGCGTGCTGGTGATGCGTGCGCTGATCGGCTTGTCGCTGAGCGGGCTGGCGGCAGTCGCGATGACTTATCTGAGCGAAGAAATTCACCCGCAGCACATTGGCCTGGCGATGGGTTTGTACATCGGCGGCAACGCGATTGGCGGGATGAGTGGACGCTTGATCACCGGGGTGCTGATCGACTTCGTCAGTTGGCACACGGCGATGCTGGTGATCGGTGGTCTGGCGCTGATCGCGGCGGCGGTGTTCTGGAAAATCCTCCCCGAATCGCGCAACTTCCGCTCGCGCTCGCTGCACCCGCGCAGTCTGCTCGACGGCTTCACCATGCACTTTCGCGACGCCGGTCTGCCGCTGCTGTTTCTTGAAGCCTTCGTGCTGATGGGCGCATTCGTCACCCTGTTCAACTACATCGGCTATCGCCTGCTCGCCGGGCCATACAACCTCGATCAGGCGTACGTTGGCCTGCTGTCGGTGGTGTATCTATCCGGGATCTACAGCTCGGCGAAGATTGGTTCGCTGGCCGACCAACTGGGGCGCCGCAAAGTGCTGTGGGCAACCATCGCGCTGATGTTCGCCGGTCTTGCGCTGACCATGTTCACCGCGCTGCCGCTGGTGATCATCGGCATGCTGATCTTCACCTTCGGCTTCTTCGCTGCGCACTCGGTGGCCAGCAGCTGGATCGGCCGCCGCGCGACCAAGGCCAAGGGCCAGGCGTCGTCGTTGTACCTGTTCAGTTATTACGCGGGGTCGAGTATCGCCGGGACGGCGGGCGGAGTGTTCTGGCATATCGGTGGGTGGAACGGGATCGGGTTGTTTATTGGCGCGCTGTTGCTCGTGGCGTTGCTGGTGGCGTTGAAGCTGGCGAAGTTGCCGCCATTGGGTGGCGTCAACGCCTGAAACAAAAACGCCCGGCATCTAGCCGGGCGTTTTGGTTTTCTACCATCAAAGCTGGGCGCGGATCACTCGTGATACTGCCCCGACAGATCATGCACCGCGCGCAGGAACGCACCGGCATGTTCCGGATCAACTTCCGGCGTGATGCCATGGCCGAGGTTGAACACGTGGCCGCTGCCTTTGCCGTAGCTGGCGAGGATGCGTCCGACTTCGGTACGAATGGCTTCTGGTTTGGCGTAGAGCACGGTTGGGTCCATGTTGCCTTGCAGCGCAACTTTGTCGCCAACGCGGGCGCGGGCATTGCCGATGTCACAGGTCCAGTCCAGGCCGAGTGCGTCGGCGCCAGCGTCGGCGATGCTTTCCAGCCACAGGCCGCCGTTCTTGGTGAACAGGATCACCGGGACCTTGCGCCCTTCGTGCTCGCGGATCAGGCCGCTGACGATTTTCTTCATGTAGGCCAGCGAGAATTCCTGATACGCCGCCGCCGACAGATTGCCGCCCCAGGTATCGAAGATTTGCACCGCTTGCGCGCCGGCCATGATCTGGCCGTTGAGGTAGCTGGTGACCGACTGCGCGAGTTTATCCAACAGCAGGTGCATGGCTTGCGGGTTGTCGTAGAGCATGGCTTTGGTCTTGCGGAAGTCTTTCGACGAGCCGCCTTCAACCATGTAGGTCGCCAAAGTCCACGGGCTGCCGGAGAAGCCGATCAGCGGCACGCGACCGTTGAGTTCGCGGCGGATGGTGCTGACCGCGTCCATCACGTAGCCGAGGTCTTTGTGCGGATCAGGGATCGGCAGGGCTTCGATGTCGGCCATCGTGCTGACGACTTTCTTGAAGCGCGGGCCTTCACCGGTTTCGAAGTACAGGCCTTGGCCCATGGCATCGGGGATGGTGAGGATGTCGGAAAACAGGATCGCCGCGTCCAGTTGTGGATAGCGGTCGAGCGGTTGCATGGTGACTTCGCAGGCGAACTCCGGGTTCATGCACAGGCTCATGAAGTCACCGGCTTTGGCGCGGCTGGCGCGGTATTCCGGCAGGTAGCGACCGGCCTGACGCATCATCCACACGGGGGTGACGTCAACGGGTTGCTTGAGCAGGGCACGAAGGAAACGGTCGTTCTTGAGGGCAGTCATGTCGGCATCCGCAAAAAAAGTGCGGGCATTTTCTCAGAGCGCGACGCAAAAGGCACGGTTGCAGGTCAGCCTTTTGTCTATCGGGTCAATTTATTGCGCTGGAACACCGACTTTGTAACACCACAAATCACTGTGGGAGCTGGCTTGCCAGCGATGCAGACACCTCGGTGCGTCCAGATAAACCGAGGTGATGCTATCGCTGGCAAGCCAGCTCCCACAGGTATTGCGATGCAGTCAGTTAGACGCCGAGGTAATCGAGAATCCCTTCAGCCGCATTGCGCCCTTCGAAGATCGCCGTCACTACCAGGTCAGAGCCACGCACCATGTCGCCACCAGCAAAGATTTTCGGGTTGCTGGTCTGGTGCTTGTACTGAGCTTGCTCAGGCGCAACAACGCGGCCCTGGCTGTCGGTCTGGATTTCGAACTGTTCGAACCACGGCGCCGGGCTTGGGCGGAAACCGAAAGCGATGACCACGGCGTCGGCCGGAATGATCTCTTCGGAACCCGGGATCGGCTCGGGGCTGCGACGGCCACGGGCGTCCGGTTCGCCGAGACGGGTCTCGACCACCTTCACGCCTTCAACCCGATCTTCACCGACGATGGCGATTGGCTGGCGGTTATAGAGGAATTTCACGCCTTCTTCCTTGGCGTTCTTCACCTCTTTGCGCGAGCCGGGCATGTTCGCTTCGTCACGACGATAAGCGCAGGTCACCGACTTGGCGCCCTGGCGGATCGAGGTGCGGTTGCAGTCCATGGCCGTGTCGCCGCCGCCGAGTACCACGACCTTTTTGCCTTTCATGTCGACGAAATCTTCCGGCGACTTTTCAAAGCCCAGGTTGCGGTTGACGTTGGCAATCAGGAAATCCAGCGCGTCGTGCACGCCCGGCAGATCCTCACCGGCAAAGCCGCCCTTCATGTAGGTGTACGTGCCCATGCCCATGAACACCGCATCGTATTCGGCGAGCAGTTGCTCCATGGTCACGTCTTTGCCGATTTCGGTGTTGAGACGGAACTCGATGCCCATGCCGGTGAAGACTTCGCGACGATTGCTCAGCACGCTCTTCTCAAGCTTGAACTCGGGGATGCCGAAGGTCAGCAGACCGCCGATTTCCGGGTTCTTGTCGAATACCACCGGGGTCACGCCGCCACGCACCAGCACATCGGCACATCCCAGACCCGCCGGGCCTGCACCGATGATCGCAACACGTTTGCCGGTCGGTTTGACCTTGGACATGTCCGGACGCCAGCCCATGGCAAACGCGGTGTCGGTGATGTACTTCTCGACCGAACCGATGGTCACCGCGCCAAAACCGTCGTTGAGCGTGCAGGCACCCTCGCACAGACGATCCTGCGGGCACACCCGGCCGCAGACTTCCGGCAGGGTGTTGGTCTGGTGCGACAGTTCGGCGGCCTGGAGGATGTTGCCCTCGGCCACCAGCTTCAGCCAGTTGGGAATGAAGTTGTGCACCGGGCACTTCCATTCGCAATACGGGTTGCCGCAACCCAGGCAGCGGTGGGCCTGATCGGCCGAGTGCTGGGGTTTGAACGGTTCGTAGATCTCCACGAACTCTTTCTTGCGTTGACGCAACAGTTTCTTCTTCGGATCTTTGCGCCCGACGTCGATGAACTGGAAGTCATTATTCAGACGTTCAGCCATTGTTAAAACCTCATCAAACTCTTCAGGCGCATATCACTGCGGGTTGGCACGAGTGCTGGAAAGCAACGATTTCAGGTTGGCAGCCTTGGGCTTGACCAGCCAGAAACGACGCAAGTAATCATCGAGGTTCTCGGCGAGTTCACGACCCCACTCGCTGTCGGTTTCCTCGACGTACTCGTTCAGCACGCGTTGCAGGTGGCTGCGGTAGGCTTCCATCGCCTCGCCGCTGATCCGCTGGATTTCCACCAGTTCGTGATTGACGCGGTCAACGAAGGCGTTGTCCTGGTCGAGCACGTAGGCGAAACCGCCGGTCATGCCAGAGCCGAAGTTGTAACCGGTCTTGCCCAGGACGCAGACGAAACCACCGGTCATGTACTCGCAGCAGTGATCGCCCGTGCCTTCAACCACGGCGTGAGCACCGGAGTTACGCACGGCAAATCGCTCGCCCGCGGTGCCGGCGGCGAACAACTTGCCGCCAGTGGCGCCGTACAGGCAGGTGTTGCCGATGATGGCACTGTCCTGAGTCTTGTAGACGCTGCCCTTCGGCGGCACGATGGTCAGCTTGCCGCCGGTCATGCCTTTGCCGACGTAATCGTTGGCGTCGCCTTCGAGGTAAAGGTTCAGCCCGCCGGCGTTCCACACACCAAAGCTCTGACCGGCAGTGCCCTTGAAGCGGAAGGTGATCGGCGCATTCGCCATGCCCTGATTACCGTGCTTGCGCGCGATTTCGCCGGAGATCCGCGCGCCGATCGAACGGTCGCAGTTGCAGATATCCAGATCGAACTCGGCGCCGCTCATGTCATTGATGGCCGAGGTGGCCATGTCGACCATTTTCTCGGCCAGCAGGCCCTGGTCGAATGGCGGGTTGCGCTCAACCTGGCAGAACTGCGGCTTGTCCGCCGGGATGTGATCGCTGCCGAGCAGCGGAGTCAGATCCAGATGGTTTTGCTTGGCGGTCTGGCCTTCGAGGACTTCCAGCAGATCGGTGCGACCGATCAGCTCTTCGAGGGAGCGCACGCCCAGCTTGGCCAGCCACTCACGGGTTTCTTCGGCGACGTAGGTGAAGAAGTTCACCACCATGTCGACGGTGCCGATGTAGTGATCCTTACGCAGCTTCTCGTTTTGAGTGGCAACGCCAGTGGCGCAGTTGTTCAGATGGCAGATGCGCAGGTATTTGCAGCCCAGCGCGATCATTGGCGCGGTGCCGAAGCCGAAGCTTTCGGCGCCGAGAATCGCAGCCTTGATCACGTCGAGGCCGGTTTTCAGGCCGCCATCGGTCTGCACCCGAACCTTGCCGCGCAGGTCGTTGCCGCGCAGGGTCTGGTGGGTTTCGGCGAGGCCGAGTTCCCACGGTGCGCCGGCGTACTTGATCGAAGTCAGTGGCGAAGCGCCGGTGCCACCGTCGTAACCGGAGATGGTGATCAAGTCCGCATAGGCCTTGGCCACACCGGCGGCGATGGTGCCGACGCCCGCTTCCGCTACCAGCTTCACCGAAACCAGCGCCTTCGGATTGACTTGTTTCAGGTCGAAAATCAGCTGCGACAAGTCTTCAATCGAGTAGATATCGTGATGCGGCGGCGGCGAAATCAGGGTCACGCCCGGCACTGCATAACGCAGCTTGGCGATCAGCCCGTTGACCTTGCCGCCCGGCAGTTGACCACCTTCGCCGGGCTTGGCGCCCTGGGCGACTTTGATCTGCAACACTTCAGCATTGACCAGGTATTCCGGAGTCACACCGAAACGGCCCGTCGCAACCTGTTTGATTTTCGAACTCTTGATGGTGCCGTAACGCGCCGGGTCTTCGCCGCCTTCGCCGGAGTTGGAACGCGCGCCGAGGCGGTTCATGGCTTCGGCCAGGGCTTCGTGAGCTTCCGGCGACAGTGCGCCCAAAGAGATACCGGCGGAGTCAAAGCGCTTGAGCACCGATTCCAGCGGTTCGATTTCACTGATGTCCAGCGGCGTGTCGAGGGTCTTGACCTTGAGCAGGTCGCGAATCATCGACACCGGACGGTTGTCCACCAGCGCGGTGTATTCCTTGAACTTGGCGTAGTCGCCCTGCTGCACAGCGGCCTGCAGAGTGTTGACCACGTCCGGGTTATACGCGTGATATTCGCCACCGTGGACGAACTTCAGCAGACCGCCCTGCTGGATCGGCTTGCGCGGGCTCCAGGCTTCGGCGGCCAAGGCTTTCTGCTCGGCTTCGATATCGACGAAACGCGCACCCTTGATGCGGCTCGGCACGCCACGGAAGCTCAGGTCGCACACTTCTTCGGACAGGCCGATGGCTTCGAACAGCTGTGCACCGCGATACGAGGCAATGGTCGAAATGCCCATCTTCGACAGGATCTTCAGCAGACCTTTGGTGATGCCTTTGCGGTAGTTCTTGAACACCTCATAGAGGTCGCCCAGCACTTCACCGGTACGGATCAGGTCGCCCAGCACTTCGTACGCGAGGAACGGATACACCGCCGAGGCGCCGAAACCGATCAGCACCGCGAAGTGATGCGGGTCGCGTGCAGTGGCGGTTTCGACCAGGATGTTCGAGTCGCAACGCAGGCCTTTTTCGGTCAGGCGATGGTGCACCGCACCGGTGGCCAAGGATGCGTGGATCGGCAACTTGCCCGGCGCGATATGCCGGTCGCTCAGAACGATCTGGGTACGCCCGGCGCGCACGGCTTCTTCAGCCTGATCGGCAACGTTGCGGATCGCCGCTTCGAGGCCGAGGCTTTCATCGTAGTTGAGGTCGATGACCTGACGCTCGAAACCTGGGCGGTCGAGGTTCATCAGCGAGCGCCACTTGGCCGGAGAAATCACCGGCGAGCTGAGGATCACGCGCGAGGCGTGTTCCGGCGACTCCTGGAAAATGTTGCGCTCGGCACCGAGGCAGATTTCCAGCGACATCACGATGGCTTCACGCAACGGATCGATCGGCGGATTGGTGACCTGCGCGAACTGCTGACGGAAATAGTCGTACGGCGTGCGCACGCGCTGGGACAGCACCGCCATCGGCGTATCGTCGCCCATCGAGCCAACGGCTTCGTAGCCTTGCTCGCCAAGCGGACGCAGCACCTGATCGCGCTCTTCGAACGTGACCTGATACATCTTCATGTATTGCTTGAGCTGATCGACGTCGTAGAAAGCCGAACCGTGATCGTTGTCTTCCATGGTCGCCTGAATACGCAGGGCATTCTTGCGCAACCATTGCTTGTACGGATGACGGGATTTCAGACGGTTGTCGATCGCGTCGGTGTCGAGGATCTGCCCGGTTTCGGTGTCCACGGCAAGGATCTGGCCCGGGCCAACGCGGCCCTTGGCGATCACGTCTTCTGGCTGGTAATTCCACACGCCGATTTCCGAAGCCACCGTAATGAAACCGTTGGTGGTGGTCACCCAGCGCGCCGGGCGCAGACCGTTACGGTCGAGCAGGCACACCGCGTAGCGACCGTCGGTCATGACCACGCCCGCCGGGCCGTCCCACGGTTCCATGTGCATCGAGTTGTACTCGTAGAACGCACGCAGATCCGGGTCCATGGTTTCGACGTTCTGCCACGCAGGCGGAATGATCATGCGCACGCCACGGAACAGGTCGATGCCGCCGGTGACCATCAGTTCGAGCATGTTGTCCATGCTCGATGAGTCGGAGCCGACGCGGTTGACCAGCGGGCCGAGTTCTTCCAGATCCATCAGATCGTTGGTGAACTTGGTCCGACGGGCCTGAGCCCAGTTGCGGTTACCGGTGATGGTGTTGATTTCGCCGTTGTGGGCGAGGAAGCGGAATGGCTGAGCCAGCGGCCATTTCGGCAGGGTGTTGGTGGAGAAGCGCTGGTGAAACACGCAGATCGCGGTTTGCAGGCGCTCGTCACTCAGGTCCGGATAGAAGGCGGCCAGATCGGCCGGCATCATCAGGCCTTTATAAATGATGGTCTTGTGCGAAAAGCTGCAGATGTAGTGGTCGCTGTCGACAGCGTTGGTCACCGACGAACGACGACGGGCGCTGAACAGCTTGACCGCCATGTCCTGATCGCTCAGGCCTTCACCACCGATGTACACCTGCTCGATCTGCGGCAGGCGCTCAAGGGCCAGGCGGCCGAGGACGCTGGTGTCGATTGGCACTTTGCGCCAGCCGATCAGTTGCAGGCCTTCAGCAAGGATCTCGCGGTTCATGTTCTCGCGAGCGGCTTCGGCTTTGACCGGATCCTGGTTGAAGAAAACCATGCCCACGGCGTATTGCTTGGGCAACTCGACGCCGAAAGTTTCCTGGGCGATAGCACGCAGGAAGGCGTCGGGCTTTTGAATCAGCAGACCGCAGCCGTCACCGGTCTTGCCGTCGGCATTAATCCCACCGCGGTGGGTCATGCAGGTCAGGGCCTCAATGGCCGTTTGCAAAAGGGTATGACTGGGTTCGCCCTGCATATGGGCTATCAGGCCGAAACCGCAGTTATCCTTGAATTCATCTGGTTGGTACAGACCTGCTTTCATAGACACTTTCTCACCAGGCTGCCTCTTTTCGAGGCAAATTTCTTTTCAATTCAACCACTTGCGATCCGCGCCGAACGTACGCCGGCTTAGCGGGGGCAAAAGGGTGGTCATTGTACACAGCGACACAGAGGCTCACAAATTTGACGACGAAATGTCGCAAATTCATGTCGCATTTGTGAAAGGTTTAAAGCGATCTGCTGTGCTAGTCAAAACTTTTTTAATTTTGACCGCAACGACTCAAAGACTACTGTGACGCAGACACCACAAGGCGCGCGGCCTGTAGAGGCGGCGCGCACATGCAGAAATTTTGAGGTGCTTGGAGAGGCGGCCTGGGTAAGGCCGCCGAATCTTCAGCGAGTTGTTGCCAGTTCCTGTTGGACGCTGGCGACAGTGCGAGGCCAAGGTTTACCAGCCTGAACCTTCGCTGGCAAGGCCTTGATGGCAGAAACAGCCGCATCACGATTGGCGAAGTTGCCGTAGGTGATCACGTAGAGCGGCTTGCCGTTGAGGACTTTCTTGAAATAACGGTACTCACCGCCCTGCTCCTTGACGAAGCTTTGCGCGGCCGTCTCGGAGCTGGTGCCGAGGATCTGCACCACGTAGTTGCTGGTCGGCTGGCCGGCGTACCAGCTGCCACCGGCAGCTTTGGCGACGACGACTGGCTTCTCGGCCGGTTTGGCGGTGGCAACCGGCTTGGCCGGTGCTGGCGCCGGTTTCACCGCTGGTGCAACCGGAGCAGGCTTGGCGGTGGCGATCTGGGTCGGCGCAGGCGTTGGTTTAGCCGCAGGCACTGGAACCGGGGTCGGCGCAGGACCGGCCGGAACGCCCGCAGGTGGCGCGGAAGTGGTCACGGTTGGCGGCGTATCGCTGGAGCCTTCGAGCGGCACGCCGTCGTCGCCTTCGGTGATACCGCCAGCCGCTTCAGCCAACGGGCCGCGCATCACTGGCTGCGAGTTGCCGACCAGCGGCAGCGGCATTGGCTGCGTATTGCCGTTGAATTCGACGGATGGGTTGGCGCCCGCCTGAGGCGTGCCTTGACCCAATGGCAATTGCGCCTGTTCGTTGGCCGGCGCACCGGTTGTCGGTGTCTTGTTGCGACCCGGCATCAGCCAGGCGGCAGCGACCGCGACCACAACGACGGCGGAAATCGCCAATACGTGTTTCTTCGGCATGTTGAACCCCATACTTGGACGCTTGACCGCAGAGCGGCTGGCAATCATGGCTTCGATCAGTGCATCGCGAGCGACCTGGTTGATATTACCCGGCCAACCCTCGGAGCTTTCGTGAATATCAGAGATCTGATCCGCGGTGAAAAGTTCGATACCGCGGCCAGCGCCTTGCAGACGCAGATCGAGATATTCGCGGGTTTCTTCTTCGGTGTACGGCTGCAATTCGATGACGTGAAAACGCTCTTCCTCAAGCTGCAAAGCCTCAAGCTGCGCGATCAGCGACGACTCGCCGAACAGGAACACGTGCGGGCGACCTTCCGGTGCGCCGGCACCCAGCGCCATCAGCGCTTCGAGAGCGGATTCGTCGAGCTGCTCGGCGTCATCTACCAGCAGATAGACTTCCTGACCGGTCAGCGCCAACTGCACTACCTGATCAAGAATCGCACCGACGTCGGCCTGCGCCACGTCCAGCGCCTGAGCGACCTGGCGCAACACGCCCGCCGCATCGCCGGCACCGCGTGCGGAAACCACCACGCTCTGCACCGATTGTTTGTTGGTACTGGCCACCAGCGCCTGACGCAGCAGGGTCTTGCCGCTGCCTTGCGGGCCGGTAACCACCAGCAGCAACTGGCTGTAACGCGCCAGATGATGCAGTTGACCCAGCACTGGTTTGCGCTGGGCCGGGAAGAATTTGAAGCCCGGCACCCGTGGAGCGAAAGGGTCGTGGCTTAACTGGTAATGGCCGAGGAACGCCTCGTCGGCATGCAAACTAGTCATCGGAATCTTATTAACCTTTAAGCTGAGCCAGAGCGCGGTAATCCGCGCTCAGCGTGGCCTGTAGAACCTCTTTCGGATAATCGGCGGTCACCACCGCTTCGCCCATCCGGCGCAGCAGCACCAGGCGTAGACGACCGTCGATCACTTTTTTATCTATTGCCATGTGTTCGAGAAAATCGGCTTCGCTCATCTCTTCAGGCGGAACCACCGGCAGACCGGCGCGCTGGAACAGACGAATGCCGCGATCGCGCTCCTGCTCGGTGATCCAGCCCAGACGCGCGGACATCTCCAGCGCCATCACGGTGCCCGCGGCGACTGCTTCGCCATGCAACCAGACACCATAGCCCATGTGGGTTTCGATGGCGTGGCCAAAGGTGTGGCCGAGGTTGAGCGTAGCGCGCACGCCAGTTTCTTTCTCGTCAGCGCCGACCACCGCAGCCTTCGCGGCGCAGGAGCGCTCGATCGCGTAGGTCAGGGCTTGCTGATCGAGATTGCGCAGGCGATCGACGTTTTCTTCGAGCCAGGCGAGGAACGGCTCGTCGCAGATCAGCCCGTATTTGATGACTTCGGCCAGACCGGCGGACAGTTCGCGCGCCGGCAGGGTATTCAGCGAGGCGGTATCGATCAGCACCACGTTCGGCTGATAGAACGCGCCGACCATGTTCTTGCCCAGCGGATGGTTGATCCCGGTCTTGCCGCCCACCGACGAATCGACCTGGGACAGCAGCGTGGTTGGAATCTGAATGAAATCGACACCGCGCTGGTAGCAGGACGCCGCGAAACCGGCCATGTCGCCGATCACCCCGCCGCCCAGGGCGATCACGGTGGTGCGGCGGTCATGCCGCGCGGTGAGCAGGCCGTCGAAGATCAGTTGCAGGGTTTCCCAGTTCTTGAAGGCTTCGCCGTCGGGCAGCACTACGGAAATCACCGAGAACTGCGCGAGGCTGCGGGTCAGACGTTCGAGATACAGCGGCGCTACGGTCTCGTTGGAGATGATTGCCACTTGCCGCCCGTGGATATGCGGCGCCAGCAACTCGGGCTGATCCAACAAACCTTCGCCGATATGAATCGGGTAGCTGCGCTCGCCTAAATCGACCTTGAGTGTCTGCATGTGTCCCCACAGTGAAGATGGAAGCAGGCGTCCTGCCTTGAATTATCGGACGTCCCCGGCCTTGAGTGGTGTGACGTCGCTTGCGTGCGATCCGCCACAACCCTCGACAGGACGCCGAGGATAGCGCATTTCGGGCAACGGTTTAACGGGGTGGAAGCTGCGCCAGACGCTCGAGAATATCCAGCACGACCATGCGTGGCGGCCGCTCGTCGGTTTCCACCACCAGATCAGCGATTTCTCGATACAGCGGATCACGGATCGCCAGCAGATCACGCAGGGTTTTTTCGGGATTGCCGGTGCGCAGCAACGGGCGGTTGCGGTCGCGAGAAGTGCGACCGACCTGCTGTTCGACCGAGGCGTGCAGATACACCACTCGCCCGCCCTCATGCAGGGCCTTGCGGTTGGCATCGCGCATGACTGCGCCGCCGCCGGTTGCCAACACCACGCCATCGAACCCGCACAGCTCGGCGATCATCGCCTGCTCACGGTCACGAAAGCCGGGCTCGCCTTCCTTGTCGAAGATCCACGGGATATTGGCGCCCGTACGCAGTTCAATTTCCTTGTCGGAATCTTTGAACGGCAGGCGCAGCTCTTTGGCCAGTAATCGGCCGATGGTGCTTTTACCAGCCCCCATCGGTCCTACAAGAATCAAATTTCGCACAGAATCAACGACTCACAGCAATCGCCTGGTTATTCATGATACGCGGAGTGAGAAATACCAGCAGCTCGGATTTTTTCTCCGAAACCACATCACGCCGGAAAAGGCGGCCAAGATACGGCACATCGCCAAGAAATGGCACCTTATCTACGACCTTGCTTTGAGTATTTGAGAAAACCCCACCGATCACGATGGTTTCGCCGTCATTCACCAGCACCTTGGCGTTGACCTCGTTTTTCTTGATCGGCGGCACGTCCTGCACTTTGTTCAGGTAATCCGGTTCGTCCTTGGTGACCTTGACCTCCATGATGATGCGGTTGTCCGGGGTGATCTGCGGCGTCACTTCCAGCGACAGCGACGCTTCCTTGAACGACACCGACGTGGCGCCGCTGGAGCTGGCCTCCTGATACGGAATCTCGGTGCCTTTGAGGATTTTCGCGGTTTCCTTGTCCGAGGTGACCACCTTGGGCTGCGAAACGATTTCGCCGTTGCCGGTTTTCTCCATCGCCGTCAGCTCCAGGTCGAGCAGCACGTTGTCGGTGATGAACGCGATGCCGATCCCCGAGGTGTTGCCGATGGTGCCCATGTCGACGAACGGCGAGTTGGTGCTGGTACTGCCCGGCGTGCCGATGGTGGTCGACGAACCGTTGCTCACGCCGGAGGTGTTCCAGTTGCCTTTGTTCTGGATCGAACCGCCCCAGCGCACGCCCAGGCTCTTGTCATAATCGACGTTGGCCTCGACGATGCGCGCTTCGATCATGACCTGACGCACCGGGATATCCAGCTGCGCCACGATCCGCCGCAGTTCGTCGAGGCGATCCTGAGTCTGATAGGCAATGATGTTGTTGGTGCGTTCATCGACGGTGATCGAACCGCGCTCGTCGATTTTCGCCTCGGCACTGGTCACCGACTGAAACAGCTTGGCAATGTCCGCTGCCTTGGCGTAGTTGACCTGCAACAGTTCGCGGCGCAACGGCGCCAGCTCGGCGATCTGTTTCTGCGATTCCAGTTCCTGGCGCTCACGCGCAGCGATTTCATCGGCGGGGGCCACTAGCAACACATTGCCGATCTTGCGCTTGTCCAGGCCCTTGGTCTTCAGCACCAGATCCAGCGCCTGATCCCACGGCACGTTTTGCAGGCGCAAGGTGATGCCGCCCTGCACCGTATCGCTGGCCACCAGATTGAGGTTGGTGAAATCGGCGATCAGTTGCAGCACCGAGCGCACGTCGATGTCCTGAAAATTCAGCGAAAGCTTCTCGCCGCTGTAGGCCTTGCGATCGGCGTTGCGCTTTTGCAAGTCATCGACCGTCATCGGCCGGATGCTTACGGTCAGCTTGTTGTCGGTCTGGAACGTTGAATAGTCGAACGTACCGCTCGGTTCGACGGTGATCACCGCGCGATCCCCGCTGACAGCGGCGTTGACGAATTGCACCGGAGTGGCGAAATCCTTGACGTCGAGGCGCACCCGCAATGGCTCAGGCAACTGAGTGCGGGCGAAGCTGAGGATGATCTTGCCGTCGTGCTCCTGAATATCGGGGGCGATAGTCGGGTCGGACAGGTCGATCACCACATTGCCTTCGCCCGCCGTGCCGCGCTGAAAATCCACGCCGCGAATGGCTTTGGACGACGGCGCGTACGCCCGAGTCGGCGCTTTAACCGCTGTGGCCCGTGGTGCAATGGTTTTCGGGCGCGCAGCCACAGGTTTGGTGCCCTGCCCGACCACCACGAACACGTTATTGCCTTCAACCCGCGTGTCATACGGGGCCAACTGGGTCAGGCTGATGATCAGTCGCGTACGATCCTTGGCCTCGACCACCGTGGCAGTGCGCGCATTGCCGCTGCCCAGGTCACGATTCTTGTTGGCCAATTGGCTGGCGACACCCGGCAGATCCAGCGCAATACGCGCCGGCGACTCGGTGGTGTAACCCTTGGGCTGCGGCGGCGGGCCGTCGAACGACAACTTGAGTTCGACACGATCACCCGGCAACGCCGCAACATCCAGCGCCTGCAGATTGGCCGCGATTACCATCGGTGACAGCAACGCTATCCATAGCGAAAAACCGAAGGTTGAGAAAATCCTGTTCATTGATCGACTTCCACTATGAGTGCTCTTTCAAAGGAATGGTGCGCGGCCGCTCCAGCCAGGCGCCGTCGCCATCGGGAACGATTTCGACCACATCGACCTGAGCCGCATTGATCGCGACGATGCGTCCGTCATTGCGCCCCAGGTAATCGCCGACCTTGAGCCGATGCACCCCGCCCGCTCCGCGCAATAACGCGAAGGAGCCGCTGGCATTGGAGATCGTGCCGACCATTTCAAACTGCTCGATGTTGAAACCTTCGAGGTATTGCTTGACCCGGTTCGGGTCTGGTTTGACGTTGCGCGAGCCGCGTTTTTGTCCGGCCATATCAGCGCGCACCTGGCGCGAGAACGGGCTGCGCAGGTTGGCGGCGCTGTAGGTAAATGTGGGATAGGAACGGAACGTCGGTGTCGGTTCGATCTTGCCCGGTGGGCGTAGACGCTCTTGGTTCATGTAGGCGTCGAGGTCGCTGAAGTCATCGCCGCCGCCACAACCGTTAAGCGTGAGGATCAGCAAAGCCAGGGTGGAATAACGAATCGGGGTCATTTCTGCAGCCCCTTGTCGTTATAACGGTAGGTCTTGGCGAGGATGCTCATGCGCAACTTGGTGCCGCCCTCGGGATTGGCCGGGGCCAGTTCGAAATCGTGCAGGGTAACGATGCGTGGCAGCCCGGCGACGCCGCTGACGAAGGTGGCGAGGTCGTGATAGGCGCCGGTCACGGTGATCTGGATCGGCAGTTCGATGTAGAACTGCTGGGTGACCTCGGGCAGCAGTTTGATCTCTTCAAACTCCAGACCGCTGCCCAGCCCCGTGCGGGTGATGTCTTCGAGCAAGCCCGGCACTTCGGTATCACTGGGCAATTGCCGCAGCAGCACGCCGAAGGAGTTTTCCATTTCCTTCATCTGCTGGGTGTACAGCTCCAGATTGGCCGCCATACGTGCTTTGCTGGCGAACTGCTCCTTGAGGGTGATTTCTTCCTCGCGCTTGAGATCGAGCTGGCTCTGCATGTCGCTGATGAAAAAGCTGTAGCCAAGCGCCAGAACCACGATCATCAACAGTGCGCCGGCCAAGCCTTTGACTGCTGCGGGCCACGAACCGATGTTGCTCGTATCGAGGTCGTTGAAATCGATACTGCGTAGACTTTCCAGCCATTCGGACGGCTTCATTGGTCGCCCTCCAGGTTCTTCGGCCGGGTCTGGCGTACGGTCAGTTGAAAGACATTGGCCTGCTCAAGCTGCCCGGCCGTGGTCGCCTTGACTTCCGTCAGGCTCGGCGCGTCGAACCAGTCGGAGGCGTCGAGGTTGCGCATCAGGTCGGACACGCGATTGTTCGACTCGGCCGCACCGCTGATCGACAGGGTTTTGCCGGTCATTTTCACGTCGGTGAAATACACCCCGTCCGGCAGCGTGCGCGCCAGTTGATCGAAGATCCGCCCGCTGATCTGCCGGTTGACCTGCAAGTCCTGGATGATGCGCATGCGCTCCACCAGTTGCTGGCGGTGGGCCTTGAGTTCGCTGATCTGTTTGATCCGCTCATCGACTACCGCGATCTGTTTGCCGATGTAATCGTTGCGCGCCATTTGTCGCTGGATGGCAGCACTGACGATCTGGTCGGCGATAAACACCGCTCCGACCGAGCCGACCACCACGCCGATCAAGACCAGCAGAAAGCGTTTGCGCTTTTCTTCGCGACGCTCCTCGCGCCAGGGTAAAAGGTTGATCCGCGCCATCAGTCAAAACTCCTGAGCGCGAGCCCACAGGCAATCATCAGGGCCGGCGCATCACTGGCCAGCGCCCCGGCGTTGACCTTGCTGCTCAGGGCCATGTCGGCAAACGGGTTGGCAACCTGGGTTGGCGTGTTCAGGCGCTGTTCGATCAGTCGATCCAGCCCCGGCACCGAGGCTGTGCCGCCGGCCAGCAAAATATGATCGACCGCGTTGTACTGACCGGAGGCGAAGAAGAACTGCAACGAGCGCGAAACTTGCTGCACCAGCGCCTCGCGAAATGGCTGCAATACCTCGCTGACATAGTCGTCGGGCAAGCCGCCCTGTTTTTTTGCCAGGCCGGCCTGTTCGACGGTCAGGCCGTAGCGCCGCTGGATTTCTTCGGTCAACTGGCGACCGCCGAACAACTGCTCGCGGGTATAGATGATGCGGCCGTTATGCAGAACGCTGAGGGTGGTCATGGTCGCGCCGATATCGACTACCGCGACAGTCAGGCGCTCTTGCGACGCAGCCAGTTGTGTGGCGAGCAACCCGAACGAACGCTCCAGCGCGTAGGCTTCGACATCGACCACCCGCGCAGTCAGCCCGGCCAGCGCCAGCGCCGCTTCGCGGACTTCGACGTTTTCCTTGCGACAGGCGGCCAGCAACACATTGACCCGCTCGGGGTTACGCGGCGAGACGCCCTGAACTTCGAAATCAATGGCGACTTCATCCAGCGGATAGGGGATGTATTGATCGGCTTCGATCTTGAGCTGGTTTTCCAGTTCGTCGTCGGAAAGTCCGGCGTCCATCTCGATGATCTTGGTGATCACCGCAGAACCGGCGACAGCCACCGCCACGTTTTTCTGCCCGGTGCGGGCCTTGCCCAATACCTTGGACAGGGCAAGCCCGACGCCCTCAAGTTCGGCAATGTTCTTTTCGACCACGGCATTCGCCGGCAACGGCTCGACCGCATACGCCTCGACCCGATAGCGATCGCCCTGACGGCTCAGCTCCAGCAGCTTCACTGAGGTGGAACTGATGTCGATCCCCAGTAACGTATTGGTCTTTTTATTGAAGAGTCCTAGCACTACCAATTCCCTATGACTATCCGTGAGTTACGGACTCTGTAATGCCCATTGCGTTCCCTGACCCCGTCTTGACAGCAGCGCAAATGACGCCCCCGGCGGAAAAGTGCTTATAATGCCCAGCGATTTTTTCCGCTTTTTACTGCCAGCGCGGGCCGTTCTGTGTGTTCCCGGAACCCTGTCGCCTAATTCATTCTTTGCCCTGGATGTTCAAACGCCTTGATTCGTCTGCTGAAATTTTTCGGTTGGTCCATCGTCGCCATTTTCTGCGGACTGCTTTTAGCTCTCAGCGGCGCGTACCTTTACCTTAGTCCGGGATTGCCGTCCGTGGAGGCGCTGAGAAGCATCCAGTTGCAGATTCCCCTTCGCGTCTACAGCAGCGACGACAAATTGATCGCAGAGTTTGGCGAAATGCGCCGGACTCCGATCCGTTTCGCCGACATTCCCCCCAATTTCATTAATGCGTTACTAAGTGCTGAAGACGATAACTTCGCCAACCACTATGGCGTCGATCCGAGCAGCCTGATGCGCGCCGCGACCCAACTGGTCAAAAGCGGACACATCCAGTCCGGCGGCAGCACCATCACCATGCAGGTGGCGAAGAACTTCTTCCTGAGCAGCGAACGCAGCTTCTCGCGCAAAACCACCGAAATCCTCCTGGCCTTGCAGATCGAACGGCAGCTGACCAAGGACGAAATCCTTGAGCTGTACGTCAACAAGATCTATCTGGGCAACCGCGCCTACGGCATCGAGGCTGCTGCGCAGGTCTATTACGGCAAGTCGATCCGCGACGTCAGCCTGGCGCAGATGGCGATGATCGCCGGCCTGCCGAAAGCTCCGTCGCGTTTCAACCCGCTGGCCAACCCGGCACGCAGTAAAGAGCGGCGCGACTGGATTCTCGGCCGCATGTACAAGCTCGGCAAAATCACCGAAGCGGACTACACCGCCGCGATCAACGAGCCGCTGAACGCCAGTTATCACGTGCCGACCCCGGAAGTGAACGCGCCGTACATCGCCGAAATGGCTCGCGCGGAAATGGTCGGTCGTTACGGCAGCGACGCCTACACCGAAGGTTTCCGCGTCACCACTACGGTGCCGAGCAACTTGCAGGAAATGGCCAACACCGCGCTGCACGAAGGCCTGATGACCTACGACCAGCGTCACGGCTACCGTGGGCCTGAGTCGCGTCTGCCAGGCAAGACCCGTGAAGCCTGGGCCGCTGAACTGACCAAACAACGCACCATCAGCAGTCTAGAGCCAGCCATCGTTACCCAGGTGGACAAGAACGGCCTGCAAGTGTTGACCCGTACCGGCGAAGAGCACGTGGCCTGGGACACCATGAAATGGGCACGACCGTTCCTCAACACCAACAGCATGGGCGCCAACCCGCGTCAGCCGTCGGATGTAGCGCAGATCGGTGACCTGGTGCGCGTGCAACGGCAGAAAGACAACTCGCTGAAGTTCAGCCAGCTCCCGCAGGCGCAAGGCGCGCTGGTGTCGCTGGATCCGCAGAACGGCGCAATCCGCTCGCTGGTCGGTGGTTTCGCTTTCGAGCAAAGCAACTACAACCGTGCGATGCAGGCCAAGCGTCAGCCGGGTTCGAGCTTCAAGCCATTCGTTTATAGCGCCGCGCTGGATAGCGGCTACACCGCCGCCACACTGGTGAACGACGCACCGATCGTGTTCGTCGACGAGTACCTGGACAAGGTCTGGCGTCCAAAGAACGACACCAACACGTTCCTCGGCCCGATCCGCTTGCGTGAGGCGCTGTACAAGTCGCGCAACCTGGTGTCGATCCGTTTGCTGCAAGCAATGGGCGTGGGCAAGACCATCGACTACATCAGCCGCTTCGGCTTCAACAAGCAGGACTTGCCGCCGAACCTGTCGCTGGCACTCGGCACCGCGACCCTGACGCCGATGGAGATCGCGACCGGTTGGGCCACCTTCGCCAACGGTGGCTACAAGATCACCCCGTTCATCATCGACAAGATCGAAAGCCGCAACGGCGACACGCTGTTCGTCGCCAACCCGCCAAGCGTGCCGCAGGGCGCCGCAGCGACTGACGGCATCGCCGCGCCGTCGGCCGAGACCTTCACGGTCAACGCGACACCGGGTGAAGCACCGGGCAGCCCGGCCACGCCGCAGACGCCAGCGGTTGCCGAGCGCATCGTTGATGGCCGCACTACCTACATCCTCAACAGCATGTTGCAGGACGTGATCAAGCTCGGCACCGGTCGCCGTGCACTGGCGCTGGGTCGCAGCGATATCGCCGGTAAAACCGGTACTACCAACGAATCCAAGGACGCGTGGTTCTCCGGTTACAACGCCGATTACGTGACTACCGTGTGGACTGGCTTCGACCAGCCGGAGAGCCTCGGTCGCCGCGAATTCGGCGGCACCGTGGCGCTGCCGATCTGGATGAACTACATGGCTGCCGCGCTGAAGGACAAGCCACCGCATGTGCAGGCCGAGCCGGAAGGGCTGCTGAGCTTGCGGGTGGATCCGGCCAGTGGTCGTGCGGCATCGCCGAGCACGCCGGGGGCGTACTTCGAGCTGTTCAAGGCTGAAGATACGCCGCCGTCGGTGAATGAGCTTGGTAATGGCGCGGTGCCGGGCAGTCCGTTGCCGGCGGATGAACAGGCGCCTATCGACCTGTTCTGATTTAGCCACCTGATGAAAAGCCCCGCCTTCGAGAGAAGAGCGGGGCTTTTTTATACATGAAGATCAAGAGCCCCTCACCCTAGCCCTCTCCCAGAGGGAGAGGGGACTGACCGAGGTGTCTTCCGCCATACATCGACCTGAATGACCGAGTCGATTATGGATTCGGTAAAGCAAGTTCAGGTCGGCGTATCTCTCAAACATCCCACGGTCGGCTCCCTCTCCCTCTGGGAGAGGGCTGGGGTGAGGGTTGCTTTTGACCAACAAAAAAGCCCCGACTCTCACGAGCCGGGGCTTTCGTTTGAAGCGCTACAACGACTTAACCGTTGAACACGTCATCCACGCTTTTCAGCGGGTAGTTCTTCGGATACGGCAGGGTCGCCACACCGGTCTCGATCGCGGCTTTGGCCACAGCATCGGAGATCAGGGTGATCAGGCGCTTGTCCATTGGCTTCGGAATGATGTACTCACGGCCGAATTCCAGCGGAGCACCACCGTAGGCATCGCACACGTCCTGTGGCACTGGCAGTTTGGCCAGTTCACGCAGGGCGTTGGCGGCGGCCACTTTCATTTCTTCGTTGATGCGCTTGGCGCGAACGTCCAGGGCACCACGGAAGATGAACGGGAAGCCCAGCACGTTGTTGACCTGGTTCGGGTAGTCCGAACGGCCGGTGGCCATGATCACGTCGCTACGGGTGGCGTGCGCCAGTTCCGGGGAGATTTCCGGATCCGGGTTCGAGCAGGCGAACACGATCGGGTTGGCCGCCATCGACAGCAGGCCTTCAGCGCTCAGCAGGTTCGGGCCGGACAGACCGACGAACACGTCAGCGCCTTTCAGCGCGTCAGCCAGAGTGCGTTTCTCAGTGGCGTGAGCGAACACGGCTTTGTACTGGTTCAGGTCGTCACGGCCGGAGTGGATCACGCCGGTACGGTCAACCATGAAGATGTTTTCGATGCTTGCGCCCATGCTCACCAGCAATTTCATGCAGGAGATGGCAGCAGCGCCGGCACCGAGGCAGACGATCTTGGCGTCAGCCAGGGTTTTGCCAGCGATTTCCAAAGCGTTGATCATGCCCGCAGCGGTCACGATGGCGGTGCCGTGCTGGTCATCGTGGAACACCGGAATGTCGCACTGCTCGATCAGAGCGCGTTCGATCTCAAAGCACTCAGGCGCCTTGATGTCTTCCAGGTTGATGCCGCCGAAGGTGATGGAGATGCGCTTGACGGTGTCGATGAAGGCTTGCGGGCTTTCGGAGTCGACTTCGATGTCGAACACATCGATGCCGGCGAAGCGCTTGAACAGCACGCCTTTACCTTCCATCACTGGCTTGGAAGCCAATGGGCCGAGGTTACCCAGACCGAGAATCGCGGTGCCATCGGAAATGACTGCAACCAGGTTGCCTTTGCCGGTGTATTTGTAAGCCAGTTCAGGATCGCGAGCGATCTCGCGCACTGGTTCGGCTACGCCGGGGCTGTACGCCAGCGACAGGTCGCGAGCAGTAGCTGTGGCCTTGGTGAGCTCGACACTCAGCTTCCCTGGACGAGGATGGGCATGGTATTCGAGAGCGGCAGTTTTCAGATCAGACATGGGGGCATTCCGCTTTTTACTGTTGGACAGACTGGTCAGCGAGGATACGCGCCTCGCAAAGTCCCCACAAGACTGACCGGTCACCCCTGTCAAGCGCCCTGTCCTACGACTTTGGGCCAAGAGCCACGGTGCACAAGGGCTGGAGTGTTCACAATCGAGTTGATAAATGTCTACAATTTTTCTTCAGCGCGAAGACTGCAGCATCGACGGATCGGTCAGTGGCAGCAGCCAGCGTGGCTGTCCTGATTTCAGTCCGCCGCGTCGCGAACGATCAACGATCCAGCCACGAGCCTCGATTTGTCGGCCCTTCAACGCTTGCAGCGCCGCGCCGTCAAAGTGCTCAAGCAGATTGGGTGCAACGCGCAATACAAGCGAGTCCTGCAACTCGATCCAGATTCCGCCACGATTGCGCTGAACCTTGCTAACACGCCCGCTGATCACGGCAAAACCCGAACGCTGGATCTGCTCTGCTTTCAGTACAGGCGACTGCTTCCACACGCCAAGACCGGCCTGCCGCGCATTGCGTTCGGCCGCTTGCTGACAGGCAACCAGATCGACATTCGGCGCCACCGCGACCTGGAATCCCAGGCCATCGGCAAGCATTTGCGCTTCGAGATTGGCGCCGCTGGCGCTGTAGAGGTGGGCCAGCGTGCGGCCGTAATGATCCTTGGACTCCTTACCGGGAAGCACACCGACGCGCCCGCCACTGCTGGCCACTAGCGCTTCCAGGCGTTGCCGCGCGGCTACGGCGAATGGCTCGTCGCTGCGGCCCGTCTTGCCGAGTTCAGGCGTATTGAGGCCAATCATGCGTACGCTGCGCCCGTCGCTCAGGCGCACGGTGTCGCCATCGATCACGCGCTGCACCGCGACTTGCGGGAGTCCCGTCGGGCCCGGGCAGAACGCCTGCGCCGTTGACAGCCAAATCGCAGGCATAAAAAAGGCGCCCGCGAGGGACGCCTTTTTCAGCAATGAGGAAAAGCCCACCGGGCCTTTCAACCTTACTCTGCAGCTGCAGGTTTCTTGCCGAAAGCACCGAAACGGTCTGCGAAGCGCTGAACGCGGCCGCCAGTGTCCAGAGTCTTTTGCTTACCGGTGTAGAACGGGTGGCATTCGTTGCAAACGTCGATTGGCAGCGGCTTGCCGAAAGTCGAACGAGTTTCGAACTTGTTGCCACAGCTGCAGGTAACAGCAATGACTGGGTAATTCGGGTGGATATCAGCTTTCATGGTGTCTTCCTCAGCTAGCGTGCCGCCATCCAACACTATTGTTGAATACCGCACGTAATTAGGCCGCGGATTCTACCAGACCTTTGCAATGACGCAAGCTGTCACTGAGACCGACCGTCTGCTAGGCTCCCGCCCCTCTTCACCGCCCCACCAGTGAGTATCCCCCGCGTGCCCGACGCCATCTTGCGCCTCGCCCTGCCTTCGCCCCTGCGCCGACTGTTCGATTATCGAGCGCCGGCCGGCGTGCTGCGTGAGCAGTTGCAGCCGGGCATGCGCCTGCGGGTGCCGTTCGGGCGACGCGAGATGATCGGGATTCTGGTGGAGGTCACCGACACCAGCGAAGTGCCAGCGGAAAAGCTCAAACCGGCACTGGCCCTGCTCGACGCTACCGCGCCGCTGCCGCCAGCGCTGTTCAAGCTGTGCCTGTGGACGTCGCAGTATTATCAGCACAGCCTCGGCGACACCTTGAGCTGGGCGCTGCCGGTACTGCTGCGTCAAGGCGAATTGGCCGAAGCACGCCAGGAACGCTTCTGGTCGGCCGCCCCCGGCGCCAGCCTGGATGATCCACGCATCGCCCGTGCGCCGCGTCAGCGTGAAGCCCTGGCCACGCTGGCCCAGCATCCGCACGGCGTCGCCCATCAGTTGCTGAGCAAACTGATGCTGAGCAAGGACAGCCTCGATCTGCTGCTGGCGAAAAATCTGGTGCAGGTGGAAATCCGCCGGCATGCGCCGGGCGCGCGTCACGAGCGTTGGCTGGCACAGCCGGAATTGCCGCTCAACAGCGAACAACGCGCTGCTTATGAAGCGATCCGCGCCGGGTTCGACAGTTATCATGCGTTCTTGCTGGCCGGCGTCACCGGCAGCGGCAAGACCGAAGTGTATTTGCAGTTGATCCGCGAAACCCTGGAGGCCGGCAAGCAGGCGCTGGTGCTGATCCCCGAGATCAACCTCGGCCCGCAGACGCTGGCGCGTTTCGAGCAGCGCTTCAATGCGCGCATCGCGCTGATTCACTCCGCAGTCAACGACCGCGAACGCCTTGACGCCTGGCTCGCCGCCCGCGACGGCGAGGCCGACATTATTATCGGCACCCGTTCGGCGCTGTTCACCCCGATGAAAAATCCTGGGCTGATCATTATCGACGAGGAGCACGACGGCTCCTATAAACAGCAGGAAGGCCTGCGCTACCACGCCCGCGATCTGGCGCTGGTGCGCGCGCGGCAAGAAAACATTCCGATTGTCCTCGGCTCCGCGACGCCGTCGCTGGAAAGCCTGCACAACGCCTACACCGGTCGCTACGGCCTTTTGCGCCTGAACGAGCGCGCCGGCGGCGCCAAGCAGCCACGCTTCCTGCGACTGGACGTGAAAAGTCGTCCACTGGACAGCGGGATTTCCGGGCCGATGCAGCAAGCGATCGGCCAGACCCTGGCGAAGGGGCAGCAGGTGCTGGTATTCCTCAATCGCCGGGGCTTCGCGCCGACTTTGCTGTGCCACGATTGCGGCTGGATGTCCGAGTGTCAGCGCTGCGATGCGCGGATGACCGTGCACCAGCGCCACGGCGAGCTACGTTGCCATCACTGCGGCTACGTTGAACGCACGCCGCGCCAGTGCCCGAAGTGCAACAAGGTCGATCTGCGGCCAGTGGGCGCCGGCACTGAACGTGCCGAGGAACGACTGGCGATTCTGTTCCCGGACTATCCAGTGCTGCGCGTCGACCGCGACAGCACTTCGCGCAAAGACGCAATGAATCAGTTGTTCGCGACGATTCAGAAGGGTCAGCCGTGCATTCTGGTCGGCACGCAGATGTTGGCCAAGGGTCACCACTTTCCACGGGTGACGTTGGTGTCGATCCTTGACGCCGACGGCGGACTGTTTTCCGGCGACTTCCGCGCCAGCGAGCGCATGGCGCAGTTGATCGTGCAAGTGGCCGGGCGTGCCGGACGGGCAGAAGAACCGGGCAAGGTGATCATTCAGACGCACCTGGCCGACCATCCTTTATTGGTGCAGTTAACCGAGCAGGGTTACTTCGCTTTCGCCGAACAGGCGTTGAGCGAGCGCCGTGCGGCCGGGCTGCCGCCGTTCGCCCATCTCGCCCTGCTGCGCGCTGAAGCGCATAAACCGGGGCAGGCCGAAGGCTTTCTCGATGAGGCGTGCAGCGCGGCCGAGCGTTTGCTGGCGGAGCAGAATCTGACTGGCATCGAGTTGCTCGGGCCAGTGCCGGCACCGATGGAACGCCGCGCCGGGCGTTATCGTGCGCAGTTGTTGTTGCAGGCGACGGCTCGCGCACCGTTGCATCGGTTGCTGGCCAGTTGGTTGCTGGTGCTGGAGCAGATGCCGAGCGGGCGCGCGGTGCGTTGGTCGCTGGATGTTGATCCCGTCGATTTGTATTGACCCTGAATCTGTGGCGAGGGAGCTTGCTCCCGCTCGGCTGCGAAGCAGACGCACATTTCAGGGCCGCTTCGCGCCCCAGCGGGAGCAAGCTCCCTCGCCACAGGATAATCGCCCATCGATTTGTCACCACATATCCATAACCTGCCTGCTAAGGTTGGCAAGCCCGTCTTCGCAACGGATAATGCCCAGTTTTTCCACCCGCGCATTGATGCGCCGCCGCGCTTGCGGTCGAAAGAGAAGACCATGAAAGACACCATTCGCCAGCTGATCCAACAAGCCATCACCCAACTCGTCAACGAAGGTGTGTTGCCTGAAGGCCTGTCGCCGGCGATCCAGGTGGAAAACGCCCGCGACAAGACCCACGGTGACTTCGCCAGCAACATCGCGATGATGCTGGCCAAACCGGCGGGCATGAAGCCGCGCGATCTGGCGGAAAAAATCATCGCCGCACTGCCAGCCGACGAGAACGTCACCAAGGCTGAAATCGCAGGCCCAGGCTTCATCAATTTCTTCCAGAACACCCAAGCGCTGGCCTCGCGCCTCGACGCCGCTCTGGCCGACGCCCATGTCGGCGTGCGCAAGGCCGGTCCTGCGCAACGTACCGTGGTCGACTTGTCGGCACCGAACCTCGCTAAAGAAATGCACGTCGGTCACTTGCGTTCGACCATCATCGGCGACGGCGTGGCGCGGGTTCTCGAGTTCCTCGGCGACACCGTGATTCGTCAGAACCACGTTGGCGACTGGGGCACCCAGTTCGGCATGTTGATGGCTTACTTGCAGGAAAACCCGATCACCAGCGACGAGCTGTCGGACCTGGAAAACTTCTACCGCGCCGCCAAGCAGCGTTTCGACGAGTCGCCGGAATTCGCCGACCGCGCTCGTGGCCTGGTGGTCAAGTTGCAGGCCGGCGATGCCGAGTGCCTGACACTGTGGACCAAGTTCAAGGACATCTCGCTGTCGCATTGCCAGAAGATCTACGAACTGCTCAACGTCAAACTGACCATGGCCGACGTGATGGGCGAAAGTGCCTACAACGACGACCTGGTCAACGTGGTCAACGACCTGAAAGCCGCTGGCATGCTTGTGGAAAGCAACGGCGCGCAGTGCGTGTTCCTCGACGAATTCAAGAATGCCGATGGCGACCCGCTGCCGGTGATCATCGTCAAGGCTGACGGCGGTTATTTGTACGCCACCACCGACCTGGCGGCCGTGCGCTATCGCAGTGGCCAACTGAAAGCTGATCGCGCGCTGTACTTCGTCGACCAGCGCCAGGCCCTGCACTTCCAGCAAGTGTTCGCCGTAGCGCGCAAGGCCGGTTTCGTGACCCATCCGATGGAAATGGAACACATGGGCTTCGGCACCATGAACGGCGCCGATGGCCGTCCGTTCAAGACCCGTGATGGCGGCACCGTCAAGCTGATCGATCTGCTGACCGAAGCTCAGGAACGCGCCTACAGTCTGGTGAAAGAGAAGAACCCGACGTTGGCTGAAGACGAACTGCGCAACATTGCCAAAGTGGTCGGCATCGGCGCGGTGAAATACGCCGACCTGTCCAAGCATCGCACCAGCGACTACAGCTTCAACTTCGACCTGATGCTCAACTTCGAAGGCAACACCGCGCCGTACTTGCTGTACGCCTACACTCGCGTGGCCGGTGTGTTCCGCAAACTGGGCAAGGATTTCAGCGAAGTCGACGGCCAGATCGTTCTCGAAGCTGCGCACGAGCAGGAACTGGCGGCCAAACTGGCGCAGTTCGGCGAAGTGCTGAACAACGTCGCGGAAAAAGGCACGCCGCACACGCTGTGCACCTACCTGTACGACGTCGCCGGCCTGTTCTCCAGCTTCTACGAGAACTGCCCGATTCTGGCTGCCGAAACCCCGGCGCAAATGCAGAGCCGTCTGCGCCTCGCTGCGCTGACCGGCCGTACCCTCAAGCAAGGCCTCGAACTGTTGGGCCTGGAAACTCTGGAGCGCATGTAAGTTGGCTGCCAAGAAAAAACCTGCACCCAAGCGTGGCGCCAGCCGTTACCAAGCTCCTGCAAAGCAACCGATTCCGGGTTGGCTGTGGATGGCGATCGGCCTCACGGTCGGCGCGTTCATCGTGTTTCTGATGAAACTGGAACCGGGCAAGGGCAGCGACGCGGTCAAGCGTGAAAAGTTCGAGCAACAGCAACAACAGAAAGCCAGCAAGATCGCCGAGGCGAACAAAACCCCGCCGAGCCCGACGCAACCGGTGAAGCCGAAGTACGACTTCTACACCCTGCTGCCGGAGTCGGAAGTGATTGTGCCGCCGGACGCCGTGCCGGAGAAAACCCTGCCGACGCCACAAGTGCCGGCAATCCCGACGACGCCGGTAACGCCTGCGGAAGCGGCGAAGATCGACACCGCGCGCGCTCAGGCTGCACTGGCCGGGATCACCCCGCCGCCAGCACCGCCAGTAAGCAAAGCGGCGCCGGTGACCAAGTTTTTCCTGCAGGCCGGTTCGTTCCGCAAAGAGGCTGACGCAGACAAAGTGCGCGCGCAGATCATTCTGCTCGGTCAGGCCGTGGCGGTTGAGTCCGGCACGGTGAAAGAGGAAACCTGGTATCGCGTACTGGTCGGCCCGTTCAGCAACCGCGAACAGCTGACCACAGCGCAGAAACAACTGGCCGGCGCAGGCTTTAGCAACCTGTTGTTACAACAACGCCAGAGCCGCTGATCCAAAGCTGAACCTAAACAGTTCGGCGGACATTGTGGCGAGGGAGCTTGCTCCCGCTGGGGTGCGAAGCGCCCCCAAACTCTGTGAATTCGGTGCATCAGACAGACCGGGATCCCAGGGTTTGCGGCTGCTGCGCAGCCGAGCGGGAGCAAGCTCCCTCGCCACAAGGGTTTGTCCCCATCACCACACCGCTCGTCCCCTCTCCCGCCCCACAGTTGAAATCCTCTCCACCACCCCCATATGAATGGGAATCAGGCATTTTCGCCTCGCTGCGTGGAGACTCTTCCCTTGACCACCATCGTTTCAGTCCGCCGCCACGGCAAAGTCGTCATGGGCGGCGACGGCCAGGTTTCTCTTGGCAACACCGTGATGAAAGGCAACGCGAAGAAAGTGCGTCGCCTGTACCACGGCCAGGTCATCGCCGGTTTTGCCGGCGCCACCGCTGACGCCTTCACTTTGTTCGAACGCTTTGAAGGCCAGCTCGAGAAGCATCAGGGCCACCTGGTCCGCGCCGCTGTCGAACTCGCCAAAGAATGGCGCACCGACCGTTCCCTGAGCCGCCTCGAAGCCATGCTCGCGGTGGCCAACAAAGACGCCTCGCTGATCATCACCGGCAACGGTGACGTAGTTGAGCCGGAAAACGGCCTGATCGCCATGGGTTCCGGCGGCGGTTACGCCCAGGCTGCTGCCAGCGCGCTGCTGAAAAAGACTGATCTGTCGGCCCGCGAAATCGTCGAGACTGCGCTCGGCATCGCCGGCGACATCTGTGTATTCACCAACCACACTCAGACCATTGAGGAGCAGGATCTCGCTGAAGAAGCCTGATTTGGCCCCTGCGCCACGGCTTGTTTCTGCTTGAGGACCGCCAACTATTATGTCCATGACTCCCCGCGAAATCGTTCACGAACTCAATCGCCATATCATCGGCCAGGACGATGCCAAGCGCGCCGTCGCGATTGCTTTGCGCAACCGCTGGCGCCGCATGCAGCTGCCGGAAGAGCTGCGCGTTGAAGTGACCCCGAAAAACATCCTGATGATCGGCCCGACCGGTGTCGGTAAAACCGAAATCGCCCGTCGCTTGGCGAAACTGGCCAACGCGCCGTTCATCAAGGTCGAAGCGACCAAGTTCACCGAAGTCGGCTATGTCGGCCGTGACGTCGAATCGATCATTCGTGATCTGGCCGACGCCGCAATCAAGCTGTTGCGCGAACAGGAAATGACCAAGGTTCGCCACCGCGCCGAAGACGCCGCCGAAGACCGCATTCTCGACGCCCTGCTGCCGCCGGCACGCATGGGCTTCAGCAATGAAGAAGCGCCGAGCGCGGATTCCAACACCCGCCAGCTGTTCCGCAAGCGCCTGCGCGAAGGTCAGCTGGATGACAAGGAAATCGAAATCGAAGTCGCCGAGATGGCCGGCGTCGATATTTCCGCGCCTCCGGGCATGGAAGAGATGACCAACCAGCTGCAAAGCCTGTTTGCCAACATGGGCAAAGGCAAGAAGAAGGCGCGCAAGCTCAAGGTTAAAGAAGCACTGAAGCTGGTGCGCGATGAAGAAGCCGGGCGTCTGGTCAACGACGAAGAGTTGAAGGCCAAGGCGCTGGAAGCGGTCGAGCAGCACGGCATCGTGTTCATCGACGAAATCGACAAGGTTGCCAAGCGCGGCAATTCCGGTGGCGTCGATGTGTCCCGCGAAGGCGTGCAACGTGACTTGCTGCCGCTGATCGAAGGCTGCACCGTCAACACCAAACTGGGCATGGTCAAGACCGACCACATCCTGTTCATCGCTTCCGGTGCGTTCCACCTGAGCAAGCCGAGCGATCTGGTGCCGGAGCTGCAAGGTCGTCTGCCGATCCGCGTCGAACTCAAGGCCCTGAGCCCGGAAGACTTCGAACGCATCCTCAGCGAACCGCATGCCTCGCTCACCGAGCAATATTGCGCGCTGCTGAAGACCGAAGGCCTGAACATCGAGTTCAAGCCAGAAGGTATCAAGCGCATCGCCGAGATCGCCTGGCAGGTCAACGAAAAGACCGAGAACATCGGTGCCCGTCGTCTACACACGCTGCTTGAGCGGTTGCTCGAAGAGGTTTCGTTCAGCGCCGGCGATCTGGCCAGCGCGCATGATGACAAGGTGATCCTGATCGACGCTGAATACGTCAACAGCCACCTCGGCGAATTGGCGGAGAACGAAGACCTGAGCCGTTATATCCTGTAGGTCACTTCTCCCTGTAGGAGCTGCCGCAGGCTGCGATCTTTTGATCTGTTTTTTTGAAATCAAGATCAAGAGATCGCAGCCTGCGGCAGCTCCTACAGGGGCTCATCACAGTCGGATGACCTGCCATGACTAATATCCCCACCGACATCAAACTGCACAAAGCCTCGAAAACCCTGACGCTCACCTATGCGTCCGGCGAAGAATTCACCCTGCCCGCAGAATTCCTGCGCGTGCATTCTCCCTCCGCCGACGTCCAGGGCCACGGCAAACCGATCCTGCAATTCGGCAAGCTCAACGTCGGGCTGACCAAGCTGGAACCGGCCGGTCAGTACGCACTGAAACTGACCTTCGACGACGGTCACGACAGTGGTCTGTTCACCTGGGAATATCTCTACGAGCTGGGACGACGTCATGACGCACTCTGGGCGGATTATCTCGCCGAACTAAAAGCTGCCGGGAAAACCCGCGACCCGAACGAGTCGATCGTCAAGCTGATGCTCTAGTCCGCACCTCCTGCTCTTTAGAGGGCATTTTCTAAATTCATCTGATTGAATGCTCCGCACCGGCGGCCAGGATCGGCTGCTTGCGAAAAAAATTAAACTCGGGTAACCAATGGAGCTGGCAAGTTCCCTGCAGTGCTCTACGACTGTAAAGCAGCTATGCAGAATCAACGGTCACCCGAGCAGTAGTACCTGGCATTGGCTGTGGAACTGCACAGCAGAAAACCGGGTACTCGTCTCAGGACAATGGAGCGTCGTAGATGAGTAACAAGAATAACGATGACTTGAAGTACCAAGCCTCGGAAAACACCCTGGGGCTTAATCCCGTCGTTGGGCTACGCGGAAAGGATCTGCTGGCCTCTGCTCGAATGGTGCTGACCCAGGCCATTAAACAACCGATCCATAGTGTCAAACACGTCACGCATTTCGGCCTCGAATTGAAGAACGTGCTGTTTGGTAAATCCGAACTGCAACCGGCTGGCGATGACCGTCGCTTTGCCGATCCGGCGTGGAGTCAGAACCCGCTGTACAAACGCTATCTGCAAACTTATCTGGCGTGGCGCAAGGAACTCCACGCCTGGATTGACGACAGCAGCCTGACGCCCAAAGACATTGCGCGCGGGCACTTCGTGATCAACCTGATGACTGAAGCCATGGCGCCGACCAACAGCGCGGCCAACCCCGCAGCGGTCAAACGCTTCTTCGAAACAGGCGGCAAAAGCCTGCTCGACGGGCTCTCACATCTGGCCAAGGATCTGGTGCACAACGGCGGCATGCCGAGCCAGGTCAACATGGGCGCGTTCGAAGTCGGCAAGAGCCTCGGTGTCACCGAAGGCGCGGTGGTGTTTCGCAACGACGTGCTGGAGCTGATCCAGTACAAGCCGATCACCGAGCAAGTGCACGAGCGCCCGCTGCTGGTGGTGCCGCCGCAGATCAACAAGTTCTATGTATTCGACCTCAGCCCGGACAAAAGCCTGGCGCGGTTCTGCCTGCGCAATAACGTGCAGACCTTCATTGTCAGTTGGCGCAATCCGACCAAGGAACAGCGCGAGTGGGGCCTCTCGACTTACATCGATGCCTTGAAGGAAGCAGTCGATGTGGTCACCGCGATCACTGGCAGCAAAGACATCAACATGCTCGGCGCATGCTCCGGCGGCATCACCTGCACCGCCCTGCTCGGCCATTACGCCGCGCTCGGCCAGAACAAAGTCAACGCCCTGACGCTGCTGGTCAGTGTGCTCGACACCACCCTGGACAGCGACGTAGCGCTGTTCGTCGACGAGCAAACCCTTGAAGCCGCCAAGCGCCATTCGTATCAGGCCGGCGTGCTCGAAGGCAAAGACATGGCCAAAGTCTTCGCCTGGATGCGTCCAAACGATTTGATCTGGAACTACTGGGTCAACAACTACCTGCTCGGTAACGAGCCGCCGGTGTTCGACATCCTGTTCTGGAACAACGATACGACCCGCTTGCCGGCAGCGTTCCACGGCGACCTGATCGAGATGTTCAAAAACAACCCACTGATCCGCTCCAATGCACTGGAAGTGTGCGGCACTGCGATTGACCTCAAGCAGGTGACCGCCGATATCTTCTCGCTGGCCGGCACCAACGACCACATCACGCCGTGGAAGTCCTGCTACAAGTCGGCGCAGTTGTTTGGGGGCAAGGTTGAATTCGTGTTGTCGAGCAGCGGGCACATCCAGAGCATTCTGAACCCGCCGGGCAACCCGAAATCACGTTACATGACCAGCGAAGGCATGGCCGCCAACGCCGATGACTGGCAGGCGAATTCGACCAAGCACACCGATTCCTGGTGGCTGCACTGGCAGGCGTGGCAAGCCGCGCGCTCGGGCGAACTGAAAAAGGCACCGACCAAACTGGGCAACAAGGCTTATCCGGCGGGTGAAGCGTCGCCGGGCACTTATGTACATGAGCGGTAACTGACACACCGCGCTCCCACACAGGGGCGCGGTGACCTTAAATCCACAGGGCCTGACGCATGCCGCACCCGTTTATTTTTCGTACTGTCGAGCTGGATGGCCAGACCCTCCGCACCGCAGTACGCCCCGGCAAGCCTCACTTGACGCCCTTGCTGATTTTCAACGGCATCGGCGCCAACCTGGAGCTGGTGTTTCCGTTCGTCGCGGCTTTGGACCCGGATCTGGAAGTGATCGCCTTCGACGTGCCCGGTGTCGGCGGCTCTTCGACGCCGAATCGGCCGTACCGCTTTCCCGGACTGGCCAAGCTCACCGCGCGCATGCTCGATTACCTCGACTACGGACAGGTCAACGTGATTGGCGTG
This sequence comes from Pseudomonas sp. TWP3-2, assembly GCF_049897765.1. Classification (NCBI taxonomy): domain Bacteria; kingdom Pseudomonadati; phylum Pseudomonadota; class Gammaproteobacteria; order Pseudomonadales; family Pseudomonadaceae; genus Pseudomonas; species Pseudomonas sp. TWP3-2. The sequence goes on along the minus strand of NZ_JAFCWW010000001.1, from coordinate 343,487 downwards.
TCCTGGGGTGGCGCGCTGGCGCAGCAGTTCGCCTACGACTATCCCGAGCGCTGCAAGAAGCTTGTACTCGCGGCGACAGCGGCAGGCGCGGTGATGGTGCCGGGCAAGCCGAAAGTGCTGTGGATGATGGCCAGTCCACGCCGCTATATTCAGCCGTCACACGTGATTCGCATCGCGCCGATGATCTACGGCGGCGCGTTCCGTCGCGATCCGACGTTAGCGGCAAGCCACGCGGCGAAGGTGCGTTCGGCGGGCAAGCTTGGCTACTACTGGCAACTGTTCGCCGGCCTCGGCTGGACCAGCATTCACTGGCTGCACAAGATCCATCAACCGACGCTGGTGCTGGCCGGCGACGACGATCCGCTGATCCCGCTGATCAACATGCGCATGCTCGCCTGGCGCATTCCCAACGCGCAGTTGCACATCATCGATGACGGCCATCTGTTCCTGATCACCCGCGCCGAAGCCGTGGCGCCGATCATCATGAAGTTCCTCCAGGAGGAACGTCAGCGTGCGGTGATGCATCCGCATCCGACTCCGCTGGGCGGATAAACGGCTCCCTCAGCTTTATTGGATGGTTTTTTGCAAAGTGCGTGGCAGGACGCTGCGCAGGCAACAACCCGCAACAGCGTCTATGGTGTTCTGGTTCGGTGTGTTTGTTTTTGGCCTGAAGACGAAGGAGTGTTGAGTCATGCGCGACAAACCAGCGACGGGCGTAGTGCCCAGCCCCGCCGTGTTTATCAATGCACAGAGTGCGATGACCGGCCTGCGCGGCCGCGATCTGATTTCGACATTGCGCAGCGTCGCCGCCCATGGCCTGCGTAATCCGCTGCACAGTGCCAAACACGCCTTGAAGTTCGGCAGCGCGCTCGGACGTGTGCTGCTCGGCGAAACCCTGCATCCGACCAATCCGCAGGACACGCGTTTCGCCGATCCGGCGTGGAGTCTCAACCCGTTTTACCGGCGCAGCTTGCAGGCGTATCTGGCCTGGCAGAAACAGGCCAAGAGCTGGATCGACGACAGCAACATGACCCCCGACGACCGCGCCCGCGCGCACTTCGCCTTCACCCTGCTCAACGACGCGGTGGCGCCGTCCAATACCTTGCTCAATCCGCTGGCGCTAAAGGAGCTGTTTAACTCCGGCGGGCACAGCCTGGTGCGCGGTTTCAGCCATTTGTTCGATGACATGCTGCACAACGATGGCCTGCCACGCCAGGTCACCAAGCAAGCGTTCGAGGTCGGTAAAACCGTGGCGACCACCACTGGCTCGGTGGTGTTTCGCAACGAAATGCTCGAGCTGATCCAGTACAAGCCGATGAGCGAAAAGCAGTACGCCAAGCCGTTGCTGGTGGTGCCGCCGCAAATCAACAAGTACTACATTTTCGACCTCAGCCCGCACAACAGCTTCGTTCAGTTCGCTCTGAAAAACGGTTTGCAGACGTTCATGATCAGTTGGCGCAACCCGGATGTTCGCCATCGCGAATGGGGTCTGTCGACTTACGTCGAGGCCGTCGAAGAAGCGATGAACATCTGCCGGGCGATCACTGGCGCGCGCGAAGTCAATCTCATGGGCGCCTGCGCTGGCGGGCTGACCATCGCCGCGCTGCAAGGGCATTTGCAGGCCAAGCGCCAATTGCGCCGGGTCGCCAGCGCGACCTATCTGGTGAGCCTGCTCGACAGCCAGATGGACTCCCCGGCCACGCTGTTCGCCGATGAACAAACGATTGAAGCGGCCAAGCGCCGTTCGTATCAGAAAGGTGTGCTCGACGGTCGCGACATGGCCAAGGTGTTCGCCTGGATGCGCCCCAACGATTTGATCTGGAGCTACTTCGTCAACAACTACCTGCTGGGCAAAGAGCCGCCGGCGTTCGACATCCTGTACTGGAACAACGACAGCACGCGCCTGCCCGCCGCGCTGCACGGCGATCTGCTGGACTTTTTCAAGCACAACCCGCTGACCCATCCGGGTGGACTGGAGGTGTGCGGCACGCCAATCGATTTGCAGAAAGTCACGGTCGACAGCTTCAGCGTCGCCGGCATAAACGACCACATCACGCCGTGGGACGCGGTGTATCGCTCGACCCTGCTGCTGGGTGGCGAGCGACGCTTCGTACTGTCCAACAGTGGCCATGTGCAGAGCATTCTCAACCCGCCGAACAACCCGAAAGCCAACTACGTCGAGAACGGCAAACTGAGCAGCGATCCGCGCGCCTGGTACTACGACGCCAAGCATGTCGACGGTAGCTGGTGGCCGCAGTGGCTGACGTGGATTCAGGAACGCTCGGGCGCCCAACACGAAACCCAGATGCCCCTTGGCAACGCCAACTATCCACCGATGGAGGCTGCGCCCGGTACTTACGTGCGCGTGCGCTGACCCGCCCCAACCTTTTTTAAGAAGACTGGATGAAAACAAGCGAACGGATCCTCGAATGTGCCCTGCAGTTGTTCAATGAAAAGGGCGAGCCGAACGTCTCGACCATGGAAGTGGCCAATGAAATGGGGATCAGCCCCGGCAACCTCTACTACCACTTCCACGGCAAGGAGCCGCTGATTCTCGGGCTGTTCGAACGTTTTCAGAATGAACTGGCGCCGTTGCTCGATCCGCCGGCCGATGTCGAACTGGCGCCGGAGGATTATTGGCTGTTTCTGCATTTGATCGTCGAGCGACTGGCGCAGTACCGGTTCCTGTTTCAGGACCTGTCGAACCTGGCCGGGCGTTTGCCGAAACTGGCGAAGGGCATTCGCAACCTGCTCAACTCGCTCAAGCGCACGCTGGCTTCATTGCTGGCGCGATTGAAGGCGGCCGGGCAGTTGGTGAGTGATACGCAGGCGTTAGGGCAGCTGGTGGAGCAGATCACCATGACGCTGCTGTTTTCGCTGGATTATCAGCGGATTCTTGATCGCGAGGGAGAGGTTCGGTTGGTGGTTTATCAGATCATGATGCTCGTGGCGCCGCATTTGTTGCCGCCGGTGAAGGTGGCTACGGAGCGGTTGGCTTTGCGGTATCTAGAGGACCATGGGTGAGTCAGATAGATCGTTGCCCTCACCCTAGCCCTCTCCCAGAGGTAGAGGGGACTGACCGAGTTGTCTCGCGTCATACATCGACCTGAGGTACCGAGTCGATTATGGATTCAATACAGCACTCTCAGGTCGATGCAAGACTGAAGCATCTCCCAATCGGCCCCCTCTCCCTCCGGGAGAGGGCTGGGGTGAGGGTAAGCCTGTAAACCGAAAAAATAAAAACGCCCGACCTTCACAGGCCGGGCGTTTTGTTGAAGCCCCGAAAAAATCAGGACTGACTGGTTGGCGTCGACAGTGTCGATGCAGCAGTCGATGTAGCCGCCGGAGTCGGAGCCGCGACGGAGTTCGACGCGCTCACCGGGGCTGCCGGTGTTGCTGGTTTGGCGGCTGGCGCTGCCGGTTTCGGCGCAGCGGCTTTCGGCGCGGCCGGTTTTTTCACTGCGGGTTTCTTCGCAGCCGCCGGTTTGGCGGCAGCGGTTTTCGCTGCTGGCTTGGCTGCGGGTTTTGCCGCAGGTTTGGCCGCGGCCTTGGCAGCTGCAACCGGTTTGGCTGCAGCTTTTGCAGCAGGTTTGGCCGCAGCAGTTTTCGCCACCGATTTGACCGCAGCTTTAGCTTTGGCAACCGGTTTGGCGGCAGCTTTGGCCAACGGCTTGGCAGCAGGTTTCGCTGCAGCAGTTTTAGCCGCAACCGGACGAGCCTTTTCGCCAGTCAGTTTTTCAATCTGCTTGGTCAGTGTTTCGACCTTGCTGTGCAGCGCTTTCACTTCATTGCGGCTCGGCACGCCGAGACGCGAAATCGCGCTGTTCAGGCGCTTGTCGAAAGCCCCTTCGAGCTCGTCCCACTTGCCCAGTGCGCGATCTTTCACGCCGCTGATGCGCGACTTGGCGGAAGAAGCAGAGTCCTTGGCCGCATCGACTTTTTTGCCGACTGCGTTCTTGGTGAGCTTCTCGGCTTTCTCGCCGTCTTTGACCAATGTATCGAAGAGCTTGCTGCCGTCAGTGTCGATCTTCGAGTACACGCCTAAACCAGCCAGCCAGATCTTGCGGGAGTAGTCTTCGACCTTCCCGATCCACGAGCTGCCTTCTTTATCGGTGTTCTTTTTACCAGCCATCCCGTTCTCCTTAAGATTTACGCGCGACGCGTTCGAGCAATGCCGTCAGCTCATCGAGCTTAGCAGAGAGTGTCTCAACGTCATGTTTAGACGGAATGCCGATACGATTCAAGGCACTGGCAACACGCGTGTCGAAGACCTTCTCGACCTTGTCGAGCTGAACTTCGACCCGGCCTTTGAAAGAGCTGACTTCACTTTTGGCTTCATCGATCTCGGCGTTGGCCGCTTCGAGCTTTTCGGTGACAGCTTTTTTGCCTTGTTTTTCAACAGTTTGACCAGCCTTGATCAACTCTTGAAAGTACTCGCTACCCTCTTGGCCGACCTTGGTGTAGGCACCCAGGCCTGCCAGCCAGATCTTGCGGGCATAGGATTTGACGTCGCTCAGAGCAGTTGTCGAAGCGTCGATTTTTTTCTTCAAAATTACTTTAGCCATGGTCCACCTCACGCGCAGAAGGTTTGAGGAACTGCCCGGATAAGTGTCGGGCTCAGGCACAAAGTAGGTTTAAAAATTAGAAACGGCACCCTAACAACTGACATAAAACGTCTGCAGGACAAACACGAACCCTGTGGGAGCGGGATTCAGGAAGAACTGTGTCAGACCAGGGCTTTGTCGAGTGCTTTCTCGATCTCGGCTTTGATCATGCCGCTCATGGCCGACATCATCAGCCCCAGCTCGACATCCACGCGGATCGAATCGTCGCCAACATGCACCGCGCCTTTCACGCCCGAACGTTTAAGGTTCAACACGTCGCCGGCCCACTGCGGCTCCAGGCCGTATTGTTCATTAAGCTTTTGGGCCAGTTTGTCGGCCTTCTCGCGGGCGGCTTCCTTGCCCAGTGTGTGGGCACGCTCAACAGTGATTTTGGCCATTGAATGACTCCTGATTGATCAATAGGTGACAGTAAATCTTGACCGCCGCTGCGGCAAATCGTCCCGAAGGTTGCCCATCTTACCTTTCGCCATTCCAAGACAAAGCATGGCTTGGGGATTAGAATGTCGCGCATTCTCTTTTGGTGACAGCGATATGACTGATCAGCGCAAAGGCAGCGATGCCGAACCCACCACTCACTTCGGCTTCAAAAACGTTCCGGAAAGCCAGAAAGCGGAAAAAGTCGCTGAGGTGTTCCACTCCGTAGCCGCCAAATACGACTTGATGAACGACCTTCTGTCGGGCGGCATGCACCGTTTGTGGAAGCGTTTCGCGATCGAACTGTCGGGCGTGCGCAGCGGTAACCGCGTACTGGACATCGCCGGCGGCACGGGCGACCTGACCAAAAAGTTCTCGCATCTGGTAGGCCCTACCGGTCAGGTCGTTTTGGCCGACATCAACGAATCCATGCTCAAGGTCGGTCGTGACCGTCTGCTCGATCTCGGGGTCTCGGGCAACGTCGAATTCGTCCAGGCCGACGCAGAAAAACTGCCGTTCCCGGACAACCATTTCGACTGCGTGACCATCGCCTTCGGCCTGCGCAACGTAACGCACAAAGAAGACGCCCTGCGTTCCATGCTGCGCGTGCTCAAGCCCGGCGGTCGTCTGCTGGTGCTGGAATTCTCCAAGCCGACCAACGCGCTGATGTCCAAGGCCTACGACGCCTACTCGTTCGCGTTCATGCCGCTGATGGGCAAGCTGATCACCAACGACTCGGAAAGCTATCGTTATCTGGCCGAATCGATCCGCATGCACCCGAATCAGGAAACCCTGAAGTCGATGATGGTCGAGGCCGGTTTCGACCGCGTGACCTATCACAACATGACTGCCGGCATCGTCGCCCTGCACCGTGGCATCAAGCCCTGATGCTCTTGACCGGGCTGCTCGCCAGCGTTGAACTCGGCCTGAACCGGGTGCTGCGTCTCGACAGCACGGCACTGCCGCGCTTGGCGCATCTGACCGGCAAGGTAATTGCCGTCGACTGTCGCAGCCCGGCGCTGCAACTGTTCATCCTGCCGAGCGATGAAGGTCTGATGCTGGCTTCGCATTGGGAAACCGGTGTCGACTGCACCCTGCGCGCCCCGGCCTCCAGCCTGCTGAAACTGGCGCTGAGCAAAGACAAGACGGCGGTGCTGCATGCGCCAGAAGTCGAGCTCGACGGCGACAGCGGCGTGCTGCTGGAGTTGGCCGGCGTGCTGCAAGACCTCGAGCTGGACTGGGAGTACGAACTCTCGCGCTGGCTGGGCCCGGTCGCCACGCAACTGGTGGGCGGTCATCTGCGCAGCCGCGCGCGCTGGTATCAAGAAGGATTTGCCAGCCTCAACCAGAACCTCGCCGAATACCTCGCCGAAGAATCGCGCACCCTCGTCGGGCAGCGCGAAGCCGAAGCGCGCTTCAGCGAACTGGACCGGATCAAACTTGATCTGGAACGTCTCGAGGCGCGCTTCGAGCGCCTTTCCCGATCCCTCGACCCAAGCGATAACGCATGAAGCTGCTCGCCGTCCGCCGTCTGCTGCGCATCCAGTCCGTCGTGATCCGCTACCGCCTCGATGACTTGCTGTTCGACCTGCCACTGCCGTGGTTCCTGCTCGCGTTGCGCTATGCGCTGCCGTGGCGCTGGTTCCCGCGCAAGCCGCTGGACCTGAGTCGCGGTGCGCGCCTGCGTCTGGCGTTACAGGATCTGGGGCCGATCTTTATCAAGTTCGGGCAGATTCTTTCGACCCGTCGCGACCTGCTGCCGGAAGACATCGCCGATGAGCTGATGCTGTTGCAGGACCGCGTGCCGCCGTTCGATTCGCAGGTGTCGATCAAGCTGATCGAAGCCCAGCTCGGCAAGAAGATCAGCGAAGTGTTCACGCGTTTCGACGTCGAACCGCTGGCCTCGGCCTCGGTGGCGCAGGTGCATGCCGCGCAGTTGAAAACCGGCGAAGAAGTGGTGGTCAAGGTGATCCGCCCGGGCCTGAAACCGATCATCGCGCAGGATCTGGCGTGGCTGTTCATCCTCGCCCGCGCCGCCGAAAAGGTCTCGGCCGACGCACGTCTGCTGCACCCGGTGGACGTGGTTCAGGATTACGAAAAAACCATCTACGACGAACTCGATCTGCTGCGCGAGGCGGCCAATGCCAGCCAGTTGAAGCGCAACTTCGAAGGTTCGCCGCTGCTTTACGTGCCGCAAGTCTATTGGGACTGGTGCCGGCCGAAAGTGCTGGTGATGGAGCGCATCTACGGGATTCAGGTGACGGATCTGGCGACCCTCGCCGACCAGCGCACCGACATGAAAATGCTCGCCGAACGCGGTGTGGAGATTTTCTTCACCCAAGTGTTCCGCGACAGCTTTTTCCACGCCGACATGCACCCGGGCAACATCTTCGTCAGCACCGTCAACCCGTGGAGCCCGCAGTACATCGCGATCGACTGCGGCATTGTTGGCAGCCTGACCCCGGAAGACCAGGATTACCTGGCGCGCAACCTGTTTGCCTTCTTCAAGCGTGACTACCGCCGTGTGGCGCAATTGCACATCGATTCGGGCTGGGTGCCGGCGGAAACCAAACTCAACGAATTCGAAGCGGCGATCCGCACCGTCTGCGAACCGATCTTCGAAAAACCGTTAAAAGATATTTCATTTGGCCAGGTGCTGATGCGCCTGTTCCAGACTGCACGCCGCTTCAACATGGAAGTGCAGCCGCAACTCGTACTGCTGCAAAAAACCCTGCTGAACATCGAAGGTCTGGGCCGTCAGCTGTATCCGGATCTGGATCTGTGGAACACCGCGCAGCCGTTTCTCGAACGCTGGATGCGCGAGCGCGTCAGCCCGAAAGCCCTGCTGGGCAACGTGCAGAGCCAACTGGAGCAGATCCCGCACTTGTCGAACATGGCCCGCGATCTGCTCGAGCGCATGTCGCAGCCCCACGCCAAAGACCCTACGCCGCCGTGGCACAAACGCAAGGACGACTGGTTCCTGAGACTGCTCGGCAGTGCGCATCTGGCCGGCGGTGCGATCCTCGCGGCAGGTGGCCCGATGCATGAATTGGGGCATTGGCCGGCGGGCATCATGGTGGCAGTCGGCTTGTATCTGGTCGTTCGCCGATAGCCAGTTCGGTGATCGGCTGGCACACTGTTTCAACGCCCTGAGCCCGACTAATTCAAGTGTGGGGCTCGCTGTCGGAGTCGAAGATGAAAAACTGGCTGGACGAGATCAAGTGGGACGCTGATGGCCTGGTGCCGGCGATTGCCCAGGATCACAAGACCGGACGCGTGCTGATGATGGCCTGGATGAACCGCGAAGCCCTCGAGCTGACCGCGGCAGAAAACCGTGCCATCTATTGGTCACGTTCGCGTGGCAAGCTGTGGCGCAAGGGCGAAGAGTCCGGCCACGTTCAGACTTTGCATGAAATGCGTCTGGACTGTGACGCCGACGTGATCATCCTGATGGTCGAACAGATTGGCGACATCGCTTGCCATACCGGCCGTCAAAGCTGCTTCTACCGTGTCTTCGAAAACGGCGACTGGACCACGGTCGACCCGGTACTCAAAGACCCGCACGCCATTTACTCCGCAGGACACAAACATGAGTGACACCCTGACTCGCCTCGCTCAGGTACTTGAGGAGCGCAAGGGCGCGGCCGCTGACAGTTCGTATGTCGCCAGCCTGTATCACAAGGGTCTGAACAAGATTCTGGAGAAAGTCGGCGAAGAGTCGGTCGAAACCATTATTGCCGCCAAGGACGCTGCGATCAGCGGCGACTGCAGCGACGTGATCTACGAGACCGCCGATTTGTGGTTCCACAGCATGATCATGCTCGCCCAACTGGGGCAGCATCCGCAGGCTGTACTGGATGAACTGGATCGCCGCTTCGGCCTGTCCGGACACGTCGAGAAAGCCTCGCGTCCGTCCGCCTGAACAACTTTTAGAGAGGAACAGCCACATGGGCATTTTTGACTGGAAACACTGGATCGTCATTCTGGTTGTCGTGGTGCTGGTGTTCGGCACCAAGAAACTGAAAAACCTCGGCACTGATGTCGGCGAGTCGATCAAGGGCTTTCGCAAAGCCATGAACGATGACGAAAAACCGGCCGCCGATCCGACCGTCACGCCTGCGCAGCCAGTGCCACCGGTACAGCCGCAAGCCACCGCTCAGGCCAACCCGCCGCACACCATCGACGTGCAGGCGCAGAAAGTCGAAGAGCCGATCCGCAAAGACGTGTGAGCACTGACTAATGTTTGGTATCAGCTTCTCTGAACTGCTGCTCGTCGGCCTCGTGGCCCTGCTGGTGTTGGGCCCCGAGCGTCTGCCGGGTGCTGCGCGCACCGCTGGCCTGTGGGTCGGACGGCTGAAGCGCAGCTTCAACGCGATCAAACAGGAAGTTGAACGTGAGATCGGTGCCGACGAAATTCGCCGGCAACTGCACAACGAGCACATTCTGTCGCTGGAGCAAGAAGCGCGGAAGATCTTCCAGCCGGTTCAGCAAGAGCCGACGCCGGTTGAACACGTGGGCGGGCAGACGATTCATGCGCCTGCCCCCGCTACCCCAGTTGTGGCGACTGTCGAACCTGCACCTGTCGCTGCACCGACTCCGGTTGAACCTGTTGCTCCAGCCGCCGCGCCAACAGCGCCGGCCCCTCACGACCCAACACTGCCGCCGCGAGCCCCATGAGCGATCTCCCCGAAAACGACCAGCACATGCCGCTGGTATCGCACCTCACCGAGTTGCGCACCCGCCTGCTGCGTTGCGTCGCGGCGATCTTCATCATCTTCGCCGGGTTGTTCGCCTTCACCCAGCAGATCTACACCTTCGTCTCGACGCCGCTGCGCCAGTACCTGCCGGTCGGCGCGACGATGATCGCCACTGACGTATCGTCACCGTTCCTGACACCGTTAAAGCTGACGATGATGGTCTCGCTGTTCCTGGCGATCCCGGTGATCCTGCATCAGATCTGGGGCTTCATCGCGCCGGGTCTGTACAAGCATGAGAAGCGCATCGCGGTGCCGCTGCTGGTTTCCAGCATTCTGCTGTTCTACACCGGCATGGCCTTCGCCTATTACTTCGTATTCCCGCTGATCTTCAAGTTCTTCGCCGCTGCCACCCCGGCCGGCGTGGAGATGATGACCGATATCGCCAGTTACCTCGATTTCGTCATGACGCTGTTCTTCGCCTTCGGCGTAGCGTTCGAGATCCCGGTGGCCGTGGTGCTGCTGGTGTGGATTGGTGTGGTCAACGTCGTTTACCTGAAGAAGATCCGCCCGTACGTGATCATCGGCTGCTTTGTGGTCGGCATGATCCTGACCCCGCCGGACATCTTCTCGCAGACCCTGCTGGCCGTGCCGATGTGGATGCTGTTTGAAATCGGCATCATCTTCGGGGGCTTGATCAGCAAACGCGAACGGCCCGCAGAAGAATCGGCCGACGATCACAACGATCAGCCGCCAGCGACCCAGGCATGAACCTGCTGTTGCTCGAAGAAGCCGATTTCATCGCGGCCGACCGCGTCGTGTTGCGTGACCGCCGTCTGACGCATATGCAGGAAGTGCATCGCTCGGAAGTCGGCGACAGCCTGCGGGTCGGGCGCATTGGCGGCTTGATGGGAACCGCCGAACTGCTGCGTCTTGAACCCGGCGAAGCGGAACTGCGCGTCACCCTTGATCAACCTCCGCCGGCCAAGCTGCCGTTGACGCTGGTATTGGCGCTGCCCCGCCCGAAGATGCTGCGACGCGTGTTCCAGACCGTGGCGACCATGGGTGTGCCACGGGTGATTCTGGTCAACAGTTACCGCGTCGAGAAGAGTTTCTGGCAGACGCCGTTTCTTGAGCCCGAAGCGATCCGCGAACAACTGATCCTCGGCCTCGAACAGGCCCGCGATACCGTGCTGCCGGAAATCGTCATCGAGAAACGCTTCAAGCCGTTTGTCGAAGATCGCCTGCCCGCGATCAGCGAAGGCACGCTGGGGCTGGTCGGCCATCCCGGTAATTTCCCGCCCTGCCCGCGCGCCCTCAGCGAACCAGTAACCCTGGCCATCGGCCCCGAGGGTGGCTGGATTCCTTACGAAATCGACCTGCTGGGCAAGTCCGGCCTGCAACCGGTGAAACTCGGTGAGCGCATCCTGCGCGTCGAAACCGCCGTCACCGCCCTGCTCGCACGCCTCTTTTAGGCTCGACACCGATCCCCTGTAGGAGCTGCCGAAGGCTGCGATCTTTTGATGTTGTTTTTTAGAGGCAAGATCAAAAGATCGCAGCCTTCGGCAGCTCCTACATTGATACCGTGCGGGGCCGGCGGATAAATGGTGTTACAGATTGCCATCATTCAGCCGATACAGTCCCCATAAGTCCAATTAGTGGTCCGAGGGGAGTGGTCGCATGTACCGTTGGTTAGCCGAAAGTCTTGGAAACGTCAGCGTCAAACGCAAGCTGGGCATCGGTTTCGGCCTGGTGCTGTTGCTGACGCTGTTGATTACCTTCACCGGCTGGACCGGTATGAGCGGCATCATCAGCCGTGGCGACAAGCTCGGTTTCATCTCGAGCCTGAATGAGCTGACTAAGGACCTGCGTCTGGCCCGTGTCGACTACGACGCGCGCCGCGGCGAACAAGGCCCCGGCGCGGTCAACGACCTGCTCGGCAAACTCGACAGCGGCCTGCAGAACGCGCGCAACATGATCGAGCAACCAGCCGATGTGGCGATGGTCGATCAACAACTGGCAGCGGTCGCAGAATACAAACGCGCCTTCGCCGACATGACCCAGGCCACCGTTCAGCGCGAGGATGCGCGCAGCAAGCTCGGCGCCAGCGCTGACAATGCCGTGGCCAGGGTCAGCGAAGTCGAGAAATCCCTGCTGCAAGGTGAAAGCGTTGCGCAATTCAATAGCGTGATCGAGCTGAGCAAGCTGTTGCAGCAAGCGCGCTATCAGGTTCGCGGCTACACCTACAGCGGCAAGGCCGAAGCCGAGCAACCGGCACTCGACGCCATCGCCAACGCCCTGAGCAATCTCGAAAGCCTGCCGGCCAAACTGCCTGAGCAACACATCGCCAACCTGCAACAGGCGGCCGATTCGCTCAAGGCGTATCGCGCGGCGGTCGGCCAATTCCGCGACTCGCAAGTGATCAATGCCAAGGCTCTCGCACGCATGGCGGCGCAGGGCGACATCCTGATCGACGTCAGCAAGAAGCTCACCGCCTCGCAAACCATCGTGCGCGACACTGACGCGGCTCACGCCAAGAACATGCTGCTGATCGCCACCGTGTTGGCCCTTGCGTTTGGTTTGCTGGCCGCTTGGGCGATCACCCGGCAGATCATTATTCCGCTAACCCAGACCCTGAAAGTCGCCGAACGCGTGGCGGCTGGCGACCTGACGCACAACCTGGTGTCCCTGCGCCGCGACGAACTTGGTCAACTGCAACGTTCGATGCAGAGCATGACCCAAGGCCTGCGCGAGTTGATCGGCGGCATCAGCGACGGCGTAACGCAGATCGCCAGCGCCGCTGAAGAGCTGTCGGCCGTGACCGAGCAGACCAGCGCCGGGGTCAACAACCAGAAGATCGAGACCGATCAGGTCGCCACCGCCATGAACGAAATGGCCGCTACCGTGCAGGAAGTCGCGCGCAACGCCGAGGAAGCTTCCGAGGCAGCGGTCGCGGCTGATCAGCAGGCACGTGAGGGCGACAAGGTGGTCGGTGAGGCCATCGCGCAGATCGAACGTCTGGCGACCGAAGTCGGCCACTCCACCGAGGCCATGGGCGAGCTGAAGCGCGAGAGCGACAAGATCGGCAGCGTGCTCGACGTGATCAAATCCGTCGCTCAACAAACCAACCTGCTGGCGCTCAACGCTGCCATCGAAGCCGCCCGCGCAGGCGAGGCCGGACGTGGTTTTGCCGTGGTTGCAGATGAAGTACGTAGCCTCGCGCAGCGTACGCAGAAGTCGACTGAAGAGATTGAAGAGCTGATTGTCGGCCTGCAGAACGGCACCCAGCAAGTGGCGACGATCATGGACAACAGTCGCACGCTGACCCAGAGCAGCGTGGAGCTGACCCGCCGTGCCGGTGGCTCGCTGGACAACATCACGCGCACCGTTTCGGCGATTCAGGCGATGAACCAGCAAATCGCTGCTGCGGCTGAACAGCAGAGCGCGGTCGCGGAGGAGATCAACCGCAGCATCCTGAACGTACGCGATGTGTCGGATCAGACTTCGGCGGCGAGTGAAGAAACGGCGGCGTCCAGCGTTGAGCTGGCGCGACTGGGTACGCATCTGCAGACGCTGGTGGGGCGGTTCAAGGTTTGAGGTGATTTACCCACCTCGGTTCGCTGTGGACCGAGGTGATGCTATCGCTGGCAAGCCAGCTCCCACAGGTTTTTGCGTCGTTCACAAGGTCTGTGTTCGACTCATTCACTGTGGGAGCTGGCTTGCCAGCGATGGCGTCCGAAAGAGCGCCGCAGTTACAGGACTTGGCGCAGAAAGGCCTGCGCGCGCGGATCCTTCGGTGCATCGAAGAACTCGGCCGGGGAAGCATCCTCCAGCAGTTTGCCGTGATCGAAGAACAACACCCGATCCGCCACTTCCCGCGCAAAACCCATCTCGTGGGTCACGCAGACCATGGTCATGCCCTCCACGGCCAGGTTCTTCATCACGTCCAGCACTTCGCCGACCATTTCCGGGTCGAGCGCCGACGTCGGCTCATCGAACAGCATGACTTTCGGGTCCATCGCCAACGCGCGGGCAATCGCCACGCGCTGCTGCTGACCGCCAGACAGACGCGACGGATACTCGCGAGCCTTCTGCGCAATCCCGACCTTCTCCAGCAACGCCAGAGCCTTGGCCTCGCTTTCCTTCTGCCCGCGCTTGCGTACGACTTTTTGCGCCAGGCAGAGGTTTTCCAGCACGGTCATGTGCGGGAACAGATTGAAATGCTGGAACACCATGCCGACTTCGCGGCGATAGGCGTTGACGTCGGTTTTCGGGTCGGCCAGTTGCAGGCCGTCGATGCTCACCGAGCCGGAATCGAATTCCTCCAGACCATTCAGGCAGCGCAGGAAGGTCGACTTGCCGGAACCGGACGGGCCGATCACCACCAGCACTTCACCCTTGGCCACTTGGGTGCTGACGTTATCCACCGCACGCACGACTTGGCCGCGAGTGTCGAAGACTTTTACCAGATCGCGGACTTCAATCACTTTGCGCGAGCCTCCGCTCAAGCCGGCTGGCGATTTTCGACAGCGGCAGGTTGATCAACAGGTACAGGCCGGCAACGCAGAACAGAATCTCGAACGGCGAGAACGAAGTGGTGATGACTTCACGGCCGCTTTTCAGCAGCTCGGTGATGGCGATCACCGACACCAGCGACGTGTCCTTGACCAGACTGATGAACTGCCCGGCCAGCGGCGGCAGCACGCGCTTGAGCGCTTGCGGCAACACCACGTGACGCATCGACTGACCGGAGCTGAGGCCCAGCGACCGCGCGGCTTCGTTCTGCCCGCGAGCGATCGATTGCACGCCGGAACGGATGATCTCGGCCACGTAGGCGCCGGTGAACAGCGACAGCGCAGCGATCCCGGCGAACTCGCGGGACAGGTTCATCACCGTGCCGATGAAGAAGTAAAAAATGAAAATCTGCACCAGCAACGGCGTGCCGCGCACCAGTTCGACGTAGATCGTCGACAGGTCGCGCAGGGTCGGGTTGCTCGACAATCGACACAGCCCGGTAGCCAGACCGATCAGCAGCCCGAGTACTCCGGACACCACCGACAGCCACAACGTCGTCCACAGCCCCCACAACAGCGGCCCTGCCGCCCAATGTCGAGTGACACCCACGACGTCGCCTTCAGCGACATCATCGCCCTGAGCGAATGCCAGGCTGTTCTCGTCGACGGTCAGGTGCTGCTCGTCACCGGCGTCGTTGCGCAGGGTGACTTCAGCAGTGCCGCCCTTGCGCACCAACTCGCTCACGGTGGAAATGTCGCTGGCGCGCTGGGTCTCCTCGGCCTGATAGGCGAAGTACTGCGGCACACGGTTCCAGCGCCATTCGTAGGACATCAGCGACGTGGCGTAATACAGCGCGCCGGCCAGGCCGATCAGCACCAGCACGGTCAGCACATGCCAGGGCCATTGGGCTTTTTTCTGTTTCATGGTTTTTTGCAGGTTCCGAATTCTGTGTCGCCTGGGAGACCGCCATCGCTGGCAAGCCAGCTCCCACAGGTCTAGTGTGTTCACCTAAATCCTTGTGGGAGCTGGCTTGCCAGCGATTGGGGCAACTCGGTCTGGATGACCGAGTTATTCCATGTCCTTGAGCCACTCGGTGCTCTTGAACCACTTGTCATGGATGCGATCGTAGGTGCCGTCTTCGTGGATCTGGTGCAGGAAGTTATTGATGAAGTTGAGGCTGTCGTAATCACCCTTCTTCAAACCAAAAGCCAGCGGCTCGTAGGTGAACGGCTTGTCGAGGAATACCAGTTTGCCGGCCCCGACCTTGTTCACCGCCACAACGTTGTACGGTGCGTCGTAGATGAAGGCATCAGCCTTGCCATTGACCACGTCGAGCACCGCTTCCTGCTCGTTGTCGTAGCCGTGGTACTTGGCTTTGGAGATCAGCTTCTTGGCGACCATCTCACCGGTGGTGCCGAGCTTGGAGGTGATGCGGTAGTCGGCAGTGTTCAGGTCTTTGTACGACTTGATGGTGCCTTCCAGTTCCTTGCGGATCAGCAGGGTCTGGCCGACGACGATGAACGGTTCGCTGAAGTTCAGGCGCAGGTTGCGTTCCTGAGTCAGGGTCATGCCGCTGCCGATCATGTCGAACTTGTCGGTCAGCAGCGCCGGGATGATCCCGTCGTAACCGGTGGAGACCAGCTCCAGCTTGACGCCCATGGCTTTGGACATGGCTTTGAGGAGGTCGACTTCGAACCCGATGATCTCGCCACGCTTGTTAGTCATCTCGAACGGCATGTAGGTCGGGTCCATGCCGACTTTCAACGTGCCGCGCTTGACCGCGTCATCGATTGCGCCGGCCTGTGCCGCATTGACTGCAACCAGTGCCGTGACGCCGACCAGCAGCATCGACAGATACTTCTTCATCTTCAAGTCCCCAAAACCATTGCGTTTGCGGCGCGAAAACCGACAGAGATGAGCCAAAAAGCCCGGGCGCGCCAATTCGGGGACGGATGCTAACGCACTCGTCCGTTTGCACAAGGTTTTTTGCTCCGTCGCATTGCTATGCCTGCATTCGCAAGGCGAAAAAAAACCCCGCTTTCGCGGGGTTTTTTCATCAGGCCGGTTGAGCCTCAAGACTCAACGGCCGCAGCGGCAACAACGGCGCGTGCGGATCGGCTTTCACCGAAGCCCGCCACGCGTCCAGCCACTCGGCATGGCCTTCGCTCCAGACGATTTCGTGCAAGCGCGCCAGAGCCACCGGATCGCTCAGCAGTTGCAGACGATCATGGTTGTTCAGCCCGGCCGGACCGACCTTGATCGCGTGACGCACGCGCTCCTGGCGCAGCCACTCGATCGGCTCGGCCTGACCATGACGCGAGGTCGCCAGCGAGCACGCCAAGGCGTTCTGCTGGGGATCGACCACCGCGCGGACGAAGCCGTCGTTGAGTGCATGCCAGCGGTTTTCGTGGGTGTACTGATCGGTCGCCAGCAGCGCCTGTGGCGGATTGTATTCCTCGGGAATGAGGAACAGGCTCTCGTCACGGGATTTGAGGCCCAGACCGACACGGCTGGAAATCACCGACACCGGGATCGACAACATCAGCGAACCGACGATCGGCACCAGCCACCACAGGAAGCTCGGGTTCAGCCAGATCACCAGCAGCGCCCAGAAGAAACCCAGCAGTGTCTGTGGACCGTGGCGTTTGACCGCCTCGCTCCATGGTGTCGAGTCGTCGTCACGCTGTGGCGAGTTCCACGTTGCGGCCCAGCCGAGGAACGCGGCCAGTACGAAACGGGTGTGGAAGATCATGCGCACCGGCGCCAGCAGCATGGAGAACAGCATCTCCAGCAGCATCGACAGGGTCACCTTGAACTTGCCACCGAACTCTTTCGCGCCCTTGGCCCAGATCAGGATGATGCTCAACAGTTTCGGCAGGAACAGCAGCACGATGGTCGTCGAGAACAGCGCAATCGCTTTGTCCGGGTGCCATTGTGGCCACAGCGGATAGAGCTGACGTGGTTCGAGGAAGTACTGCGGCTCCATCAGCGTGTTCACCGCCAGCAGCGCGGTCGACAACACCAGGAAGAAGAACCACAGCGGCGCCGACAGGTACGACATCACGCCGGTGAGGAACACCGCACGGTGCACCGGGTGCATGCCTTTGACCAGGAACAGCCGGAAGTTCATCAGGTTGCCGTGGCACCAGCGACGGTCACGCTTGAGTTCGTCGAGCAGGTTCGGCGGCAGTTCTTCGTAGCTGCCCGGCAAGTCGTAGGCAATCCACACGCCCCAACCGGCACGACGCATCAGCGCGGCTTCAACGAAGTCGTGGGACAGAATTGCCCCGGCGAATGCGCCTTTACCCGGCAACGGCGCGAGGGCGCAATGCTCGATGAACGGCTTCATGCGGATGATCGCATTGTGACCCCAGTAGTGGGATTCGCCCAACTGCCAGAAGTGCAGACCGGCGGTGAATAGCGGGCCGTAAACGCGGGTAGCAAACTGCTGCATGCGCGCATACAGGGTGTCCATGCCCGACGCACGCGGCGCGGTCTGGATGATCCCGGCGTCCGGTGTGGCTTCCATCAAGCGCACCAGACTGGTCAGGCATTCACCGCTCATCACCGAGTCGGCGTCGAGTACGACCATGTACTTGTAGTCACCACCCCAGCGACGGCAGAAGTCGTCGAGGTTGCCACTCTTGCGTTTCACACGGCGACGGCGGCGGCGATAGAAGATCTTGCCAAAGCCCTTGGCTTCGCGGCAGACGTCCAGCCAGGCTTGTTGCTCGGCAACGCAGATGTCGCTGTCGTTACTGTCGCTGAGCACGAAGAAGTCGAAGCGATCCAGATCACCCGTGGCAGCGACCGACTCGAAAGTCGCACGCAGGCCGGCGAACACTCGCGGCACGTCTTCGTTGCAGATCGGCATGACCAGTGCGGTACGCGCGTCTTTGGCAATCGGCTCGTTGCCGGCGCTTTTGCCCGAGATGCGGTACTTGTCGTGACCAGTGAGCAACTCGAGGAAGCCCATCAGCGCCGTCCAGAAACCGGCCGACACCCAGCAAAACAGGATCCCGAACAGAATCAGGATGCTGGTTTGCAGCGCATACGGCAGCACTTGCGTGACGGTCTGCAGCAGCGGCTGGTGCAGGACTTCGTCGAGATCAACGAACGACCAGCCCTGATACGGCATGATGCCTTTCATGTACCAGCCAGCGACGATGGTCTGGCCGAGCATCAGCACCAGCAGAATGTAGCGACGGATGGAACCGACCGTACGCCAGCGCGCTGCCGGCAGGACGTTTTCGTCCTTCGGCGGCTGTGGCGGGTTGGTGCGGCCGGTCAGGCGACGCCAGCCACGCACCAGAATGTTGGTGCGCCACGGCTCTGGCACAACCTTGGTCCGACGAATCGGCGGCGTTGCTTTCAGGCAAACACGGCCGCTGGCGTCGAGCACCAGCATTTCCGCATCTTGCAGTTCTTCGGCAGTGCTCAGCGTCAGGCGCTTGCCCACCGAAGCCTGGGCGGCCTCGGCAGGAGCGTCGAAGGTTTTCGACGACAGGCGTTCATGCAGCTCGCTGAACGACTGGCAGCCCGCGAGTTCCGCGCGCTGCTCGTCGGTCATCGGCAGATGCGCCAGATACTCGGACAGAGTCTCTGGCTGTACTTGAGAATTACTCATCGGCAGGCAACTGATAGCTCCAGGTCTCGGTCAGGACTTCTTCAGTCGACGCCGATTCCGGTGTGGCTGGGGCCGCGTCCGCAGCGACTGGCTGCTTGGCGTCTTTGTTGGCCTTGTCCTTGGCATCTGCGGCTGGCTTGGCGTCGGCCTGTTTGGCCTCGGCTGCCTTGGCTTCCTTGTCGAGTTTCTCTTGTTGCTTGGCGGCGACCTTGTCAGCTTTGGCGACCGACGAATTGGAGGTCGGCAGCGAAGTCTTGGCCAGATCAGCCGGCACCACGTTTTGCGCCAGTGCCGCACGCATCTCGGTGGACTTGCTCGGATCCTTGATCTTCATCCGCAGGGTCAGGCGCCAGCCCTTGGTTTCCGGGTTGTAACGCACGCTGTTCTCGACCAGCTCGGCGTTGTCGCCGACGCTGACCTGGCTGCGCACGTCTGCATCCGGAGCCAGTGCGGCCAGGGATGGACCCATGAAATCCACCAGATAGGCAACGCTGCCATCCGGCTGACGAATCAGGTTCGACTGTTTCACATCACCGGTGGAACGCAGAGTCTGCTCGACCCAGGCGCTGTCCGGCGCGTGAAGTGCTGCTTCGTCGATGGTCCAGTGCATGCGATAGGCAAAGTCCAGCGGCTGGCCTGGCTCCGGCAGTTTTTCCGGGTTCCAGAACGCAACGATGTTGTCGTTGGTTTCGTCAGCGGTCGGAATTTCAACCAGCTCGACGGTGCCCTTGCCCCAATCGCCCTTCGGCTCGATCCAGGCGCTTGGACGTTTGTCGTAGCGATCGTCGAGGTCTTCGTAGTGGCTGAAGTCGCGGCCACGTTGCAGCAGACCGAAACCACGCGGGTTCTCGACGCTGAACTGGCTGACGGCCAGATGTTTAGGGTTGTTCAGTGGACGCCAGATCCACTCGCCGTTGCCGGCATGGATCGACAGACCGCTGGAGTCGTGCAGTTCACGACGGTAGTTGAGCACTTTCGACGGCTGGTTGGCGCCGAACAGGAACATGCTGGTCAGCGGCGCGATGCCGAGCTTGCCAACCTTGTCACGCAGGTACATCTGGCCTTTGACATCGACAATCGTGTCGCTGCCCGGACGCAGAGTCAGGCGATAAGCACCGGTAGCACGCGGCGAATCGAGCAGGGCGAAGATCACCAGGTGCTTGTCACCCGGCTTCGGCTGCTGAATCCAGAACTCGCGGAAACGCGGGAATTCTTCACCGGATGGCAAAGCGGTATCGATCGCCAGACCACGGGCGGACAGACCGTAGGTATGACCCTTGCCGACGACGCGGAAGTAACTCGCGCCGAGCATGGTCATGATTTCGTCTTGCTTGTCAGCCTTGTTGATCGGGTACAGCACACGGAAACCGGCATAACCCAGTTGTTCGGTGGCTTTAGGATCGAATTTCAGATCGCCGAAATCGAAACGTGCCGGATCGTATTTGATCTCTTCGACGTTGTTCGCGGTGATTTCGTTGATTTTCACCGGCGTATCGAAGTGCATGCCCTGGTGATAGAAGGACAGCTTGAACGGGGTTTTCTGATCAGCCCATTCGGCTTTTTCAGTGCGGAAACGAATTTTCTGATAATCCGCGAATTTCATTTCGCGGAATTCGTTCGGCAGGTTACTGCGCGGGGCTTCGAATTTCTGCCCGGCCAGCTCTTTAGCCTTGACCGACACATCGTCGAGATTGAATGCCCAAAGCTGGCCGGCGCTGAGCAGGCACAGGAGTGCCGAGCCCGCTACCAGAGCACTTCGCAAGCGTTTGGCAGACAATTTTGGTGCATTACAGGGACTAACAATCACGAGCAACCCTCGCCGAAAACAGATCAAAAAACCAACGGCCAGCTATCTATATGCCAGGTTGGCGAGCATTGTTCCGACTCCGGCAGGGCAAAATGATTCCCCAATCGGATACGGACAAGTCTCTACCTAAGTCAAAACGGATACAGCGGACGCTGATCCCCATGCTCGCGATTATCTAGTAGCCCGCATGACAACGCATCAGGGGTAACAAAGTATTTATCGCGAAAAAACCCTGTTTTCAGTCGAAAAGCCTTTAAAAAGATGTTTCAAGCGCTTTCACGTCTGTAACAGGAAGGTTACCGGGCCATCGTTGACCAGGTGCACCTGCATATCCGCGCCGAATCTACCTGATGCCACAGTGCCATGCACCTGTTTCGCTTTGGTTAATAGATAGTCGAATAATTCCTCGCCCAGAACCGGAGGGGCGGCGGTCGAAAAACTCGGGCGCAACCCGCTTTTGGTGTCGGCAGCCAGGGTGAACTGAGAGACCAGCAGCAACCCGCCATCGACGTCCGCCAAGGACAGATTCATCTTGCCGTCGGCGTCACTGAACACTCGATAGTTAAGCAGTTTATGCAGAAGTTTGTCGGCGCTGGCGCGCGTGTCGTCGGGTTCGACAGCCACCAGTACCAACAAACCCTGATCCACCGCGCCAACCACTTCGCCCGCCACTTCGACCCGCGCGCCTTTCACGCGCTGCAACAAACCCTTCATGCTTCTTCGGGCGGCAGATCGAGCAGGCGTTGGGCCATCTGGCCGGCCGCGCGCACCAGTGCGTCGGTAATGCCCGGTTCAGACGCGGCGTGGCCGGCGTCGCGAATAACCTGCAGCTCGCTGTTCGGCCATGCCTGATGCAATTCCCAGGCATTATCGAGCGGGCAGATCACGTCGTAGCGGCCGTGGATGATCACGCCCGGCAGGTGGGCGATCTTGCCCATGTCGCGAATCAGCTGATTCGGCTCAAGGAACGCGTTGTTGGTGAAGTAATGGCATTCGATCCGCGCAATCGACAGCGCGCGCTGCGGCTCGGAGAAACGATCGACCACCAGCGGATTCGGGCGCAGGGTTGCGGTGCGCCCTTCCCACGTCGACCACGCTTTGGCTGCGTGCATTTGCGCGATCTGATCGTTGCCGGTCAGACGTTTGTGGAAAGCGCTGAGCAGGTCGTCGCGCTCGTCCTGCGGGATCGGCGCAATGTAGTCCTGCCAGTAATCGGGGAACAGACGGCTGGCACCAGCCTGATAGAACCACTCGATTTCCTGCGGACGGCAGAGAAAGATCCCACGCAGGATCAAGCCGTGTACCCGTTCCGGGTGGGTTTGCGCGTAGGCCAGCGCCAGGGTCGACCCCCAGGAACCGCCGAACAGCACCCATTTGTCGATGCCCAGATGTTTGCGGATGCGCTCAAGGTCGGCGACCAGATCCCAGGTGGTGTTGTTTTCCAGGCTGGCGTGGGGGGTGGAGCGTCCGCAGCCGCGCTGGTCGAAGGTCACAATGCGATACAGGTTCGGATCGAAGTAGCGCCGGCTCTGTGCGTCACAACCGGCGCCGGGGCCGCCGTGGATGAACACCACCGGCAAGCCTTCCGGTGAACCGCTTTCGTCGACGTACAGGGTATGGGTGCCGTCGACGGCCAGATCGTGCCGTGCGTGAGGTTTGATCTGCGGAAACAAAGTCTGCATTGCGCGCTCCGTAAGGGGTCGGGTCATCCCTGGGGGGACTTGTATTATTCTGCCGTCCGGCATCATAAACCCGATTTACGTCAATGAGCATGCCCCGGATCGAATCAAAACCTGTGGCGAGGGAGCTTGCTCCCGCTCGGCGGCGCAGCCGTCGCAGAATGTTATGGGGCTGCTTCGCAGCCCAGCGGGAGCAAGCTCCCTCGCCACAAAGGTCGTCTCCCGCACGGGTTATGCGGTGTGATGGGTTTTGCCCCACGCCAGGAAGGCTTCCAGCAATTGCTTGAGGACTACTCGCGTCGGCTCCGCCAGATCAGGGCGATAGCGGAACGGTTCGAACTCTTCCATATAGGTGCACTGGCCAAGCTCCAGTTGCACGGCGTGGATATTTTCCGCCGGGTTGCCGTAATGGCGGGTGATGTGCCCGCCCTTGAAACGCCCGTTGAGCACATGGCTGTACTCTCCGTGCCGCGCGCAAATCGCCTCCAGTTGCGCGGCCAGTTGCGGATCGCAACTCGCGCCGTTGAAAGTACCGAGATTGAAGTCCGGCAGTTTGCCGTCGAACAGGTGCGGGATGATTGAGCGGATCGAATGCGCGTCGAACAGCAGCGCGTAGCCAAACTCGGCCTTCAGCCGCGCCAGCTCTTGCTGCAAGGTGCGGTGATAGGGCGTCCAGATTTGCTCCAGATAGGTCGCCCGCTCTTCTTTCGACGGCTCCAGCCCTTCGCGGAACAGAGGAATGCCGTCAAACAACGTCGCCGGGTACAGACCGGTGGTCGCGCCGACGTACATCGGCTTGTCGTCGGAAGGCCGGTTCAGATCGATGACAAAACGCGAATATTCGCCAGCCAAGGTGCTTGCGCCAAGTTCAGCAGCGAAGTCATACAGCTGTGGAATATGCCAGTCGGTGTCCGGCAGGCTTTTCGCATCGGCGATCAACCCGGCCTCGACCATCGGCGTCAGACGCAAACCGGCGTGAGGCATGCTGATCAGCAGCGGCACGCGACCTTGTTTGAAATTCAGAACCTTATCCACAACCACTCTCCTACAGACTTGATTCAACGCCGTGACGCACGACGCGTTTGTCCAGTTCACCGCCCAGCCAATAGGCCAGATCCGCCGGCCGGTCGATCTGCCAGGCGACAAAATCCGCGACCTTGCCGACTTCCAGCGAACCGTGGGTCTTGGCCATGCCCAGCGCTTGCGCCGCATGAATTGTGGCGCCGGCCAGGGCTTCTTCCGGGGTCATGCGGAAACAGGTGCACGCCATGTTCAACATCAGCCGTAGCGACAGCGCTGGCGAGGTGCCGGGGTTGAGGTCGCTGGCGATGGCAATCTTGACCTTGTGTTTGCGCAAGGCGTCCATCGGCGGCAACTGGTTTTCGCGCAGGAAGTAGAACGCGCCCGGCAGCAACACCGCGACGGTATCGGCTGCAGCCATGGCGATGGCGTCGGCTTCGTCCATGAATTCCAGATGATCGGCGGACAACGCCTTATAGCGCGCGGCGAGGCTGGAGCCGTGCAATGACGACAACTGCTCGGCGTGCAGTTTCACCGGCAGCCCCAGTTTTTGCGCGGCGATGAACACGCGCTCAACCTGCTCCGGCGAAAACGCCAGGTATTCGCAGAAGGCATCTACTGCATCGACCAAACCTTCGGCAGCGAGGGCGGGAAGCATTTCAGTGCAGATATGGTCGATGTAGGCGTCGGCGCGATCGGCGTATTCCGGCGGCAAGGCGTGTGCGGCGAGACAGGTGCTGCGTACGCTGATCGGCAATTCGTCGGCGAGACGCCGGATGACGCGCAGGATCTTGCGTTCGTTGGCCAGATCCAGACCGTAGCCGGATTTTATTTCGACCGTGGTCACGCCGTCGCGCATCAGGCTTTTCAGGCGTTTGGCGGCGCTGGCGAACAGCTCGTCTTCAGTCGCTTCACGGGTGGCGCGCACGGTGCTGGCAATGCCGCCGCCCTGCGCCGCGATTTCCGCATAGCTGACGCCTTGCAGACGCTTTTCAAATTCGCCGCTGCGGTTACCGCCAAACACCGTGTGGGTATGGCAGTCGATCAGGCCGGGGGTGACCCACGCGCCTTGCAGATCGGTGACGGCCGGGTATTCGCCGGATGGCAGTTGCGTGCGTGGGCCGATCCACTCGATGTGCGCACCTGACGTCACGATGGCGGCGTCTTCGATGATCGAGTAGACGCCGTGTGCCATGGTTGCGACGTGGCAGTTTTGCCAGAGGGTTTTCACTATGGGCCTCCGTTGGGAATCTGTTTGATGAGGAGCCTGCTAAAAGCCCCTCACCCTAGCCCTCTCCCGGGGGGAGAGGGGACGGACCGAGGTGTTCTGGCGCTATACATCGACCTGAAACATCCAGTCGATCTCAGGTTTTGAAAAGCACGAATATCTACTCCCTTCCCCCTCTCCCCCACTGGGGGAGAGGGTTGGGGTGAGGGGGTAGATTCTTACAGGCTAGGCAATAGCTTCGCCGGAACCAGCTCTGTCAAACACCGCGAAGCCAACAACTCGGTCGCCGCATTGATGTCCGGCGCAAAAAACCGGTCTTTCTCGTAAAACGGCACTTCCTTACGCAGAATTGCCCGAGCCTTTTCCAGTTTTACCGAGGTCTTCAAACCTCCACGCAGATCCAGCCCCTGCGCCGCCGCCAGCCATTCCACCGCGAGAATCCCGCGGGTGTTTTCAGCCATTTCCCACAAGCGCTTGCCGGCGGCCGGCGCCATCGAAACATGGTCTTCCTGATTCGCCGATGTCGGCAGGCTGTCGACCGAATGCGGATGCGCCAACGCCTTGTTCTCGCTGGCCAACGCGGCGGCAGTCACCTGGGCAATCATGAAACCGGAATTCACCCCGCCATTCGCCACCAAAAACGGCGGCAGTTGCGACATGTGCTTGTCCATCATCAGCGAAATGCGGCGCTCGCTCAGCGAGCCGATTTCGGCAATGGCCAGCGCCATGTTGTCAGCGGCCATGGCCACCGGTTCGGCGTGGAAATTACCGCCGGAAATCACATCGCCCTCGGCAGCGAACACCAGCGGGTTATCCGACACCGCGTTGGCTTCGACCGCCAGCACTTCGGCAGCCTGACGCAACTGAGTCAGGCAGGCGCCCATGACTTGTGGCTGGCAGCGCAGCGAGTACGGATCCTGCACCTTGTCGCAGTTCTGGTGCGAATCGGACACTTCACTGCGCTCACCGAGCACATCGCGATAAGCCGCGGCAGCGTCGATCTGCCCCTTCTGGCCACGAGCCGCGTGGATCCGCGCGTCGAAAGGCGAACGCGACCCGAGCACCGCTTCAACCGTCAGACCACCCAGTGCGATGGCGCCCGCGAACAGGTCTTCACCTTCAAACAGACCACGCAGCGCATAAGCAGTGGAAACCTGCGTGCCGTTGAGCAGCGCCAGACCTTCTTTCGCGGCCAGGGTCAGCGGGGTCAGACCGGCGACTTTCAGCGCTTCAGTCGCCTCCAGCCACTCGCCCTTGTAACGCGCCTTGCCCTCACCCAGCAGCACCAGCGACATGTGCGCCAATGGCGCCAGGTCGCCAGACGCACCCACCGAACCTTTCAACGGAATGTGCGGATAAACCTCGGCGTTGATCAGTGCAATCAGCGCATCGATCACCACGCGGCGGATACCGGAAAAACCACGGCTGAGGCTGTTGACCTTGAGCACCATTACCAGCCGCACCAGCTCATCGCTGATCGGCTGGCCGACGCCAGCGGCGTGCGACAGCACCAGCGAACGCTGCAGGTTTTCCAGGTCTTCGCTGGCGATGCGCGTCGAAGCGAGCAGACCGAAACCGGTGTTGATGCCGTAGGCAGTGCGGTTCTCGGCGAGGATCTGCTCGACACAGGCGACGCTGGCTTCGATCTGCGCCGAGGCGCTGTTGTCGAGGGTCAGCTTGACCGGGTTGTGATAGATCTCACGCAGTTGGGCCAGGCTCAGTTGGCCGGGGATCAGATTCAGCGCAGTCATTTTGTGCTCCTTTTGAGAGTTTATTGTTAACTCGCCAGACGCTCCGGAGATGTCCGTTGTCCGTCGCGTCTGCCCTTTTTGGGGAGTCGCGCCTTGGCACGCTGGCGTAGATAGTTTTCAGTGCAAATTCGGTAACGCGTGATGCAACAACTTCGGATCTTTCAAAAGGCTTGCGGCGGCGGCGATATCCGGTGCCAGCCAACGATCCTGATCGTAAGCCGGGACCTTCTCGCGCAGCAGTCGCCACGCGATATCGGTGCCTGCGCCGAAGCGCTGTTCTTTCAAAAATTCAAACGCCTGCGCCGCCAGCAAATACTCGATCGCAAGGATCTGCGTGCAGTTTTCAAGCGCACGGTGCAGCTTCAGCGCGGCGTTGGTGCCCATGCTCAAATGATCTTCCTGCAAGCCCGAGGTGACGTAGTTGTCGAGCACCGCCGGTTGCGCCAACTGGCGGTTTTCCGCGCACAGCGATGCGGCGACGTATTGCACGATCATCATCCCCGAATTGACTCCCGGATTGGCCACCAGAAACGCCGGCAGACCGCTGACGTGCGGGTTGATCAGGCGATCCAGACGACGCTCGGCAATCGAGCCGATTTCAGCCATGGAAATCGCCAGTAGATCCGCCGCCAGCGCCACTGACTGACCGTGCGGATTGGCTTGGGACATCACCCGGAAATCCTCCGGCGTACCGAGCAGCAACGGGTTATCGGTACAGCCGTTGAGTTCGGTTTCGACTTGCTTGATTGCGTGTTCGAGTTGATCACGCGCAGCGCCGTGCACCTGGGGAATCGAACGAATGCTCAACGCATCCTGAGTACGAATGCCTTTGCTCGATTCAATCACTTCACTGCGATCAAGCAATGCGCGCAAATTGATGCCGACCTGCTGCATGCCCGGATGCGGCTTGAGCGCGATGATCTCGGCATCGAACGCGGCAATCTGCCCGCGCTGCGCTTCGAAACTCATGGCGCCGATCACGTCGGCCCATTGCAGCAGGCGCGTGGCATCGTCAATCGCCAGACAGCTGAGGCCGGACATGCACGGCGTGCCGTTGACCAGACACAAGCCGTCCTTTGCGCCGAGCTGCACCGGTTGGAGACCTTCTTCGGCCAGCGCTTGCTGCGCGGAAACGATTTGCCCACGATAGCTGACGTTGCCCACGCCCAACAGCGCGATGCCGATGTGCGCCATGTGCGTCAGGTAACCGACTGAACCTTGCGCCGGGACTTGCGGGGTGATGCCGCGATTGAGCAGCGCCAGCAGCGCTTCGACCACTTGCCGATGGATGCCGGATTTGCCGTGGCTGTAATTGCGGATCGCGGCGCAGATGATCGCGCGGGTCTGCTCATCGGGCAGCACTGCACCGACGCCGCAAGCGTGGCTGAGCAGCGTGTTGCGCGAGAGCTGGCTGAGTTGTTCATCTTTCAGCGACACGTTGCACAACGCACCGAGACCGGTGTTGACGCCGTAAGCGCGTTCGCCGCTGGTGACGATGCGCTGGACGATGGCCTGCGCGTTATCGATACGCGCCCAGGTCTGCACCGACAGCTCGAGTGACGCGCCGTGGCGCGCGACGGCGACCACGTCCTGCCAACGCAAATGGTCGCCAGTGATCACGATTTTTTCAGCCTGGGACATCTTCAACCTCACACCAATTCTGTTGATGCATGCTTTTTGTGGCGAGGGAGCTTGCTCCCGCTCGAGCGCGCAGCGGTCGCAGATTTTTTGGGGCCGCTTCGCAGCCCAGCGGGAGCAAGCTCCCTCGCCACAGAAGCAGTCTCACCACAAACTTCTCTCAAACCACTGCCGCCCGTCGCTGCACGAACCGGTCGACATACTCATCTGCCGGCGAATGCAGGATCTCTTTCGGTGTGCCGACCTGAATCAACCTTCCATCCTTGAGAATCGCAATCCGGTTGCCAATGCGCACCGCCTCATCAAGGTCGTGGGTAATGAACACGATGGTCTTGTGCAGGGTCTTCTGCAGCTCGAGCAACTGATCCTGCATCTCGGCGCGGATCAGCGGATCGAGGGCGCTGAAGGCTTCGTCCATGAGAATGATGTCGGTGTCCGCCGCCAGTGCGCGAGCCAGGCCCACACGCTGACGCATACCGCCAGAGAGCTGATGCGGGTATTTGTTTTCGTAGCCCTTGAGGCCGACGGTGTTGATCCAGTGCAGCGCGCGTTCGGCACACAGTTGCTTGCTCTCGCCGCGCACTTTCAGGCCGTAGGCGACGTTGTCCAGCACGCTCTTGTGCGGCAGCAGGCCGAAGCTCTGGAACACCATGCTGATCTTGTGCCGGCGAAATTCGCGCAGGGCTTGCATGTCGTATTGCAGGATGTCCACGCCGTCCACCAGGATCGCGCCGCTGGTCGGGTCGATCAGGCGATTGAAGTGCCGCACCAAGGTCGATTTGCCCGAGCCGGACAGGCCCATGATCACGAAAATCTCGCCAGTGCCGATGCTCAGCGACAGGTCATTCACGCCGACCACACAACCGGTTTCGGCCAGCACCTGATCCTTGGTCTTGCCCTGGCCAATCATGCCAAGCGCTTCTTTCGAGCGATTGCCGAAAATCTTGAAGACGTTTTTGACTTCGATCTTGCTCACGATTGCGTTGCTCATTTGCTCACCTCGTGCCGTGGCCGACCGTACGCCTGAGTAATGCGGTCGATGACCACTGCGAGAATCACGATCGCCAGACCGGCCTCAAGCCCGCGTCCGACGTTGAGGGTCTGAATCCCCACCAACACATCTTCACCCAGGCCACGGGCGCCGATCATCGAGGCGATCACCACCATCGACAGGGCCATCATGGTGGTCTGGTTGATCCCGGCCATGATGCTCGGCAGGGCCAGCGGCAGTTGCACGCCGAACAGCTGCTGCCAGCGATTGGCGCCGAACGCGTTGATCGCTTCCATGACTTCACCGTCGACCTGGCGGATGCCCAGATCGGTCAGGCGAATCAGCGGCGGCGCGGCGTAGATCACCGTGGCGAAAATCGCCGGCACCTTGCCCAGACCGAACAGCATCAGCACCGGGATCAGGTACACGAAACTCGGCATGGTCTGCATGATGTCGAGCAGCGGCATCAGCACCGAACGCAGGCGATTGCTGCGCGCCGAGAGGATCCCCAGCGGGATGCCGATCAGCACCGAAATGACAGTCGCGACCATCATCAGCGCCAGCGTCTGCATCAGCTTGTCCCACAAGCCGACCGCGCCGACCAGGAACAACAGACCGACGATCACCGCCGTGGTCACGACCTTACGGGTGGCGTGCCAGGCAACGCCGCCAACAATCGCGAGCATCAACCACCAAGGGGCGGCGCGCAGCAGGCCTTCAAGATTGACGATGGCCCACAGCAGCGTGTCGGAGATCTGCCGGAACACATCGCCGTAGTTGGTGACCAGCGCATCGACCCAACCGTTGACCCAGTCGGCGATGGAAAAGGTAAAGCTCTCGGGAAACATAAGCGGCTCTCAATCAGGAAACTCAAGCAAGCGATTGCGGTGAACACCCCGGCCCGCCTCTCGGTTGGCCGGGAGGAATTCGACCTACAGCGCCGCGTCGATTTTCTTGGCAGCGTCTTCGCTGACCCATGCATGCCAGACTTCAGGATGTTCCTTGAGGAAGATTTTCGCCAGTTTCGGCGACTCGATGCGTTCCTTGGCCATGCGCCCCAGATTCTGGTTCAACAGGTCGATTGGCAGGTTGACCTTTTCCAGCACGGCCACCAGTTCCGGGGCTTGCTCGTGGAAGGTCTTGGACAGGCCGACCTTGATCGTCACGCGCTTGTCGACACCGGGTTTTTCTTCGAGTTTGACCGCATCGATCTGGCCCATCAGCGGGGTCGGCGTCCAGTAGTAGAACAGGATCGGTTCGCCACGCTTGTAGCTCGACAGCACCGCCGCATCCAGCGCCGGGCCGGTGCCCGGACGGAAGTTGGTGTAGCTGTTTTCCAGACCGTAGCTTTTCAACATTTCGCTGTTGTCCAGCTCGCACGTCCATCCGGCCGGGCAGTTATAGAAGCGGCCCTTGGCCGGTTCTTCGGCGTCTTTGAACACGGCGGAATATTTGGCCAGGTCAGCGATGTTTTTCAGGTCTGGCGCCTTGGCTTCGAGCTTGCGCTTGGCGTCGCCTTCGATCACGTAGCGCGGCACGTACCAGCCTTCAACTGCGCCCACCACCGGCGCGCCGACACCGACGACTTTGCCGGCCTTCTCGGCCTTGTTCCAGACCTCGCTGCGACCGACCCATTCTTCGGCGAAGATCTGAATGTCGTTGCTGCTCAGGGCGTTTTCCATGGTGATGGAATTGCCCGGCAGGCTGTCGGTCTTGCAGCCGTAGCCTTTCTCCAGCACCACCTGCAGGACGTCGGTCAGCAGCATGCCGCTTTCCCAGTTCAGGCCGGCGAATTTCACCGATTTGCCGGACTCGCACCAGCCGGCAGCCTGAGTGGCGCCGGCGCTGGCCAGCAGGCCCATGGACAGCAATGTGGTCAGCAGGGTCTTGTTCGATTTCATTGTCGTGACGCTCCTAATCATGAATTGGCTTACGGCAGTCAAGAGGCATCCAGCCCTGTCCACGTCCAGATCAGGCCTGCGCCGCAGCGCGAGTGGCCCCACTTGTTGTTGGTTGTGCAACGCTGTTCTGCTCGACCGGCAGAATCAGTTGATCAGGTACCGAGCCGTGCCATTTTTTCGCACACACGTAATACAGCGCGGCGGGCACCACCAGACCGATGATCCACGAGATGTCTACATCGCCCAGCGCCGCCACCAGCGGGCCGGTGTAGAACTTGCTGGAGATGAACGGCAACTGCACCAGCACGCCGAACACATAGATGCTGATACCCAGCAGGTTCCAACGGCCGTAGCGACCATTCGGATCGGCCAGCGCCGGTACGTCGTAGCGCTCACGGGTGATGCAGTAGTAGTCGACCAGATTGATCGCGCTCCACGGCGTGAAGAACGCCAGCAGGAACAGGATGAAAGACTTGAACGCACCGAGGAACGAGTGCTGCCCGAGCAGCGCCATCAGGGTCGCCGCACCGACGATCACCAGCACGAACACCAGACGCTGCATGCGCGTGACTTTCAGCTCACCACGAAAACCACTGATGATGGTGGCGATGCACATGAAGCTGCCGTAGGAGTTCAGCGTCGAGATGGTCACCTTGCCGAACGCAATGCTGAAATACAGCAGTGCAGCGGTGGCACCGGTCCCGCCCAGACCGACGATGTATGCCACTTCATGCCCGGCAAATTGGCCGTTGGCCGAAGCCGCCGCGAACACGCCGAGAATCATCGCCACTTGCGCGCCAATCACCGAACCGGCGCCAGCGGCAAAGAAGGTTTTCACCGAGGAAGTCTTGCTCGGCAGGTAACGCGAATAGTCAGCCACGTAAGGGCCGAAAGCGATCTGCCACGAGGCCGCAAGCGACACCGCCAGCAGGAAGCTGCTCCAGCTGAAGTGGCGGATCTGCAGGAGTGCGCCAACGTCGGTCTGGCTCATCAGGCGGTAGAACAGATAAACAAAGGCGATCACACCCACCACACTGGCAACCCGGCCAATCCAGTGGATCACCCGATAACCGAGCACCGTCACCAGCACGATAACGCTGGCGAAAATCAGAATGCCGACGCTGTCGCTGACACCAAACAACTGGCCCAGCGCCTGCCCGGAAAGCACCGTACCGGTGGCAGTGAAGCCGAGGTACATCAGGCACACCAGCACGATCGGGATCGCCGCGCCATACACACCAAATTGCACGCGGCTGGAAATCATCTGCGGCAGACCGAGCTTCGGCCCTTGCGCCGCATGCAACGCCATTACCCCACCGCCGAGCACTTGGCCGATCAACAGACCGATCAACGACCAGAACACATCACCGCCCAGCACCACGGCCAACGCCCCGGTGACAATCGCGGTGATTTGCAGATTGGCGCCCATCCACAGGGTGAACTGGCTGAACAGACGACCGTGTCTTTCCGCTTCCGGGATGTAGTCGATCGAACGCCTTTCGATCAACGGTTTGTTGCTTGCACGATCGTTGCTGACAGCCATGATTCAACCTCTGTGGATTGTTATTGGAAGGGTTGGCTCGGGTGTTTATTTGCCAGTGATCATTGGCAGGTTCAGGCCTTGTTCCTTGGCGCAGTCGATGGCGATCTGGTAACCCGCATCGGCGTGACGCATGACACCGGTGGCCGGGTCGTTGTGCAGCACACGGGCAATACGCTCGGCCGCTTCGTCAGTACCGTCGCAGACAATCACCATGCCCGAGTGCTGGGAGAAGCCCATGCCGACGCCGCCGCCGTGGTGCAGGGAAACCCAGGTCGCGCCGCTCGCGGTGTTCAGCAGAGCGTTGAGCAATGGCCAGTCGGACACGGCGTCGGAACCGTCCTGCATCGATTCGGTTTCGCGGTTCGGGCTGGCGACGGAACCGGAGTCCAGGTGGTCGCGACCGATGACGATTGGCGCGGACAATTCACCGCTACGCACCATCTCGTTGAACGCCAGACCGAGCTTGGCGCGCAGGCCCAGGCCGACCCAGCAAATACGTGCCGGCAGACCCTGGAAGCTGATGCGCTCGCGGGCCATGTCCAGCCAGTTGTGCAGATGGGCGTCGTCAGGGATCAGCTCTTTGACCTTGGCGTCGGTTTTGTAGATGTCTTGTGGATCGCCCGACAGTGCAGCCCAACGGAACGGACCGATGCCGCGGCAGAACAGCGGACGGATATAAGCCGGTACGAAACCCGGGAAGTCGAATGCATTCTCGACGCCCTCTTCCTGGGCCATCTGACGGATGTTGTTGCCGTAGTCGAAAGTCGGGATGCCCATCTTCTGGAATTCCAGCATCGCTTTGACGTGTACTGCCATCGATTGCTTGGCGGCTTTGACCACGGCAGCAGGCTCGGTCTTGGCGCGAGCGCGATACTCTTCCCAGGTCCAACCGGCTGGCAGGTAACCGTTGAGTGGATCGTGGGCACTGGTCTGGTCAGTGACCATGTCCGGACGCACGCCGCGCTTGACCAGTTCCGGCAGAATTTCAGCCGCGTTGCCCAACAGCGCGATGGAGATCGCCTTGCCTTCTTTGGTGTATTTGTCGATGCGCGCCAGTGCGTCGTCGAGGTCGGTGGCTTGCTCGTCGACGTAACGGCTATTGAGGCGGAAGTCGATGCTGACTTGCTGGCATTCGATGTTCAGCGAGCAAGCGCCGGCCAGGGTTGCGGCGAGAGGCTGTGCGCCGCCCATGCCGCCGAGGCCTGCGGTCAGCACCCAGCGCCCTTTGAGGTCAGCGTTGTAATGCTGGCGACCGGCTTCGACGAAGGTTTCGTAGGTGCCTTGAACGATGCCCTGGCTGCCGATGTAGATCCAGCTGCCGGCGGTCATCTGGCCGTACATGGCCAGGCCCTTGGCGTCTAGTTCGTTGAAGTGCTCCCAGCTCGCCCAGTGCGGCACCAGGTTGGAGTTGGCGATCAGTACGCGCGGCGCATTACTGTGGGTCTTGAACACGCCGACCGGCTTGCCGGATTGCACCAGCAAGGTCTCGTCGTCATTCAGGTTGGTCAGGCTTTCGACGATCTTGTCGTAGCACTCCCAGTTGCGCGCAGCGCGGCCGATGCCACCGTAAACCACCAGTTCTTTCGGGTTCTCGGCGACTTCCGGGTCGAGGTTGTTCATCAACATGCGCAGCGGCGCTTCAGTCAGCCAGCTCTTGGCGGTCAGCGTGTTACCGCGGGCGGCACGGATTTCGACGTCACGTCTCTTTGTATAAACGGCAGTTGTAGGCTTATTGTCAGTCACGAAAAAGACTCCTCAGCGATCAATTCAAACCAACCCTGGCAGTGGGCAAGCAGCTGTGCGCATCAATGCGCGACCAGCGAATCAGTGGACGCTGCGGGGGAGTCTGGTTCGACTCATACGCATACGTCTTTACTTGTACATACAAGCATATGCAATCGAGCGGCCAACTTGTCGGTCGGGGAATCGAGAACGATTGGGCGCAGAGCTGGAGAGCTCATGAATCAAGGGTTTGGGCTTGGATGAAATTTTTTGCGGGAATTTTTTCGAGGGTGTACGAGCCGTTACATAAGCGTGGCTTTGCGCCACGCTGGGGCGTTCGGTAACAAATTGGTGCGTGAGTTGGGAACAAGTTGTGGAAGCAAATGTGGCGAGGGAGCTTGCTCCCGCTGGAGGCCGAAGGACTCCCAATTCGGTGTACACCGAATTGGGGCCGCTTCGCAGCCCAGCGGGAGCAAGCTCCCTCGCCACAAGGTATTCGTTGAATCGGGAACTAGCGTGCAGTCAGTTCGATTACGCAGCAACCCGCATCAACAGCAATTTCGACCAACCCGCTGTTACCGTCCAGTTGCAGACAATCATGCCGGCCCAGTTGCGCTGCGCTGGCACCGACCACCACTTCCAGCAGCTCACTGACACTGAACACCAACACCGTCCCCGCCGAGCTGAAAAACCGCTGCTCGCCAACCAGCCATTGCAGCCGTGCGCTGTAACGTTGCGGCGCATAGATCAGGTTGAAGTCGCGAATCGCGCCGCCGAGCAACGTGCAGGAAACCTGACTTTCACCGCTGAAGGCAAACGGGTCGAGGGGTAACAATGGTCGGGTATCGTCGCCGTCGACACACAAGGTCATGCCGTCGCCTTGCAACACCGTGATCACTCGTTGGTAACCGGCGAAGCTCGAGAAGCCGCCAGATTCAGCGATGTCGGCAATCGACAGACGCCAGCCGAAACCATCGAGGCCGGCGCCCGCGTCACGGGTGATTTCTTCAGTGCTGCCGCCGCCGTTTTTCCACGGCATGCGCGGGTAACCTTCTGCGCGTAAAACCTTGACTTGTTTCATTTATGAAACCGCCCTTCCAGACGATGACGAGAACCGGGATGAATGAGGCGCGCCGCCGTGACCGGCTGACGACCCGACCAGGTGCGGCGGCGGATCAGCAGGCATGGCTCGCCTGGTTCGATCTGCAGCAGTTTGCATTCGGACGCTTCAGCGAGGATCGCTTCGACCACGTGCTCGCCCTCAGTCAGCGGCGCGACCTGGTTCAAGTAGGCGTAAGGCGTTTGCAGGGTGAAGTCCTGCTTGAGGTATTCCGGGGCGACCAGCGCGTTGACGAAACGGTCTTCGATTTGCACCGGAATGTCGTTTTCGAAATGCACGATCAGCGAGTGAAAGACCTTCTGCCCTTCACGCATGTCCAGCGCCAGCGCGCGCTCGGAACCGGCGGCCTCTTCTTCGAGGGTGATGACCTGGCAGGTGTGGCGATGGCCGCGCGAGGCGATCTCATCGGCGATGTTGTGCACTTCGAACAGCGCGGACTGGCTCTTCGGTTCGGCGACGAACGTGCCGACGCCCTGCATGCGCACCAACAGGCCGTCAGCGGTCATCTCGCGCAGTGCGCGGTTGATGGTCATGCGGCTGAAACCGAGCTGGCTGACCAATTCGCTTTCCGACGGCACGCGGTAATGCGGAGGCCAGTTACCGCTGTCGATCTGCTGGGTGATCATCTGTTTGACGCGGGCGTACAAAGGCGCCGGACTGTCGCCCATGTTCGCGGCCAACGGAGAAACTGGAGGCGGAGTCGGCACGGTTGATCCCTGTTCATTGGATGAAGGTCGCTAGCTTGCCGGAGTTTACCGGGCAGGCAAACGTCTGTATATGTATATACAAATAACACACGATGGGGTGCTGAACCATGTCCGCCTTCTTTGCCGAACGCGCGCTGCTGCCTGACGGATGGGCCAATAATGTACGTCTTGAGGTCAGCGCCGAAGGCGTTCTGACCCGAATCCAGGCCGATTCCACCGCAGATGGCGCCGAACGACTGAGCGGTCCGTTGCTGCCGGGCATGCCCAATCTGCACTCCCACGCATTCCAGCGAGCGATGGCCGGGCTGGCGGAAGTCGCCGGAAATCCGAACGACAGTTTCTGGACCTGGCGCGATCTGATGTATCGCCTCGTCGGAAAAATCAGCCCGGATCAACTCGGCGTGATCGCCCGTCAGCTGTACATCGAAATGCTCAAGGCCGGCTACACCTCGGTCGCTGAATTTCACTATGTGCACCACGACGTCAACGGCCAGCCGTACGCTGACCCGGCCGAGCTGGCGCTGCAAATCAGCCAGGCTGCGACCTCCGCCGGGATCGGCCTGACACTGCTGCCGGTGCTCTACAGCCACAGCGGTTTCGGTGGCCAGACGCCGAACGATGGCCAGCGCCGCTTTATCAACAGCACTGAGAATTACCTGAATCTGCAATCGCGCCTGCAACCGTTGCTGGCGCAGCAAAAAGCCCAGTCGCTGGGGTTGTGTTTCCACTCGTTGCGCGCGGTCACGCCGCAGCAGATCAGCGACGTGCTGGCGGCGAGCGACAAGCAGTGCCCGATCCACATCCATATCGCCGAGCAGCAGAAGGAAGTCGACGACTGCCTGAGCTGGAGCGGTCGCCGCCCGCTGCAATGGCTGTACGAAAACACCGAAGTCGATCAGCGCTGGTGCCTGGTGCACGCGACTCACGCCAACCCGGAAGAAGTCACGCTGATGGCCAAGAGTCGCGCCATTGCCGGGCTGTGCCTGACCACTGAAGCCAACTTGGGCGACGGGATTTTTCCGGCGGTGGATTTTCTCGCTCAGGGTGGGCGGATGGGCATCGGTTCCGACAGTCATGTGTCGTTGAGCGTGGTGGAAGAATTGCGCTGGCTGGAATACGGTCAGCGGCTGCGCGATCAACGGCGTAATCGTTTGTATGGCGCGGATCAGCCGATGGTCGGGCGCACGCTGTATGACGCGGCGCTGGACGGGGGTGCTCAAGCGTTGGGCCAGCCGATTGGGGCGCTGGAAGTTGGCAAGCGTGCGGACTGGATAGTGCTCGACGGCAATGACCCGTATCTGGCGACCGCCAAGGGTGACGGGATTTTGAATCGCTGGTTGTTTGCTGGCGGCGATCGTCAGGTGCGTGACGTCTTGGTCAACGGCCAATGGGTGGTGCGCGATGGGCGGCATGCCGCTGAGGAAGACAGCAATCGCGCGTTCACCCAAGTGCTGCGCGAACTTTTAGGATAAGAAAATCAAAAGATCGCAGCCTTCGGCAGCTCACAGGAGAAATACCATTCCCCTGTAGGAGCTGCCGCAGGCTGCGATCTTTTAGCTTTTAATGCGAGGTCTTGGCCATCTGCCGATCGGACGCTCGCCAGATCAGTCGCGTGGTGTCGTAACCCTGCTGACGCGCCTTGCTCAGCAATTCTTCACGCACCACCCCGTTGACGGTCGGTGTACGCGACAGCAGCCACAGGTACTTGCGGCTCGGGTCGCCAACGATCGCGGTTTTGTAGTCATCGCTGACGTACAACACCCAATATTGCCCCTTCGCCACACCCGGAATCAGACGCGAAAACCAGTTATCAAACTCGACCCACAATTTGTCGGTCTTGCCCGGCACCTGTGGATAAGCCGTGCCTTTGGCCTCTTCCCACTGCCAGTCCGCCGTCAGGCAGCGGTTGAACACGCCGACATTGCCATCCGGCTTGAGGGTGTAACGGGCTTCGGATTGCGCGCAGTTGCGCTGGAAGTACATCGGCAACCGGGCCAGCTCGTACCAGGTGCCCTGATAACGCTTGAGATTGACACTGTCGACCGTTTTCGGCGCCAACGGATCTTCACCGGATGTGGCGCAGCCGGCCAGTAACAGGCCGGCAAAAAGAACAAGCAATAACCGCTTCATTGTTTTTCTCCCGTGGGCGTATAGCCCCGGTTTACTTCAGGCCTTGGCCGGAAAACATCAGCACTTTGTCACCGGCGTACTGCACGCTGATAAAGCTGTTCTTGTCGCCCCAGGTGCAACTGGACATGCCAAGCGCGCCCGAACAATCGGTGGGTTTGCCGAGCAAGGTCTCGACTTCGGCTTTCGGCATGCCGGCCGACAGCTTCGAATAGTTTTCCTGATTGATTTTGCCGCACGCGGCCAACAACACGCAGAACGACAGCAGGGCGATAGATCGCAGCGACATGGTGTAACTCCTGGAACGAGGGGGGATGGCATGGTGCCAACCAGAAGCTTAGAAGAGAAAACCCCTATCTGGTTCCCTGTACTGAAGGCTATTTATCAGGTCATTCGTCTGGCTTTTACCCATAAATCAAACACTTTTTGGGGCTATTGAGCATTTCGTCGCAATTCACAGGCGGCGCCTAATCTTTGGCGTGAACCGGTCGACACAAGAGCAGCGCAATGCCTTCTGATGTGGCAAATTGCCGCCCTTTCTCGATTTGACCCTCGCGGTAGCTCTCTTATGACCAGAAACATGAAGTTCAGCCACAAGATCTTGCTGGCAGCCGCGCTCGTGGTGGCTGTTGCGTTCGCCTGTTTCATCCTGTTCAACGACTATCGCCAGCGCGAGGCCCTGCAAACCAGCACCGAAGCGTCGATGCAGGAACTTGGCAGTCTGACCACCAGCAACATTCAGACCTGGCTGGAGAGCCGCATTCAGTTGCTGCAATCGATGTCGCAGCAAGTGGTCGCCGATGGCAATGCTCCGGCGAGCCTGAAACGCATCATCGACCTGCCCGCCTACACCGGCAATTTCCAACTGAGCTACTTCGGTGGTGCGGACGGCGTGATGTTCTCGGTGCCGGCCGGTAACCGTGCGCCGGATTACGACCCGCGCGCCCGTGGCTGGTACAAGGCTGCCAACGCCGCACAGCAGACCATCGTCACCGAACCGTACATCGCCGCGTCGTCGGGCAAACTGGTGATCACCGTCGCCACTCCGGTACAGCGTCAGGGCCAGATGATCGGCGTGGCCGGTGCGGACATCGACCTGACCAGCGTCAGCGCGATCATCAACTTGCTGAACTTCGGCGGCCACGGTCATGCGTTCATCGTCAGCGCCGACGGCAAGATACTGATCCACCCGGACAGCAAACTGGTGCTGAAAACCCTGGCCGAGGCCTACCCGAATGGCGCGCCAAAAGTCAGTCCGGGGCTGAAAGAAGTCGAGTTCGACGGCAAGACCCAGTTGATCTCCTTCACCCGCGTCAACGGCGTGCCGTCGGCTGACTGGTACGTGGCGCTGGTGCTGGACAAGGACACCGCGTTCGCGATGCTCAGCGAATTCCGCACCTCGGCGCTGATCGCCATGGTTATCGCCGTGCTGATCATCATCGGCCTGCTCGGCATGCTGATCCGCGTGTTGATGCAGCCGCTGCTGACCATGGGCCGCGCCATGCATGACATCGCCGAAGGTGAAGGCGACCTGACCAAGCGTCTGACTATTTACGGCAATGATGAATTCGGCGCACTGGGCACCTCGTTCAACCGTTTCGTCGAGCGCATTCACACCTCGATCCGCGAAGTGTCCTCGGCCACCGGCCAGGTCAACGAAGTCGCCCTGCGCGTAGTCGCCGCGTCGAACTCGTCGATGTACAACTCCGACCAGCAAGCCACTCGCACCAACAGCGTGGCCGCTGCGATCAACCAGTTGGGCGCCGCCGCCCAGGAAATTGCGCAGAACGCCGCCCTCGCCTCGCAACATTCCAGCGACGCGCGCAGCCTGGCCGAAGACGGTCAGCAAGTGGTGGATAAAACCATCGCCGCGATGCAACAGCTGTCGGCGAAGATCAGCGATTCGTGCGGCAACATCGAAACCCTCAACAGCAACACCGTGAACATCGGGCAGATTCTGGAAGTGATCACCAGCATCTCGCAGCAGACCAATCTGCTGGCACTCAACGCCGCGATCGAAGCCGCCCGCGCCGGTGAAGCCGGGCGTGGTTTCGCCGTGGTTGCCGATGAAGTGCGCAACCTCGCGCACCGCACTCAGGATTCGGCGCAGCAAGTGCAGAAGATGATCGAAGAACTGCAAGTCGGCGCACGTCAGGCAGTGAGCATCATGACCGACAGCCAGCGCCAGAGCGAAAGCAGCGTCGGCATTGCCAATCAGGCCGGTGAGCGACTGGGCAGCGTGACTCAGCGTATCGGCGAGATCGACGGCATGAACCAGTCGGTAGCGACCGCGACTGAGGAACAGACGGCGGTGGTCGAGTCGATCAACGTGGATATCAACGAGATCAACACGCTGAACCAGGAAGGGGTGGAGAACTTGCAGGCGACGTTGCGGGCTTGTTCGGATCTGGAGCAGCAGGCTGCGCGGTTGAAGCAGTTGGTGGGTAGTTTCCGGATTTAATACGCGGCCACTAACTTCTTCGCGAGCCTGCTCGCGAAGGCGGGTTAACTGACGCAGAATGCCTCCAGCCTGATCCGCAACTCACTAAGAGGTTTGACTGATGAACAAGAAACAGGATTGCGCTCATCCAGACCAAAGGACTTTCTTGGCCATCCTTGCATTGAGTGCCAAGGAAATTGAACAAGGAAAATACAAAGATGCTGAAACCTTGTTTTTTGAATTAGATGAAATGGACACAGTTCAACAAAATAGCTCAGGCGAGCTAAAAGCTTGAACCAGGCTGACCGAGAAACATTAACTCCTCCGCACTAGACTCCCGCTCCAAAATCGCATTGCGATGCGCAAACAACTCGATCAATTCACCGGCCAGAGCCTGATCGACAAAGACCCCGAAACGCTCTCGCGCTTCGAGGTCTTGACTGTCGCGTTTACCGAACCATAACTTGCCCTGTTGCGCCGCCACTTCGTTCGGCGATTCGGCATCACCGAACCACCAATCGAGCAACGGCTGCCAGGGCGCGTTCATGGTTTATTCCTTGTGGTAAGCCGTAACGCGGGCAACTTCTTCTTTCGAGCCGAGGTACACCGCTACGCGCTGGTGCAGGCCTTCAGGCTGGATGTCGAGGATGCGCTGGTGACCGTCGGTGGACGCGCCGCCCGCTTGTTCAACAAGGAACGACATCGGGTTGGCTTCGTACATCAGACGCAGTTTGCCCGGCTTGGACGGCTCACGGCTGTCGCGTGGGTACATGAACAGACCGCCACGGGTCAGGATGCGGTGTACGTCGGCAACCATCGCGGCCACCCAACGCATGTTGTAGTTCTTCTTCAGCGGGCCTTCTTCGCCAGCCAGCAACTCGCCAACGTAGCGCTGTACCGGAGCTTCCCAGTGACGCTGGTTGGACATGTTGATCGCGAATTCCTGGGTGGTTTCAGGAATGGTGATGTCTTCGTGGGTCAGGACGAAGCTGCCCATTTCACGGTCCAGGGTAAAGCCTTTGACGCCGTCGCCGAGGGTCAGGATCAGCATGGTCTGCGGGCCGTAGATCGCGTAACCGGCAGCGACCTGCTGGGTGCCTGGCTGCAAGAAAGCCTTCTCGTTCAGCGGCTCGTTCTGGGTCAGGTATTCGTTCGGGCAACGCAGTACCGAGAAGATCGTGCCGACTGGCGCGTTGATGTCGATGTTCGACGAACCGTCCAGTGGGTCGAATACCAGCAGGTACGCGCCCTTCGGGTATTTGCCCGGGATCTGGTAGGCATTGTCCATTTCTTCGGACGCCATGCCGGCCAGGTGACCACCCCATTCGTTGGCTTCGAGCAGGATCTCGTTGGAGATCACGTCGAGTTTCTTCTGCACTTCGCCTTGCACGTTTTCCGTGCCCATGCTGCCCAGAACACCGCCCAGGGCGCCTTTGGAGACGGCGTGGTTGATTTCTTTACAGGCGCGCGCCACCACTTCGATCAGAAAACGCAGATCGGCAGGTGTGTTGTTGCTACGGGTCTGCTCGATCAGATAGCGACTCAGGGTAACGCGGGACATGGACGGCTCCGGTGGAATGGGGGGCTAAAAACCCGCGCAGTTTACAGGGAGTCTGAAAACGTAGCGAGCAATGACGCCGGGGAACGTGCGTCGGGTGCAATTCCTGCTATCAGACGTGATCGACTGCACAGAGTTCAGGTATCGCATTAAGCGTAGATGGAAACCCGACGGGCGCGAGCGGCGCACCCGCGATCTTCAGGACTTCGCCGGCGGCTTGCGCAACAGACTGAAAGCCATTGCGCCGAGGAATACCACGCTCAGCAGCAACACTGCCCACAGGCCGAATTTCTTCCAGTTGGTTTGCTCGGCCACTGTAGCGGTGGCCGGCGCAGTCGGGGTCGCGACCGCTGCGCCTTGTACCGTGGCCTTGCCCAGCGCGGCGAGTTTGGCCGGAGTGAAATCGGGAATCAGCGTCGACAGCGGCAGGTTCGCGATTTTCACGGTCGGATTGCCCAGCGCGAGACTGAACGGGCCTTCGCCGCGAGCCAGAAAGATTACTTGAGTGGCGCGCACCGCGTACTTCACGCTCGGCGCCTGCTCCCCTAGACCGCCTCCGCGCTCATCAACTGTCAGCTTGAGCTGCTGCACCGGCTGCCCGTAGAGCTGCAATTCGTTCTGCACCACATCCTGACCGTTCTGCGTCAGGCGATAGAGCAAACCGCTGCTCAACGTCTGCCATGGCAGGCTGCTTTCGCGACGACCCGCCAAGGTCACCGGCGCCAGGCTGTTCGGCTGCTTCAGTTCGACCTGCACCCGCTCGACATTCAGCCCCATCGGCAACTGCCAGGTGTATTCGCCGGCCTTGGTAGTGCTGCCGGCCAACGCTTGCGACCAGACCAATGGCAGCGGCAGATTACGTGGGTCGCTGCTTTTCAGTTGCGCGGAGGTGAGGATTGGTGCGAAGGATGAAGAATCCCATAGCAGCCTCAGGTAACGTGCCGATCGCCCCGGCAGTGCCACTTCGTGCTGCTCGATCCTCTCGTCGGAAAACGTCAGACGCGCGACCTGGCCCTCGCCCCAAGCCTGCCAGTGCTGCAAGTCGTCGCTGGCTTCGATGCTGAAACGCTGGAAGCCGTCGCGCTCGCTGGTCCAGTCGAGGATCAACTGCTGCAACGGCGCCTTGATCGCGCTGGCGTCGAGCAGCCAGCCGCGCAAGACTTCTTCGCCCGCTTCCAGTTGGCTCGACGGCTGCACTTCGACCAGCGTGCCATTGGCGCTGGATTGCACACGCACGCTCGGCGCGCGTTCGGTGGCATCGGCCGAGTTGTACAGCGGGAACCATTTCACATCATTGAGCCTGCCGTCATCGCGGGTCTGCGCCGATTCGCGGGCCAGCGCATAGGCTTGGGGTTCGCCGGCAGCGTTGAACACGCGCAAGTCGCTGAGATCGGTCTGACGCGCCTGTAATTGCACGTTCAGCGGCAGTTCGAGGCGATACCACGGCCCGCTGCCACTCACCGCCAACAGCACCTGGGCGGCGAAGTCCGCCGGTTTTTCCTGCGCGCCCACACTCATCGCCATGCCCAGCAGCAGCCAGACCGGATTCAGCTTTTGACTCAAGACGAAACTCCTTCGGTTTCCGGCGCGGGCTTGTCCGCCGCCGGTGCAGCGTCGACGCGTTTTGGCGGCAGCGGCGCGAAGTAGCCCACCACCAGCAGCAACACGCCAACGCCGATAAACGAGACGATCCGCGCCAGCCCGCCACGGTTGCTCAATTCGACAAAAATCAGTTTGGTCACCACCAGCGCAATCAACGCCGCGCCGATCAGCCACACCTCGCGACGATGACGCAGATGCCCGCCGATCATCAGCCCCAACGCCATCAGCGTCCAGACGATGGACAACCCGGCCTGCACCAGCATCGAACCGAGCAGTTGATCCAGCTCAAACGGCACG
This sequence comes from Pseudomonas sp. TWP3-2, assembly GCF_049897765.1. Lineage (NCBI taxonomy): Bacteria > Pseudomonadati > Pseudomonadota > Gammaproteobacteria > Pseudomonadales > Pseudomonadaceae > Pseudomonas > Pseudomonas sp. TWP3-2. The sequence goes on along the minus strand of NZ_JAFCWW010000001.1, from coordinate 299,481 downwards.
CCGGCCCAATGGTGCGCGGCGCGCATCACCAGCACGGTGCAGAAGGCGAACAGCGAAACACCGGCAATCAATTGCGTGGCGTTGTTGGCGTAATCCTTGCGGATCGACAGTTGCGTTACGGCACTGCGCGACCAGACGTAAACACCGAACAGGGCAAACAGCAGGCCCAACTCCAATGGGTTGATCAGCGGTACGTATGGCAACGGTTCGGCGTTGCCGTCGCTGACGGCGTTGGCCAGCCAGAACCAGCCGAGCATCAACACCGCCAACGGCGCTGCCGCGTACAAGCGGTATTCGCGCGGGAACGCCGCCACCGGCCACGGCCAGTTGCGCGGCGCAGCCATTAGCAATAAATACGCACTTGGCAGAATTGCCCAGCCCAACCAGCGCCAGGCGTTGTATTGCTCGGACAACAGCAGCAAGCCGTAGCGCAACTCCAGCGCCAGCACGCCGATCAGCAGCCAGCAACCGAGCACATGCGCCGTGCTCAACGCGCGCGCCGGCAGCATCGGCGCCAGTCGCCGCAGGCTGAAGAAATGCACGGCGAACACCGCTGCCCACGCCAGCCAGCCGAAATCAGCCGCCGGGTGATAACGCGAGTGCCACGCTGCGAGCAACACCAGCGCTGAAGCCGGAATCAGCAAGGTGCAGAGCAGCCCCAGTGCCGGCCATCTCAGGCGCAGTGACAACAGTGTCCACAGCGCAACACTCAGCGCCGCGACCAACAGCAGCAACGTCGCTTGCAGGTTCAGCGGCGCAAAGCGCAGCACTTCGCTGACCCACGCCAGCGCCCACCAACCGGCGCCCCAGATCAATAGCACCTCAGACAGCCGCTGCAAACTCAGCACATCGAACGCCGAGGCGTGATTGCCCTGCTGCAAGCGCCAGGCGCCGATCATCGCTGCCAGCCCCAACACCAGCGGCGTCCAGAATCCGCCATGCGCCAGCGGCGTCAAACCTTGGCTCGACAGCGGTCCGAGCAATTGCGGCCCGGCCAGCAAAAACGCCGCACCGCCGATCAACTGCAACAGCAGACCAAAGACAAAACTCACACGCTGCTTGAGATACAGACTGAGCCAGATGATCAACAATCCGCTGGCCGCCCACACCGCGCTCGCGGTCTGCCATGGCAGCACGAACAGCACCGCCAGATTGATCAGCACCAAGCCCGCCAGCAGCACCACCGACAAGCCGCGCAGCAGCCGCACATCGCTGCGCACCATCTCGTCGCGCGCTGCCAGCAACATGCCGGCAATCAGCGCCAGACCGATCAGCGAAGCGCTGAGCAGGCCGCTCCAACCGGCGTTGAACACTGCCGCCGAATCCTCTCCCGCGCCTTGCAGACGCAACAGGAACAACGCCCCGCCAAGCAGTTGCACGGCAAACGCGGTGAACAGGAAGGTGCGCGATTGCAGGCGCAGCCCGACAAACAAAGTCACGAGTCCCGCGAGCGCCCAACTGATCGCCGTGCCGTGGGTGAAGAAGAACAGCGGCGCCAGCAGATAGAGGAACGTCAGGCCCAGAGCTGCCAGCACCGGCAAGCCTTGGCGCTCGCGATCAGAAGCCTGCTCCGGCGACGCCTGGCGCAGTTGATAGAAGCTGAACAGCAACGCCGCGCCCAGCATCAATGCGCCCAGCGGCGAACCGTCGAGCAGACTGCTCTCGCCGATGCGCAACTGACTGAGAAAGGCCAATGCCGAACCCAGTTGCAGCAACAACGCAAACGCGCGGGCAAACGGTCGATGCTGACGCAGACCGAGCCAGAAAATCCCCGCGCCCTCAACTGCCCACGCCGCCGACGTCCAACGCGCATCGAGGCCCAGCGGAATCGCCAGACTGGCGAAAATCACTCCCAACGCCAGACAGGTTTCCGCCAGCAGCAATGCGCGTCCGCCCATCAACACCTTGGCGAGAACCATGTAGATCGCGCCCAGCGCCAGCGCGCTGAATGCGGCGGCAAACTCCAGATGCTGCACCAGTGCGAACTGCAGGCCGAAACCCACCAGCGGCGGGCCGAACAGCATCGTCCCGTCGACGTAGTCACCCTTGCGCGCTGACCAGTGCAGCAGCGCTTCACGGTCGCCATCGGCCGGCGCATCCGGCATGTCGAGCAACTTGCGCCGGGCGAACAGCAAGCCGATGGCCAGGTACATCAGGAAAAACAGGATCAGGAACGGCTCGGTGCTCCACAGCAGCTCCGGCGTATACGAACGCAGGCCCCAGGCGAAACCGATGCCGAAGGTGCCGACAAACCCGATCAGGTTGAGCAGACGCCAGGCCTTGAACCAGGCGATGGCGAGGATGCCGGTGTTGAGCAGCGCGAAATAGCTGAACAGTGCGACATGGTTGCCGGCGCCGGTCGAGGTCAGGATCGGTGCTGCGAAACCACCCAGCGCGGCGGCGCATGCCAGTGCCAGAGAATCCTGAGTGATCGCCAGAATCGCCGAGAACACCGTGACTGCCACCAGCAATCCCAGCGCTGCCGTCGGATCGAGCAACGGATGCAAGCGCATCGCCGCGAACACCGTCAGATACAACACCGCGATCCCGGTGCCTTGCAGCATCAACGCGTAATTAGTGTTGCGATGCCGCAGCCACCAGCCGAGCGCCAGCAGACCCAGCGCCGCTGCCGCGACCCCGGCGTAACGCAATTCGATTGGCACTACCATGCCTTCGGTGGCGTAGCGCAGCAGGAATGCCAGACCGAAGAACAACAGCACCACGCCGACCCGCAATACGGTGTTGCCGCCGAACAGCCAGTTGCGCGCGGCACCGATGGCGCGGTCGAACAGGTTCGGGCCACGCGGTTCGGCCGGGGCTGGCGCTTCGCGGGGGATCGGCTCCGGACGCCAGACATCGGCCGGCAACGGCTGGCTTGATTCGACGGTGGCGGCGGATAGCGGTTCGAGTTCGGGCGGCAGCTCCCAGATCAGTTCCGGGGCAGCGGCAGGCGCTTGTTCAAATATCGTGACAGGCTCAGGGACGGGCTCGCTGACCGGCGCAACACTCGGAGATGGCGGTGGCGCCGGCTGAACGCGCGCGCCCTCAAGCAGAAACAAGCGCTGCTCGACACCCTGCAACGCGACTTTTGCCTGCTCAAGTTGAAGCTGTTGCTCCGCCGTTTGCGCGCCGAGACGCGCGATGCGCAGCGTCTGACCGATGGCCAGCCCGAGCAATGCACCGAGCAGCGCGCCCTCGACCGACTCGTCGAGCAGTCCGCCGAGCAGCAGCCCGATCAACATGAACATCCATTGCATGGTCGATATCCCTGAGCGCGAAGGCTAATCCGGGAAGATTAGCGCAGCCTGATCGAAAAAGATCGCAGCCTGCGGCAGCTCCTGCACAGGTTATGCAGGAGCTGTCGCAGGCTGCGATCTTTTCAGCCGCGCCAGTATATCGAGCCGTGCTGGAAGTTACTCCAGCGCCTTCCAGATTTCCGTGGCGTACTCACGAATCGTCCGGTCGGAAGAAAACCAGCCCATGCGCGAGGTGTTCAGCACTGCCGAGCGCCACCACTGATTGGCGTCATGCCAGTGCGCTTCCACGCGCATCTGCGCGTTCCAGTAGGAGTCGAAATCGGCGCAGACCAGAAAGCGGTCGTAGTCGATCAGCGAATCGATCAAACCGGTGTAGCGCGAGGTGTCGTCCGGCGAGAACACACCACTGCGGATCGCCTGCAACACATCGTTGAGGCGATGCGATGCAGCGATATCCGGCAAGGCGCTGAACTCGTGGTTCTGTTTGCGCGCTTCGACCTGCTGGGCCGAGAGACCGAAGATGAACATGTGCTCGGCACCGATGCGCTCGCACATTTCCACGTTGGCGCCGTCGAGGGTGCCGATGGTCAACGCACCGTTGAGGCCAAACTTCATGTTGCTGGTGCCCGACGCCTCGAAACCGGCAGTGGATATCTGTTCGGACAAGTCGGCCGCCGGAATGATGCTCTCCGCCAGACTGACGTTGTAGTTGGGCAGGAACACCACTTTCAGCAGCCCGCGCACGGTCGGATCGTTGTTGACCACGCGGGCGATGTCGTTGGTCAGCTTGATGATCAACTTGGCCTGGTGATAACTCGCCGCTGCTTTACCGGCAAAGATTTTCACCCGTGGCACCCAGTCGGTTTCCGGCTCGGCGCGAATCGCCTGATACAACGCCACGGTGTGCAGCAGGTTGAGCAACTGGCGTTTGTATTCGTGAATGCGTTTGACCTGCACGTCGAACAACGCCGCCGGATTGACCGCAATCCCCAGCCTTTCGTGAATCAGATAGGCCAAAGCCTTTTTGCTGTGCAGGCGTTGCTCGGCGAAGGCTTTGCGGAACGCCGGTTTTTCGGCGAACGGCTCAAGCTCAGTCAAGCGGTCTTCGGCGTGATCAAGCACGTCCGGTCCGAGGGCATCGACCAGCATCGAGGTCAGTTCGGGATTGGCCTGATACAACCAGCGACGAAAGGTGATGCCGTTGGTTTTGTTGTTGATGCGCTCCGGATACAGCTTGTGCAGCTCGGAGAACACGGTTTCGCGCATCAACTGCGTGTGCAGTCCGGACACGCCATTGACGCTGTGCGAACCGAGGAACGCGAGGTTGCCCATGCGTACTCGGCGCCCATTGTCTTCCTCGATCAGCGACACCGCCCGCAGCACGTCGAAATCGTGAATGCCTTTGGCGCGCAGCGAATCGATGTGCTGGGCGTTGATCAGATAGATGATCTGCATGTGCCGCGGCAGCATGCGTTCCATCAGGCCGACCGGCCAGGTTTCCAGCGCTTCGGGCAGCAATGTGTGGTTGGTGTACGACAGCGTATCGACGGTGACCTGCCATGCAGCGTCCCAAGCCACGTCGTAAACGTCGACCAGTTGGCGCATCAGTTCAGCGACGGCAATCGAGGGGTGCGTGTCGTTGAGCTGAATCGCGGCGTGATCGCCCAGGGTCAGTACCGAGGAGTGCATGTTGCGATGACGACGCAGCAAATCCTGCAGCGACGCGGCGACGAAGAAATATTCCTGACGCAGACGCAACTCCTGCCCCGCTTCGGTGCTGTCCGCCGGGTAGAGCACGCGGGAAATACTTTCGGCGCGGGCGACTTCGGCCACGGCGCCCAAGTGGTCACCGGCGTTGAAGCGTTCCAGGTGCAAATCTTCCACGGCGCGAGCGCGCCACAGGCGCAGGGTGTTGACGCTCGCCCCACGCCAGCCGACAACCGGCGTGTCGTAAGCGATGGCGCGGACGGTTTCGCCCGGTGTCCAGACTTGTTTGGATTTGCCATTTTCATCGATTACGGTTTCGACGCTGCCGCCGAAGCCGATCGGATAAGCCACTTCCGGCCGCTCGAATTCCCACGGGTTACCGAAATCCAGCCAGTGTTCGGTCTGCTCCTGTTGCCAGCCATCAACGATGGCCTGGCGGAACAAGCCATGCTCATAACGAATCCCGTAACCGTGGCCGGCAATGCCGAGGGTCGACATGCTTTCCATGAAGCATGCAGCCAGACGTCCGAGGCCGCCGTTACCCAGCGCCGCGTCGGGTTCGAGAATGCGGATGCGCTCCAGATCAACGCCCAGCTCAGTCAGCGCTTCGCGCGCCACATCGAGCAGGCCGAGGTTGCTCAGGCTGTCGTAGAGCAAACGGCCGATGAGGAATTCCAGCGAGAGGTAGTACACCCGCTTCTGGCCTTTGCGGTAAATCTGCCGGGTGTGATCCATCCAGTGCTCGACCATGTGATCGCGCGCCGCCAGAGCGATGGCTTCGAACCAGTCATGGTCGAAGGCGTGATCCGGGTCTTTGCCGACCGCGTAGGTGAGTTTGGTCAGGACGGCATCGCGGAATGCGGCCACCTCTGCTTCGCGAACTAGTGGTTCTTGAGTCATCGATAGGACCTCGAGCGAGCGGGAATTGTCAGAGCCTAGACGGTCTGACCGGCAGTAGGGCATGTCGTTCGGCAGTATTTCCTGTATCTGCAAGTTGGTACGGCATTCCCTTGGCGGATGCCCTGATCAATGCAGGGGCCGTGCCGATTTGTCGGCCCCGGGGTACGCACCCGGAAAAAATCTGGCGAAAGGTTGTTCAAAAATCCACCAGTCCCGGTATGATCGCGCGCCCTGATACACACGCCTGGTAAAACCCGATGATGAAGCCCAACCTGATCGCCGCAGCCGAGATTGACCGTCTCGACACCTGGGCCAAATACACGGCACCGATGTGCGGCTCGTGCATGTCGAGCTGCTGCACGCTGCCGGTCGAGGTCAAGATCAAGGATCTGGTGCGTATCGGCGTGGTCGACGAGTTCGAACTGGGCGATCCGCCGAAGAACATCGCCAAGCGTCTTCAAAAGGACGGGCTGGTCGAACGCTTCAATCAGAAGTCGGGGATCTTCACCCTGCAGCGTATGAGCAACAACGATTGCTACTACCTGGATCGTAAAAGCCGCCTGTGCACCATTTATGACAAACGCCCGGACACTTGCCGCAACCACCCGAAGATCGGACCGCGTCCGGGGTATTGCGCGTACAAGCCGAAAGAAGTGGTGCGTGAGCAGAATTTCAAGCCGATCGAGCGCTTTTGATTTTTGTGGCGGCTGACAGGCCGCCATCGCTGGCAAGCCAGCTCCCACAGTGATTGTTGTCGTACACAGAATCCATGTCCGACTCAAAACCCTGTGGGAGCTGGCTTGCCAGCGATGGGGCGCTGAAATCAATACATAACCCCCAGACAAACAAAAACGCCCCCGGTCTCTCGACCGGGGGCGTTTTCATTCAGCCTGAACTGATTACTCAGATCTTGGCTTTCTTCGCAGCGCGGGTACGCTCGCTTTCGTCCAGGATCTTCTTGCGAAGACGGATGGACTTAGGCGTAACTTCGCACAGCTCGTCTTCCTGGATGTATTCCAGAGCCTGTTCCAGAGTGAACTTCACTGGTGGAACCAGAGCGATGGTTTCGTCTTTACCCGAAGCACGCATGTTGTCGAGCTTCTTGCCTTTGGTTGGGTTGATACCCAGGTCGTTGTCGCGGCTGTTCTGGCCGACGATTTGACCGGTGTAGATCTCCTGACCGTGTTCAACGAACAGCTTGCCACGCGCCTGCAGAGTTTCCAGGGAGTAGGTCAGAGCCTTGCCGGTTTCAACCGAAACCAGAACGCCGTTCTGACGGCCGGACATGTGGCCCGACTTGACGGTGTCGTAGCGATCGAAGATCGAGGTCAGGATGCCAGCACCGTTGGTCAGGGTCAGGAACTGGTTACGGAAACCGATCAGACCACGAGCAGGGATGTTGTATTCCAGACGCACACGGCCTTTACCATCCGGGACCATGTTGCTCAGGTCGCCTTTACGCAGACCCATCTCTTCCATGACCTTGCCCTGCGCTTCTTCAGGGATGTCGATGGTCACGTTTTCGAACGGTTCTTGTTTAACGCCGTTCACTTCACGAATGATCACTTCCGGACGGCCCAGGGCCAGCTCGAAGCCTTCGCGACGCATGGTTTCGATCAGTACCGAGAGGTGCAGCTCACCACGGCCGGAAACCTTGAACTTGTCAGCGGTGTCGCCTTCTTCAACTTTCAGGGCAACGTTGTACAGCAGCTCTTTGTCCAGACGGTCCTTGATGTTACGGGACGTCACGAACTTGCCTTCTTTACCGCAGAATGGCGAGTCGTTTACCTGGAAAGTCATGGAAACGGTTGGCTCGTCAACGGTCAGAGGCTTCATCGCCTCGACAGTGTCCGGGTGGCACAGGGTGTCGGAGATGAACAGCGAGTCCATACCGCTGACGCAAACGATGTCGCCTGCGAAAGCTTCTTCAACGTCGATACGGTGCAGACCGTGGTGACCCATCAGCTTCAGGATACGACCGTTACGCTTCTTGCCATCAGCACCGATTGCAACAACCGGGGTGTTCGGCTTGACGCTGCCACGAGCGATACGGCCAACGCCGATTACACCGAGGAAGCTGTTGTAGTCCAGTGCCGAGATTTGCATCTGGAACGGACCTTCACGGTCGACTTTAGGAGCCGGAACGTGATCGACAACCGCTTGGTACAGCGGGGTCATGTCTTCAGCCATGTCGGTGTGATCCAGACCGGCAATGCCGTTCAGGGCCGAGGCGTAAACAACCTGGAAGTCCAGTTGTTCTTCGGTAGCACCGAGGTTGTCGAACAGGTCGAAGATCTGATCCAGAACCCAGTCCGGACGCGCGCCTGGACGGTCAACCTTGTTGATCACCACGATTGGACGCAGGCCGGCTTCGAAAGCCTTCTTGGTCACGAAACGGGTTTGCGGCATAGGGCCGTCTTGAGCGTCGACCAGCAGCAGCACGGAGTCAACCATCGACATCACGCGCTCAACTTCGCCGCCGAAGTCGGCGTGGCCCGGGGTGTCCACGATGTTGATGTGGTAGCCGTTCCAGTTGATGGCGGTGTTTTTCGCCAGAATGGTAATACCGCGCTCTTTTTCCTGGTCGTTGGAGTCCATCACGCGCTCGTCGTTGAGCTCGTTGCGCTCCAGAGTGCCGGATTGACGCAAGAGTTTGTCTACCAGGGTGGTTTTACCATGGTCAACGTGAGCAATGATGGCGATGTTGCGTAGATTTTCGATCACTTGTGTATCTCGATCAGAGGATTCGGTTTGCTGACAAGTCTTGGCAGCGATTAGCAGTAGTGTCCGGCGTGGCCGTTACAGCTTGACGGCGGTGTCGGGGGGCCGGTGACGCAGGCCACAGGCAAACAGCCCCGGGCACTTAGCTCGGTCGATAAACGCGCACATTGGCATGCCCCTCACTGAGCAAATGGTGGGCATGCAGGCGACTCATCACGCCTTTGTCGCAATACAGCAGGTACTGGCGAGTAGGGTCCAGTTCCTTGAAACGTGCGTTCACTGCATAGAACGGCATCGTCTGTACCTCAATGCCGGCAAGCTCCAGCGGCTCGTCCTCAGCGGCATCCGGGTGACGGATGTCGATGACGATCTGACCGGCCAGTGCTTCGCCGACTTCTTCAATTTGCAAATCCTGGCCCAATTCGTCGATCACCCGATCGATCGGCACCAGTCTGGCGTTCTCGAGCGCACGCTCAAGGACTGCCATGTCGAATTCTTTCTCTTCGTGCTCGACCCGATTGCGCTTGGCCGCGGTCTTCGGATTGACCGAGATCACGCCGCAATACTCAGGCATGTGCCGGGCGAAATCGGCGGTGCCGATCTCGTTGGCCGTGTCGATGATGTCCTGCTTGTGCGCGACGATCAGCGGTCGCAACACCAGTTTGTCGGTCACGCAGTCGATCACGGACAGGTTCGGCAGCGTCTGGCTGGAAACCTGGGAGATCGCCTCGCCGGTCACCAGCGCATCGATCTGCAACCGGTCGGCGATGCTGGAAGCCGCGCGCAACATCATACGCTTCAAAACGACGCCCATATGACCGTTATCGACTTTGCCGAGAATTTCTCCCAGCACTTCTTCGAACGGCACACTGACAAATAACACGCGTTGCGAGCTGCCGTACTTCTTCCAGATGAAATGCGCGACTTCCATAACCCCCAATTCATGGGCGCGGCCGCCCAGATTGAAGAAGCAGAAGTGGCTCATCAGGCCGCGGCGCATGATCTGGTACGCGGCAACCGTCGAGTCAAAGCCGCCGGACATCAATACCAGTGTCTGTTCCAGCGCACCGAGCGGGTAGCCGCCGATACCATTGTGCTGGCTGTGGATCACAAACAACCGTTTGTCGCGAATTTCCATCCGCACTTCAATTTGCGGCGCTTTCAGGTCGATTCCAGCGGCACCGCACTCACGGCGCAGCTTGCTGCCGACGTATTTTTCGACGTCCATCGAGCTGAAAGTGTGCTTGCCCGCACGTTTGCAACGCACCGAAAAAATCTTCCCGGCCAGCGCATCACCGTAGTGCTGTTTGCACTTCTCGGTGATGTCGTCGAAGTCACCCAGCGGGTACTCGTCGATCTGCAAAAAGTGCGCGATGCCCGGCATGCACGTCAGGCGCTCGCCCATCTCTTTCAGGGCCTTGGGGTCGCTGATGCGCGTTTCCAGCTCGAGATTGTCCCACACACCGTTCACCACCACGGCCGGGTCCAGGTCACGGAGCACGGTGCGGATATTCTTGGCCAACTGGCGGATGAATTTCGTCCGGACAGGTCGGCTTTTGATGGTGATCTCGGGGAAGACTTTTACGATTAATTTCATGAAAACAGCGCGCGCAGGGCCAGCCGAAAAAGGGGGGCGCGGATTATAGCGGAAATTGCTCAAGGTTTAACCAGTTAATGTGCAGAAGGTTTTGCCTGCACCAAAACGGGTCATTTCCGGTTAATGACGCTACATTAGAGGGCGGGTTTTTCTATATTTCGAAGCTTTGCACCTTTATAAGCGTGAATACGGGGCAAAAAACCCATGCTGGGGCACTGGCATGCAATTTGCTCCCTTGTGAGGCAGGTTGCCTTGGCAGAGTATTCGCGCCGGCATCACCACTATTAAGGGCATCCACTACCCGCCCTAATTCACCCGGAGGACACTATGTCGAAGTCGGTTCAACTCATCAAAGATCATGACGTCAAGTGGATTGATCTGCGCTTCACGGACACCAAAGGCACTCAGCACCACGTGACCATGCCGGCTCGCGATGCGCTGGAAGACGACTTCTTCGAAGTCGGCAAGATGTTCGACGGTTCCTCCATCGCTGGCTGGAAAGGCATCGAAGCCTCCGACATGATCCTGCTGCCGGACGACGATTCTGCCGTGCTCGACCCGTTCACCGAAGAGCCGACCCTGATCCTGGTCTGCGACATCATCGAACCTTCGACCATGCAAGGTTACGATCGTGACCCGCGCGCCATCGCGCACCGCGCCGAGGAATACCTGAAGACCACCGGTATCGGTGACACCGTTTTCTGCGGTCCTGAGCCAGAGTTCTTCATCTTCGACGAAGTGAAGTTCAAGTCCGACATCTCCGGTTCGATGTTCAAAATCTTCTCCGAGCAAGGCTCGTGGATGTCCGACCAGGACGTGGAAGGTGGCAACCGTGGCCACCGTCCAGGCGTGAAAGGCGGCTACTTCCCGGTTCCGCCGTTCGACCACGACCACGAAATCCGTACCTCGATGTGCAACGCACTGGAAGAGATGGGTCAAGTCGTTGAAGTTCACCACCACGAGGTGGCAACTGCCGGTCAGAACGAAATCGGTGTCAAGTTCAACACCTTGGTGAAGAAAGCTGACGAAGTTCAGACACTGAAATACGTTGTGCACAACGTTGCCGACGCTTACGGCCGCACCGCTACCTTCATGCCGAAGCCGCTGTACGGCGACAACGGTTCGGGTATGCACGTGCACATGTCCATCTCCAAAGATGGCAAGAACACCTTCGCTGGCGAAGGCTATGCCGGCCTGTCGGAAACCGCTCTGTACTTCATCGGCGGCATCATCAAGCACGGTAAAGCGCTGAACGGCTTCACCAACCCGGCTACCAACTCCTACAAGCGTCTGGTACCAGGTTTCGAAGCTCCGGTAATGCTGGCCTACTCGGCGCGCAACCGTTCCGCCTCGATCCGTATTCCTTACGTCAACAGCCCTAAAGGCCGTCGTATCGAAGCACGTTTCCCGGATCCGGCTGCCAACCCGTACCTGGCTTTCGCAGCGCTGCTGATGGCTGGCCTCGACGGCATCCAGAACAAGATCCACCCAGGCGATGCTGCCGACAAAAACCTGTACGACCTGCCGCCTGAAGAGGCGAAAGAGATCCCACAAGTTTGCGGCAGCCTGAAAGAAGCTCTGGAAGAGCTGGACAAGGGCCGTGCGTTCCTGACCAAGGGCGGCGTGTTCTCCGACGACTTCATCGATGCTTACATCGCGCTGAAAAGCGAAGAAGAAATCAAAGTCCGCACCTTCGTACACCCACTGGAATATGAGCTGTACTACAGCTGCTGATCCGGTAGCGCCGCGCTACGCGGCGTGACAAAAAAGAGGCCTCCTTCGGGAGGCCTTTTTTGTGCCTGCGCATCCATGGATAATCCGCCGCTCTCGCGCCCTGCCCGGCGCCTTGACGAAAGGATTCGTATGAAGTGGTTGTGGTTGTTCGCCCTGACGCTCGGCATTGGCTGCACGACTGTCAGCGCCACCGAGTTTTATGAAAACAAGTCGCTGGCGCATCCGCTGATTCAGGGATTGCAGGAGAGTTCGGCGACGCTGGCGTTCATCAAGGAAGCGGGCGGTGTGAAAGGCTACTACTGCGTCTGCGACTCGCCGGTTGCAGAGCCGCATCTGCTCGATGATTTCGGCGCAGCGTCCATCGAGTCGGTGTTCCTGATGTCGCTCGACAGTGAGGATCCGACCCGCTTCGTGCTGTTCCGACAAAACGGGCTCTACAAGATTCACGCCTACAAGTACAACAACAACGACCGCCTCTACAGCCGCGTCGCGAACTTGCAGAGCGCTCTGGACCGGATCACCGCCGGGCAGAAACACCTCGACGCACTGACAGTCAAGAAGGCCCTGGGCCGGATCACCCCGCTCAACTACCGCTTCTATTACGAAGAAACCGGCGTGCCGGAGTTCGATCAGATCGACTTCAGCCAAGGAACGCTGGTGGGCTATTACGGCCAATATTACGACCCGCTGAGCGACCCGACGCCGGATGCTCAACCGTACTTCTTCAAGAAGACCTACCAGGAAAAAGACGGCCGGTTTCTCACCGTTACCTTCTGGCGCTGGCTCGACACCACCCGCGTCGAGGGCAACCGCACACTCTACAACTACACGGTCAGCCGCATCGCCTGGGAGACCGCGCCGGCGCAGTTCACAGGCAGTGAGGACGGCAAGTCGGTGTCGTTCTACGACGGCGAGATCGCTTCCCGTGGCACTTACCAGCACGGTGCGCGCATCGGAGAATGGTACTTTGCCAAAGAGAACAACTATTCGGAATCAGGCAGCTATGTAAATGGCGTGCGCGAGGGAAAATGGACCGAATTCCACGATGCGCAATACGCACAAGGTGACTACCGCAACGGTTTGCGCGAGGGTCGCTGGACGCTCGCCAACTACGATGAGATGGACTGGGTTGCTACCGGGTTCGAAACCTACAGCCATGGCAAGCTCAATGGACCGAGCGAGCGGACTGTTGGCGGCGTCACCGAACGCGGCAACTACCGCGACGGAGAGCGCGAAGGCCACTGGGTTACCGAGAAGGCAGCCAGCAGCGCCCAGTGATCAAGCCTAAATGGCACAGTAGCAATGCCTCGCAACCTTAAGACCGGCGACGAACCAGTGGAGCTGATTGTGTTCTATGCTGGCGGCCAGGACATCCCATTGTCCGAGTAGTCTTCGCTGCCCACAGGGAGAATGAATGCGGCTATTTCCATGCTTGTTGCTCCTGGCCATCACATGCCCTGTGAGCGCGCAGATCTACAAGTACACCGACGCCGCCGGCAACACGGGTTACAGCGATCATGCGCCCGACGGCGTGCAGGCGCAGGCGGTGGAGTTGCCGCCGCTCAATCGCGTCGAGCCGCAGGCGCCGAGCACTTCTGCGCCACCGCCGGTATCGGATACCCGCGAACAGCCGCGCAAAACCTACGAGATTCTGGAACTGGGAGGCTTGCCCACCGAGGAAGCCCTGCGCGCCAACAACGGCACCTTTACCGTCACCGTGCTGATCAAGCCGCGCCTGCAACCGCCGCATCAATTGCGCCTGCTGCTGGATGATCAGCCTTATGGCCAGCCGAGCAATGTGCCGATCCTGCAACTGGTGAATGTCGACCGTGGCGAGCATCGGCTGGCGGTGCAGGTGATCGACGGTGAAGCGATCATCCAGCAAAGCCCCGCAGCGGTGTTTACCGTGCAGAGAGTGCACAAGCCATGAAGCGCTGGGGAATTGGGGTTCTGTTGGGGCTGATCGCGCTGTCAGCGTCGGCCGAGGTGTTTACCTACATTGATGCGCAGGGTAACCGGGTGTTTACCGACCAGCCGACCCACGGCAAAGCCAAGCGTGTGCCGCTGCCAACCAGCAACCGCATGTCGGCCAACCCCACCGGCGCCCTGCCGATCACCAGCGCAAAACAAACGCCCGAATTACCGCTGTTCCGTTACGACATGCTGCGTCTGCTGATCCCGGAACCTGATGCAACCATCCGCAGCAGTGCCGGCGAGTTGATCGTCAGCGTCACCAGCGAACCCGGCCTGCAAGCCGGGCACCGCTACCGTTTGCTGCTCGACGGTCAGGCGATTGGCGAACCCGGCCTCAGCCCGGTTTTCCCACTGAGCAACATCGACCGGGGCAGCCACAACCTGTCGGTGGAAATCCTCGACACCCAAGGGCGGACGGTCGAAAAAACCGCCAATCAGCCGTTCCACATGCTGCGCATCTCGCTGACCCAGAAACGCCAGGTCAAACCTTGCGTCGCTGACGACTACGGCGTGCGCCCGGAATGCCCGCTGAAAGACAAACCCGAAGAACCGAAAAACCCCTTCCTGCGTTTCTTCTAACGCTGTTCAGCTTTGCGCACTATATTGGTGCATAAGACTGCACCGTACTCACATTGCAGCCCATTTTGGTTCGAAACTACCCGTTGGAGCTGGCCACCTGCCACGCAAACGAGCGTCAAACGCCCGTTTCAGTGGTCGAGCGCTTCTTTTCGGAGCCTTGGTTTGGTTTTTGCATTTTCCGTTTACCGACGCTTGTTTCCTGCGCACGCTCCGCTGCAAAAGAGGTCCTGATGACCATTAGCGACGCACTACACCGTTTGCTGCTCGACAACCTGACCACCGCCACCATCCTGCTCGACGCCGAACTGCGCCTCGAGTACATGAACCCGGCGGCGGAGATGCTGCTGGCCATCAGCGGCCAGCGCAGCCATGGCCAGTTCATCAGTGAGCTGTTCACTGAGTCCACAGAGGCGCTCAACTCGCTCCGCCAGGCCGTGGAACAGGCGCACCCGTTCACCAAACGCGAAGCGATGCTCACCGCCCTCACCGGCCAGACTCTGACCGTGGATTACGCGGTGACGCCAATCCTCAGCAACGGTGCAACGCTGCTGTTGCTCGAAGTGCATCCGCGTGACCGCCTGCTGCGCATCACCAAGGAAGAGGCGCAGCTGTCGAAGCAGGAAACCAGCAAGATGCTGGTGCGCGGCCTCGCCCACGAAATCAAGAATCCACTCGGCGGCATCCGCGGTGCCGCGCAACTGCTCGCCCGGCAACTGCCGGAAGACAGCCTGCGTGATTACACCAACGTGATCATCGAAGAGGCCGATCGTCTGCGCAATCTGGTCGACCGCATGCTCGGTTCGAACAAGCTGCCCTCGCTGGCGCTGTGCAACGTACATGAAGTATTGGAGCGCGTTTGCCATCTGGTCGAGGCCGAGAGTCAGGGCTGCATCACCTTGGTGCGCGATTACGATCCGAGCATTCCCGACGTGTTGATCGACCGCGAGCAGATGATTCAGGCGGTGTTGAACATCGTGCGTAACGCGATGCAGGCCATCAGCAGCCAGAACGAGCTGCGCCTGGGCCGCATCAGCCTGCGCTCGCGCGCCATGCGCCAGTTCACCATTGGCCATATCCGCCATCGTCTGGTGACCAAAATCGAGATCATCGACAACGGGCCGGGCATTCCGCCGGAACTGCAGGAAACCATTTTCTTTCCCATGGTCAGCGGCCGTCCGGACGGTACCGGGCTAGGCCTGGCCATTACCCAGAACATCATCAGTCAGCACCAGGGCCTGATCGAGTGTGAAAGCCATCCAGGCCACACCACCTTCTCGATCTTTCTGCCACTGGAACAAGGAGCCACATCGACATGAGCCGTAGTGAAACCGTGTGGATCGTCGATGACGACCGATCAATCCGTTGGGTGCTGGAAAAAGCCCTGCAACAAGAAGGCATGACCACCCAGAGCTTCGACAGCGCCGATGGCGTGATGAGCCGTCTCGCGCGTCAGCAACCCGATGTGATCATCTCCGACATCCGCATGCCGGGTGCCAGTGGCCTCGATCTGCTGGCGCGGATTCGCGAGCAACACCCACGTTTGCCGGTCATCATCATGACCGCTCACTCCGATCTGGACAGCGCGGTCGCCTCCTATCAGGGCGGCGCGTTCGAGTACCTGCCAAAACCGTTCGACGTTGATGAAGCGGTATCGCTGGTCAAACGCGCCAATCAACACGCGCAAGAACAGCAAGGCCTGGAAGTGGTGCCAGCCCTGACCCGCACCCCGGAAATCATCGGCGAAGCGCCGGCGATGCAGGAAGTGTTTCGCGCCATCGGGCGCTTGAGCCACTCCAACATCACCGTGCTGATCAACGGCGAGTCCGGCACCGGTAAAGAACTGGTGGCCCACGCCCTGCACCGCCACAGCCCGCGCGCGGCCTCGCCGTTTATCGCGCTGAACATGGCGGCGATTCCGAAAGATCTGATGGAATCCGAGCTGTTCGGCCATGAGAAAGGCGCGTTCACCGGCGCGGCAAACTTGCGTCGCGGGCGCTTCGAACAGGCGGATGGCGGCACGCTGTTTCTCGATGAAATCGGCGACATGCCGGCGGACACTCAGACGCGCTTGCTACGGGTTTTGGCCGATGGCGAGTTTTATCGGGTTGGCGGGCACGTACCGGTCAAGGTCGATGTGCGCATCATCGCCGCGACGCATCAGAATCTGGAAACCCTGGTACATGCCGGGAAATTCCGTGAGGACTTGTTCCATCGCCTCAACGTGATCCGCATCCACATCCCGCGCCTGTCGGATCGTCGCGAAGACATCCCGACCCTGGCCAGGCATTTCCTCAGCCGCGCCGCGCAAGAACTCGCGGTCGAGCCGAAGCTGCTGAAAAGCGAGACCGAGGAATACCTGAAAAACCTGCCCTGGCCGGGCAACGTGCGTCAGTTGGAGAACACCTGCCGCTGGATCACCGTGATGGCGTCGGGACGCGAAGTACACGTCAGCGACCTGCCGCCGGAACTGCTGAACCTGCCGCAGGATTCGGCACCGGTGACCAACTGGGAGCAAGCATTGCGTCAGTGGGCTGATCAGGCTTTGGCGCGCGGGCAATCGAGCCTGCTCGACAGCGCGGTGCCGGCGTTTGAGCGGATCATGATCGAGACGGCGCTGAAGCATACGGCCGGGCGTCGGCGGGATGCGGCGGTGTTGCTGGGTTGGGGGCGCAATACTCTGACGCGCAAGATCAAGGAATTGGGCATGAAGGTTGATGGTGGGGATGATGATGAGGGCGAAGAGGGTTAATCAACCTTCAACCGTCTCGCTCGCGATGTCGCAAGGGCCAGCGTGCACCATCGCAATGCGCTCTGACCCGCAATTGCGCACGGCACCCCATTGTTATTTCTGCAATTGACCCGCAAAAAAACCGACGTAAGACACACGAAAGCCCCGAATCCCGGGGCTTTCGCATTTCTATCGAGCTATTTTGTTTCGCGATATTAAAACCTGGCACGGCCCCTGCAATAACTCAATCAGGTGATTCGATTCACCACCCGTTTCGGGGGCCTTGGTACAGGCAGGCCGGGGATTCCCCTCTTTACATCGGACTCAGCGAGTCCACCCTTTTGGGGCCCTTGATACAGGCAGGTCAGGGGTTCCTTCTTTACACCGGCTCAGCCCGCATTGCGATGAGCCCGCCCGTTTTGGGAACCTTGGTACAGGCAGGCCGGGGATTCCCTCTTTTATTTATCGCGCAGACGAATCTCCAGCCGCCAGCGGTCGTCGAGCTGTTTGCCGACCCACTCGCCTTGCAGCGGCCGCGCGGCCACCAGCGTCAGCAACAAGCCCTTGTCACTCAATCGCGTCCGCCAGTTCACGTCCTTGCCGTCGAGCTTGAGCTGGCCTTTCTGCGCCTTGCCCTCCGCTTCGAACAACAACGCCACGCTGCCGTCGACGATCTCGCCGTGCAGCTTCGGTTCGTTGTTGAACCACACCAGCAAGCCACCATCGACCACTTCGACCTGTTGCAATACGCTCTGGTCAGGCGTGGTCAACCGACCAATCATCAGCCCGACCATCACACCGACAATTGCCAGCGAAGCAATCACGCGCGGGAATAGTTTCGAACGCCGATCCGTTGGCGGCGTAGAATGCGCGTCATCTTTACCTGCGGAGCCGTGCATGTTTCACGTCATCCTTTTTCAACCAGAAATTCCGCCGAATACCGGCAACGTTATCAGGCTGTGCGCCAACAGCGGCTGCCACCTGCATTTGATCGAACCGCTGGGCTTCGACATGGACGACAAACGTCTGCGTCGCGCCGGCCTCGACTATCACGAGTATGCCACTCTCCAGCGCCACGCCGATCTCGCCAGTTGCCTGGAAAGCCTCGGCCATCCACGGCTGTTCGCGTTCACCACCAAGGGCTCGCGGCCGTTTCATGATGCGGCGTTCGTGCCGGGCGATGCGTTCATCTTCGGCCCGGAAAGCCGTGGCTTGCCGCCGGAAGTGCTCGACGCCCTGCCGTCCGAACAGCGCCTGCGCCTGCCGATGCGTGAAGGCTGCCGCAGCTTGAATCTGTCGAACACCGTCGCCGTGGCGGTGTACGAAGCGTGGCGGCAGAACGACTTCAAATAATTTTCGCCTGACACAAACAATCGCGGGCAAGCCCGCTCCCACAGGTTTTGCACAATCCTGTGGGAGCGGGCTTGCCCGCGATTTTCAGCAGCGCCGTTTATTGAACGGTTGGCGTCTCGCCGCTTTCCTGCATGCGCTGCAGTTCTTGCGCGTACAGAGCGTCGAAGTTCACCGGAGCCAGCATCAGCGCCGGGAACGAGCCACGGGTGACCAGGCTGTCCAGCGTCTCGCGAGCATACGGGAACAGGATGTTCGGGCAGAACGCGCCCAGGGTGTGGCTCATCGAAGCCGCATCGAGGTTCTTGATCAGGAAGATACCGGCCTGCTGCACTTCAGCAATGAAGGCCACTTCTTCACCGTTCTTGACGGTCACCGACAGGGTCAGCACGACTTCGTAGAAATCGCCTTCCAGTTGCTTCTGGCGGGTATTCAGATCCAGACCGACCTGCGGGTCCCACTGCTGGCGGAAGATCGCCGGGCTTTTCGGGGCTTCGAAGGACAAGTCACGTACGTAGATGCGCTGCAAGGAGAATTGCGGTGCGGTTTCTTCTTCGCTGGCTGCAGTGTTCTGTTGGTCAGTCATCTCAGATCCTTTCTGATCTTGGGTCTTTTAGGGTTCTTGGTGTGCGGTCGAGTGTGCGGGTCAGGCCTTGAGCAGCGCGTCGAGCTTGCCTGCGCGCTCAAGGGCGAACAAGTCATCACAGCCGCCGACGTGCTTGTCGCCGATCCAGATCTGCGGCACAGACGTGCGCCCGGCCTTCTGGGCCATGGCGGCACGCACCTGCGGCTTGCCATCGACCTTGATCTCTTCGAAGGCCACGCCTTTGTTCACGAGCAGATGCTTGGCTCGCGAACAGTAAGGGCAGTAATCGCTGGAGTAGACGATGACTTGAGTCATTTCACTTCACCAGCGGCAGGTTGTCGCCTTTCCAGCTGGAGATCCCGCCGGACAGCTTGCCGGCGGTGAAGCCGGATTTCATCAGCTCGCGAGCGTGGGTGCCAGCGGTCTGGCCCAGGGCGTCGACCAGAATGATGGTCTTGGCCTTGTGCTTTTCCAGCTCAGCGACACGCGCGGCCAGTTTGTCTTGAGGAATATTGATCGCGCCAACGATGTGGCCAGCGGCGAAATCCTTGTTCGAACGGATGTCCACCACAATGCCTACGTCCTTGTTGACCAGTGCGGTCAGTTCGCCGGTGCTCAGGCTTTTACCGCCGCCCTGCATCGTGTGCGCCAGCAGCAGTGCCAGCAGTACGACGAAGATACCGACAAGAATGTAGTGGTTAGTGGCAAATTCAATCAGGTGAGCAACCATCGAAGGAGGTTCCAGGGCGTTAAAATGTCGGCCAGTATACACAGCCACTATGGTCGGCCAAACCCCGTCCGGCGGTGACGCGGTCGGAACTTCGCTTTAAACTCCAACTCCCTTTTCCATCGCCCTCTTATTAACTCAGCCACGAGTGGATTCCATGACTACCACGCCTAAACCTTTGGTCCTGATCATCCTCGACGGCTTCGGTCACAGCGACAGCCCTGAATCCAACGCCGTATTTGCCGCGAACAAGCCTGTGCTGGATCGCCTGACAGCCAATCAGCCGAACGGCCTGATTTCGGGCAGTGGCATGGACGTCGGCCTGCCGGACGGCCAGATGGGCAACTCGGAAGTCGGCCACATGAACCTTGGCGCCGGGCGCGTGGTGTATCAGGACTTCACTCGCGTGACCAAATCGATCCGCGACGGCGAGTTCTTCGAGAACCCGACCATCTGCGCCGCTGTGGATAAAGCCGTGGCCGCCGGCAAAGCCGTGCACTTCATGGGCCTGCTGTCCGATGGCGGCGTGCACAGCCACCAGGATCATCTGGTCGCCATGGCTGAGCTGGCGTTCAAGCGCGGCGCTGAAAAAATCTACCTGCACGCCTTCCTCGACGGTCGCGACACCCCGCCGAAAAGCGCACAGTCGTCGATCGAACTGCTCGACGCGACCTTCCAGGCACTCGGCAAGGGCCGCATCGCCAGCATCGTCGGGCGTTATTTCGCCATGGATCGCGACAACCGCTGGGATCGCGTATCTCAGGCCTACAACCTGATCGTCGATGGCAACGGCGAATTCAACGCCGCCACCGCTCAGGAAGGCCTGGAAGCCGCCTATGCGCGTGGCGAGAGCGACGAGTTCGTCAAAGCCACCAGCATCGGTGAGCCGGTCAAGGTCGAAGACGGCGACGCCGTGGTATTCATGAACTTCCGCGCCGACCGTGCCCGCGAGCTGACTCGCGTGTTCGTCGAAGACGATTTCAACGAGTTCGAGCGCGCGCGCCAGCCAAAACTGGCCGGTTTCGTCATGCTTACCCAATACGCCGCCAGCATTCCTGCGCCTTCGGCCTTCGCCGCCGGCAGTCTGGAAAACGTGCTCGGCGACTATCTGGCGAAAAACGGCAAAACCCAGCTGCGCATCGCCGAAACCGAAAAATATGCCCACGTGACCTTCTTCTTCTCCGGTGGCCGTGAAGAACCGTTCCCGGGCGAAGAACGCATTCTGATCCCGTCGCCAAAAGTCGCTACTTATGACTTGCAGCCGGAAATGAGCGCGCCGGAAGTTACCGACCGCATCGTCGATGCCATCGAAAACCAGCGTTACGACGTGATCGTGGTCAACTACGCCAACGGCGACATGGTCGGCCACAGCGGCGTGTTTGACGCTGCGGTGAAGGCTGTTGAATGCCTGGATCTGTGCGTTGGCCGTATCGTCGAGGCGCTGGAAAAGGTTGGCGGCGAAGCACTGATCACCGCCGACCACGGCAATGTCGAGCAAATGGCCGATGAGTCCACCGGTCAAGCGCACACCGCGCACACCACCGAGCCGGTGCCGTTCATCTATGTCGGCAAGCGTGACTTGAAAGTGCGTGAAGGCGGCGTGCTGGCGGACGTGGCACCGACCATGCTCAAGCTGCTGGGCATGGAAAAACCGGCGGAAATGACCGGGACTTCGATTCTGGTGTAATTCGCCGGATCAAACACCGCAAAACCCTGTGGGAGCTGAATTGTGGCGAGGGGATTTATCCCCGTTCGGCTGCGTAGCAGTCGTGAAATCTTTGCATGCGGTGTGCAAAACGCACCGTGACAGCAGATTTTGGGGCGGCTTCGCCACCCAACGGGGATAAATCCCCTCGCCACAGTTCGCTTCTACAAAGGTTTTTGGCGTTTTTCAGCCCAGTTATCACACAGCCCCAATTGGGCGTTTTTTTTGCCGCGTGGGGCGGGCATACTAGGCCGTCCCTTACCTCGGTGCCGCCCGCCTCTATGCTTCGCCTCCTGATCGCCCTTGCTCTGACATGCCTGCTCCAACCGGCCTTCGCTGACGAGCGCGCGCAAACCCAACAACAGTTGGACGCCACGCGTCAGGACATCGCCGAGCTGAAAAAACTGCTGGGCAAGCTCCAGGAAGAAAAATCCGGGGTGCAGAAAGACCTCAAGGGCACCGAAACCGAGATGGGCAAGCTTGAGAAACAGGTCGATGCCCTGCAAAAAGAGCTGAAGAAAAGTGAATCCGAGCTGCAGCGACTCGATGCGGAGAAAAAAAAACTCCAGAGCGCGCGCACTGAACAGCAACGACTGATCGCCATCCAGGCCCGTGCGGCCTATCAGAACGGCCGGCAGGAATACCTCAAGCTGCTGCTCAACCAGCAGAACCCCGAGAAATTCGCCCGCACCCTGACCTATTACGACTACCTGAGCCAGGCTCGCCTGGAGCAGTTGAAGAACTTCAACGAAACCCTGCGCCAACTGGCCAATGTCGAAAAAGACATCGGCGCGCAGCAAGCGCAGTTGCTGTCACAGAAAAGCGACCTCGACACCCAGCGCGACGCACTCGACAAGGTGCGCAAAGAGCGCCAGCAAGTGCTGGCCAAGCTCAACGACGACGTGAAGGCCCGCGATCAGAAACTCGCCGCCCGCGAGCAGGATCAGGCAGACCTGTCTAAAGTCCTTAAAACCATTGAGGAAACCCTGGCTCGCCAGGCTCGTGAGGCAGAAGAAGCGCGGCAGAAAGCGCTCATTGCCCAGCAGGAAGCCGAAAAAAAGCGTTTACGTGAGGCCCAGGCTGAGGCGGACGCGAAATCCGACACCAGCGACGCCCCACGCAAACCCGCCAGACCAACACCCGGCGCACTGGTTTCCAGCAGCGGGGAGACCTTCGGTGGCGCATTTTCGGCAACTCGGGGAAAACTTCCCTGGCCAGTTGATGGTCGACTGCTGGCACGCTTCGGCGAAACCCGTGGCGACGATGTGCGCACCAAATGGGACGGCGTGATGATCAGCGCCTCCGCCGGCAGCCAGGTGCATGCCGTACACGGCGGGCGCGTGGTGTTTGCCGATTGGCTGCGTGGCGCCGGCTTGCTGGTGATCCTCGACCACGGCAACGGGTTTCTAAGTCTTTATGGTCACAACCAGACGCTGCTCAAGTCGGCCGGTGACGTAGTAAAAGCCGGTGAGTCCATCTCCACTGTCGGCAACAGCGGCGGACAGGACACACCAGCACTGTATTTCGCAATTCGTCAGCAGGGTCACCCGAGTGATCCGGCGCAATGGTGTCGTGCGCAAGGATAAGCGCACCATCTAATTCAGGAGTTCGTTCGACATGCTGCATTTGTCCCGCCTTACCTCGCTGGCCCTGACGATCGCTCTGGTGATCGGCGCGCCTCTGGCGTTTGCCGCTCAACCGGCTCCGGCCGTCGCTCCGGCAGGCACGGCCGCGACCTCCAAGGCGCCATTGCCGCTGGAAGAGTTGCGCACCTTTGCCGAGGTCATGGACCGGATCAAGGCTGCGTATGTCGAGCCGGTAGACGACAAGACCCTGCTGGAAAACGCGATCAAGGGCATGCTCAGCAACCTCGATCCGCATTCGGCCTACCTCGGCCCGGAAGACTTCGCTGAATTGCAGGAAAGCACCAGCGGCGAATTCGGCGGTCTGGGCATCGAAGTCGGCGCTGAAGACGGCTTTATCAAAGTCGTGTCGCCAATCGACGACACGCCGGCGTCGAAGGCCGGGATTCAGGCCGGCGACTTCATCGTCAAGATCAACGGCGCGCCAACCCGCGGCCAGACCATGACCGAAGCCGTGGACAAGATGCGCGGCAAGATCGGCCAGAAAATCACCCTGACCCTGGTTCGTGACGGCGGCACGCCATTCGACGTGACCCTGGCCCGCGCAGTGATTCAAGTGAAGAGCGTCAAGGCGCAACTCCTGGAGTCGGGCTACGGCCTGATCCGCATCACTCAGTTCCAGGTCAAGACCGGCGAAGAAGTTTCCAAGGCCCTGGCCAAGCTGCGCAAGGACAACGGCAAAAAGCTCAAAGGCGTGATCCTCGATCTGCGCAATAACCCGGGCGGCGTGCTGCAAGCAGCGGTGGAAGTGGTCGACCACTTCATCACCAAAGGCCTGATCGTCTACACCAAGGGCCGGATCGCCAACTCCGAACTGCGCTTCTCCGCCACCGGCAAAGACGAAAGCGAAGCGGTGCCGATGGTTGTGCTGATCAACGGTGGCAGCGCCTCGGCCTCGGAAATCGTCGCCGGTGCCTTGCAGGATCAGAAACGCGCCGTAGTGATGGGTACCACCAGTTTCGGCAAAGGCTCGGTACAAACCGTGCTGCCGCTGAACAACGACCGCGCGCTGAAGATCACCACCGCGTTGTACTTCACGCCGAACGGCCGCTCGATTCAGGCCCAGGGCATCGTGCCGGACATCGAAGTGCGCAAGGCCAAGATCACCAGCGAGCAGGACGGCGAATACTTCAAGGAAGCCGATCTGCAAGGTCACCTCGGCAATGGCAACGGCGGCGCGGACAAACCGACCGGTTCCGGCGCCAAGCCGAAAGCCATGCCGCAGGATGACGATTACCAGTTGGCTCAGGCCCTGAGCCTGCTCAAAGGCTTGAGCATCACCTCCGGCCGTTGAGGATGGGTCTGCGCTTCACGCTCGCCCTGTTGTGCCTGCTGACAGGTTTTGCTCACGCAGAACCTGTCGGCTCCAAGCCTCACAAGGTCTACCTGAGCCTGATCATCGATGATCTGGGGCAAAGCCTGCCCCGCGATCGTCGCGTCCTCGCCCTGCCCGGCCCGGTGACGGCGGCGATCATGCCTGACACCCCGCACGCCACTGAGTTTGCCCGCGAGGCCCATCGCGCCGGCAAGATCGTGATTCTGCACATGCCCATGGATCCGGCCACCGGCCCGTTCGCCTGGCACCCTGAATTGCCTATCGAAGAACTGCAAAAACGCCTCGACGCCGCATTCAAAATGGTCCCGTACACTGCCGGCATCAACAACCACATGGGCAGCCGCATGACCGCGCAACCGGTGGCCATGGCCTGGTTGATGGCTGAGTTGCAGCGTCGCCACAAGTTTTTTGTCGACAGCCGCACCAGCGCCCAGACCGTTGCAGCGCAGCAGGCGCAGAAGATCGATCTGGCGAGCGTTTCGCGCGACGTGTTTCTCGATGACGAGCGCACCGAAGCGGCAATCTTCAATCAGTTGCAGACCGCGATCAGCCTCGCTCGCAAGCAGGGATCGGCGGTGATGATAGGTCATCCGTATCCGCAGACTCTGGCGGTGCTGGAGCGCGAACTGCCAAAGTTGAAAGCGCAAGGCATCGAGTGGATCGACATCAAACAGATGATCAGTGTGCGCAGCAATCGCGCCACGGCTGCGCATGGCAAAGACGGTACCTATCGGTAACAAACCGACACACGCCTATAAATAGTTACCGCCCCACGCCCCAGGTAATTCCAGATATTGAGACCTGCAACAGGTCGCGACCGTGAGTCGCTTTCACTATCAGGAATGACCATGAACAATGAGAACACGCAAACAACGGCCGACAGGCCAATGCAGTCGATCACGGTTGATAACCTGCTGATCAACTTCACGACCGAGTTCCAGCGGGTCTGGACCTGCAACAGTTCCACTGCAAAACCCTGCGCCTTCTGGCGCCCGACCCCCGCCCCTGACTTGCTGCCGGGGTACTTCCCGCTTGGCGACGTCGCCATCTCCGGCGACGGCAATATCAATGGCGGCAGGATCGTGGCGGTTGTCTGCGAGGGACCGGCGGCGAGCGCCGATGCACAGCGGCGCAAAGCACTCAGCCCGCCCGATGACTTTGAGCAGGTCTGGAGCGATACAGGCTCGAATCCCGCCGGTGGTACGTTGTGGCTACCACTGGCTCAGGAAGGTTATGTAGCACTGGGTCTGGTGAGCTCCATCAACGACGAAAAGCCTTCATTGAATGCAGTCCGCTGCGTGCGTGAAGACCTCGTAACCGCGGCCAGCGTTGGCGCTTTGATCTGGGATGACCAAGGCAGTCGCGCTAATCAGGGTTTCAGCGTCTGGAGCGTAGATCCTCCGCTTGCCGAGGCAGGCGAGATCAACTTCGCTCCAGGAACTTTCGTCGGCTCCAATAACCACGACCGACCAGTGACCGATGTCGAAATGTATTCACTGCGAATGCAGATCCCGGTAGAGATCAATCCGGGGCCGGAACTTCCGATACTGTCTGGCTTTGCAGCGCCCGAAGCGCATGAACCGACGCAGCCGACTCAAGTAGCCAAACTGCCCTGGTTCGCGGTCGAAGACCACGGTCAGCCGCCCGCACAACGCCTGCGAGAATCGCCGTATTACTATCTGCAAAGGACGGATCGTTATGTGCTCATCGGCTCGAGCCATAACCAGGGGGACAAGAACAGCCTGGTCACATGGACCTTGCGCCGGGTGAAGAGCCGCCGGGACCTGCGGCTGTTCACGCGCATCAGCGCTGTGCAGATCCCGAGTGCATGGCCAGTCCCGGGGTCGAACGTTGAACGACCGATAAAATTCTCGGCCAAATTGAGCGAAGAATTCACCCATACCCAAACTTCAATCAGTGGATGGACAACTCCGGACATCGGGGCAGTTGCCGCCAACGTCGCAAAAAACACGATGATGGCGCTGTATCAGCTGCAAAGTAACTACGACTTGTGGCGGGAAAACCGTACAGAAACAGCTATCAACTTCATGTACTCCGATAGCAAGAGCCTGTGCTGGCTGCAATATCCACCTGAAGACGCGACTGAGGGCCTGGCGACGCCGACGCCTGTGGCAGAGCTGCCTCAGTTGCCCGAACTGCCAGAAGTGCCAGAAGTGCCAGAAGTGCCCGAGCTATCGGAGGTGCCGGATATTACAAATACCGCGCCATGATGTCGTCGACCACGCCTTCCTTGCGCAGTTGATCAAGCGCAGCCTGTAGCTTGGCGACCACCTCGTCCGGCACGTCTTTATTCAGCGCCAGATAGAGTTCGGCGCTGTTGAAGCGCAGCACGGTTTTCAGCCCGGTGACTCCGTCCTGGCGCGCCAGATAGCGCCCGGCCGGGTCGCCGGTAGCCCACAGGTCAATCTGGCCATTGATGAGTTTTTTCGCGTTGTCCTGATCACGCAAAACCACAACCGGTTTGAGACCCTGCTTGCTCAGGGTCTCGGCAATCGCATCGCCCTTGTACGCGCCGATCTTGTACTTGCGCGCATCATTGAGGGTTTCGAGGGTGATCTTGCTGTCGGGTTTGGCCAGCAGGATCCAGTCATCCGGACCAATCGGGCCAACCCATTTGAAGAGCTTTTCGCGATCCGGCAGCCGTGCCATGACGAATGCGCCGTAGCCGGGATTTTCCAGGGCGAGTTTGTAGACACGCTCCCATGGGAATCGCAGGGTCAGGCTGTAAGTGAGTTCGGCGCGCTTGAACATCTCGCGGACGATGTCCGTGGCGATGCCATTGATGTTCTCGTCCTGAGCGAAATTCTTGCCGTTCTTCGCCATGTTGTATGGCGGGAAGTTTTCGGTGAGGAGCACCAGATCGGTGTCGGGACTGTCCCCGGCATGGGCCGTGTTGAGCAACAACACAGAAGCACTGGCGAGGGCGAGAAGCAGGCGTTTGATCATGTCGGGCTACCGAAATCCATGGCGTGCCCAAGAGTGCCTTGGGTACGCCATGCTGTCCACTGGCCTGTACGGAATGTTTAGCGCATTACGATGCCGCGATGCGCCATATACGCCTTGGCTTCCTGCACGGTGTATTCGCCGAAGTGGAAGATACTTGCCGCCAGCACTGCGCTGGCGTGGCCTTCAATGATGCCGTCGGCCAGATGCTGCAAGTTGCCGACACCGCCGGAGGCGATCACCGGGATGCCCAGCGCATCGCTGATCGCGCGAGTCACGCCAAGATCGAAGCCGTTTTTCATGCCGTCCTGATCCATGCTGGTCAGCAGAATCTCGCCGGCACCGAGACCTTCCATTTTTTTTGCCCACTCGACCGCGTCGAGGCCGGTCGACTTGCGCCCGCCGTGGGTGAAGATTTCCCAGCGCGGGGTTTCGCCCGGCAGTGAAACCTTCTTCGCGTCGATGGCGACGACAATGCATTGCGAGCCGAAATGCTGCGCCGCTTCGCCGACGAATTCCGGGTTGAATACGGCGGCGGTGTTGATCGAAACCTTGTCCGCGCCGGCGTTGAGCAGATTACGGATGTCCTGCACGGTGCGTACGCCGCCGCCGACAGTCAGCGGAATGAACACCTGACTGGCCATGCGTTCGACGGTATGCAGCGTGGTATCGCGGCCATCGA
This sequence comes from Pseudomonas sp. TWP3-2, assembly GCF_049897765.1. Classification (NCBI taxonomy): domain Bacteria; kingdom Pseudomonadati; phylum Pseudomonadota; class Gammaproteobacteria; order Pseudomonadales; family Pseudomonadaceae; genus Pseudomonas; species Pseudomonas sp. TWP3-2. The sequence goes on along the minus strand of NZ_JAFCWW010000001.1, from coordinate 271,291 downwards.
CGCTGGCGGTGATGTCGAGAAAAGTAATCTCGTCGGCACCTTGCTCGTCATAGCGACGGGCGATTTCCACCGGGTCACCGGCATCGCGGATGTTCTCGAACTTCACACCCTTGACGACCCGGCCGTTGTCCACGTCCAGGCAAGGGATGATGCGTTTGGCCAGCGCCATGGTCAGTCCTCAGCCTTTGTACGAATCGCAGAAAGCTTGCGCTTCGGCGACGTCGAGGGTGCCTTCGTAGATCGCCCGGCCGGTGATCGCGCCGATAATGCCTGGCGCACGCGCGTCGAGCAGCGACTTGATGTCACCGAGGTTGTGGATACCACCGGAGGCGATTACCGGAATCTTGGTCGCAGCAGCCAACGCAGCGGTGAACGGCACGTTGCAGCCCTGCATCATGCCGTCTTTGGCGATGTCGGTATAAACGATCGACGACACGCCATCGGCTTCGAACTGCTTCGCCAGGTCGATAACCTGCACGGTGCTGATTTCAGCCCAGCCATCGGTGGCGACAAAACCGTCTTTGGCGTCGAGGCCGACGATGATCTTGCCCGGGAATGCGCGGCAGGCTTCAGCCACGAACGCCGGGTCTTTCACGGCTTTGGTGCCGATGATCACGTAGCTCACGCCAGCCTTGACGTAGTGCTCGATGGTTTCCAGCGAGCGGATGCCGCCACCGATCTGGATCGGCAGGTTCGGGTAGCGCTTGGCGATGGCAGTAACCACTTCACCGTTGACCGGCTGACCTTCGAAGGCGCCGTTCAGATCGACCAGATGCAGACGACGGCAACCGCCCTCCACCCACTTGGCGGCCATGCTCACCGGGTCATCGGAGAACACCGTGGAATCTTCCATGCGGCCCTGGCGCAGACGTACACAGGCACCGTCTTTAAGATCGATAGCGGGAATAATCAGCATCTGGCAAACCTTCAAATTTGAATGTTCAGCTTGGCTCGGAAATCAGTTTTTCTCGAGCGCCCACAGGTCGCTTTCGATGCTTTCAAACCGCTCCTTGAGGTGGGTCTGCACATCGAAAATCGCCCTGTTGTAATAGTGCGGCGCAATTTCGCGGGTAAACAGCTCAAGAATTTCGGCCGCTTCGAACGAACCCAGGTTCAGTTCGAAGCGATCCTCCATGAAGCGTTTGATCTTGTGATTGGCCTCGTTCTCCTGTTCGGGAGTGAGGGTCAGGATCGGCGGCTTCTTCTTGACGGCCATTTACCAGCGACCGTCCCACGCGGCGAAGTTCTGCAGCAATTGCAGGCCATGGGTATGGCTCTTCTCCGGGTGAAACTGCACGGCGAAACGCGAACCTTCGGCCAGCGCCGCAGCGAAATCGACGCCGTAATGACCGCCACCCACCACCTGCCGCGCGTTGCCGGCGGCGATGTAGTAGCTGTGTACGAAGTAGAAGCGCGCCAGATCCGGAATGTTGTGCCACAGCGGGTGACTCACCGTCTGCCGCACTTCGTTCCAGCCCATGTGCGGGACTTTCAGGTGTTCGCCATCTTCGTGCAGGTCTTTGCCAAAGAACTTCACTGCGCCCGGAAACAGGCCGATGCAGTCGACGCCGTCGTTCTCTTCACTGCTGTCGAGCAAGGCTTGCATGCCGACGCAGATGCCGAGGAACGGACGATCCTGGCTGACTTCACGCACCAGCGAATCGAAGCCCAGGCGACGGATTTCCGCCATGCAATCGCGAATCGCGCCAACGCCGGGAAACACCACCCGGTCGGCTTCACGAATCACATTCGCATCGCTGGTGATCAAGACCTTGCCGGCACCGACGTGCTCGAGGGCCTTGGCCACCGAGTGCAGGTTACCCATGCCGTAATCGATAACCGCGACCGTCTGCATTACAGAACGCCCTTGGTCGAGGGCATCTGGCCGGCCATGCGGTCGTCCAGTTCGACGGCCATGCGCAGCGCGCGGCCGAACGCCTTGAACACGGTTTCGATCTGGTGATGAGTGTTGGTGCCACGCAGGTTGTCGATGTGCAGGCTGACCAACGCGTGGTTGACGAAGCCCTGGAAGAATTCCTGGAACAGGTCAACGTCGAAGCCGCCGACAGTGGCGCGGGTATAAGGCACGTGCATCTGCAGGCCCGGACGACCGGAGAAGTCGATCACCACACGCGACAGCGCTTCATCGAGCGGTACGTAGGCGTGGCCGTAGCGACGGATACCTTTCTTGTCGCCGATGGCTTTGGCGAAAGCCTGGCCGAGAGTGATACCGACGTCTTCCACAGTGTGGTGGTCGTCGATATGCAGGTCGCCCTTGCTGACAATATCCAGGTCGATCAGCCCGTGACGGGCGATCTGGTCCAGCATGTGCTCGAGAAAAGGAACACCGATATCGAATCGGGCCTTTCCGGTGCCATCAAGGTTGATCGAGGCTTTGATCTGGGTTTCCAGAGTGTCGCGCTCGACAGACGCCATACGTTCGGCCATCACCAGCTCCGCAAATCATTGGGCGAAAAAGGCAGCCATTATAGGGGCGCGGGGCCGAAACAGAAACACGAGAGGTGATATCGCTGACGGAGTGAATTCCCTGCCGCCAGCGATGTACATGTCCGTACAAGCCAGCATTCATTGCGAATGCCGGCTTTCGTCGCCGCTTAGTGGAACAGAACCGCGGTCTTCTGCAGGGTCACCCACACACCCCACGCCAACGGAATACCCACCACCAGCCACGCAGCAATCGCCAATGGCTTGCTGCCCGGCGCGGCTTTCCACTCCAGTACGGTGCTGCTGTCAGCCCCCTTGTCGTGGCCCAGCGCCTGTTCGGCAGCCAGTTCGGCGTCGGTCATGAAGTACTTGTCGGCCACCGGACGTACCAGCAGGTTGCACAGGAAGCCCAACACCAGCAGGCCGGCGAGGATGTACAAAGTGATGTCGTAAGCGGCAGCGCGTTCAACGCCGATGCTCAACTGATACTCACGCAGATAGTTGACCAGCACTGGACCGAGCACACCGGCCGCAGCCCACGCGGTCAGCAGTCGACCATGAATCGCGCCGACCATTTGCGTACCGAACAGGTCCGCCAGATACGCCGGAACCGTCGCGAAACCACCGCCGTACATCGACAGAATGATGCAGAACGCCGCCACGAACAGCGCAACGTTGCCCAGATGACCGAGGTTCGGAATCAACGCGTACAGCGCAAAGCCCAGCGCGAAGAACACAAAGTAAGTGTTTTTCCGGCCCAGGTAGTCCGAGAACGATGCCCAGAAGAACCGGCCACCGATGTTGAACAGGCTCAGCAGACCGGTGAAACCGGCAGCAATCGCCGCGATCGAAGCCAGTTGCCCGGCGTCCAGTTGGCCGAACGGCAGATCAACACCGATCAATTTGCCGCCAAACACTTCCTGCAACAGTGGCGAAGCCATGCCGAGGATGCCGATACCGGCCGACACGTTCAGGCACAGCACCAGCCACACCAGACGGAATTGCGGGGTTTTCCACGCCACATTCACGTGCACATGGCGGTTGGTGATCATCGCATTCGCCGCTTTTTTCGCCGGAGCAGTCCAGCCTTCAGGCTTCCAGCCAGTCGGCGGAACGCGGTAGGCCAAAGCACCACCGATCATGAACACAAAGTAGATCGCAGCCATCGCCACGAAGCTCTGCCACACGCCAACGCCGGTCGGCGAAGCGAAATGGCTCATCAGTGCGGTCGCCAGTGGAGCGCCAACCATCGCGCCACCACCGAAGCCCATGATCGCCATGCCAGTGGCCATGCCGCGCTTGTCCGGGAACCACTTGATCAGGGTCGAAACCGGCGAGATATAACCCAGACCGAGACCGATACCGCCGATCACGCCCGAGCCGATCCACATCAGCCAGATCTGGTGGGTATAAATCCCCAGTGCCGAAATCAGCAGACCGCCGCACCAGCACAATGCCGATACCACACCGGCCTTGCGCGGCCCGGCGTGTTCAAGCCAGCCACCCCAGATCGCTGCCGAGCAGCCGAGGAAGATGAAGAACAGCGTGTAGATCCAGCCGAGCATGGAGATCGGCCAGTCGCATTGCGACGAAAACACTTGTGCGATGAAGCTCATGTCCGGCGCGCAAGCCTGCGGAGCGGTGACGCCTAGCGCCTTGGACAACGGCAACCAGAACACCGAGAAGCCGTAGGCCATGCCGATGCACAAGTGGATGGCCAGAGCGGCCGGTGGTACCAGCCAGCGGTTGAAACCGGGCTTGGCGATGATGCGTTCCTTGGACAGGAAGCCTGGCTGATCGGCTTTGAGGCCGTCCGCCGTGATGCTCGTGCTCATTGTGTATCCCCCAATTATTAGTATGGTTCGCCAGCCACTGCTCACCCCCGGTCTTTATGCACGCAGGCATGACCGTGTTAGTGGGTGAAGCTCCTTGAGGCGCGACCAAAAGTCGCAGAAGGGCAGACGAACCGGCGCAGGTTACCATCTGTACGTGACAGAAAAACCAAACTGATATCACCTTTTTTGAGTCAACTGATCTCCTGCCTGCGGGGAACCACCAAGGCATGCGCTGTCGAAGCGCTGCGTGCCGCGGCTCGGCAGGTTGTGACAGGACGCCTCAGCAGCCCGGGCAGATGCAGCGCTATACTCCCCGGCTAAATTATGAATTCGACTACTTACAAGGACTCGCCCATGAAAGCGTTCGGCAAAATCCTGGGTCTGGTACTTCTCGGGCTGTTGCTGATCATTGTGGCGCTGGGCTTTGCCCTGACCCACCTCTTCGATCCCAACGACTACAAAGACGAGATCCGCCAGATAGCCCGCGACAAGGCCCACATCGAGCTGACGCTCAATGGCGATATCGGCTGGAGCCTGTTCCCGTGGCTCGGCCTGGAACTGCACGAGGCCAGCGTCGCGACCCTGGCCAAGCCCACCGAACCATTTGCCGATCTGCAGATGCTCGGCCTGTCAGTGCGCGTGCTGCCGCTGTTGCGCCGCGAAGTGCAGATGAGCGATGTGCGCGTTGAAGGCCTGAATCTGCGTCTCAACCGTGACAAGACCGGCCACGGCAACTGGGAAGACATCGGCAAGGTGCCGGTGAAACCCGGAGCAACGCCGCCGGCCACTCCCGGCGAACCCGCGAGTGAGCCCACTGTAGCGGTGGAAAAACCGGCGCAACCGATCCGGCTCGACATCGACAGCCTGACCGTCAACAACGCCCGCGTTGAATACAGCGACGAGTTGACCGGCAAGCAGTTCAGCGCCGAAAGCATCCAGCTCAGCACCGGCCCGGTTCACGATTCGACCAACATCCCGATCAAAGCCACGGCGTTCCTCGGCACCAATCAACCAGTGCTGCGCGTACGCACCGAACTCACTGGCGAGCTGCGCTTCGAGCGCGCCCTGCAACGCTACAAGCTGGAAGACCTGAAACTCAGCGGCGAAGTTGCCGGTGATCCGCTGCAAGGTAAAACCGTGACCTTTGCCGCGCAGGGCCAGATGCTGCTGGATAAAGCCGCGAACGTCGCCGAATGGACCGGCATCAAGCTATCCGTTAATCAGCTGCGCGCCTTGGGCGAACTGAAAGCCAACGACCTCGACAAGACACCGCAGATCAGTGGCGGCATCTCCATCGCCCAGTTCGATCTGGCAAAATTCGTCGACAGCATCGGCCAGAAACTGCCGGCCATGGCCGAAGGCAGCCTGAGCAAAGTCGAGCTGGTCAGCCGCGTCGCGGCCACGCCGACCAGCGTGGCGTTCGACAACATCAACCTGAAACTCGACGACAGCAGCTTCAGCGGGCGCATCGCCGTCGAAGACTTCGCCAAGCAATCGCTGCGCGCGATTCTCAAGGCTGACACTTTCAACGTCGACCGCTACCTGCCGCCGAAATCCGCTCAGGCCAATAGCGCCACGCAAGTGCGTCAGGCCGAAGTCGCCAGCACCGAAGCCGACGCGCTGGCCGGAGCCGGCAGCACGCCACTGCCGGACAAACCGAGCAAAAGCGCCTGGAGCACCGAACGCCTGTTGCCGGTCGAGCGTCTGAGCAAACTCGACGTGAATGCCGACCTGAGCTTCGGCCAGTTGACCCTCGACAAACTGCCGATTCAGAACGCCGTGCTCAAGGCCAACGGCCAGGGCGGCTTGCTGACCCTGGAGAACCTGCGCGGCGAGTTGTACAACGGCGACTTCGAGTCCAAGGGCACGCTGGACGTGCGCCAGGCGGCGCCGATCCTCAATCTGCAAACGCGGATCAACCGGGTGCCGGTAGAAAAAATCCTCGAAAGCCAGGGCAAGAATCCACCGGTCAAAGGTCTGGTCAATCTCACCAGCAGCTTCACCGGTAGCGGCAACAGCCAGCAGGCGCTGATCGAGACCCTCAACGGCAACGCCAGTTTCGTGATCAACAACGGCGTGTTGCTCAACGCCAATCTTGAGCAACAACTGTGCAAAGGCATCGCCACGCTGAATCGCAAAACCCTCAGCGGCGAGCCGCGCGGCAAGGACACGCCGTTCCAGGAGCTCAAGGGCAACCTGACGTTCCGCAACGGCGTAGCGAGCAATCCGGATCTGAAAGTGCGCATCCCGGGCATGACCGTCAATGGTGACGGCGACATCGACCTGCGCGTGCTGGGCATGGATTACCGGGTCGGCATCGTCGTCGAAGGCGACAAGAGCGACATGCCGGATCCGGCCTGCCAGGTCGGCGAGAAGTACGTTGGCATCGAGTGGCCGTTGCGCTGCCGTGGCCCACTGGAACTGGGTGCCAAGGCCTGCCGTCTGGACAACGAACGCATGGGCCAGGTCGCGGCCAGACTGGCTGGCGACAAGCTCAGCGAGAAAATCGACGAGAAACTCGGCGACAAGGTCAGCCCCGAGCTGAAAAATGCATTGAAGGGGCTGTTCAAGCGATGAGAGCGGAGCAGTTTTCAACGGCGGTGCTGGAATGGTTCGACCGCCACGGCCGCCACGATTTGCCATGGCAGCAAGGCATCAACCCGTATCGGGTGTGGGTCTCGGAAATCATGTTGCAGCAGACTCAGGTCAGCACCGTGCTGAATTACTTCGACCGCTTCATGGCCTCGCTGCCGACGGTCGAAGCGCTGGCCGAAGCGCCGGAAGACGAAGTGCTGCACCTGTGGACGGGCCTCGGTTACTACACCCGCGCGCGCAACTTGCAGAAGACCGCGAAGATTGTCGTCAGCCAGTACAGCGGCGAGTTTCCGCGCGATGTCGAAAAGCTCACCGAGCTGCCGGGCATCGGCCTGTCCACCGCTGGCGCGATTGCCAGCATCAGCATGGGCCTGCGCGCGCCGATCCTCGACGGCAACGTCAAACGCGTGCTGGCGCGCTTTACCGCGCAAGAGGGCTACCCCGGCGAGCCGAAGGTCGCCAAGCAGCTGTGGGCCACCGCAGAGCGCTTTACGCCGCAGGATCGGGTCAACGCCTACACCCAGGCGATGATGGATCTCGGCGCGACGCTGTGCACGCGCAGCAAGCCGAGCTGCCTGCTGTGTCCGCTGGAAAAGGGCTGCGAAGCGCACATGCTTGGCCTGGAGACGCGCTACCCGATTCCCAAACCGCGCAAAGCCATCCCGCAGAAACGCACGCTGATGCCGATGCTGGCCAACCCGGACGGCGCGATTCTGCTTTATCGCCGGCCATCTACCGGACTTTGGGGCGGATTGTGGAGCCTGCCGGAACTCGATGACCTCGACGACCTGCAGCATCTGGCGGTGCAGCACTCGTTGCAAGTGCGCGAACAGCAGGCGCTGCCGACGCTGGTGCACACCTTCAGCCATTTCCAGCTGTCGATCGAACCCTGGCTGGTTCAGGTACAGGAGGCCGGCGATCACGTGGCCGAGGCCGACTGGCTCTGGTATAACCTCGCCACCCCGCCGCGCCTGGGCCTTGCTGCCCCGGTCAAAACTTTGCTCGAACGCGCGGCCACCGTTTTGAATGCAGGAGTATCGTCATGACCCGCACCGTAATGTGCCGCAAGTACAAAGAAGAGCTGCCAGGCCTGGAGCGCCCTCCATACCCGGGCGCCAAGGGTCAGGATGTTTTCGAACACGTCTCGGCCAAGGCCTGGGCTGACTGGCAGAAACACCAGACCCTGCTGATCAACGAAAAGCGTTTGAACATGATGAACGCCGAAGACCGCAAATTTCTCCAGGGCGAAATGGACAAGTACTTCTCCGGCGAGGAATACGCTCAAGCCGAAGGCTACGTGCCGCCAGCGGAGTAACCCCCGAAAATCGGGGGTCGGATCGTAAGCGACGGAATTAATTTAAGAAATTTTAAAAAAGTGTTTGACGTAAATCCGAAAAACCCTTTTAATGCGCCCCGTTGCCCAGATAGCTCAGTCGGTAGAGCAGGGGATTGAAAATCCCCGTGTCGGCGGTTCGATTCCGTCTCTGGGCACCAAATACCGAAAACCCTGAATCGCAAGATTCAGGGTTTTTTTATGTCTGCGATTTGATCCCCCCCTGCGCAACACCCTCCCCCTCATCCCCGCCAACCGTCTGCAATGCACTTCCCCGTCAGGTGTACTGGAAAATAGCGGAAATCTGTATCTCTCGCCGTGTAGGAAAAATCGCCAGTATTTGATCAGCCTTGGCGAGCCCGGGATGGGCTCTACTTTGTGCCGCAAAAATACTCTGCACGCTTCAACCAGGCAGAGCGCGATACCTGATTTTTTGAATAGATCGGCGTCCACCGAAAGGTCACTTCCCGTCCAGCTAAAAAATCTGAAAACAATCTGAACAGCGAACCGTGAACACTGTTTTTCAACACTCCAGGACTGATGCTGGCGAGCCATTGCGCCCGGCATAAAAGCGACGAAAGGGACGACGTATGATCAAACAGCTCATCAATGAAGATAGCTATGTGCAGATAGGGGATCTTTGCAGTGCCAAGATCCAGTTGAAAATCGAAGGATTGAATCCTGCCGGATCCATCAAGCTCAAAACCGCACACGCGATCATCACAGACCTGGAAAGCCAGGGTTTGATTACCCAGAGAACCCGCTTGATCGAATCTTCGTCAGGCAATCTGGGGGTCGCACTGGCCATGGTCTGTGCGGCCAAGGGCTACAAGTTTGTCTGCGTGATCGATCCGAACATCTCTGCTCCGAACAAAAAGTTGATGCACGCCCTCGGCGCCGAGATGCTCATGGTCGAGCAGCGCGACGAAAACGGGGGCTATCTCAATTCGCGGATTCGTTTGATCGAGCAACTGGTCGCCGACAACTCCGACTACATCTGGCTCAATCAATACAAGAACCCGGTCAATCCCCTGGCGCACTATCAAGCCACGGCCAGATCGATTGCCCACAAGTTTGCGCATGTGGATTACCTGTTCGTCGGCGCCGGTACGACCGGCACGCTGATGGGCTGCAAGAACTACTTCGCCGAACATCATCCACACACCAAAGTCATTGCCGTCGATACCGTTGGCTCGGTCACGTTCGGCTTGCCGGGCGGGCCGCGCCACATTCCGGGACTGGGCACCAGCCGCCGCCCGGAAATATTCGAGCCTTCCGGCATTCACGACTTCTTGTCCATACCCGAAGAACAGACGATCAAAGTCTGCCGCTGGCTGGCGCAACGCTATGGGCTGCTCTTCGGCGGCTCCACCGGCACGGTCCTCGCGGGCATCCAGCAATGGGCGCCGCACATCCGTCCTGACGATGTGGTTGTGGCGATTTCACCCGACATGGGTGAGCGCTACCTCGAAACCATCTACTCCGACGACTGGGTCACCCAGCGCATCGGCGCAACGGCGCTGCAACCACTCTTCCCTGAAATCGCTCTGTTACTTTCGGCGTAATCCGCAATGACCAATCAGACTTTGATTCAACCGTTCCATGTGATTCCAGGCGCAGCCATCAAACACATTCTCGGCGGACTTCATCAAAAAGCCATCGAGATCGTTGCCCAGACTTACTTGACCCATGAACGCGGCGAAACCGTTAACCCGGACAGTTACTTTCTGCGTTTCCCCGAAGAGCCGGCGAACCGCATCATTGCGCTGCCGGCGGCAATCGTCGACAGCGAGGGCGATCAATCGGTGTCCGGGATCAAGTGGATTGCCAGTTACCCCGACAATATCAAGGCGGGCATTCCGCGTGCTTCCGCAGTCCTGATCCTCAACGATCCGCACACCGGTTATCCCTATGCGCTGCTCGAAGGCGCGCTGATAAGTGCTGTCAGAACGGCGGCGTCTGCAGTGCTCGGTGCCTGGTGGCTGAATGGCCAAAAGAAAAGCGCACAGACGTTGTCGATCATCGGCGGCGGGGTGATTTCCCGGAATATCCTGCAGACATTCATCGCCGACGATTGGTCGTTCGACAGTGTCGGCATTCATGACCTCAACGCCGAGTCAGCTCAGGCGCTGGCGGCATTCGGTGAACAGCTCGGGCTGCCGGATGTGCAGACAGTGTCCCTCGATGATGCGCTGTGCGCCGACATCGTGGTGTTTGCGACCAGTGCAGGCACGCCCTACGTCAACCAGCGCGGGACCTTCCACGCCGGGCAAATCGTTCTGAACATCTCACTGCGCGACATCGGCGCGGACATCATCGAACAAAGTTACAACTACTTCGATGACGTGACTCACTGCCTGAAAGCCAATACCTCGCCGCATCTGGCCGAGCAGAAGTTCGGTCATCGCGATTTCGTCACCGGCACCGTGGCTCAATTGATTCGCGGTGATGTGCGTATCGCCACGGACAAACCGTTGATCTACTCGCCATTCGGCATGGGCATCCTCGATCTGGCGCTTGGCCGGATGATTCACGACATCGCGGTCAAGGACGGCTCGGCAGTGGAAATCCAATCGTTCTTCGGGGAGGAGCGCAGATGGTGAAGGCTGCCCTGCACATCGGCCTGGTGGGCTGCGGATCTCGCGGGCTGTCGATCTTCGAACGCCTGCTGAGCCTCAGCGAGCAACGGCCCGAGCAACCCGTCGTCATCGACATTTTTGATCCCAATGTGCTCGGCAGCGGCGCGCATTGGCCGGATCAACCCGACTACCTGTTGCTCAATACAGTCGCCGGGCAACTCGGGGTTTTTCCAGATACCCCGGCGCTGGGAAATCTGCCGGATGCACGCGAAAGACCGGGCCCGGATTTTCTCGCGTGGTGCCACGACCAGCGCATCAAGGTCGATCCGGATAGCGGGCTGCTTGCGCTCGACGGGCGTGATGTCGAGCCGCAGGACTTCCTGCCTAGACACTTGCTCGGTGCTTACCTGGCCGATGCATTTTCACAAATCCTGGCGACGGCACCGGCCTGGGTCAGCGTGCGCCTGCACCATCAGGCCGTCACGGCTATCGAAGCCGGTGAAAGGCAGCAATATCTGCTGAAAGTGGCATCGGGTGCTGAGGTGAGCGTGGATCGGCTGATCCTGACTGTCGGCCATACCGGGCGCGTGCGGCCGTCCGATGAGGCTCGCATCGACGACGTCTATCCGCTGCCCGGCAGCCTCGTCGCCATCGAGCCAGGCGAAACCATTCTGATCGAAGGACTTGGGCTGGGCGCCATGGATACGCTGGCCGCGCTGACCTCTGGCAGAGGCGGTCACTACAAGCGTATGGCCGACGCCAGCCACGTTTACCATCCTTCGGGCCATGAGCCGGTGATCCTCATTCAGTCGCGTGACGGCCTGCCATTTCGCACCCGCCCCAACGGGCTGACTGAATGTCCACGGCATCAAGCCGTGCTCCTGACAAGTTCGCGCATCCAGGCCTTGCGCGAGAATGCGCAGAATCGGCAGCTGGATTTCGAGAGCGACATTCTGCCGATCATGGTCCTTGAGATGCGCGCGGCGGCGGTTGCCGTGATGCACGCTCAATCAGAGCCGCAGCAATACCAGGAAGTGTTGAACCGGCTCAGAAGTGTCGCCGCTGCAGGCCAGGCCGGCGTCGTTGCTTGCGAGGCTTCGCTGCGCGAATACGAACAGACATGTGGCGCGATAAATCCGCTGGCGCTGATCTGCCATGCGCTGCCCGAGACTGTCACCGCCCACAATTACCATTCGTGGATCTACGAAACCATCGAGGCCGATCTGCACGAGGCGCGGCTTGGGCGAGCGCAATCGGCAATCAAAGCGGCCATCGAAGTGTGGCGCGATCTGCGCGACCGTCTACGTGAAGCCGTCGACTTTGACGGACTGACCGACGCCTCGCACCGTCAGTTCTACGGCCGCTGGCACAAGGCAATCAACCGGCTCGTCGCCGGGCCTCAAAAAGAGCGCCACGCTGATCTGCTGGCGCTGTGTGACGCCGGTCTGCTGACCTTCCTCAAGCCCGGCACCCAGCCCGCGACCGAGCATTACCGACGTGTCGCCGGATATGTCCAGGGCAGCGGCGTGACGAACAGCGACTGCGCGCCAGTGCGCGATCTCGCCCGCCTGGGCTTGATCCGCCCCAGAACCAACGATGCAGGCATCGACGGCATCGATGTGGACGCCGCGTGTCATCCCAAGTCGAGTCAGGGCGAGCCGGTAGAAAACATCTGGGTACTCGGGCCGCTCGCCGAGGGCTCTTGCTATTACAACCACTACGTCACCTCGGCGGGCGCACCCTCGCGTCTATTCATGGACGCGCACCGGGCGGCCACTGCAATCCTTCAGGCAGGGACATCGGCATGAAACTTTACTACCAGACGCATTCGCCATACGCCCGCAAAGTGCTGGTGCTGGCGCACGAACTCGGGATCGCCTCGAGCCTGGAAGTCATCCACCACGAGACCAGCCCGACATCGCCCAACGCAACCATCTACAAAGCCAACCCGTTGGGCAAGGTGCCGGTGCTGATACTCGACGACGGCAGCGCGCTGTTTGATTCGATCGTGATTTGCGAATACCTCGACAACCTGAATGACGCGCCGAAGTTCATCCCGCCAAAAGGCCCAGAGCGCTATGCAGCGCTGCAGCTTCAAGCCCTCGCGCAAGGCATGTGCGATGTCGGCATCAAGTTGCGCTGGGAAGTCGAGCGCCGCCCGCAAGCCTTGCGCTATCCGGCCTATGCCGACGGGCAGGCCTACAAACTTAAAGAGGCCTATCGCTTCATCGAGCAACACGTCGACCTCAATGGCCCGATTACCCTCGGGCACATCGCGCTGGCGACTGCACTCGACTGGATCGCCTTTCGCAAGCTTTCGGACTTTTCTGCTCAGCCACGCCTGAGCGAATGGCATCAGACTTTTTGTGAGCGCGCTTCGATGCGGGCGACCGAATACTGCGGGCAGACTCACGATTAAGTTAAGGAAAACAGTGTATGAGTTCTCTCTTGTTGCAAATGTCACCGATCGGTCTGGTGATCGCGCTGATTCTGATCGTGCGCAGACCTCCGGTACAAGCGGCCCTGGCAGGCGTTGCGCTGGTGTTCCTGCTGTGGGTGCTGGGAGCGGCGGGGCCGGTGTCCGAGGCGATCACCACGGCGATCTTTCAGGACACGACGATTCTGTTCCTCAGTACCGCTTGCGTGATCGTGCCGGGGCTGGCGTTCGTGATTCTGGTGGAGCGCGGCGGCGCACCGCAGGCCATTGGCGCCTGGGTCAAGGAGCTCGGCTGGACGCCACCGGCGCAAGTCATTTTCATCGTGCTGGGCCTGGCGCCGCTGCTCGAAGCGATGACCGGGTTCGGCGTCTCGCTGATCGCCACCGTGCCTTTGCTGATGGGGCTGTTCACGCGTCAGTCCGGGATGAAAATCGCCCTGGCCGGCATGGTCATCATGCCGTGGGGCACATTGGGTCTGGCCACCGTGATTGGCTCACTGCTGGCGCACATGCCGGCAGAAACACTCGGCAGCCATTCGGCAATCGTCAGCGCACCGGTATTTCTCTGCCTGGCCGCCATTGCCATGTGGCAGGCCGGCATCCGCACCATCACTCCGTGGCTCGGACTGATTGTCGTGACGGCGTTGTTCGTCGCGGTGCTGTTCTCCATCAACCTGTGGATCGGGCCTGAAGTTTCAGGTGTGCTCGCAGGCCTTGCGGTTGCATGCGTAGGCCTGGGTATCTCGTTCGCGCAGCGCAAAAAACTGGTGCGCTGGCCGAGCGCAGCATGGCCTTACCTGGCGTTGCTGGGGGTGATCGTTGCGTCGCGCGGGCTGTTCGTGCTGTCGGGTTGGGATGCCCTGTGGATCATCAAGGGTGAGCATGTTTCGTGGAAGCCACTGGCCTCCCCCGGACTCGCGCTGCTGATCGTCACGCTGCTGATGTCGATCCGACAAGCCGCGACAGCAGGCTTCCCATGGAAGTCGCTGTTCAACCGGGCCAAATTTCCGGTGACCACGATTTTCCTGTTCCTGCTGCTTTCGCAGGTCATGGTCAACGCCGGATTTCTGGTCGAAGCACAGCGCACCCTGCAATCGCTGTCGGGTATTTCCCTGGCGCCGACGATCGCGTTGCTGGCGGGGATTGCCGGCTATGTCACCGGCTCCAACGTGGGCGGCAACACCTTGGTCATGCCGTCAATTGCAGCGCTGACAAGCGGGCACGGGCCTTGGCTGGCGGCAATGGTCAACAGCGCCGCCGGGCATGGGGCACTCGGATCGTTATCGATTCTCTCGCTGATTACCGGCCTCGCAGCCGCCAACCGCAAGGAAGAGAATAATCTGATCCGGTTCGCCTTCGGACTGGTTGCCCTCAACATCGCCATAGTTGCTGCAATGGGGGTGGTTTTACTTTATTTTCTCTAAAGTATTTCCAGAAATAACAAGAGAACTTATGGACAGGTTTGATTTACCGGACAAACGTTGGCGGATAGTCAAGGACTGGGTTATCCGTCAAATCGACAGCGGTGAGTGGGCGGCGGAGTCGAAGCTGCCGTCGATCCGAACTCTGGCGCGACTCTTTGAAACCAGCATCACCACTGTTCAGCGCGCGCTGGCTGACCTGGAAGCTGATGCCTATGTTTCGACTATCCCGCGTGTCGGCTATTTCGTCTCGGCATCAGGCCAGGCCAAACCCGCCAGCGCTTTTGATTTCTCCGGTGTCACCGTCAACATCAATCACGCGGTGGTTGCGATGCTCTCGCAGGCGGCGTCGCGCACCACGGCGTCATTGAGTTCCGCCGTTCTGCACAGTGACCTCACACCGCACGTGCTCTTGAACAAATGCCTTTCGGTGCTGGCTGCCAAGGCTGACAACTCGCTGACCGGGCTGGTGGCGCCTCCCGGCTTGCCGGCATTGCGACGACGAATTGCCGGGCTGATGCTGACGCGCGGCGTGGTGTGCGGGCCCGATGAAATTCTGGTGACGTCAGGCGACACGATCGCACTGGAACTGGCGCTTGAAGCCGTCGCGCCGCGAGGTTCTACCGTCGCCATCGAAACACCGACCTACTACGGCATATTGCAGACCATCGAACGCCTGGGCATGCGCGCATTGCCGATTCGCACCCACGGCGAACTGGGCATGGACGTCGACCATCTCGAAGAAGCACTGAAGCTGAAAAAGGTCGCGGTGATCTTTCTCAATCCGACCCTGCAAAACCCGCGCGGCTTCATCATGCCGGAGGCAACCCGCGCAAGACTTTCACGGGTTGCCCGCGAAGCTGATGTGCCGATCATCGAGGACGATATTTTCTTCGACCTGGTCCCTGAGGGCGAGCGTCCACGCGCCATCAAAAGCTACGACACCAGCGGTCAGACGATCTATTGCTCGTCATTCTCGAAAACGGTCGCACCGGGTTACCGCGTGGGCTGGTGTGTCGCCGGCAAATACCGGGATGCGATTCTTGCGCAGATGTTTTCACGCAACCTGGCGGTCTCAAGCCTTGCACAAAATGTGCTCAACGAGTTTATCGGGCGCGGCTACATGGAAGAGCACTGCGCCAGACTTCGTGCGCAATTGGCCTCGCTCTCAAGTTTCGTGGAAACACTGGTGCGCACGGACTTTCCCGTCGGAACCGTTTACGTCCCTCCACGCGGTGGATTCATCCACTGGATCGAGTTGCCCATGCACACCGACATGGCCGCACTGACGCGTCTGGCGCACGAGCGCGGCTGTCATATTGCCGGAAGCGGAATCTTCTTCGCCGACGGACACCCGACCACAGGTTTGCGCATCTGCCTGGGAACGACGTTGTCACCGGGCGTCATGCAGATCCTCGGCGTGATTGCCGAGTGCGCACACCTCGCCGGGGGATATTCGCCAGTGCCGCGAAAACTTAATGAGCAAGCGCCAGAGTCTGCGGTCTCCTGACTGCAGCTGGATGTTCGCGAAGGCACCTGATGAATCAGAAAAGAACCCGCATCCCCCTGCCCCACCCACCGCCGTATCGGCAGAGCCGGGCGTCATTCTGGCTGCTCGTCCTGGTCGGCGTGCTGATCGCCTTCGCCTTCTGCGCGTCGGTTTACCAGAACATCGACAGCCTGCTCAGCGGCTCGATCACCACCACCAACCGCGGGCCGCGCTTGACTTACACCCTGGCCCTGCAACCGCGGATGTACTGGTTCGAGTTCTGGCGTCAGTGCGTGGGCAGCGTGATGCTGCTGCTAGTCGGAGTGGTCGGGTTGTGGGTCTGGCGCAAGGCGAGCGAACCGGCGGTCAAGCCCAAGGGTAAGGGCACTCGCCGGTGAGCGGACCCACTGTACGAAACGGACTACAGGTAAAACCCTGAAATACAGGTTTGCCCGGTAACTTCCTGCAAACCTCATCCCCCCTTCCCTCTGCTTTACCAGCGCCGCCCGACATCGCCACCGATTGGCTTTTGGCATCCTGTGTTTTCCGTTTCTCCTGACGTGGAAGACCTGATGAGCCAGCTAAAACCTGCTGACCCGCAAGACCCAAAAATCGATTCGCTGCTGGGCGAGCTTGGGCAACTGATACGCGAAGCGCGGCAGAAAGTGCTGCGTACGGTCGATGTGATTCAAGTTCAGACCAGTTGGCAGATCGGGCGACATATTGTCGAGTTCGAGCAACAAGGTGCCCAGCGGGCGGGATATGGCAAACATTTGCTGGCCAGGCTGGCGAGGGAGCTGACAGCGCAGTTCGGCAAGGGGTTTGATGATCGAAACTTGCGCTACATGCGCAGCTTTTATCAGCTGTTTCCAATTTGGAACGCACTGCGTCCCGAATTGAGTTGGTCCCACTATCGCCGACTGCTGCGGGTCGATAGCGAAAAGGCCCGAAAGTGGTACATGGATGAATCCGCCAGCCTGAACTGGTCGAGTCGAGCACTGGATCGTCAGATCAACACCTTCTACTACGAGCGCCTCCTGATGAGCCGTGACAAGGCAGGCGTGACTGAGGAAGCCACCACCAACATCGAGGCGATGAATTGCAATCCGCGCGAGTTCATTCGCGATCCCGTCATTCTCGAGTTTCTTGGCCTGCCATCCCCGGGCAAGGTCAAGGAGAGCGAACTCGAACAAGCACTTATTGATCATCTGCAAAGCTTTCTGCTTGAACTGGGCAAAGGCTTCTCGTTTGTCGCGCGCCAGCAACGCATCAGCACCGACGGCTCGGATCTGTTCATTGATCTGGTGTTCTACAACTACCTGCTCAAATGCTTCGTGATCATTGATCTCAAACGCGGCCAGCTCAGCGCCCGGGATGTCGGGCAGATGGACATGTACGTGCGCATGTACGACGAACTCAAGCGCAGTGAAGGCGACAAGCCGACAGTCGGGATCATTCTGTGTACGGAGAACAACGAGTCGGTCGCACGCTATTCGATTTTGAAGGGCAACGAGCAACTGTTCGCCAGTAGCTACAAAACGGTGCTACCGAGTGAGGAAGAACTACGGGCAGAGCTGAATCGGGAACAGGCGCTGCTGGAAGAACGCTTGCTCAATCAATCCACAGAATAATCCTGCGGATTGTTCACCCGGCCGAGTGAGCCTATCGTTGACAGCTAACGTGCAAAGGTCGAGAGCCATGAGCGTTCAGGACGCCCAAGAGAACGCAAGGCGGCCGGACTGGGCGCTTCCGGGCATTTGAGCCGACGACTGGTGACGGTCGGTGCGCACTTCGCTTACTGGCGCGACTACGCGCCGAGCATCGAGCGAGCGGTCGCAAGATGATCGCGGAAAACGGCCGACTGCCGTTCGCCAACGTCCACGCACAGACGTTGGCGATCAGCATCAGTGACGATCCCTACGGCACGACTCCAGCGATCTAGAGACTGCTGGCGTACTTCAACAACGCGCAAAAGACCCACTTGCGAATCCACCCCGAGGACATCGGCGAACAACAAGTCGGACATTTCGCCTTTTTTCGCGGCGCATACCAAGCCACACTATGGCCCATCGCTCTGACCTGGCTGCAGACCGGTCAGCTGGCCCCCGACACACCCGGGCGGCAAGTCCCGCGCAGCCAACCCCTTTAACGCATCACGGAACAGCACTCATGGCCTCCGCCAACAAGCAGCAAAAACGCGCCGCCCGGGCCAAGACCAAGGCCAAGCAGAACCGCACCAAACGCACCGAGGCGCCGGTCGAGCTGGACCCGAACGATGATCGCATCGACTTCGAATCGGTGGATCTGACCGAGCTGTTCAAGAAGATGATCGACGCCGAGAAGATCAGCCAGCAGGCGTTGTGCCGCGCGTTCCTCGAAGACCCGTTGCTTGAGCTGGTGTACGAACAGGAAGGCGAAGAAGGTGCGATGGACTTTATCCTCGCCGCGCTGATCGAGTATCGCCAGTGGTCCACCGAAACCGACGAGGCCGGCGCGCTGGCGTGGATCGAATCCCCGGCCTTCCAGGCTGACTATGTGGCGGCGTCCGACGCGATCGCCGCACAAACCCAACAGAAAGATTGAGCTCCCATGGCATCCCTGAACAAGCAACAGAAACGCGCCAAACGCGCCAAGGCCAAAGCCAAGCAAATCCGCATGGTCGGACGCAAACCGCTGGATCAGGACGAAGACCTCGGCCACCTCGCCGAACCGATCCCGGATTACACCCTGGCGATGTTCAGCAAAATGCGCGACGCCGAAGCGGTCAGCCGCAACGAAATGCTGCTGACGCTGCTCCGGGAACTGGCGTTCATCATCATTGATCATCCTGATCTGCTGGACATGGAAAACGCCGACAACGAAGGCATGGCCGCCACCCACCTGGCCGCCGACATGCTGATCGACTACCGCATGTGGGCCGACGGCATGACTATCGAAGCCGCTCAAGCCTGGCTGAGTGAGCCGCAGTTCATCACCGATTTCGGAATTGCGCTGGATGCTTACGGGAAGTCGGTCGAAGCGCAGGAAGACAAGAGCGAGTAAACAGCGCTCGCAAACAAAAACGGCCGCTCGTCATCACTGACAGCGGCCGTTTTTGTAAGTGGCTCTGAAGTAGCAGTTCGTCGAGCACCACGTATATCCCATTGACATATCCCTCATTAAACCTATGCTCTGGACATGCTCCATTGCAAAAGTGAAGGAGGTTCACATGGAACAAACCACCATTTTTATGAGTAATAGAAGCCAGGCTGTACGCCTTCCAAAAGCTGTAGCGATGCCAAGCGACGTGAAACGAGTGAATGTTGTCGCGATCGGCAGAGCTCGCATCATCACACCGGCCGGGGAAAGCTGGGACAGCTGGTTCGATGGAGACGCCGTCACTGGAGACTTTATGACCGATCGCGAACAGCCTGCTGATCAGGAGCGCGAGTCTTTCTGATGATTAAATTCATGCTCGATACGAATATCTGCATCTTCACTATCAAGAACAAACCAGAAGTCGTGCGCGAAGCGTTCAATCGTCATCATGGCCAATTGTGCATAAGCACAGTGACGTTGATGGAGCTGATCTATGGCGCGGAAAAATCCGCAGCTCCTGAAAAAAACCTCGCAATTATAGAAGGCTTCGCTGCAAGACTCGACATCATGTCATTTGACGAAGAGGCAGCGGCCCACACGGGGATGATTCGATCCGAACTCGCCAAGGCAGGCACTCCCATCGGCCCTTACGATCAAATGATTGCCGGACATGCTCGCTCGCGAGGGTTCATCATCGTTACGAATAATGTGCGGGAGTTTGAACGCGTCCCGGGTTTACGCGTAGAGGATTGGGTGCATCCCGCGTGAATCGCCATATGCAAACAAAAACGGCCGCTCGTCATCACTGACAGCGGCCGTTTTGCATTACGCGTTACCGATCAATTCAGCACCACAGCGCCACGCTTCTCGATCTTGCGCCGACGCGCTACCAGCAGACCGGTAGCCACCACCAGCAGGCTCAGCAAGCCGGTCGCGAGGATTTCCACGCGGTGCGCGTCCTGGAACAGCATGATGGTCAGGGCCGCGACGATGAACACGATCACCGCGTAGGTCAGGCCCGGAAACAGCCACATGCTGAAGACGATTTTCTCGCCGCGCGCCATGCGTTGTTTGCGCATGCGCAGTTGCGAAATCGCGATCACCAGGTACACCAGCAGCGCGATGGCGCCGGAGCTGGCCAGCAGGAATTCGAAGACCGCAGCCGGAGCCACGTAGTTGGCGAAAGTTGCCAGGAACGCCGCGCCGGTGGAGAGCATGACTGCCCAGTACGGCGTGCCGCTCTTGTTGGTGCGGGTGGCCACGGCCGGTGCATCACCGCGTTTACCCAGCGAGAACAGCATGCGCGACGAGGTGTAGAGCGCCGAGTTCAGGCAGCTGGTGACCGCGACCAGCACCACGATGTCGACGATCATCTTCGCGTTGGGAATGCCCATACGTTCAAGCACCGTCTGGTAGGAACCAAGGCTGGCCAATGCAGGATCATTCCACGGCACCAAGGCCACAACGATGAAGATCGACACGAGATAGAACAAGCCGATCCGCCAGATCACCGAGTTGGTGGCCTTGGAAATCTGCTTGCCCGGGTTCTTCGATTCGGCAGCCGCGATGGTCACGATCTCGGTACCCATGAACGAGAACATGGTGGTCAGAATCGCCCCCAACACCGCGCCCATGCCGTTTGGCAGGAAGCCTTGAGTGTCGAACAGGTGCGAAACACCGCTGACCTGGCTGTTCGGCAGATAGCCAAAGATCGCAGCGAGACCCAGCCCGATGAATCCGATGATCGCCAACACTTTGATCAGGGCAAACCAGAATTCGAACTCACCGTAATTCTTCACGCTGAACAGGTTCGTCACCGTCAGCAGCATGGTAATCACCAGAGCAAAGGCCCAGATGCCCACATCCGGAAACCACGCGTGCAGGATGGTTGCGGCCGCGTTGGCCTCCAAGGGGATGACCAGAACCCAGAACCACCAGTACAACCAGCCAATAGTGAAACCGGCCCAATGGCCGATGGCGCGGTCGGCGTAAGTCGAGAACGAGCCGGTGTCCGGCGAGGCGACGGCCATTTCACCGAGCATGCGCATCACAAGGACCACCAACATGCCGGCAGCGGCGTAGGCCAGCAACACGGCCGGGCCTGCAGCGGCGATGGCGTGGCCGGAGCCTACGAACAGACCTGCACCGATCACCCCGGCGATCGACAGCATGGTCACATGACGCGGTTTGAGCCCCTGTTCGAGGCCGTTGGAGCTTTGAGTACTGCTCATCGAAACTACCTTTGCGAGGAAAGCGATTCAGTCCGGCCCGCCTGGTTTTCCTTCTCGTAAAAAGAAACCAACGGGGCGTTCCTTATTCTGCACGCAATATTTGCGCCAAAATGTTTCAAACTCCCGCGTGCCGCGGCTTCGCGCGCGACCGGACAGTCATCGCAAGTCATTGAGATTAATGGCTATTCGCCAGAGCGTTACCCTGCGACTCACTTTTTAAACGAATCACCGCACCAGAAACACACGCAAAAAGTGTGGGATGCACAATAAAAGGGCGAATCCGGAACGATCGGCCGGTTAGCGCTTCCAACACCCCGCCAAAGGTGGCAACATCGCGCCTTTTTTTACCCGGCACCCTAGGCTTTGCACGTTCAAACACCCGTTCGGTTGTTGATGGGGCGACAGTCTTCTGCGCCGATGCGACAACCTGCCACACGCCATCCGTTTACCGCGCCCAGCGCTGTTGGCTGCCATTGAAACGCTATGCTAGCTTGGCCGCCTCGCCAGGAAGGCCAACCAACAGCAGGAGCGCAACATATATGAGGAACGCACATGGCTGAGGCCACGCCCGCGCTTGAAATCCGCAACTTGCACAAACGCTACGGCAAGCTTGAGGTGCTCAAAGGCATCTCGCTGACCGCCCGCGACGGCGACGTGATCTCGATCCTGGGTTCCTCCGGTTCCGGCAAGTCCACGTTCCTGCGTTGCATCAATCTGTTGGAAAACCCGCATCAGGGCCAGATTCTGGTTGCCGGGGAAGAACTCAAGCTCAAGCCCGCCAAAAATGGAGAACTGGTTGCCGCCGACGGCAAACAGATCAATCGCCTGCGCTCCGAGATTGGTTTTGTGTTTCAAAACTTTAATCTGTGGCCGCACATGAGCGTGCTCGACAACATCATCGAAGCGCCGCGCCGCGTGCTCGGCCAGAGCAAGGCCGAGGCCATCGAAGTGGCTGAAGCGCTGCTGGCCAAGGTCGGCATCGCCGACAAGCGCCATGCTTACCCGGCGCAATTGTCCGGCGGCCAGCAACAGCGCGCGGCAATTGCCCGCACGTTGGCGATGCAACCGAAGGTGATTCTGTTCGACGAACCGACATCCGCCCTTGACCCGGAAATGGTCCAGGAAGTACTTAATGTCATCCGCGCATTGGCCGAAGAAGGCCGCACCATGCTGCTCGTGACCCATGAAATGGGCTTCGCCCGTCAGGTCTCCAGCGAAGTGGTGTTCCTTCACCAGGGCCTGGTAGAAGAGCAAGGATCGCCACAGCAGGTGTTCGATAACCCGCTTTCGGCGCGCTGCAAACAATTCATGTCCAGCAACCGCTAACGGAGCTACCCACATGCAGAACTATAAAAAGGTCTTCCTGGCCGCCGCCGTCACCCTCGCGTTCAGCGCCGGTGCCATGGCCGAGACCCTGAAGATGGGCATCGAAGCGGCTTACCCGCCGTTCAACAACAAAGACGCCAGCGGCAACGTCGTCGGCTTCGACAAAGACATCGGCGATGCCCTGTGCGCCAAGATGAAAGTCGAATGCACCGTGGTCACTTCCGACTGGGACGGCATCATCCCGGCCCTGAACGCCAAGAAGTTCGACTTCCTGATCTCCTCGATGTCGATCACCGACGAGCGCAAAGGCGCAGTGGACTTCACCGACCCGTACTATTCGAACAAGCTGCAATTCATCGGACCAAAAGATAAAGACTTCAAAACCGACAAGGCTTCCCTGCAAGGCAAAGTGATCGGCGCACAACGTGCGACCCTCGCCGGCACCTGGATGGAAGACAACATGGAAGGCGTCGAAGTCAAACTCTACGACACCCAGGAAAACGCTTACCTCGACCTGACTTCCGGTCGTCTGGACGGCATCCTCGCTGACAAATACGTCAACTACGAGTGGCTGAAAAGCGAAGCCGGCAAGCCTTACGAGTTCAAGGGCGACCCGGTTGAAGAAAGCGACAAGATCGGTATCGCTGTACGAAAAGGCGACCCGATTCGCGCGCGTCTGAACCTTGCGCTGAAAGAAATCGTTGAAGACGGCACTTACAAAAAGATCAACGACAAGTACTTCCCGTTCAGCATCTACTGATCCTGACCTGCCGGATCGACGCCGCACTTTCGCGGCGTCGATCCCCGGCCTTGCCTGCCGCGATTTGAAAAGAAATCCATGATTATCGACCTCTACGGATTCGGCCCGGCGCTTGCCGCTGGCGCGCTGATGACCGTCAAACTGGCACTCACGGCCCTGTGCCTGGGGCTGGTGCTCGGTCTGCTCGGTGCCTTGGCCAAGACTTCCCCGTACAAGCCGCTGCAATGGCTTGGCGGAACCTATTCGACTCTGGTGCGCGGCATCCCGGAATTGCTCTGGGTGCTGTTGATCTACTTCGGTACGGTCAACCTGATGCGCGCCCTCGGTGAGTTCTTCGGCAACCCCGATCTGGAACTCAACGCCTTCGCCGCCGGTGTGATTGCACTCGGCCTGTGTTTCGGCGCCTACGCTACGGAAGTGTTTCGTGGCGCTATCCTCGCCATTCCCAAAGGCCACCGTGAGGCTGGCGTCGCGTTGGGCATGTCGAAAGTGCGGATTTTCACGCGTCTGATCATGCCGCAAATGTGGCGAATCGCCCTGCCCGGCCTCGGGAATCTGTTCATGATCCTGATGAAAGACACCGCGCTGGTGTCGGTGATCGGCCTGGAAGAGATCATGCGGCACGCGCAAATCGGCGTGACCGTGTCCAAGCAGCCGTTCACCTTCTATATGGTCGCCGCATTCATGTACTTGGGCCTGACGGTGCTGGCGATGACCGGCATGCACTTCCTGGAAAAACGCGCCGCCCGTGGCTTCGCGAGGAGCGCTTAATGAATTGGGAAGTCATCATCAAATGGCTGCCGAAACTTGCGCAGGGTGCGACCCTGACCCTGGAGCTGGTGGCCATCGCCGTGATCGCCGGACTGCTGCTGGCGATTCCGCTGGGCATCGCCCGTTCTTCGAAACTTTGGTACGTGCGCGCTTTTCCCTACGCCTACATCTTCTTTTTCCGTGGCACGCCGTTGCTGGTGCAATTGTTCCTGGTCTATTACGGACTGGCGCAGTTCGACGCGGTGCGTAACAGCTCGATGTGGCCGTACCTGCGCGATCCGTTCTGGTGCGCCACCGCGACCATGACCTTGCACACGGCGGCGTACATTGCTGAAATCCTGCGCGGGGCGATCCAGGCGATTCCGCCGGGCGAGATCGAAGCGGCGCGGGCTCTGGGCATGTCCCGGCCCAAAGCGCTGTTCTACATTATCCTGCCGCGCGCAGCGCGCATTGGCCTGCCGGCCTACAGCAATGAAGTGATCCTGATGCTCAAGGCCAGCGCCCTGGCCAGCACCGTGACCTTGCTCGAACTGACCGGCATGGCCCGCACGATCATTGCCCGCACCTACCTGCCGGTGGAGATTTTCTTCGCTGCCGGCGTGTTCTATCTGCTGATGTCCTACGTGCTGGTTCGCGGTTTCAAACTGCTGGAACGCTGGCTGCGCGTTGATGCCTGCCAGGGGCGTTGATTATTCCCACGTGCTGACGGGCGAGGAACTACTCGCCCGCTTCACCGCGCTGGACGCGTTTCTCACAATGCATCAAGCATTGTGGAAGCCTCGACCGTTCACTCATCTTGCGCTTCCCTGGGAAATCTCCTACCCCGAACTGTCTGCGTGGCTACGTGGGCGATCGCTGGAGAACGCGGAAAGTGCGCATAACCAGCCTGCCGATCTTGTTGATGCGCCGGAGCCATTCGCAACGTTAGCCGCGCTGTCACTTGAGCTGAGCGCAGTTGGGGAATTGCCGACACATGCGCTCGAGGCGGCAGGTCATCGCTTGAACGTCGATGTGCCGGGGCGCAAGTTGCAGCAGATCGAAGCGTTCGCAGGGTGCCTGTCGTTTAGCTCAACGCCGCAGCACTGGCTGGATTGGTGCTCGGGCAAAGGTCACTTGGGCCGACGCCTGTTGAGCCGCGGACAACAACTCACCTGCGTGGAATACGACCCGGCGCTGGTCGCC
This sequence comes from Pseudomonas sp. TWP3-2, assembly GCF_049897765.1. Taxonomy (NCBI): domain Bacteria; kingdom Pseudomonadati; phylum Pseudomonadota; class Gammaproteobacteria; order Pseudomonadales; family Pseudomonadaceae; genus Pseudomonas; species Pseudomonas sp. TWP3-2. The sequence goes on along the minus strand of NZ_JAFCWW010000001.1, from coordinate 245,809 downwards.
AGCGGTCAGGCGTTGAGCCAGCGTCATCATCTGCACGCATTGCACGTAGAGCAGGATGTTCTGACTGCTGAAGCCGCTGCACTGTTGAGCGCCAAGCACACGCCCGTCGCCCTGCACGCCTGTGGCGATCTGCATGTGCGGCTGATGCAACTGGCCAGCGCCGCCGGTTGCCGACAACTGGCGCTTGCACCGTGCTGTTACAACCGGATCAGTCTCACTCAATATCAGGCGCTTTCCTCGGCCGGTGCAGAATCCGTCTTACAGCTGTCGCGGGAAGATCTGGCGCTGCCGATGAGTGAAACGGTCACCGCAGGTGCCCGCATCCGACGTCAGCGCGACACCTCCATGGCCCGGCGCCTTGCCTTCGATTCGTTGCAACGCAAAGTACGTGGCGTCGATGAATACCTGCCAACGCCTTCCCTCCCCAGCGCCTGGCTGGAAAAACCCTTTGCCGATTACTGTCGCGACTTGGGCGCGCTTAAAGAGTTATCCACAATCGGCGAGCAAAATTGGCTGGCTCTCGAAACCGCCGGTTGGCAGCGATTAGCCGAAGTTCGCAACCTGGAACTGCTGCGCGGATTATTCCGACGGCCGTTAGAGCTTTGGCTGAACCTGGATCGGGCGCTTTTCCTCGCCGAACAGGGATATGACGTACGGCTTGGGACCTTCTGCGACGCCCATCTCACTCCGCGCAATTTTTTGCTGGTGGCCGAACGCGTTTAAATCTTTACAGCCTGTGGATAACTCTGTTGATGAAATTATCCTGGATCCAATATCCACGCCTGTTTCACGCCATTAACAGTACTGGTCATTTTTTGTTCACATGAATAAAAAACCAGTAAAACAGGGATTTGCGAGACAAATGAGAATGCGTTCACAAAATTCGCCTTGAGTGCGCTTATAGGCCAGCCCGTTGTGCATAAGCCTCCAAGCAAAAGGACATAACCGCCGAATTGCGGACCTGTGCAATGCACAATTGCGCCCCCTATCTACCCTTGCTATACAGGTTTACGCCGTGCAGGTAGCGCACACTCGAAAAAGAAAAATCTGACCGACAGGAAGCCACCGTGACGTTCATTTCTTACGCACAGAATTTCGAAGACATCCGCTTGTGGCGGGCACTCAAATTCTTCGAAAACGGCTTCTATATCGATGTCGGCGCCAACGATCCGATTCACGATTCGGTTACCAAAGCCTTTTACGATCGCGGCTGGAGCGGCATCAATGTCGAGCCGATGCAAAACTTTCACGACGCCCTCCGCCAACAGCGCCCCCGCGACACCACGCTGCAATGCATCGCCAGCGATCAGCCCGGCGAAGTCACGTTCTACGGCATTCCCGGCACCGGCCTGTCCACTGCCGACCCGGTCGTGGCTCAGGAGCGCCGCGACCTTGGCCTCGACGTCCGCAGCCTGACCGTCAAGGCCCGTACCCTGACCTCGATCTGCGAAGAACACGCCAGCGAGCGCCCAATCCACTTTCTGAAAATCGACGTCGAAGGCCACGAAGAAACCGTGCTGCGCGGCATGGATTTCAGCCGCTTCCGCCCGTGGATCATCCTCATCGAAACCCCGTTCGAGCGCGATCACACCTGGGAACACCTGGTCACCGACGCCGGCTACCAAAACGTCTGCTTCGACGGTCTCAACAGCTACTTCCTGGCCAATGAACACATCAACCTGAAACCGGCATTCGAGATGCCACCCTGCCAGCTCGACAACTTCCAGCTCTGCCTCGGCCACCCCTTCGCCCACCCCGTCAGCCCCAACGAAGCCGCCGCCCTGGAGCAGATCAGCGCCGCCACACAACGCGCCGAACACGCCGAAGCCCAACTGCGCGCCATCCAGAACAACCGCGCCTGGCGCGCCATCCAGAAACTGCGCAAAGTCCTGCGCCGGGCCTGAATTTGAGCCTGTGCAAAAATAGTCTGAATTCAGGGGTTTACAGAATTTTCCCAATGGCTATAATCGTCGCCCACACGCCGGTATAGCTCAGTTGGTAGAGCAACTGACTTGTAATCAGTAGGTCCCGGGTTCGACTCCTGGTGCCGGCACCATATAAATCAAGGGCTTGCAGCGATGCAGGCCCTTGTTTTTTGCCTCAGACGTAACAAGCGACGTAACAAGCGGCTTTGCAGCAGGTTGCGAGCACGCGCCTCGGAACGCCCCCCGCATACGTCAAGTCCCCGGTTTATGTTGACCCATGGGGAAAAGGTAATTTTGGTAATTCGTTTTTAAAGGCAGCACCAAAGCCTTTTAAATCAATGAGTTAGACAAATATCTTAAAGGTAATAATAGGGTAATTATTTAGTAATCAGATTACCTTTTACCTTGGTTAGATCCTAACCGCACAAAAGCCTTTAAAATCAGGGCTTTAAGAAAATATTACCTTTTCAATTACCCTAAATTACCTTCTTCGGTAATCGCTCAAAGCCACGTCGCACAAGGCTTACAGCACCCTCTCGCCACTAAATTCCCAAAATTACCTTTTCCCCAGCCCTCAACTGGAAATGGCCATGTGACAGCCTGAAAAAACAGGGCCGCAGACTCATTGGCTCCATTTTCCGATACCGGATCTGGCCTGCTCACCAGGTCGAAATCGAGTGCAGTTGTGTGACAGCCCTGGCGCGACCAGGATCGGGCTGCAGCGCTCGGCTCGCGGGCGTTTCAGCTGTATTGCCCGGGCTCGCTGACACTGCCTTGAACCTGCCGAAACTGATCGATCGCATTTTTGAAAACACACCGAAACCCACGTTTTCAAACTTTTCGCCCAATGAAACCGGGCACTCCAGCGATACCCCCTCCGTGACCGCCGCTTGCACCGCTGTGCGACCGCACTGCATTTCCTTTCAAAACTTTGCACTTTGTGAAATTGCCGATCGCCCGCAGACCCCCACGGCCCGCCTGGGCTGCAGGCTCGTTTGCACTACATCCGGATTTGCACAAAAAACGGACGCAAAGCCCGTCGGCGGGAGGGGGATAAGTGCTTTTTCTTGAGATTTTTTTTTAACGAAGGGATTTTTCGAAATGCTTGCGTCCTTGCCATCAGTCGGCCTTTCAGTGCGAACGAAAAACCGAATCGATATACTGTTCATGCATACAGTTAGTTTGATTGTGCAGGGGTGACGCGTGAACAGTGGTTACGGTGGAATGGATACGGCGAAGTCTTCGGCGTTGATGCATTGGCAAACAATGCTGCGCGATGAAGTGGCATTGCTGGCTATGCCGGGTGCGCACCACAAGGCGCTGCTCAGGCAAGCCAGGGCATTGCACCAGGAACAGTTGATCGATGCCGATGACCTCAGCGACTTGTTGGAATTCGCGGACGCGGCGCTGGCCTTCGCTGTGGAATCGATGCTCGACATCAAGTGCGATGAATAAGGGGCGACCATGTATCTATTGGTCACCCCGATGCGAGTACGCGGTGTTGCTCTCACAGTCAAAGAACGGCTCCGCTATCGCGCGACCAGGGTCAACGTGATGGTGAGTTCGACTGTCAGTCAAGAACTCGGCCGGGCAACGAACGTCGCCCGTGCTGTAGTGGGCATGCCGCTAGATCCGGATGCGTTGCCGCCATTGATGGATGCCACTCTTGCCGGAATGTCAGTACAAGGTTTTGTTTTGAGCGGCATTGAATACATCGATGGTTGCGCCTACGCACAATCGTGGTGGTGTCGTGAGGGGTAACGAAATGTTTTCGACTTTGATACAGCGATTCGTTTCGGGGAGAATGCTGGTCGCGAAATGCCACCAGGCCAAGGATCTCAAATGGAAGTCACCCAAATCGCAGCGCTGATCGTCAACCGACTTGACGAGCTCGGCGCCGATATTCAACACCAATGGAATAACCCGGAGGGCACCCACACGCGCCACTTCGTCGTCGACGGCCTACTCACAGCCGAGATGGCCCAGAACATCTACGATGCGTTTCCACGCAATGCTGACGGGTTCTTCGACCGCCAATCTTTCCGCGAGAAGAAAAAAACGCTCACGGATCTGGCCGACTATCCGCAGATCCTCAGCGCTATCACCTACGCGATGCAGCACGAATCGGTTGTGACCAAGGTAGCGCAGCTGGTTGGAATGGAAGACATCGTGCCAGACCCGAGCCTTTACGCTGGTGGCCTGTCGATGATGTTTAAAGACGACTTTCTTAACCCGCATATCGACAATAGCCACGACGGCGCACGCAACCTGTATCGCCGCCTGAACCTGCTCTACTACGTGTCGCCAAACTGGGCACTTGAAAACGGCGGGAATTTTGAGCTGTGGGATTCGAAGGTCAAGAAACAGAAAACAATCGTTTCCCAGTTCAACCGGCTGGTGGTGATGGATACGAATAAATACTCGTGGCACTCCGTGAGCGGTGTTCGCGCTGAAACGCCGCGATGCTGCGTATCCAACTACTACTTTTCGGCAACGTCCCCAGATGATCATGATTACTTTCATGTGACGTCATTCAGCGGACGCCCCGAAGAACCCGGCCGGCGTTTGCTGGGCATCGTGGACAATCGGCTGCGCAATACTGTGTCGAAGGTCTTGCGCGTGGGCCGGGGTAAAAAACTGGTCAACAAAGCCCAGGAGTAACCCAGTCGGTTCACCCAAACGCGAAAAGCCCGCCAATTGGCGGGCTTTTCATTTGAACAATCAAAGGGTGATGGGTTTCAGTTTCAAAGCTTGCTGTTTGGCGCTGGCGGATCCTGCTGTGAATGCTGCTGCATTGTTCGGCGGTGGACTCGACGCGTGAACGTGACTGGCGACCTGAATGTTCATTTGATCCACCAGATCGATCAGATCGCACAGCACCTGGAGCACGTTCACCGATTGCGACCCTAACCAAGTCTTGGGTGCCTGCATATGCTGGCTGATTCCAGCCACGCTTCTGCGCAATCCTTGAATCTTCTCCTGCAGATCGCCACCCACCGTGGCGTTGTGCTTCTGCCCCACCACCAGATTCAAATCCCGGCCAGTCGCCTGATGCAGGTCGTCAACGGCCGCTAGGCTTGCCGATCCACCCGACAGCAGCTTGAGCGCACCCAGTGCCTCGATTTTCTTGACGCCACCCACTGACTCGGATGAATGGTCGTCCACCGTTCTGGTGTGAGTCTGGAAGCGCTCGGTGTTGTCCATTGCTTCCACTTCGCGCTCGATCGCCTGGTCCTGGATCTTGCCGTCAGTCTTACGCAACCAATTGCCGGCCGCGTCGACGCGTTGTTGCACGGCGTCACTGTGCTGCCACACCTGGTCACCTTTCGGCACCTTCGGCAACGTCAATCCGTGCGGCAAGATGGTCTGGATGTAGGGCTTGTGCGGCAGGCCATAAGCGAAACACACAACAACGCTGGTGCCCTCCTCCGGAAACGCAAAGAACCCCATTTCGTCCCCACCCACCGGCATGGGGAGCGGAACGCCAGACAATACCGGGAGCGTCGTATCGATCTCGCCGTCCGGCCCCATCACCTGCAGGTCAACTGAGAAGCGCGGTCGGAAGTCGTCACACAGCCCAGCATTCGCCGGTGCGTCGGCCACGGCCACCACCTTGGCGAAGCGCGGCAAGTGGTAACCGCCGGTGAGTTCGGGGAATTGGCGTTCTACGCTGCGCTTTATTGCGTCGTCCATTTGATGGCCATCTGTGTGCCGGCCAACGTCACGTTCGTGATCCGCTCGCCCTGGTTGATTGATACGCCCGGTCGCAGACCTGGCAAGGCGGCGATCATTGCGCTCTGGCTGCCCTGGTAACCATCGAAAAGGTTGACTGGCAGTTGTAGCGGCGATCGAGCGCCGAAGAAACTGTCAGCCCAGGCGCCAACGTAGATCTCGCCGTCACCCTGTTGCTGCCAGATAAAATCCTTGATGCCGAACACCCGGGCCATGCTGTCCAGCGCCTGGTAACCAGCGGCAAGGTTGTAGAAAAATGGCGTCTTGACGCGGGTATAGGCCTGATCCGGAACCCGAAAGCGCAGGCCGGTCTTGCTGCTGATGTCGGCCAGCACGGCGCGCAGATCCACATGACGCAGGTTCATGGGCAGCGGGTTGGCCAGCACCGCGGCTAACTCGCGACACAGCACCACTTGCTTGATGCCGTTGGTGGCGGTGCAACGCTCGACGTAGCCGATGAAATGACGCTGTAGCATCGCTTCGTTGTAGCCGATATCGAACGTGACCAAACCTTTGACGGTCACACCCGCCTTGATCGTGAATGTGGCGCGGCCCGGACTCTTGAGATCGAGACGGACATCGTCATCGATCAGCGGCATGTTCTCGCCGCCGATGGTCAGCACCTTGTGCAGCTTCATGCTCATGACGTGCCGCCCAGGTAGGTGTCCACTTTCTTGAGCACCGCTTCAAAGCCGCTCAACTCTTCGGGCGACCCCGTTGATCCCGTTGATCCCGTTGATCCCGTTGATCCCGTTGATCCCGCCGATCCGCTTCCTGCCACGCCATCGCCAGGCGCTGACTGCGTCGTCACCCCATTGCCAGCGCGGCGGTTCTCGACCTTCTCCGGATTGGACAGCTTTTCGCTCAAGGTGAACTGGACGATCCACTGAGCCAGAGTGTCATCTTCCCGGGCGCTGACCCCATCAGAGAAAGTCACCTGCCGGATGCCAAAGGCCTTGGCCGTGTCGTTGACGATCCGGTAGGTCTGGAGTTGGCCACCGCCTGCAGTCGCCTCAGCCAAACGCATGATGGTGCGCAGGTTGTCGAGCGCCTTGTACGGGATCGTCAGCGCTACGGTCAGCGTCTTGGGCTTAAACCCCTTGTGCGACTTATCGGTCCCCGACGTCTGGCCGCCCATATCGTCGGCCTCGATCTTGAGGTTGGCCGTCAGCTTCATGCGATGACCGATAATCTGCTCGCCATTGAGTAGCAATGTCATAGGCCCACCAGCTCCCGGACAAAACTCAGGCTTTCTGCCGATCCGACCAGCAGTGCGCCGGCACACAGCGGCCATTCATGCCCCGGCGTTTCGCCCTCGAGCAGCTCGCGGCGTAGCTGGCCAGCGTCACCCGGTCCCAACATCCGGGACTGTATCGATACGTCGTCTGCACTATTGGTGAACTGGGCCTTGAGATCGGCCAACTGCTGATCGCGCTTCTGAGCCTGCGCTTTTTTTCGAGCCTGCAGGTTCGCAAGGTCGGCCATCGGTGAGCTGTCGGCGGCATAGCCTTCGAGCATCGCCAGCTGGCCCGCCATGGATTGGCTGGCCAGCTTGGTGATCGGGCAGCGTTGCAACGGCAACTGGCTCCAGAGTGGCATTTGTCCCGCGATCGGCATGATCCACTTTTCCACCTCAAGCCTAGCCAGGTGTTCAGCCCGACGTTCGGCGCGAACCAGGTCCGGCATCGGCAGTACAGCGTTGAACCGACCCAACGTGGCCGCAAGCTGATCCAGACGCGTGGCGAGGAAGATCAATACCAAGGCGCTTTGCTGACCTTGAGGGCGGACGGCGTCGGTGGTGTCGGTCAGCTTGTCAGCCAGCAGCTGCAGCAGGTTCGGCGCCGACAGAAAACGCTGGTGTCCGCCGCTGCCCTGGCCAACCCCGTGCTGGAATGGCGTCACGACGATGCACGCCGGCACATTCTCGAACTGATTGGCCAACGCGGTACGGCCAGCGCTGATCGCCGCTTGTGCGGCGCCGCCGATCGGCCCCGGGCTGGTGGTCGCGATGTCGGCCAACTTTGAGACACGTTCTCCTGTGCTGAGCATTTCGCCCTGGATCAGATCCCGGGCCGCGCCCATCTGATCCATCCACTGCGTGGCTTGCGCTGGCCAGCGCAGTTTGATCGGCGCCCAGTTATTCATCAGAGAGCACCGCGCCAATCCAGACCGGCATATCAGGCCGGGTCGATTCCAATGGATAGCCCGCAACCTGCGGCCACTCACGCACGGCTCGGCGCCACTGCAGCAGATCGGCGAACTGTTCCGATGTGATTGGCAGGGGTTCACCGAGGTCGCGGGCATCTCGGTATTCCGAAACGACGTTCTCGGATGCCTTCAACTTGGTATCGATCCACAGCCTTGCCAAAACCGCCGGGTCTGACTCGACCACGATGTCTTCTGCGTATTCGAGAAAATCTCCGCCGTCGCGCAAGTACTCGCCGATCGCATCGAAAAGCGGCACGTTGTAATCAGCGGTGACGTGGCAACGATTACCCGACACGGTCACAACGTAAGAGCCGTCTTTTTTAACGGCCACCTCACTGAACGACGCAAGCAAAGCAGATGGTTCCTTAACCAATGAATCGTCTTCATGCTCAGGAATGGCTGCTGTTGGCGCTTCTGCTTGTTCGTTCAAGGTGCGTATCTCCACGCGAAACCATAAATTGTTGCGCCGCCGGTGAAGGAAATCACGGTGCCGCCGGCGGCCTGTCCACTCTTACCCACAACACCTTGACCGGCTGCGTAGTAGTGCATCAACGAATAGCACCAGGTGCCGCCAGCCGGAAGCTGGACAGAGGTGCCGGTCAATTGCACAGCCAAAAAGTTGTTGGAATCAGGGCGATAGAACGTGGTTTCGCTCCACAGCACACCTAAGTCGGTGCTATCGACCTGCGCCCGTAACCCGCCGCCGGTGTTCGACCAACCGACCTTCACTTGGTTGGCGCCTTGGTTGTACCCGCCGCCCTGTTGAATAGGGGTGAAACCCAGTCGGCGTTGCAGGTAGTGAATCCCGCCGTCAGTCCTACGCCGGAAATAGGGGTACTCGGGGTTGTCACTGGCAAAACCGGCAAACGTCAACGAATCGCCCTGCACGCGAGCGTCCAGGAACGTGTTCACCTGATTGACGCTGTAACAGTCGGAGATGCCATAGCCGGCAATGGTGCTGGCCTTGTTGGCTTTGCTGTTTGGGTCAAAGTTGCTCTGCGTCCAGATTACGCCGAGGTCACTGCCATCAACCGCCACCCTTACGGCGGTACCAGACCAGCCGATGTTTATCCGATTGCTTCCTTGGTTGGGCGCCCCGCCTTGTTTGACAAACGCACCGTTTGCTTCGACTTTCGTGAAGGCGTCGGTAATGCCGTATCCCGCAAGGCTAGATGACCAGTTCGCTTTGCTGCCCGGGTTGAAGTTGCCTTCGTACCAGAGAAGGCCAAGATCCGTAGTGTCCACGGTGGCGAGCAGCCCTCGATTTGACCAACCGAGGAAAACGCTGTTGGTGAGCTGATTGACCCCGCCACCTTGCTTCACGAACGCGGCGTTTGCGGCTTGTTTCGTGTAACCGTCGGTGATGCCATAGCCGGCGAGCGTCGTCGGGTTGTCGCCGCCAGTGACAATGCCTTTTGGGTTGATGCTGACTTTTGTGTAGGTGCCTGCAGCGGCGCCGCTGTCTGCCAGAGTAAGCGTGATATCCGCGTCGGCAGAGCCGTCAAAAGTGGCGCTGCCGGTCGCCGCACCTTTAATTCTGAAGGTTCTCGCAGTCGCCAGCCGCGCCGCTTTCCCCGCAATCGACGTGCCCTGGACAATTGCGTCGATGGCATTCCACAGCAGACCACGCACGGCGGTGACCATTTTGGTCGTGGCCAGCACGGTGCTGCTGTTGCTGGCCGGGTCGTCACTGATCGCGTTGGGGATTTGGTCGAGTTTTACGTCTGCTTTAGTGGTCGCCCGGGCGCGCAGGTTCGGGTAGTCGCCGTTCTGAGCGGCCCAGTGCTTGATCAGCTCGCCGGCGATCGGCTCCACCGGGCGCAGATCCGTGATTGCAGTCGAGGTCGGCAGATCCGCCAGCGGCACCAGGTAGTGACGTGCGCCGGCACTGTCGGTGTAGTCCTCTTTGCCGGCACCGAACACCACCTGGAAGGTGCCGACCACATCACTCAGCTCACGCTGCAGCACCACGTCGAACCACGCCTTGTTCGGCACGGACGGCACCGCCACCGGTTGCGCGGTCATGCGCTCCAGGCGAATGCCCTCGACGTAGGCAATCCCGGGTTTGAGCTGGTACGCACTGCCGACCTTTTCCAGTGCCAGGCCGCTGCCGAAAAAACAGGCGCGTCCAAACACGTCGCGGTTACTGCGGCGCTGGCGTTCGTCGATACCTTTCAGGCGTGCGGTGAAGTCGTGCTGCCAGGTGCTGGCATCGACCTTGATGCCCGTCAGTTGTTGCGCTCCGTCGAACACCACCAGGAAGTTGCGGGTCACGTTGTTGCCGACCTGCTCGGGCAGGATGTTTTTGCGCTTCTGCTGGACCGGCACATAAGCGACCGACAACAGCACGCCTTCACTGCTCTCAAGGCCGATCCAGTTCCAGTCGAAATCGCCGACGTCGGTGCCCATCATCAGGCTGTAAACGACCTGATTCGGGTTGACGAAACCACTTTGGGTGACCGGCCAGGTGTACACGACCTGAGCCGCCGGTGGCTTGCCGGCAGAGCGGTTCACCGGCCCGCTCGGGTTCAATCCGGGAACGTTGGCCAACACAAAGTTGGCGATCGTCAGCGTTTGGCTGGCAGCCTGTTTTTGGGCAATCAGGCTTTCGCCGGCCAGTGTGATACTTGCAGCCATGAATACTCCTACAGGCTGGCAACCAGCGTTTGCTGGTCATCATTGAAATCGGCCAGGGCGACATGCAGTTGCACTGGAGTGATGGTGACGAAGTCGTAACGCCTGCAGGTGCGGCCGTACTGACGGATCAGCACGCGCAACAGGTCAGGGTTTTCAGAAAGCTGGGAGTCGCTGAGGGTCAACAGCACGATGTCCCAGTCCCGACCGGGCATGCGTTCGCTGACCTCGATGTATCCAACACCCAGACGCACCAGGATGCGTTTCAGGCCGGCAGTGCTGCCGGCGTCCACCGAGTTGATAAAGGCGTGTTTCACCCGCAGGCGAAACAAGCTCTCAGGCTCGCCGTTGAAGCGTGTGACGTCGCGCTGCCAGGCCCACAGTTCCAGGATGGACAGGTGGCAGGTGTCAGCGTCGAACTGCAGGTAGGGCCAGCGCAGCCACTCGGCGGCCTGTTCCCACCAGAGCTGGGCAGTGGCCACCAGCTTGGTCAGCTCCAGCCCTTCGAGCCAGAACGGAAGTTTGAGCTTGATCATTGCAGGACCACCGCCAAGGTGCTGATCCGAGGAATGTCCAAGGCCGACACAATGTCGCTATTGGCGAACCGCAACGAGCTGATATTCGGAAACTGGGCGTGCAACTCTTCGGTCAGCCGGCTGAAACTGAAGCGCGACTGAGGAAACGTGCGGGTCGGGGCATAGTCGCTCTGCGTGCTTTCGCGGAAAGCGGCGCGGATGAACAGCCCGATCTCGGCCTCGAGCGTCTGCAACTGCAGCGCGGTCAGGTTGGCGACCGGCCAGACCATTAGGCTGATCGCGTGCAACGTCTCGGGCATGGCCATCGCCAGCAGATCATCGCCGTGGCCGTGGTTACCGCCGTCACGGATATGCGTGTTGATCTGCTCCAGAAACGTCGCGGCGGGCACGCCGGCGTCGAACAACACGAAGGCATTGGCACTGCCAGGCCCACGCGGCGCGCCGTGTTCAAAGTACACGCCGTCCGCAGCAACCCCCGGAAAGCCGGTAATGATCGCCCGGTACACCGCATCGGTATGCCACTGGTTCACCGCTGAAAACTGGTTGCGCACGCGCAGGCGCAACTGGTCGTCATGCTCGGAATCAGCACCGGGCGTCTGCAGCCAGTCGGTGTTGTTCACCACCTGGACGATGCCGGGAACTGACTGGGGCAGCACGGCGTAATAACCCGGAGCCAGGTTGTAGCCGCTGCCGGCGCCCACGGCCTTGACCGGCACCACCAACTGGCTCTGGCCCTCTTCAAAGCTGCGCGGTTCGGTTGTGACCAACTGATAGATATGACCGTTGAGGGTCGGTGACTGGACGACCGTGTCAATCGGGACTTCCAGTTCGCCACCGGTATTCGCCCGGGTAAACAGAAGTTCTCCGATCGCCACCGTAGCCGCCTTGCGCTCGATGTTCACCGCCCAGGCCAGCATGTCCAGCCACTGTTTGCCGGCAGTTTTGACGAAGAAGTTCGGCAGCACGGTGCCGCTGACGAACTCCAGCAGCCACAACACCGGTTTGGTGACCAGAGCCGTGATGATCCGCCAGAACGGGCTGTAAGCGCTGGTGTTGCTCAGCGTGCTGCCTTGCTCGACGGCCAGCTTTTCCCAGGCATGCTTGAGCTGCGCCTCAGTGGTTGGCACGCCGGAATCACTGAGTGCCTTTTTGAAATCGACGGTCACAGGGTGATCTCCAGCAGGCCGAATTTCACGGTGGTGGCAGTGACCAGGTACACGCCGGGACTGCTCTGAACGATCTGCGCAGTGCCCGGTACCAGACGTTCGTCCGCTTCCACCAGCAGCTCCATTTGCTGAATGCAGTCGCGTTGACGTAGCCGGTCACGCTCGGCCACCAACGTGATCAGCAAACCGCTTTCCCGGATCAGATGCGCGATGTCCTGGGCGATCGAGGCGCGGTCATTCACCAGGAGCGGCTGGCGGGCTGGGTCAAGTACCAGGTCGTTATTCATGATCAACAGATCCACGTACTCGCTCATCAGCCGCCCACCGCCATGGCCATCATGTTTTCCAGCTCCAGCGGGGTCATAGGCTTGGAGGTATTGATATTCAATGTCTCGACGTGGGTGCCGGGGCGCTGGTTGGGGTTCATGGCGTTGCTCTGGTTCTGGAAGCTTTGCATCAGTCCTCCTTTCGGGACGGCCTCGGGTTTGGTGGGGCTGATCGACGTATTGGCGTTGATCGCCTTGCGGGCTTCGATGCCTTTGTCCGACTTGGCGGGCAGCTCGATGACCTTCTCGACGCGCGCCGGCAGTACGCTTTTGGGCTGCATTGAAAACGCCAGATCAGCGGATGCCGGCGGCAGCATGATCGGCTCGGCCTGGTTGATCTGAGGGGCAGGCATCTGCAACGGCTTGAAGGGCAACACGTTGGGTTGGGGCAGCTGCGCCTGGGGCGCCATGGCGTTCAGCATCGGCGTGACCGGTGCCGATGCCTTCGGTGCTGCAGCCATCACCAGTGGCGGCGCCTGGATCGGCGGCTGGGGCGGACTCATCAATTGCGGCAGCAGCGGCGCGTCGACCAGCGGAGCCGTGATAGAGGGCAATTCCGGCGCCACCGGCATGTCGCCAAAAGCCGCGTCGATCTGCACACCGGGAATCTTGTTCAGCATTTCAATCAAGCCATTGATGGCCTGTTTAAAGATGTTGACGATGCCGTCCCACGCAGCCTTGGCCATGCCGGACCAGCCGCCCATAGAACCGAACCAGTCAGACAGGGCGGTCAGCTGTTCGCTGATCCACTGAAACGCAGCGGTGTTCATCAGCGCCGCGCAAAGCTCGTCCCAGTACACGACAGCCGCGACCACGGCAGCGACCAACAAAACGATACCGGCCACGATCAGCAGCACCGGGTTGGCCAGCATTGCGGCGTTGACCAGCCAGATCGCGCCCTGCCACAGCAACATGCCGACCCGAACGAGGCCCATCCAGGTGTAGAGCACCACCAGACCGGCAGCGAAGGCCGCGACCAGAACGGTATGGAACAGGAACATTGCAATGGACTTGAAGCCCTGCCAGTTGAGCAGCTTCCAGACCGTGAGCATGCCCAGCCAGACCATCTTGCTGACCCCGACAACAAGGGTCAGCAACGACATGGCCGCGATGAAGCCAAAGACGATCAGCGTCGTGATGCCGATGATCCGCGTTATGTTCGGGAACAGCTGCGTCCAGCGGGTCAAGGTTCTGGCAATACCCACCAGACGATCCATCAACGGGGTCAAGGTAGGAATCAGCGATTGGCCGAACGCAATGCGCAGGGCTTCGACGGCTTTGCCAAACTGCTGCCAAGGGTCGACCATTTCCTTGGCCATCTTTTCGGCGTTCTCCAGACCTCGCACTTGGCCCAGCTCGCTGATACCGTTGCGCAGCCGGTCGGTGTCCTTGGCCAGCGCGCCGATCACTTGGGCACCTTCACCGCCGAACGCTTCCGTCAGCTTGGTGCCGGCAGCGGCGGTGGTCAGGTCGCCATATTTGCTGGTCAGCTTGTCCAGGATCTGGATCATCGGCAGCGCGTTGCCAGCGGCATCGGTGAACGTGAGGCCGGTTTTCTCAGCGGCTGCGCCCATATTTTCGAAGAACGCCTTGTAGCGCCCGCCGGCGTCGCCGCCTTCCATGGTGCTGGACAGCGTACCGATCACGGCCATCTGCTCGGCCACGCTCACACCGGCCTGAGTGGCAATCGCGCCTACTTCCTTGAACGCGTCCTTGAGCTGGGCCCCGTCAGTGCGAAACAGCTTCACCGCAAGTGCCGTTTGCCCGGTCAACTGCTCGACCCATTCGACTTTGCCCATCTTGTCGGCTTCGGTCTTGAACAAGTTGTACATGGTGCCCAGGTACGCGCCGGTGGTTTCCGCGTCGGCCTTCGTGACCTTGGCCAGTAGGTTGCTGGAACTGGTGATGGCGGCCAACTGACCGCCGACCAGGCCCTTGATGGCCCCATCGATGACGCGTGACGAGGCCACAAATTCGGCGGCGCTGGCCGCGTAGTCGATCGAGAATTCCAGGGCGGTCCGGTTCAGGGACGCCAGTGCGTCCTCGGCAGTCCCGAGGGCGCGCATGTCACCCAGCGCCCGATTGACTTCCAGCGCCGGTTCCAAAGATTCGGTGATGGCCACACCTGCACCCACCATGCCGGCCAGGCCTGCACCCATCTGAATGATGTTCTGCTGACTCTGGGCGGCAAGGTCGCTAAAGCTGGTTTTCACCTTGCCCAAGGGGGCGCTGATCTTGTCGGTCAGATTGAGGATGAAAGCCAGGCGGGCGGATCGGTCGGCCATCAGGGTTATCCGTTAAAGGCAGTAGAAATGCCGTTGGCGACGGCAATTTCCATGCGTCTCCAGTGTTCGTCTTCGAGCCACTTGGCGGTCCCCATGCTCTCGATGGTGGGTTCAGCGCCAGGCAGCCAGCGTTGGGTCAGGACCAACAGTTGGCCCAGACCGTCGTCGGTCAGTCCTGCGGCGTGGTCGAGGGCTTTTTTACGATCACTTGAACGTCCGGCGAGTACTCTTCCAGCAACGCACCAACGAGGGTCATGGTGGTGATCGGGTTTTCCAGCAGCACTTTCAGTGCAGCCTTGTCTTCATCCTTCACCGTGCCCATCAGCAGGTTATGGGCCGGGGCGACCTTGTTGGCCTGGGTGGTCGCATTGAAGTACTTGGTGATGACCTGAGGGGTCAGGGAGAACGTGAATTCGTTGTCGCCACGTTCCAGGGTGATGTCGCGGTTTACTTCGCTCATGTCTGTATTTCCGTAAAGTTGAGTTGCAAAGGGTCAGGGTTGTGCCGGCGTGCGTTGCACGACCTGGCGGATGTAGTCCTGCAGGCCGAGGATCATTTGCCGGCTTAAGGCGAGCTGATCTCGGAGGGTGAAATAATCAGGTCGAGCGTCTGCTGCGAGTTCGGCGCGTCCTGCATCAGCCACACGGGCGGTGGCGGCGGTAGCGGACACAGATTCAGAGGCGGGACAGGTGGCACGGATCCACAGCCGGCCAGAGCCATCGCCAACAGCACGGCGCAGGCGTTCGTTTTCAGTAAGTGCATGGCTCAATTCCGTGGTGTTTCGTTGATCGATCGCATCTCGCTCGGCGAGCATCTCGCCACTGAGGCGGGCCGCTTCGCGCAGGCCTGCTGCTTCGGACTGAGCGCTATCACGCTCGCGACGGGCGGTGTCACGCTGATCCTCCAGCAGGCCAAAACCAATCCAGCCCGCCAGGCACAGCACCAGGACAAACAACGCGTCACGCAGCATCACAAGCCCGTCCTGCACAGATCCGCTTCGGCCAACCGCCGCGCATGCAGGCCACGGACCAGTACCTTTTTGCCCTGCGCATTAGTGACAAAGGCCCAGACGGGAGTTTTGCCATCTGCCGCCCATGCCAGGGCCTGGCACCCGTCCGCAATGCGGCCGGCGTTGATCAGGCCGACGGCCCGACTTGCGCAGGTGCTCGGCACGCCGACGTTGTGCGCATGGCTACTCAGCGCGTCGAAGGTGTTCTGGCCCACTTGCTGATTGGTGATGCAATCAGCCAGCTGCAGTTGCCCTTTCTGGATCACCAGTTGTTCCACCTGGTCGCATCGAGCAGCGGACCAGTAATCACCAACCACGACCGGATCCGGGCTGGTATGGCGGGTGATGCCTTTGCAGACAGTAGGCAATCCACCGGCCAGTTTGTCGGCATACACCACGTTCTGGCCGTTGCCTTCCCAGTCGCCCAGAAACGCGGTCAACGTGCCGCTGCCGAGCACCAAAACGCCGGCGAATATCTTGTTGCGCAGGCTCATTCCTTGGCCTTCCAGTCACGCAGCATCTGGCGGTACTTGGGTACCAGCAGCAGGATCTGCAGCACCATGTAAAAAGCGGTCAGCATGTAGGCCACTGCCGACCAGTCGACAGCACCTGTCACACCCGTGGCGGCGACGCCGATGGCAGGCGACGCCTTTACCAGGGCAATGGCGGTGTCCTGAGCAGCCTGATTCGTGCTCATCAGCGAAGTCCTTTTTCGGTCACGGTTTGGCAAGGCACGCAACGGGTCATTCCGCCCAGCACCTGGCGCGCTGGTGGGATCTCCTTATCGCAATCCTCGCAATGGGTGAGGCTTGGCCCGCTCGCTCGCGATTTGGCCAACTGGGCCGCAATGGCTTGGTCGCGTTGTCGCTGCTCCAGAGCCTGCGCACGATCGAACGGGCAGACCATTACGTCAGGCCTTCGATTTCAGCAGCAGCCAGGTACGGCACGCCGTTGATCTTGATGAAGTCCGGACTGGTGACGTCGAAAGGCACTTTGTGGGTGTTCTTCGCGCCGCCCTTGGGATCGATACTCAGCAGGCTGGAGACGCGCACCTTGCAACCGAACGCCTCGATGCGCAGTTCCTCTTCGCCGGCCTTGGCGAAAAACACGATGTCGAACGGTTCCAGCTCACGGAAACTGCCGGATGTCTTCGCCTGCTCCACCAGCAGATTGAAGTTGGTGGTGTCCAGCTCCAGTTCGCCCGCTGCAGCGACATCGCCATCAACGTGGCCGTTGGGCACGCCCTTGGTCTGGGCCACGGTGCTGTTGTCGGTGATATCCAGGGTGCCGGCCTCGACGTGAACGAGCAGATCGCCCAGATTCACGTCGAAGTTCTTACCGCCAATTTTTGCGGTCATGGGTTACTCCGAATCCGTTACGGAAAGATCGAGCGCGATGTTTGCGGTCAGGTCTTTCGGGCAGTTGAGGGGGCGCAGCTTGAGGTAGGCCACGACAGAGGTTTTGCTCGTCCAGGTCAGCACGATGTCGCCGTCCTTTGGCTGCTCGATCTCGCCTGGAAACACCTGGCCGGCGAACTTGGTGGACTTGGCCATTGCACGCAGAGGGGCCATGAGCTTGGATGTGGTGGTCGCCATGCTGTTGGCCGAACTGTTCAGGCTCCGATCGCCCACATAGCGAATCAGCAGGATCCGCACGCGGCGCGCAGCCTTGTCCACGACACGAAGGTTTTCGATCACCTGGAAGTCACTGCCTGGCGCGTCCAGCAGATTGCCGTCACCCCAGTAGGTGCCCGGATAGTCCGGGTAGGTCTGTGGCACTGACAGGCGCGCCGCGTCCAGTTGTGTCAGCACGGCTGAAGTCAGGGCTACGCCGTCCAGATCCTTTGGCTCGGCGCCCAAGCCCACTACTGCGCCAGTCGCTACGCGCATCGGCGTATCAGCCACGCTCACGGAAGCGTTGGCCAGACGACCGGCCAGAACACCGAGGTTGTTGCCGTGCAGTTGCGGTACCGGCAGGACCCGAGGCGCAGCCAGGCCGTCGACAATGGCTTTCTGCTCGACGACGTAGGCGCTCCAGGTCAACTGCGGGGCAATGCCGGCAGTGGCAGCCATCACAAAGATGCGGCGGCCCAGCTTGTTGCTCAGGTCAGTGGCCGCAACGTGCATAGCTGACAGCTCGGCCTGGGCGGTCGACGGCTTGACGATCACCACCGCTTCGAAGGAATACGTGCGGGTCGCGCTCTCCAGAGCCTGTTGCCAGGTGATGTCATCAGCGATCGGAGCGGCCACGCAGGCCCAGCGATCGCCGCCGTTGCTACGCGCAGCCAGGATTTGGGTTTTCAGGTCGCTGTCCGGAACGCCTAGCTGGATATCCAGATCGCTCTGGGTATCCAGGGGGATCAGCTTGCCGACGTTCTTGGCGGCGGGACCGATGAACAGGAAATAGCGTTCGATCTCGGTCACGGCACCCTGGCCGAGGTTGAGATTGTTAACGCTGACTTTGCCGAGTGCCATAAAGCGGTGCCTCGTTAGCGGGGTGAATTAAGGATTTGTTGCAGCACCAGATTCACCAGTTGGCTGGTTTCACTGTCGCTGGCACCGAGGAACTGACGTGCAGGCAGCCGGATGTCCCAGCTTTGCGCGCCGGCGGATTCGGCTCGTTGGTCGTCCAGGACGCGGATCAACAATCCCGCCCGGGCGTAGTTCAGGTGTTGCTGAATCCACGCCACGGATGGACGTGTCAGGGTCTTTTTGCCGGTCTGGCGGGTTTTGAAGCCCAACTGACGCAGCCTTTTGGCCTGCTTTTCAGTGGCTGCGGTGCCAGGAGGGACCTTGTTCCACTCACGCATCTGCGCGGCGGTGCGCCGTTCGGACACGCCGTTGTGTTGCTGCGAGGCAACCCAGCGGGTCAGGGTGTTACGCCAGCCCAATTCGGCTTCGTTTCCGGTCAGGCGTGTGACATCGAGCAGCTTGCCCAGGCCCGCTTCCATCTTTTTCTTGCCCTTGGACGTGTCCTTACGGGCCTCAAAGGGTGTGCCGTCCAGGTTCTGCTGGTTGCGGATGCGCTGGCGGCTCAGGCTGCGCACGCGCTTGGCCACGTTGTTCAGCAGGCGCTTGCGCTTGGGCGTCGGCAACTCCATCAGAGCCAGCAGATCCTGAGCGGCAAGCATGCCGCGAATGTCCAGATCAAAGGCCATGGCCGTTCACCTCACCGGTTTCCGCGACCCACAGTTCGAATGGCACGAATGCCCAGGTCTTACCGAAGGCCTCGATCTCGCCTTCCAGATCCTCGGCCAGGTACTGGGCTTCGGTGAACTGAAGTTTGATGTCGACGTCGGCCAGGTCGTTGTCGAGCATGACCACGTCGAACACCACATTGGGCAGGCCGTCACGGTCCTGGTCGTGGGTTTCCAGCCAACTGCCCACCAGCGCAAACAGGCGCGCCGGGTGATCCGCGAAACTCTCGATCGTGATTGTCGCGCTGTAGTTCATGTCACCCATGTGCATGCCCTGGGTGTCGGGCTTCCAGACCAGTTCGACCTGGACCTGGTCGGTCCAGCTGTCGAGCTTTTCGGGGGCCACCAAGCGGCGATCAATGAGGTAGGCCGTCAAAGCCTGCAGCTTGATCACAGCAGCACCGCCGTGATGCGCCCACGGCCCTGCAGCGATCGGACGGCTTGCTGACTGAACTCCAAGAATGTTTCGCCACGCTCGGGCAGGTCTATGCCGGTGTTCTCCGCGCTGTCGCGGCGGGTCACGGTGGCAAACTGAGTAAGCAAACTGGCCTTGGCGCGGCAGTACACGGCGCGTTTGTACGTCGCTGTGTGAAATGTGCGCTCCGGCAGCACCATAGGGTCCGCAGATTCCACGGTGGTGACGCCTACGTTCTGCCATTCGCTTTTGCGCTTGGCCAGGTCTCGATTGACCTCGACCAGCGCGGTGGTCAAATCAGTGACCAGCATGTCCACCAGGTACTCCGCCGGCAGGCGGTAACTCTTCTGGAACTCGGTCACGGAGAGGTTCGGCCAAAAGCCGTCGTTCTCGATCGCCTGTTCCACAAAGGTCGTGGGTTTCCCGGAAAAGCTGCTCATTGCTGGCCACTCAAATAGGGGCGGGAAAACTGTTTCAGTGAGTCATGGCCATAAATGGTTGGCTCACATCCACAGTTTCTCGCCGGGGGGGTAGTCGGTTATTCGGTGGCGTTGTTAGCCAGGTCTTTTGCCAGCGCTTTGCGAGCGCCTTCCAGGCGCGTGCCCACACCGGCGGCGGGGTGCAATTCAGTGGCGCGTTCAAAGTGGGTGATGGCTTTCGCCCAGTCCTTGGCGGCCATTGCTCTGATGCCAATCAACTTGTGGTACTTGGCCGGAATTTGCTCGGTGAGCTCCCATTCGCCATCTACTCGAGGCAACAGGTCGGACAGGTACGGTTCCGGGCTGCGACCGGCCTTCTGCTCGGCTTCAGCCCACTCGATCACCGCATCGGCGACAAAGGTCGGCACGTCGCGCTTGAAGCGCTCAGGCAGCGGTTGGTCTTGTTCCATGGCGAAGTTCGCCAGGTCCAGGCCCGCTTCGAACTGCACGGTGTCAAACAGCCAGACCAGGACCTGCATCATCACCGCGTTCGGGAAGCTCAATCCGGAATCGCGATAGCGCTGCACATAGTCCAGGTACTTGGGTAGCAGCTCGTCACGCTTAAGCTGCTGACGCAGTTCGCGGCTGTTGATCGCGCTGATGCGTTCGAGGTCCTGCTCCAACGCGTCTTCCATCAGCTTCAAGTGTTTCTTCGCGTTCGCTGGGCTGGAAAGCGCGGTGGCGGCGGAATACGCCACCGCTTCGGCACCGGCGCGTACAGCAGCGGCTGGGCCTTCGGCTTGAACGCGGCGCTTGTGCGCCAGTGCCAGGCTCATCAGATCAACACCACGTTTTCAGCGGCCGCGAATTTCTCCAGCTGCTCGATCACGTAGCCTTCGTTGCGGCCGTTGTAATCCTCGACGCGCGAGCGTTTCGGGTTCTCGAGCAGGTGACGGCGCCAGCTGCTGTCCTGGAAGTAAATCGAGAGGTTGTCCCAGCTGGTGACGACCACGGCGTTGACCGGGAAGTGCGGTACGGTGAAGGTCGGCAGACCACCGTAGGTCGCGATGACCTGGGCACTTTCGATGCGCTCTTTCTCAGTTGGCTTGCCCGCCTGGCTGGAATACAGCTTGGCCTTGTCGGCTGCCAACAGGTCGCTGCCAACGATCGCCACCAGGTCACCGCCATCGCGGAACACGGAGCTGATCATCTGCTTGGTGTCGTGCACCAGGGCGTCGAGGTTTTCGTAATCGCCGCCGGCGCCGAGGGTGATTTTCCCGACGGCTGCGCCTTCGTGCAGCACCTGTTCAGGAATCTGCTCACGCGCCAATTGCAGCCAGCCTTTGTTCACGTCCTGCAGCATCGGGTAGGTGGCCAGATTGGTCTGCGCTGCAGCATGAGTACCGTGCCAGCCAATCATGATGCGATCGAGGGCGATCTGTTTCTGCACTGCCGCCGAGTAGCGATCTGCGAAGTCCGGAAACTTCGCCCAGCTGTCGATTTTGGCGAAAGGCAAACCAACGTCCGACTCGGTGGCGAACAGCTCATAACCCTCGCCAGTCAGGTCGGAAACATCCTTGGCTTCGCGATCAGTCGTCTTGGTGTTGGTGCGGCTGGTCACCGGACCGTTCACGCCGAACATGACCTTTTCGCCCTTGATCTCAGTGACAGGCACGACGTTGATGCGCTCGAGGAAATCGGCGCGCTCGGTGATCTTGTCGTTCAGTTCCTGGGCGATGCTCGGCTCGACGTTGAACTGGCGAGTCACGTCGACGCCATAGGTTTCGCCGATCGCCAAACACAGTGCGGAGTATTGCAACAGAGCACGGTTGGACAGGGATTTCTGGCTCATATCACAGCACTCGCGCTTTGGTGCCGGCGGGGCCGGTGGAGCGCGGCAGCTGGCGACCTTGAGGGGTGTTCGACAACGTAGCGAATTGCTTTTGCAGTTGCGCCAGGCTAGCCAGTACGGCTTTGTTGCCGGACTGTTGGCGGCTGAGGTTCTTCTCTTCCTCGGCCGTGGTGACGATTGCATCGACCGCCGTTTGCACGTCATCGATCGGTGCCTGGTCCGGCTCGTCTTCGGTGACAATAGGCTCAATCAATACTTGCAGGCCTGCGGCCACAATCATCAATTGCTCGATCAGGGCTTTGACGGCCTTGGCTGTAGCTTCATCCATTGGGGGTTTGCTCTCGGTGGGGGTTTGCGGGTCTGCTGGGGTTTCTTCGATACCGAAGCGCTTGAACAGCCCGGTGAACATGCCCAGAAGCTTGGTCAATTCGCCTTGAGGCTGATCGTCGCGGAGAGGGCCAAGCTCATGAGAGGCGGCGAAATACGCGGCCTTGCTTGTCTTGTTTGAAAAGTAGAGTTCCTGAGTGCCCAGGCTGGCCGGTTCGTCGGTCACACCCAAGCCAGTCAGATAAGCCTTGCCGGTGTTTGCGAAGTTGGGAGTGATCTCGATGCTGGTGAACAGCTTTTCGCCCTGGTCGTTAAGCCACAGCAATTTGTTGTTCGGCTTCAGTTGGGCCTCGAGCGCGATCTGCCCCGGGGCCAGATCGTCGCCTTCTTCCACCAAGCGCACCGCGAAGACAGTGCCATGCGAACCTGGCCAGCGTTCGTGGTCACACCAAATAACGGCGGTGTACAAAGAAGGCTTGTAGGTCTCAGCGATATCGCGCAGTTCCTGGGGAAGGATCTCGCGGCCATCTACGGTCGGGCCGCTGGTGGCGACACGTTTCCAGAACGAAACAAGGGAACGGGGCATGGGCGTTAACTGCGCTCAATCGGTGA
This sequence comes from Pseudomonas sp. TWP3-2, assembly GCF_049897765.1. Classification (NCBI taxonomy): domain Bacteria; kingdom Pseudomonadati; phylum Pseudomonadota; class Gammaproteobacteria; order Pseudomonadales; family Pseudomonadaceae; genus Pseudomonas; species Pseudomonas sp. TWP3-2. The sequence continues at coordinate 223,167 of NZ_JAFCWW010000001.1, read as the reverse complement.
TTTGAGCCGCCAAGATATGGAGCAAAACGCTCTCTAACAAACGGTTCAATTGCGCGCTTCTCCTATATCCGCGATCTAGGTGAAACCCGGAATTTAACCCCGCGTTTTCGCTGTTTTCGCCGCATAGACTGCGGCCCATGTACTACTCGACCGAAGTTAAAGAAGCCGCCAAACGCCTGTTTCTGCGCCGCTGTAAGGCCAAGGAAATTCAGGCGCAACTCAACCTGCCCAATATCCGGATCGTCTATTACTGGATCCGCCAAGGCGGCTGGGAAGACATGCTGTCGGACGAGGAGCCGCTGACCGCTGTAGGCCGACGCATCACCCTGCTCCTGGACAAGGTCGGAAGCCTGTCCAAGGACGAATTGAACGAGCTCGACCGGTTGACCACCGTCCGTGAACGGCTGTTGAAGCAATCGGCGAAACCGGCGATAGCGCCGATCGGCGATCCGCCGGCAGACGACGGCCAACGTCGAGACAGCCAGCGCAACGACCGCCGGGACAAAAGCGATCGCGGCGAAAAAGGCGGGAAGAAGCGCGAGAAGAAAGCCAAAAACGAAGTGGGCGAGCTGACGGAAGTCGACTTTCTCGACAAGTTCATCAGCAAAATGTACGGCTACCAAAAGGAGCTGTTTGCCGCCAAACAGAACCCGCTGACGAGCCGGATCCGGAACATCCTCAAAAGCCGCCAGGTGGGTCTGACCTACTACTTCGCCGGCGAAGCGTTCATGGACGCTGTGCTCACTGGTGACAACCAGATTTTCCTGTCGGCCAGTCGCGCCCAGTCCGAGATTTTCCGCAGCTACATTGTGTCGTTTGCTCAAGAGTGGTTCGGCCTGGAACTGACCGGCAACCCGATTGTGTTGAGCAAGGACGGCAAGCCGTGGGCCGAGCTGCGCTTTCTCAGCACCAACAGCAGCACCGCCCAAGGTCACCATGGCCACGTCTACGTCGACGAATATTTCTGGATCCGCGACTTCGAAAAACTGAACACGGTCGCCAGTGCAATGGCCACCCACAAGAAGTGGCGTAAGACCTACTTTTCCACGCCCAGCGCCGTGTCGCACCAGGCCTACCCGTTCTGGACCGGCGAGAAATTCCGTAACAGCAAACGCAAGAACGCCAAGGATCCGTGGCCCAGCGAAGCACAAGCCGCAGCTGGCTCGCTGTGTCCGGACGGGCAATGGCGCAAGGTCATCACCATCCTAGACGCGATCGCCGGCGGCTGTGATCTGTTCGACCTCGAGCAGCTGCAGCTGGAGTACGACGAAGACAAATTTCAGCAGCTGTTCATGTGCAAGTTCATCGACAGCACGCAGAGCGCATTTTCCCTGGTCGACCTGGAGCGCTGCTATTCCGATCTGTCGCTGTGGGCCGACTACGACCCCGACGACCCTCGCCCCTTCGGCAACAGCCCCGTGTGGATTGGATACGACCCGAGCCGCACCCGCGACGATGCAAGCTGTGTGGTCATCGCCCCGCCGCTCGAGGACGGCGCCAAGTTTCGGATTCTGGAAAAACACAGCTGGCGTGGGCAGTCGTTCAAGTACCAAGCCGAGCAGGTCAAGAAACTCACGGAGCGCTTCAACGTGCAACACATCGGTATCGATACCACCGGCATCGGCTACGGCGTGTTCGACCTGGTGCGCGACTTCTATCCGCGAGCGACCTCGATTCACTACAGCCTCGAAACCAAAAACACTCTGGTGCTCAAGGCGCAGGACACGATTCAGGGCAGCCGCATCGAGTGGGACGCCGGCTGGAATGACATCGCTCAGGCGTTCCTAACGATCAAGCGCGGCACCACCGGCGGCGGGCAAGTGACGTACAGCGCATCCCGTACCGACGCGTCCGGCCACGCCGACATTGCCTGGGCAATCATGCATGCCCTGGCCCATGAACCCCTCAACACCAACAAGCAGCGGCGCAGCCGCTACACACTCAGCGGATCAAGCACCAATGGGCAAACCAGTAAAAAACCAGCCGCAAAAACCAGCACCAGGTCCGATGCGGGCGTTTTCATTCGGTGCACCGGAGCAGGTCCTGACCGAGAACATCGGCCATTACTTGGGCGTGTTCGCCAGCCACGACGGAAAGACCTACACGCCGCCGGTGTCCCGCCAAGGCCTGGCCAAGCTGCTGCGCGCCAACGCTCATCACGGCGCCATTCCCGGGTTCAAACGCAACCTGCTGCTGCGTGAGTTCATTCCGTCGGAGGGCTGCTCGGTCCAGACCATGCGCTGCGCTGGGCTGGATTTTATGGTGTTCGGCGAGGCGTATTTCCTGCGCAATCGCAACGCTTTCGGCCAGGTGCTGCAGATGGAGCACCTGCCCACGATCAACATGCGGGTAAGGGTTGGTGGCGGGTTTGTGATGCTGTTGCCGGACGGCAAGCAGATGGAGTTCGAAGAGGATGAAGTTGAACACGTTAAGGAGTACGACGTGGAACAGAACGTCTACGGCGTGCCCGACTACCTGGGCGGCATGCAGGCGCTGTTGCTCAACGAAGCCGCCACCCTCTTTCGTCGGCGCTACTACAGCAACGGCGCGCATGCCGGTTACATCTTCTACACGAACGACCCGAACCTGACCGAGGAGGACGAAGAGTCCCTGCGCGATCAGATCAGCGCGAGCAAGGGCGTGGGCAACTTCCGCTCGATGTTCGTAAACATCCCGGGCGGCACCGAGAAGGCGATTCAAATTATCCCGGTCGGCGACTTCCAAGCCAAAGACGAGCTGGAGAAGGTCAAGAACATCACCCGTAACGACGTGATCGCGGCTTGGCGGATGAATCCGGCACTGGCGGGCATCATCCCGGAAAACAGCGGTGGCTTCGGCGACATCGAGAAGATCGATCGCGTGTACACCAGCAACGAGATTCGACCGATCTGTCAGTTGTTCAACCAGCTCAACGACACGTTGCGCGAAGACAGGCGATTCACCTGGAAGAAACAACCAGAAGTAGTTGATTCACCTGCATCTGGTGCCTGATCAAGAGATTGCCACTATATATTGTGGCAATATAGTGGCGATTGGCTGCCCTGGGGAGGGACACAATGCGAGTTGAATGCAAATGCGGACACAGAGGGCGGATCGCTTCGAGAGAGAAGCTTTCCACGGAGTTTGCGAAGTTGTACTGCCAGTGCCTGGACGCAAAGTGCGGCCACACATGGGTGGCGAACTTGACGTTTTCGCACACGTTGAGCCCGTCGGCTCAGTCATTCGAAAGGATGTTGTTCGATCATTTGCGGGACATGCCCAGGGCGAAACAGCGGGAGCTGTTCGAGCAACTGGGTTCGCAGGCGGTGGCGTGAGACGCAAACCGCCGAATCAAGGATGTCGGCGATCAGATACATCTACTGAGCTATCAGCGATCGGAAATCAACTGGCTTCCGCCTCATCCGGGACGGTTACAAGTGCCTCAGTTAGGCGCCGCAGTTGCTTTCGGTCCTGCTCATTCAACTGACGGTAAAGCCCGATCAGGCTACGTTCAATTTTCGAAAGTGCGTGCCACTCAAACTCAACAGCTTGGGCATGGCCATTCTCGATTTTTGCGCGATCCAACATGCTCACTACTCCATATAAGTGCATTGCTGAATCGACGTTATCGGGACGATAAATGGCTTTGAAACTATGAGGGCGACGAATGACATACATGTTTTGTTACAAGTTAATTCGAACTCTTTGCTACGTCGTCGGCGATCGCCTGCAGGAATCGACGCACAGATTTTTGGTCGTCGAGAGGAATGCTGCGATAGCGCTTAATCAGAACTTCTTCATCGTCACTCAAGGCACCAGCACGCTCAGGCGTCCGGGCTCCGGTGACGACGTAGAGGACATCAAGACCCACAGCGTGCAAGGCCTTCAGATAGCCAGTATCCGGGCGACGCTCATCGCGCTCATAGCTGCCCTGGGTGTTTCGGGTTACTCCCCCAATCTGGGCCATTTCTTCTTGTTTAAGGCCCAATCGGACCCGTTCTTCGCGCAAGCAATCGCCAGCGCTCAACTCCGAGAGCCCTACCGGTGACAAATTTTTCAAACTCTAGCCCCTTTACAGGACAAATAAACTGGTCATAATCGGCGCTGTACGAACACGAACCCACACAAACGCACACGAGCCAACACTATGCCCGCCCCCCTAACAACCGAGCAAGCCCGTGAGTCTCTGGATCGCAAAGGAATGAGCATTGCGGAGTTTTGTCGCATTCACTCGCTGAATAACAATTTGGTCAGCGACCTTTTGAACGGTCGTAAAAAAGGTCGCCGTGGGGAGGCACATCGCGCCGCCGTATTACTCGGCATCAAAGACGGCGTGATCGAACAGTAATGGCACTGGGCCACAGGGAAAAGCAGAAGATGAAAAGCTCAGTTCTAAAGACTCGACGTCAGGTAGTCAGCGCAATTATCTGCGCGTACCCAGGCGGACGCGAATGCGCAGCGGCGCGTATCGGTCTGTCACTCAAGAAGTTCGATAACCACGCCTACGAGAACAACAACAGCCGCCCGTTGACCGACGCGCAGATTTATCAGCTCGAGCTCGAGGCCGGAACGACCTTTTTGCCGGAGTACATCACGGCCATGTACAGCGGCATGTTCGTTCCTGTAGCTGAGCCCGATTCATTGGACAACGTCGAGATGTACGCCCGATGTGTCCAGGCTGCCGCCAAGAAGGGCACCGTCGACCACCTCATTGCCGAGGCATTGAAAGACGGGACCATCAACGAAGCCGAGGCTGAAGCAATCCTTCACGCTGACACGCTGCATCTGGCAGCCAGGCACGCCGAGGTTCTGGCGGTCATCCAACTGCACGCGTCGAAAGCGGGGAAATCCAAATGACTCAGTTGCCGGCAGTACAGGAATATCAGGACGTGCTCAAAGCAGCAGCGCTTGTGTTTTTGGAGCGTCACCACTGTGAACACCTGGGCGACGATCAACAGTTGTTCGACCGCGCCGTGCAGCACCTGGTCAGCGACTATGACGCGCTCACACAGACCGCTGAAAAATTGGTGCATTTGGCCTGCAGCGATATGTCCGCCGTTCGCGATCGGCAGCGCCTGGACATCGTCAGCAGCACGTCGACACACACCGTCATCATCGACCCGGCCACCGGCAACGCGTGGGCCGTCCCGGTCAGTTTGATCTACGAACGCATTCTCAACGCACCGGACAACGGTCGTTTCCGCGTAGCCGCACCGTAACCCCCAACCAATAAATCCGCCTGCCCCACCCCCGTGGGTTTGGGTGAGCTGCGCCCGAAATTGAGGTTTGACGATGGAAAACGCCCTGAACATCAACGCAAAGCTGCCGCCGGATCAAGCCCAAGCGCTCTTGGCAAACCTGCGTGAACAGTACCGTCTCAGCCTCAATGACCTTTGGTACGCAGACCAATACCGCTTTATCCCCGAGGGCCTGCGCCACGGTTCGATCCTTACCAACGATCCAGTGATGGCCGCTCGAAAACACCTGATCGGCGCTCTTGCCGGCGCTCTGACCCAAAGCCTCAAAACAGTGAAAAAACCATGAGAGACGATCTGCGCCTCGACGTCCTACAGCGCATCGAATCGGAGTTCGGCCTAAAACACCGTTCACCTACGAACTACATGCGTGGCGGCACCTGCCCAAAGTGCAACAAAAAAGAGCTGTACACCCGTTTCGATAGCCCATGGCAGCTGATTTGTGGTCGTCAGGAGAAGTGTGGTCACACGGTGCATGTAAAGGAGATCTACGACGATCTGTTTGAGGACTGGAGCAAGCGCGTACCCGCCACCGAGAGCGCCCCCACAGCGACTGCCCGGGCATACCTGGAGTTTGCCCGAGGCTTCGACATCTCGTTGATCGCCGGATGGTTTACCCAAGAAACGTTTTATTCCAGCCATGACCAGGCAGGCAGCGCAACGGTGCGTTTCGCCTTGGAAAAGGGCGGGTACTGGGAACGCCTCATCGACCGGCCTGCCCGCTTCGGCAAGATGAAGGCTCGCTTCAAACCAGGTGAAACCTACCGTGGCGTGTGGTGGTGTCCGCCGTGCGTTGATCTGCTTGAGGTCAACGAGATCTGGATTGTTGAAGGGATCTTCGACGCAATCGCACTGGTGCACAACGGCCTTTCTGCCGTCTCGGCGATGTCCTCGAACGCCTTCCCTGAGGAGTCGCTGAAAGTGCTAATGCGCGATCGCACCGACAAGTTGCCGAAGCTCGTTTGGGCGTTGGACAACGAGCCAGGCGCACATGCCTACACCCGACGCTGGGTCCGCCAGGCGCGTGAAATGGGCTTCGTCTGTGAAGCAGCACAGATCCCGCAACGCGACGGCCGGAAGCTCGACTGGAACGATCTGCATCAGCGCTGGGCCTTCATCGAAGGTGATGAAAAACGAGCCGCCCAAATCGCTACAGAAATCAAACAGATTCGCCACCAGGGCGCGCTGCTGATCGCTGAAAGCGCTGCCGAGAAGGCGTTGCTGATGTACGACTGGAACAAGCGCGGCGAATTCCACCTGGGCTTCGGCAACCGCCTCTATTGGTTCAAGTTGGACATGGAGAAATACAACCGTGCCGTGCAGGACCTCGAAGACAGTGAAAAGCACGACGAGCAGCTGCTGAACCAGGCGCAAATGCGAGAAAAGGCACTGCAGCAATCCGGCAGCGTGGTGGAGATCGCCAACTGCTACCCGCAAGCCCTGTACTTCCAGCGGAACGAAGTCACCGACGAGTCTTGGTACTACCTGCGCGTGGACTTCCCCCATGACGCCGGCAGCGTCAAGAACACCTTCACCAGCGGCCAGCTCGCCGCCGCCAGCGAATTCAAAAAGCGACTGCTCGGGATGGCCGCTGGTGCCATGTATACCGGCAGCGGCCAGCAACTGGACAAGCTCATGAAAGACCAGCTCTACGGTATCAAGACGGTGTCCACCATCGACTACGTGGGCTACAGCAAGGAATACGAGTGCTACATCTACGGCGACGTGGCCGTCAAGGATGGCAACGTTTACCCGGTGAACAGCGAGGACTACTTCGAGTTCGGGAAAATGCGCCTCAAGACCCTACAGAAGGGCGTGCCGGTGCAGCTGCAGCGCGATGCTAAAGGCTACGACGAGGAATGGCTGCGCTTGCTCTGGATCTGCTTTGGCACCCAGGGATTGGCGGCCTTGCTGTTCTTCTTTGGCTCGTTGTTCTGCGAACAGATCCGAGCCCGGTATCAGTCGTTCCCGTTCCTCGAGGCCACCGGTGAAGCCGGCGCCGGCAAGACCACCTTGCTCAACCTGCTGTGGAAGCTGCTCGGCCGTGAAGGCTACGAAGGGTTTGACCCGATGAAGTCCACCAAGGCCGGCCGGTCGCGCTTGATGGGGCAGGTGTCTGGAATGCCGGTCGTGTTCCTCGAGGCCGACCGCCATAGCGAGGATAAGGCGCACGCCAAAACTTTCGAATGGGACGAGCTGAAAGACTTTTTCGGCGGCGGCACGCTGGCGACCAAGGGCGTCAAAACGGCGGGCAACGAAACCTACGAGCCTCCGTTTCGCGGCACGATCGCAATCAGTCAGAACGCCGCCGTGGTTGCTCACGAAGCGATCATGACGCGCATCGTAAAGCTGCACTTCATTCGACCGACCGTCACCCCTGAAAGTCGCGCTGCAGCGGACAAACTGAACGCCCTGGACGGAAAAGCGCTCAGCCACTTCCTGCTGCAGGCAGTACGCAAAGAGGCCGAGGTGATGGACCTTTTCAGCAAACGCTTTCCTGAACACGAAACCAAGCTACGCCGGCTGCATACCCATTGCTTCGCATGTGACACCCAGTTCAAGGGTGATGGTGCCTGCAGCAAGTGCGGCAATAGCCTGCGGGGCTACATCGGTGTCGAGCGAATCATCAAAAACCACGCTCAGCTGTTCGCCTTACTGGATGCCATCCGCCTGGTCACCACCTTGACCGAAGTGCAGGTCAACGCCACGCGCCGGCAGATCGTCGAAATGGCGATCGAGCGGCAGAGCACGACCAACGCTGACCACAGCGCCGTTGCCGAGTTTTGGCAGGTTTATGACTATCTGGAATCGATCTACGACGAGCCCCTGGTCAATCACAGCAAGAACCCCGACGTCATCGCCATCAACCTCAACGAGTTTGCCGAGCGTGCAGCAGAACATCGCCAGAAGCTGACCGATGTCACCACGCTAAAGGATCTGCTCAAGGAGTCCCGTAGCCACAAGTACCTGGACTACAAGGCGGTAGACAGCGCTGTACGGTCAGCGCAAGCACTCAAGAACCCAATGGTCACCCGTTGCCCCACCGTCAAATGCTGGATTTTCAAAGCCTGATCAGGAGGCAAATCGATGCAAATCCAAGTGATTGTTGAGCAGGAACGGGACAACGCGATCGAGGAGATCCGCCGGATCCACGCGGTAATGGCCCAGCTGGGTTACGAGGGCAGAACAGTGTTCGCCGAAGCCTACGGCGCTGACGGCCTGGTCCAGATCCTTGAGGTTCGTGGCAGCGGTGGCCAAGGGGAAATTCTGGTCATGGACTGTTCACGCGAACAGATCCAGGCAGTCCTGGAATGGCAGTCCTGCGACGACGAAGGGGAGTTTGAAGATCTGGTGATTCACCTGGTGCGTAAGGCCTGAGCCAAGCACCAGTTTCTAACGCCGGCTGGGCCGGTAATTGAGTGGTGTCGAGGAGTTCGTACCTCCCCGGCACCAACCACCACTGAGGGCAACACCATGCAAGCACAGCACCAAAGCAGCAGCGACTCGAAGGCTATCACATTGCCGGCCGGCGGCGTGCAGGAGGCTCGCCACTTGATGGTCATCCGCATCGTCGGTACCGCGCTTTTTGACTACCAGTTGCGCAAGACACCTGACGCCCGGATCCGTCTCGAATCCCTGACCACCATGGCCCATCTGCTCGGTGACCTCACTGCAACCGAGGCTGATGTGGTGGCCCAGCTGTTGGCCAAGCCCACACTGTTTGGAACTTCCGTATGAACCCAATTGCACAACAAGCGCTAGAGCGCGCCAGAGCAAGCACTGCTGATGCGAAACAAGGTCGGTCGACCACCCGCCGGCGCTTCTGGACAACGGCCGAAACGGCGCGCCTGGCCACCCTGTATTCGGACACTCCAATGACTCAGCTTCAGGCAAAGTTTGGACGTCCAAAGTCAGCGATCTATGGCAAAGCGAAAGAGCTCGGATTGAAGCGCAGCGCAGAGTTTCTGGCGGGCGAGCATTCGGGTCGGCTTCGTAGCAACGACAACCCCGGTGTGGCCACTCGCTTTCAAAAAGGTCACGGAACCTGGAACAAGGGTAAGCCATTCGCCGCCGGTGGCAGATCTGCAGAGACACAATTCGCTTCGGGCCGGCTGCCGCACAACCATGTTCCGATCGGAACGGAAGTCATGGCCACGGATGGATACCTGAAAATCAAAGTTGCCGAACCCAACACGTGGGAGTGGACACACCGACGCAATTGGGAAGCGGTCCACGGACCAATAGCGACGGGTTTCCTCCTGGTTTTCAGAGACGGTGACCATAACAACTGCAACGTCGACAACCTTGAATTGATAACCCGGGGCGAACTCATGCGGCGCAACACCATTCACCGATACCCGGAAGAACTCAAATCGACTATTCGCCAACTCGGCAAACTCAAGCGCGCAATTGGGGCCGCTCATGAATAACAAAATGACGGATCTACGAAACCACTTGTTTGCCACCTTGGAAGCCCTTCAAGACGAAGAGAAGCCAATGGACATTGAACGAGCGAAGGCGATCGCCGAAGTAGGGAAAGTCCTGGTGGACTCCGCGAAAGTGGAGGTCATGTTCATCAAGGCAATGGACGGCGACGCCAAAAGCACCGGCTTTATCGAGTCTGAAAAGGAACTGCCGAATCACCCCCGAGTGACGCACCAATGACCAGCTCGACCACGCCAGCAACAGAAAGAATCCGGCCTGCAGTGGCGAGCCAGCGGCTTGATCTTCCCAGCGTCTGCGATATCTGCGGCTTCGCTCGCTCGATACGCCGACATCAGGCCTGCAGCAAGCTACGGCAGCAACGGAAATCAAAGGAGTGGACGGCCATGATGGAAGAGAAGCTTGCTGCTCGAGCAGCTCGGGAGAAACGTTATGCACGCTGAGCCAGGAAATGAATTGCCGCAGGAGCTCCGGCCCCCGCAAACCATCAAGGGCCTGAAACGCCAAGCCACCAAAATAAAGAAAACGCGAGGCATTCGCCATGCGGAGGCTTTGGAGATCGTCGCTCAAAGCATGGGTTACACCAGCTACAAGTCGGCACTGAATGATCTGGGAGACTCGGCCCTGGAGCCTAGCCAATAGATCTCAGATGTTTGTAATCCAACTTCTAATAACGAAGCCCCGGCCGCAGCGCTAAACTGCCCGGGGTGCTCCAGCTTACTGAGGGCTAGCAATGAACTCCCGATCGGACAACGTCCTGGTATTCACCGACCTGCAGCGCATAACCGGCTATCAACGCCGTTCTGACGTTGAACGGTCACTGATCGACCAGGGCGTTCGCTTGTTCCGTGGTCGCACCGGGCCCTGGACAACGTTGGACCTGATCAACCAGGCCGCCGGCATGAAGCCAACCGCAGCAGATCGATACGACTCCGACATCCTATGAAAAAAGCACGGAAGCGGAAGCATAATCCGCACATTCCCGCCCATATCGACCAGGCCGCTCTCCCAGCGGCCGTTTACTTTGACCAGAGAAACGAAGGGGTCTGGTACACACTTCATCGCGACGAAACTGGTATTCAGCGCCGGCGAAACATCGCGCCGGCCGATGTCTCCTTGGCCGATCTGCATCAGATCATGGACGAGGCATCTAACGTCGACCGTGGAACGCTTCGCTACGTTTGCACGCAGTTTCACGAGAGCGATCGCTATAAGAAGCTCAGCCCAAAAACCCATAGCGATTACTGCTACTCGCGTGATGTTCTGCTTACGTTGCCCACCAAACTGGGCAAGCCGCTGGGTGATCTGGCGGTGCGAAAGTTTAGTTCTGCCCTGGTGCAACGAATCGTGGATCGGTTAGCGGACGAAGGGACCCCGTCCAAAGCCGCGCACGCCCTTCGCTATCTACGTCGTGTACTGCAGTGGGGTCGCAACCGCGGCTATCTGGAAGCAAACCCCGCACTGGGCATCGAAGCCCCAGTCGAACGAAAACAGCGCCGCCTTCCAAATCATCAGGTCATGGACACGCTCATCGATCGGGCCATTGCACGGGGATTGCTGATTCGTGGCGAGAAAGGCGGCTGCCCCGAATATCTCGGTTACGTCATGGAGCTGGCCTATCTCTGTAGGCTACGCGGAATCGAAGTCGTTACCCTGACCGACGCGAACGAGCTGGACACCGGAATTCTAACCAACCGTCGAAAGGGCAGCCGGGACAACATTGTTCGCTGGACACCGCGCCTGCGAAAAGCTTGGGACCATGCGAAGGCCTATCGCGCCAAGGTATGGGCTAAACGCAAAACCGCGATACCGATTGCGCCGTCACGCCGCAATATCATCGTCGCCAGCCATGGCGGCCCGCTTCGCAAGTCAAGCCTGGATACGGCGTGGCAACGTTTCATCACACTAGCTCTGGCCGACGACATCATCACGCCGGAGCAGCGGTTCGCGCTTCACGACCTGAAACGACGTGGCATCACCGACACGGTGGGCACGCGAGCGGACAAACAGGAAGCCAGCGGCCACCGTGACCCGAAGATGATGGATGTCTACGACCACAGCATACCGACCGTTTCCCCTTCCGCAGATTGAGCAAATCAGACGTAACAAGCGACACAGGGCCCGCCATATACGCGGGCCTTGGCGCGTCTGGACGTAACAAGGAATCACGTAACTCATTGATTTATATATTTGAAGCACCTTCCTTGTAATCAGTAGGTCCCGGGTTCGACTCCTGGTGCCGGCACCATACAAGGTTCCAGAGAAGGCTTTCAAAATCTCTGGAACCCCCGAAAAACCCGCCTTCTGGCGGGTTTTTTCGTTTTAGGGTTTTGTCGGGTTACGTCAAAATCTGGTGGATTCCAGCCGTTTTAGGGGTAATGTTAGGGGTAAGGTAATTCGATAAAGGGGGAGTACCCTTATGTCGCGCACCACTGCTCCACTCTCCGATTCGGCTTGCCGCTCAGCCAAGCCCACCGACCGCACCTACAAGCTTTTCGACGGCGACGGCCTCTACCTTCTAGTCCAACCCAATGGCCGTAAAGGCTGGCGTCTCAGGTATGTCAAACCTGATGGACGCGAAGGACTGACCTCGTTCGGCAGCTATCCCGTGGTCGGCCTCGCCGATGCGCGCAACAAGCGCCTGGAGGTCAAGCGGATGCTGGCGAATGGCATCGACCCCATAGAGACCAAACACCAAGCCAAGACGCAGGCCGCAATCAAAGGCCGAACCTTTGAAAGCGCCGCACTGGACTGGCACAAAGCGATGTCTGCCAAATGGGCTCCGGGCCATGCCAAGACCGTCCTGAGCCGCCTCAAAACCCATGTCTTCCCGCTGATCGGCGCTCGCTCTATTGTCGATCTGGACACCCATGACCTGATGCAACCTCTGGAAGCGATCCAGAAACGCGGCACGATTGACGTCGCTTTAAGGGTACAAAACTATCTACAAAGCATCATGCGCGAGGCGAAACGTGCTCGACAGATCGCGGCAAACCCTGCCTTCGACCTTGAAGGTTTGATCAAAGCCCCGAGGGTGATTCACCGCCCTGCTTTACCCTTATCGCGTCTGCCTGAATTGCAGGAGCGTATCGACACCTACAGAGGCCGCGCACTTACTCGGCTGACGGTCATGCTCTCGCTGCATGTGTTCGTCCGCTCCAGCGAACTGCGCTTCGCCCGCTGGAGCGAGTTCGACCTCAAGCGCGGCACCTGGGAGATACCGGACACTCGACCCGCATTGGACGGAGTACCCTTTTCAACAAGGGGTACGAAGATGGCCGGGGACATCCACCTTGTACCCTTATCGCCGCAAGCCGTGACTCTGCTTGAACAGATCCACGTCCTCACCGGCAAATTCGACTTGGTGTTTGCAGGCGATGCCAAGCCCTGGAAGCCCATGTCTGAAAACACGGTGAACAGCGCACTCAGAAAGATGGGCTATGACACCAAAACCGAAATCTGCGGGCATGGGTTTCGTTCGATGGCCTGTAGCGCACTGATTGAGTCAGGCTTGTGGTCGGAGACAGCCATTGAACGGCAGATGAGTCACAAGGAGCGCAATAACGTCCGCGCCGCTTACATCCACAAGGCAGAATTCATCGAGGAGCGCAGGCTGATCATGAACTGGTGGAGCCGGTATCTGGAGGCCAACCGGCAGGAGCATGTCACTCCACACGAATTTGCGAACCAGACCGGAGCGAACGTCACTCGCCTAAAAGCAAAACGTGGCGCAACCGAGTAAGCGCTCGGTCTTCATATCTCATTGATCCGCTTGTCCACGCGGGTCCATCCAAACAGGGCTGCAAAGCCGCCCTGCTTGGATGGACCTCACTTAAAAATGTAAAGCCCACGCAACTGTCTGTGGAAAACCACAGATTTCCACCGGTGGATAATTTCATCCACAGCTGCAGAACTCCCGAAAAATCGAGTCTTGACCCGAATTATCCACAGGCGTAGAAAAGATCGGGCAAAGCGCTGTCGTTGACAGCAACCCAGATAGCCAGAACCTTTAAGGCTACGCCACACCGTGGTGGTTCTCCCAAAGTGCGATTAGCGTCCGGCAGCTCGCATGGTCACAGTAATGTGATGGATGCCTACTTTTACCAGTGTGCCCACTGCGGCAACTCATTCCCTTTCATAGCTGCCCTGCAGCAACCTATCCACTTGGCCATTTCCTTGCGCCAACCTGCGCCCGTCTCTTTCTTCTGGAAAGAGACGGGCGCTCCAACCGCTGCCGCAGCCCAACTCGTACAAGGCTTTGCGGCATCCCCCCTCGTGACAATCGGTGTGACAAACACCGAAAAGTCACCAGCAACAGCGATGCAGATGATGGTGCCGCAGCCCACGGAATGGACTGCACCTGACTGACAGTCAGGCATGCCACAGTCATCGCATCACTGCCTTCACCCGACTCAGGATCTCGCAGCATCGGTCTCGTCAGCCAGTGCAGCCTCCACCCGCCCACTTCCTCGGAAGTGTTCAGGAGGCCAGATCATGAGATGCCCAAGCTCCCGGTCGTAAGGAGCCGCCAGTCCCGCGTTGGTGGACAACCCTCACAGGTCGCAGGGGCCTTGATCCCTGATAACACTCAACATTCTTGGTGGGATGACGTGGAGAAAGTTTTAAAAGTTTTGGCTTCGAGAGGAGTTCGATCATGGCACTGGTGGGTAAGCGAGGTGGCCGCAATTTTGGCTTTGGCCGACAACTGAGTTATGCCGGGCCGCAGGCGCTGAAAGATCTATTTGGCGGCGGGCATTACGGCACGGTCAAGGCGCACAGTGATCGATGGCAAGCGTTTGTGCGCTGGTGTCGCTCAGATGATGGACCAAGACTCAACGATGCGCGGCAGATAGATCGCCAGATCTTGTCGGATTACGCGGCGCATCTACGTCACTTAGTCGAGCGCGGCGACCTCGCTATCGCCACCGCACAAAACCAATTGTCCAGCGTCAACCGAACCATGGCGGCACTTCGCGGTGATCAGTATGTGAAGGTGCCGAGTCCGAGCAAGGCGTTGGACATGCAGCGCACCACCATCCGCACGACAGTTCCACAAGGCCAAGACCGCGAACACATGCAGCGGATCGTCGACGTACTTTGCGAACACCAGAAGCCGCGCGCCGCGGCCATCGCTCAGTTGGCGCGAGCCACCGGCATGCGCTTACGTGAGGTCATTTTGGCGGACCTACCCCGTCTAAAACGTGAAGCCAAGCAATTCGGTAAGATCAACATTCAGGACGGCACCAAAGGTGGCCGCTCTGGCGCATCAGCTCCTCGTTGGATTACGGTAGATGATCATATTCGTGACGCGCTGAGGTTTGCCGAACAGGTCTCGCCCGACGGTAGCCGCAACCTGCTTGCCCCGAACGAAAGCTACCTCGATTTCCAACGGGGAATCGTTCGCCCCGCCCGACACATCCTCCATCAGCACAACTTAAAAGGCTTCCACGAATTGCGGGCAACCTATGCGTGCGAACGCTACGAGCAAATCACCCACCATCTCGTGCCCATCAATGGTGGCCGCTGCTATCAGCTCGACCGACACCTCGATCAGGAGGCCCGAGTGCAAATCAGCTATGAGCTGGGACACGGTCGTATTGACGTGGTGTCGGCATACATTGGTGGTCGAACATGAGCAAGCCATTCAATATGGAGCTATTCCTGGCAGGAGTTTTGACCGGGTCACATGCCACGCGCCAGCGCCACCTGCGTCAGGCGAAGGCTATCCAATCCGCAATCTCGGAGCGTTGGCAACGCGACCCCCCTTGGGCTTGGCAGAGAAAACACCTTGCCTGGTTTCTCAATCACCACCTAAACCGGCACAGTGAGTCGACGCGCTATTACTATTTCCTGACCGTGCAACTGCTCACTCATCGATTAGAAAAATCATGGGGCTTCAACCACCACTAAACGGGAGGCAGAAAACGACCATTGCCGCCACTCAAGCTTCGTCTGCCAATGGCTTCACAGCGTGAATGGCGCTGCGCTATGGGCAGCTCTAAATGGTCACCACGGCACGTTCTCTCCTGAGCCAAAACTCATGAACGAAGCAGTGCCTATCTAAAGTTACTGACTGCGGTCGGCTAAAGCGGCCGCTTTGCACCATTTTCTGTTCTACTCATGGGACGGTTCTGCGGTAAAACTGACGTAAGACTCGATCTGCGGCTGGTCCTAACGGGATCATAAATATATTTAGTTTGTATTTCTCTAGATTAAGGGGGTAGGTTTGGAACTGCTGAAGCGGGCATTTATAAACAGCATAGTTCAGGATCTGATAACACTGAACGGAACTGAGTTCGAATATTTTTGCCTCCCTATATTTGAGAAACTAGTAGGAGAGGTAGCGATACACAAGGGGAGTAACCTCTACGCAAAGCCGATCAGTCGAACAGTCGATTTCTCTACAGACAATTTTAATATCGTGGGGCAATGTGGTACTGATGAAGGATATTTCGATTCATTTGCTAGTGATTTTGATGAGATCTTAAAACTTAAAATCGAGAACACTAAACCTATTAAGGATATTAATTCAGCCCTCAAGAACAGCAGTCAATGCCAAGAGATATATCTATTTGCAAATCAAGAGGCAAAAGCAGGGCGTCTTGACAAAGTTGACAAATTGATTCGGCATTTGGCACTGGGTAGGCAGGTAAAAGTTTATGACTCGGAGAAAATCGCCGAAATTGTATCAGATAATGTAGGTGATCAAAGATTTGTCGTAGAGTTACTAACTTATTTACCTCGTGCCTCAGCCCTCTATTCGGCTATTTCGAAAGCAAACGAGCTTCCTGTACTTCCCGCAGAATACATATCTCGCCAACCTGAAGCGGACATAATCAATCTGGTAAAGGGAAGCAAAACAACAGCGCTGTATGGTTTGAGCGGTATCGGTAAAAGTAAGTTAGCTCTATCTGTTAGCCATCGTTTGAAAAACACTTTTGATTCTGTAGTTTGGATAGACGCGTCAGTAACTGAAGCTTTTGACTTTGGATCTGTAAAAGTCAGTGGGTATGATAAAAATCTAAACCTTGCCTATATTTGCGAAAAATTTTCAGTCTTAGTAATTCTCGACAATATCTCCGGCGATGCAGGCGAGTTGGAAAACAAATTCAAAGCTTTCGCAAGTGAAGGAAGTCGACTTCTTATAACGTCAATTGAGAGAGTTCTGGATAAATCGCGATCTTACCAAGTCTCAGAGATGAGCGATGCTGAGTCGCGAGAATTGATCAAGAGCTTAATCGATTTAAATGATTGCTTTGTCGAACGTATCATCAGCCAAGTGGGTGGGCACCCTCTGTGCTTAGGGTTGGTATGCCAAATTATTAAAGAGGAAGAATTTGATCCCGAAGAGGTTGAGGAGTTTTTGGGTGAGATCGAACAGATTCCTGATGAGATCGTAGCCGGACGCTCGCAGACAATCTCCGATCTCGTAATCGGCAAGTATCTCGAGAAATTTAAAACTGAACTTTCCCTGATTGCACTTTTAGATGCTGAAATGGTAAGCAATTTCGCATTTAATAAACTGCTAGGAAGCAAGGCCTTAAGAAATTTGGAGAAGACCGCCTTGGTAGTCAGGTCTAGCCCAAATTATTCAACGATCCACTCAATTGTACTACTATCTGTTAAAAAAACAGTTGCACACAGCCCCGAAGTTGACGAACTTACATTCAAAATAGGCGAGTTACTTCTAGAGCAAAATGAGTTTAAAAATAGCGGTTATTATAGTTTTTGCGTACTACACAAACAGGTTTTAAAATCACTATATCATTCACCCTTGAATGAGCGCCATAGAAAAGCCATCTTGTATGCAATTGTTCAAGTTACAGACAACTTGGTTCATAAAGGTGAGCTTGTTCGGGAGATCGATTCTTTTGATTTAAGCGGCAATTCCCTAGAGGATCTTCTTCTACTTATAGAGTCGATGGAGCTTAAGTTAATCTCTATTGATCGCCCCACATCTCCTGAAGGCTATCATGTTGAAGCAAGACGTTCTATTGAGAGGCTAGGAAGTATTGAGAAAGGTCTTCAAGAGGGAACCGCATCAATGCTGCTTGTTAGGCATCATATTGCCAAGCTTGAGTATTGGGATGGTAATGCGGAAAGAGCTAAGCTGCTATTTGAAAACCTTCTCAACGACTATCCGGGAAGTGAGCAATGTATCTTGCAATTGGCGAGAATTGCTGACAACTCAAAAAATCTAGCCGAAGTGGAGCGCTATGTGAGCATGGTGCTAGATTCAAGTGCGAGCGAAGCGTCCTACTCGATTATTCTATCTTTTTACGACTTAATGGCAAACTCGAAGTACAAAAATCTTCGAGCCAAGTACATAGAGGCAAGGCTTGAGAAATTCTTGTCAGATATCTCAATAAACTTAAGATCATCTTTTGATCATCCATATCGGATATTGAGTCGACTGTCTAGCTATCTCGGCTTTGAGCTGCCGGACGCATTCAAAGAACTCAGCGAAGCGTTGCCGCCCCCTGACAATATTGATACTAATCAAAAACTCATGATGGCTTACGCAGATATTCAAGCCGCTCTCTATCGACTTTTCAAATATAAAAAATTTGAAGGAAGGGAAGCAAAACTTGACTACGCTTCGGGCCTGGCTAAACATTACTACAGTCATGCACTTCGTGATGGTAATGATTATGCCAGAGTAAAGGTAGCGAAATTCTATATTGAGATTGGCGATTTCGACGAGGCGGGTCGATTGCTCGATGAGGTTGAAAATTGTGATGCATTTTTCCACCAAGCTCGAGCTAAGCAGTTAAGAGGGCAGAAAAACTTTACTCTCGCGATAAATCAAATTAATTTGGCAATTGATAAGTTAGGGAGCGAAAAAAATCTAGAGCATTTTTTAATAAGCTTTTTAAACGACAAGGCAGAGATTTTGCTCGATTGCGACATAGATGAAGCTATAAAAATATTGGAACTGGCTATCTCCAAACAGTCGAATTTTAAAACTAAAGCTGCTTGGGAGCGTAAGTTAGGCTTTTGGAAGCAGAGGCGGGTGCAGGAGTAGCGTTAGCAAGTAGATATCGTGTTAAAAGTTAGCGTCACTGCACGCAGATACCCCATTTTTAATCAGGAGTAGATCCGTACCCTTTCCTGCTTAAAACCTCGCGATTCTGATCCTATGGATCAGAGTCGCGGGAGCACCACTGGCTCATTCAATAGAATTCGGAAAAATCAGCTCAAAGCTTGACACACGAATATCTATTTTTAATCTGCGAATGGAGATACGACCCTTTAGAGGCTGCATTTATTAATCCGGCATACTCGTATTCAGGAACAAATGAATATTGATACACTGCCCCATTATTAAATTCCACCTCAAGAATTTGCTCGTCGGCATCATAACCAATCGAACTCACATTACTAGATATTACAGACGTACGTTCCATCGCTTGTGTCTCCGGTTGTTTTATTGGGTGTGCTTAACCTGCAGTAGGATCCTGTTTGCGCCAAGCTTCGATCAGAGGCTTATAATTTTCACTTTGGACAGACTCAGTCCATCCACCGCTCCTTACACGCTCACCGTCTTCGCCCTTCGGTACGACGATTAAAGGATCGTCGCTTTCAGGACGCCTCCCTTCAGGAGGGCGATCTATGATGGCTCGTATCGGCATGTTAACGGCCTCACCCACTATTAACGCCTCCCCAGTACGGAGAACGGGAAGCATCGAAAAAAGCCCTTTTAGATTGTCAGATGCGCACGAAGTAACCTGTGACCGGTCCGAGTCGTTTGTTAAACGTAAGGAAATTACAGTACCGCACTGCGAGAGGATTGTGCTATCCACTTCAGATGGACGCTGGCTAACAAGCATTAAACCAACACCATACTTCCTCCCTTCTTTCGCAATGCGTCTTGCGGCAGCAGCAGCTCGGCTTTTTGACTGAGGACTGAGATATACATGCGCCTCTTCGAGTACGACAAGTAAAGGCCGCTGTCTGCCACCCTCCTGCTTCATTCGCCCCCAAAAGATTGCGTCGTACAATATCCTAAGTACGGCACCTATTAGGTCATCGACGACTGCCGTGGGTATACCTGACAAATCAAATACAGAAATAGGTATATCCGCACCTACCCAAGATTCGAGCAGCGCATCAAGATCAGCGGCAGTTGTACCATCGGTGTCTGGGGACCATGGTCCAGGGCGAAACAGAAATTGCATTCGCGGATCACGGAGTTTACTTTCTAAGCTATCGAGATGAGGACGTGGCAACTCTCCATAAAGTCCAC
Organism: Pseudomonas sp. TWP3-2; assembly: GCF_049897765.1. Lineage (NCBI taxonomy): Bacteria > Pseudomonadati > Pseudomonadota > Gammaproteobacteria > Pseudomonadales > Pseudomonadaceae > Pseudomonas > Pseudomonas sp. TWP3-2. The sequence continues at coordinate 203,244 of NZ_JAFCWW010000001.1, read as the reverse complement.
CATAGATCTTTTCTGCACCTGCCTCCGTTGTAATTGGCCTGAATTTTGGGCGTAAGAGTTGCTCACTGTCCCCTACCGCCTTTACCGGAGGTACCCCATCTTCAAGATAAGCTCTCGTCGCCTCCGTTTGATTCTGGTTCTTACTTACTGTATGAGTTGCACTGTGCAACGAATATAAATCGTGCCAAAGCTGATACACGGAAAACGGTAGCGGAGTGTCAACAGTGACAGCGAGGTCGGGCAAACCATGCAGAGCACCTCCCGGTTTCGAGGTTCGCTTGTTAGATAGTAACTTTTCTTGTAACAAAACCAATGCCGTTCCGGTGACAGATCCCATTGCCATTGAGATAAATTCTTCGGCCGTGAGTGCCCAAAACGGGATATACAGCTCTCTTTCTCCTAAAGTTGGATCAGCACCAACTCGAAAAACTCGGGCTTGTTCACCAAAAGCATTCGCATACTCTCCATGAAGATCGAACAATACTACGCGAGCTGATTGGAAGCGTGAACGATCAGAGACAGCGCCCAGCAAATTTGCTACAGCATTCGACTTGCCTGAGCCGGTACTTCCAACCACAGCAGAGTGGCGGGTAACTAGTTTATTTATATCAAGATATGCACGAATTGATTCAGCACTTGCAACTCGACCAACAGCTACATAACCGTCGTCATCTTCGGGGGCATACACCGTTTTTAGATCAGACTCAGTGACAACATGGACTGAGTCACCTATCGACGGATATTGAGCAATACCTCGTTCGAATTTAGTTCCCCTTCGTCCTTGCCCTACGAGCTCGACTCGGAGCCAACGATTACCAAACTGTGTAGCAAGCTCTGGCGGACCAGGGGCAGCTCCAGCGCCAACTTGCGATATCACTCCGTATAGATCAACGTATCCAGACGGAATACGAACAAATCCGCCTACTTGCCCAACTCGATATGCTTCACCATGTACGAATAGAAGACCTGCAGGAGTGCTATCCGCAAGCTTTACGCTAATGCTTGATCCGTTAACATCCTCAACACTGCCTAGTCGGGAAGGATCAGAGTTTAAGTTAGCGCTACGCATCGTTGTTACTTCCACCGCATAGTTGTTCAAGAAACAGACCGAAATAGTGGAAATCACCCAACCGACTACGAGGCTGAAGTTCTTTTTGTTCGTCGACTCCCACCTCCTCTTCGGTCAACCACGGCAGATGCTCTTTTCCGCCAATAGTCCCAGAGCGATATCGGCCTACACGGTTCCCCACAACGGCTCCATCCCAAGCAAGAACGGTTAGATTACTTTGCTTAACTGCGTACTCGACAGCTCTGGAGTGTTGATCCAGACCTGAGTACATTAAGGCGAAGCATTGCGCATTGCGATTGCCTCGCAGTCCATCTAGTAAAATCTCGTTCAAATGTTCGTCGAGAAAAGAGTAGCCACACACAACTAGTCTTGGTGCATCCTTTCCTTGAAAAAAAGCTCTCAATCGGTCAAGCATAGCTAGATATGGCATGCGACGGCTTTGGTCGTATTTGAGGTGTGACGGAAAAATCATGACCTTACCGGCTTCAGCTTCCCGCGTAACGCGGACAACCCGTGTAACTTTCACTCCGTTTACTACTTCTTCGCTTTTCTCCCAGTTAACCGACCCGTGTAGTTTCCATAATCTCGTCCATCTGGAAGGTATTAGATCGTGCTCAATAGACGCTAAGTCGAACCAAGGCTTATGTGAGCCCACGAATCCATCAAAATGGGGAAGCGGATGCTGTTCAAATGCCTGTTCAAACAGAACATCATAATTTGGGGTGAATATTTCTATAGGCGCGTCACGATGGACGCCCCCCACCCAAGATGCAAAACGATTGTACGCATTACGGTACGCTGGCAATGGTTTATTGACTTCATCAAGGATGAGAGCACATATCACCTCGTCAAGATCACATAACTCTTTCTTGGTCATTCCTAAGACACTAGAACTCCCTCTACGATTCGCCAGCGTACGCAGCTCTGTGAGAACATCTTCAACAGTAGGAGACTTTCCATCGTCTGACTTGCATTCAGTACATAAGGAATCCCAATATTCCTTATACTTCGTAGTACCGCCCGCGTTTTCGTCGCTCGCTTTAAGTCCTATTGCAATGCGAGCTGTCAATTCTACAACCGCGGGAATCAATACAATACTTTTTATACCATTAGAGTCGTAAACACCCAAGGGACAGCCTGCGCCGACAAAACAGCCTATTCGCTGTTTATCGTCTTGCAGTACTTGCCTTAAGTTCCGGGCTTGTTGTGCTGCGTCATGGATAGCAGGTAAAACGCTATATTTAGGCGCACTCGCCTCTGGCGCCTTACTTAATGCAGAAACTGCGCTCGAATTATCGGTCACGGCCTTCAATTCCCTTGGTATTACCCTATTTTTTGCAGTGCCATCTGCCTCATCGATAGTGGCAAAATGAAATTGATATCACAACCACTTTTCTGCATTTAAGCTGTGGGCCTATTTTTACGGTAGGCTGCTCATGTTTTTTACGGACGTCTTGCCCAAAGGAAAAGATTTTTACTTGAACATTCAATTATCAAGTAGTCCCCCTCCGATCAGGGTAGTTTTAGGGGTGTGAAGAAAAACTGTTTATTAAAAAACCTATATTTTTTAATATGTTAACTGGGTAGTTCGACTCCTGGTGCCGCACCATACAAAACGAAGCCCCTGCAGAAATGCAGGGGCTTTGTTGTTTCTGGAATCTGACATTCCCGCCGATATGAAAAAAACCCTCAAATAGCTATTGCTCAAGGGGGCCGTTATTCAATGTGAGGTTGCTGCTAAGCAGCTTCCACCAAGATCGAAATCCGCCGCCCAAGCTGCTGCAATGCACGCTCAACATTCTCGATCTTTGAGTGATGCAGAAAATCGACCAAGCGATCGACCTGCGGTCGTTGTACACCCAAACGGCGCGCAAGCTCGGCTTTGCTCACGCCACACTCAAGTAGCGTATTCCACAACGCAACCTTCGCAGCGGTCAGCGCAGGCAGACGCAACACGGCATCACATTCCTGATCACTTGCTTGGCCGGTGGGAATCATCCGCCGATCATCAACGTAGATCGACAGGGCTGTTTCGATTGAATCAAGCGCGCTCGAAAGCGCTTCCCCGAGAGTATCGCCAGCGGCGTACATCTCTGGAATTTCTGCGCAGGACAACCAGACACTGCTCGGCTCCTCGTGTACTTCCAACGCATATTCGAACATTACGCTTCCTCTCATGGGTACAGCTGGGTCTCAATCCTTGAGGCCCAGCTGCTTGATTATCGATTTTCTCAACCCTTCACCCATCTCCTTGGCTCCGTGGTCGGGAAACACAGTTGATTTGCCGTTCAAGGAAACCTTGAAGTGACTGCCCTTGCCGGTTTGGAACTCCGCACCTTGGGCTTTCAACCATCGCCGAAACTCGCTGTACTTCATGTGCGTCACTCGCCGTTTCGGTAGAGCGACTCTGCAACATATTTGTTGCCCGTGCAACATAACTGTTGCACGCAAATAATTTGTTACACCCGCCACCACCCGGCCACGATTGCGCTCAACCCTGCCCAAAGCTACCTTCAACCCGTCGCTGCCAATTCAGCGACCGGGCCTGATAACCCAGGTAATATGTAGGCGCTTCAGCGTCCTAATCACGTTTGCCGGCGTTTTTTATGCCTGCGCATTCTTGCAATGGCGGCTGTGCGTGGGAGACCTTCGGGTCTGCCGGGTTCCTACATTTCCGGTTTATCAGCCTGCGTACAGCTGCCACCCATTCGCCTGATAACGAATGCGGCAGCTCCAATGCAATGTAGGAGTCTGGACATGCAAGCTATCGAACGATCTACAATTTCTACCCTCGCGCCATCGATCATCCCCTTTCACCACCCAGCAAACGGAAGGTGAAGTCATGACCAATCCCCAAGATCTGAAAACCCTCGGCCTAACCCATTTCTCTTACCAATCCAACCACGCACTGTTTCGCACCAGCGCCGGCGTCCCGGTGACTACCGCCCTCTCCCACGCCTCGCATTTGCTGCACATCTCCAGACTGCTGACATCTGATACAGACGTCGCACGCGATCCAGACCTTCACGCCTGTGCCTCGCAGTACTTGCAGGAGTTAAGCAAGGCATTGATTGATGACGCGGTGAAAGTGCTCGGAGCATCGAGTCCAAAGCCATAAACCGACGCCCACAAAAAACCCTCGCATCTCTGCGAGGGCTTTGTGCAACAGCACCAACCAGTGCCCAGCACTCTGAGCAACTAATCAGACCTGGCTGACCTCGAATACAAACGAAATCTTGCGCAAACTCGCACTCCAAACATAACGCAGATGTTTACCCTGCTTCGGAATCGACACAGTCGGCGGGCGAAACGCGGCGACGCATTCATGGCCGGGCAAACGCACGCTGTCGTAGAGCAAGCCCCATGACAGGTTTTCGCGCAGTTGCCGGGCGAATGCCTGAGACGGGCCATAGGCATCTGGATCGGGCTGATGCAGATGCGGGAAGTCATGGCGGATGTCGTGCAGCGGTTTGATCACGCGATTGATGTAGGTGCGCATGGTCAATTCCAGATCGGCCTCGCTGGTCGCGGCGAGGAAGCGCTCCTGGTGATAGCAGGTCTCGGCGATGGCCGCGGCCTGGCTGCTGGCGGCGTAATACACACCAAACGTGCCGTCGGTGAAGCGGCTGCTTTTGCCGATGTGGGTGAACGCCGCCATCACCGGCGTTGAACCGGGGCCGGAGAGACGATCTTCAGGGCGCACGCGGTCGAGGACGCCGGCCTGGGCGATCAAACGATCATTGGTCAGCGCTTCGAGGGCGTAGGCGATTTCCAGATCCTCCGGGTCGAGCACATCTTCGAACAACGCAATCGGCGGGAAGCTGCTGTTGACGATCCGATAAGCACGCGGCCAATCCGGATCGACCAGCGCCGGCGCCTTCAACCGCGCACACCGTCGAGATAACGACGTACGTCGGCGATGTCCACCACCCGCCCGGCGAGCATGTAATCCAGCGCGGTTTGACCGTTGAACGGCGCGGCAGTGTTCGGGCTACTAACCCACGTGTAGGCGCGCTCGCGACTGTTGCTGAAGATGATGCTCAGTGCCTTGTGAATACCCATCAGGTAGGAAATTCGCTCAAGCGTGTCGTGCGGCAGACGCACGTTCGGCGGCAGGTGTTTGTATTTGTAAAACGTCGTATTGCCGACCCCGCCCAGCAGCGTTCTTTGTTGCTCGGCGTTACAGCCCCAGCGCTCCATGAGGTTGAAAAAGAACTTCAGCGCGACACGACCGGCTTCGGGGACGTCGAGTTGCTCGCGTGGGGTCAGGGCTGGGGATGAGGTGGGCATAGGGTCGTCCAAAATTACTGCGCATACGTCAATGCTAGTACACATACGAATAAATGTTGAAAACCTATCCACAAATGTATCAAAGCCATTCTTCTCTTCACATATCAGGACACTTGAACATTTCCTCTATCAAATCGAAACGCTGGCAAATATTTCTGGCTTCTCTCATTGCACTTGCCGTCTTCTTTGAAGGTACTCGTACGTCAAAAGGCATTCGCTGGTTCGAAACGACCTGTAGGAGGAACAGTCGCATTGCATCTTCGATAGTGAGTCCGCAGACGTTAAAAACCTGAGTGGCACGCATCATTAAATCCTCATCAATGCGGCAACACACGTCTGTAGTTTTCGATAGCGCAGCCATTTCTCACCTCTGCCGATTGAGGTGCGATTTCCTGAGTTCCTGGTTCGCACGTCTTGGCCTTATTCCAGCCGCTTTGTCGTCGCCTCGCTATCAGCCCAATCCCAACTTCCCATACGACCCGTCCACAGTTCTCGCAGGTAAAACCCGCCCACCGTGTCAGCCATTTCCCTCAGCAAAACAGCCGAACGCCCCAAAACCATGCACTTTTTTTGACCCCCATCACCCCCATGTCGCCTAAAACCCCGATCCTGTGTCAGCCTCCAGCCATCGGCGGAGACATCAATTGGCTACTAATTGCGCGACAACTATGCTCAGGTACAGGAATATAGCCAGCATATGGCGCCGTACCGGCACTGACGTACTCAACAATACCCAGCCCACTTCAGAGGGCATTACCCATGGATAGCAGAACCTTACGCAACCTCATGCGCATTGTGCAGACCGGCTCGTTGTCGGCCGCAGCCGAGCACTCGTGCCTGACTGTGCAGGCGTTGGCCGCGCAGTTGAACAAGGTCGAAGAACAGTTCGGTTTCCGCTTGTTTCGCCGTTCCAACAAAGGTCTGACGCTGACGCCGCAAGGCACCGAGCTGACGCCTTATATGGATCGAGTGCTGATTGCTACACGGCAGATGGAAGAGAAGGTGGAAGCCTTGAAGGTGCCCGGCCAGCGCACCTTGAAGGTCGCGCTGAACAACACCTTGCCGCCGGACTTCAATCGACGAATGATCGGACGCCTGATCGAGGTTTTTCCCGACTATCAGATGGAATTCAGCTACGCCGAGTCGATGGAAAACCTCAGCAAGCTGAAGAATGAAGACTTCGATCTCGCGGTGCTGATCGGCCCGCAGCGGCCGGGGCTGCCGAGTATTGTCCTGCCGGAAGTGCAGGTACAGGTGGTTGGCGCGCATTGTGGTCAGGAGAATGATCCGCTGACCTTGCTCGGCAACAAGTTTCAGGTGCGTCCTGCAGAAGATTGTCCGTATTCCCACAGCTTTTTGCGTTTTCTCGACGCCGGGCTGGGCAATCACGAGAACGGCCAGCGCATGATTTACTCGTGCAGCGAGACGCTTACCCTGTCGCTGATCACGCAAATGGATGCCGTCGGCATGGTTTCTCGCGAGGCCGCGCAGAAATATGGCCTGACGATTTTCCCCGGTTTCGAGGATTTCCTAGAAGTGCGCCTGGCGGTGAACAACCCGAATCTGTCCGGCAAGGCGCTCAACGACGTGGTCGATCTGCCGCTACATGAACGCGCCGAGCGCAATGTACGCAGCCGTCCCAACCGCCACACTGAGAAAGAGGTTTTTGCTGAAATACGCACATAACAACGTCGGAATGGCTGCGTAAAATTCCGGGCGGTCGAGCTGTATGTGCTGATCCTTGATCAACAAGGGAGTCAGGCTGATCGCAGCGACGATCGCCACCGGCAAGTATTCCAACGCACGCGCGACGAACGGCGGCCAGTGCTCGGTGTTGACTTGCAGGGGCAAGGCGCGCGGCAGGAAGGTCACGGCCATCATCAGCGCGACCACCAGAATCAGGAACGTTTGGTCAGGCATACACCCACCCCGCAACCCACGAACGTGGCGATGAAGACATTGAACGGCGAGTTGCCGACCAGACTCAGCGCGCCCATGCAAACCACAGCGGCCAGCGCGGCGATGAGTTTGTTGCGCGTGTTGCACAACGAGACCAGCACATAGAGCATCATCGCGGTCAGCGCGTAATCCAGCTGATACTTGATCAGGTGCGCTGCATATTGCGCGCACAGCGCTCCGAGTAGCCCGCCCAGCACCCACGAGGTGTGGCAGAACAGATTGAAGCCAATCAGATAACGCACGTTGACCGGCGCGCCTTTGCCGAGTTTGACGCTATGGAAGGCGAACGATTCATCGGTCAGCCCGCCGGCGTAGCACCAGCGCTCCATGCGGCTTAGGCCCAATGCGCGCAAGGCCTTGGCCATGTACACCGACATCAGCATGTGGCGCGCATTGATCAAAAACGTGGTCAACACAATGGTGGTCAACGACGCGCCGCTGCTGATCAGCGCCAGCGCCGCGAATTGCGAAGCCCCGGCGTACACGAACAAGCACATCGCCACCGGCAGCCACAGCGGCAGCCCGGCATTCACCGCCATCAGTCCGAAAACGAACGACACCGTGAAGTAACCGGCCACCACCGGACTGGCTTCGGCAAACGTGCGCGACGGCTGATGGTTGACCATCAGCGGCGCACTGCCGGACCTTTCATTCATAGATCCCTCTCAAATGTCCGTTCGCCGTGAGGCTCGCAAAAACCCTGGGCAGTCCAAAAACGCTTGCCCGCGAGGTTAGCGTCGTCGACGAACAGAAACATCCGCAGCACACCGACCCGCTTCATGTCGGCGGATGCCGCTTCCACCAGGCGCTGGCCGACGCCTTGGCTGCGATAGCGCGGGCTGACGGCCAAGTGGTTGATGGTGCCGCGACTGCCGAGCATGCCGCCGAGCACCGCACCGACGATTTCACCTTCGATGTCGAAAGCGAGATAGGAGGTGGTGGTCTTCTGGATCAGCACGCCGCGCAGGCATTTGGCATCCTGCCATTCGCAGAACGACACTTCGTCGAACTGGCGAAAGAAGCGCTCCATACGCTGCGCGTCCTTGGCCGTAGCGCGCCGCAGCACCACCGGCGTCGAGCACTCGACGCCATCGATTTGAGTGATCTGATTAGCGAACAATGTCGAAAGCGGTCCCGGGCCGCGAGAAAGAGATCGCCAGAATCTGCCGGTACGCCATGGCATGGGAATGCGTGTTGCGCGCAGGGGTTACGTAATGGCGCATGTCGCGGTCGAGGAAGTACGTGGTATCAAGGATTTCCTGGTAGGTGGTCGACGCCAGTTGCTCGCCATGGATGTCGTACAAACGACTTTCCGCGCCCTCGACGTTGTTGCGGCCCCAGAAGTGCACACCGCTGAACGGATAGCCGTCGCAGTGAATGCCTTCCGGGGTGATTTCAAGTTGTTTGCCGGGTTTGATCTCGATGCGGATCTGGTGAATCTGGCACTGCCAGATTTCCTCGTGCAGCTCTTCCGGCAAGACGTTTTTATACACTTCGAAATCGGTGTCGATCAGGCTGCGCATCACTGGCGAGTGCAGGACTTCTTCAGAGAAGTCGGCAAAGTGCCGCACCACACCGCCAACGTAGCTGTTGTTGGCTTTGGATTGCACGTACGCGCGATGTTCAAGTTGCGTGAGTTCGCGCGTCTTGGGGTTGTACTCGAAGTCGCTGTAACGACGGTAACGCATGCCGGCCTCGGCCTGACCGTAGTAGCTGTCAGGCTCCATGTTTTCCCAACTTTTGGTCAGTCTGACGAAGTCGGCGAAATGACCGTATAGATTGAAGTCGGCGCCCTGCACATTGGCGTATTTGTCGCGCCGTAGCGATTCGCCCACTTCTCTGTTTAAAACGATCATTACCAAATTCTCCGCTGCGTTGAGCGGCCTAATTTATTAGGTGGAGAATTTGCGTCCATGAGAAAGAATTTCAGGCATTTAAAGCCCCGTTTGAAACGCGATCTGCAGCAGCTGAAAAACAACTTTTTAATGACAAAAACACGGGTTATTTGCGCCTCTCAGGGAAAAACAGTCGAAAAAAAACCCCAAACGATTCGGGGTTTTCTTACGAGTTTTACAACTCAACCGATCATCAGAAGATATTGATCGGGTAATCGACGAACACACGCAGCTCGTTGCCGCTGACGTTGTATTCGCTGGATTTCTGCGAAACACGCAGGATCGAGCTGCGCAGTTTCACGCTCAGGTCTTTAGCCGGGCCACTTTGCACGACGTACTTGAACTGGTTGAATATCTCGCGCTCGGTGCCGCCTTCGCTGGTGGACGTGGTGATGTTGTCGCCACGGACATAGGCAAAGTTGTAGCTCAGACCCGGTACGCCAAATGCGCCGAAGTCCAGGCCGTAGCCGAGCTGCCAGCTGCGTTCGTCTTCGGCGTTGAAGTCCGACCAGTAGGAGTTGGCCAGGTAGATGGTGTTGCCACCGTCACCGACCCGACCCTGACCTTTCTGGTAACCGCCGTAGGCGTAACCCAGGTTGCTGTCGCCGGTGGAACGCTGGTGCGCCACGGTGAACGAGTGCGGGCCGGTGGCGAAAGTCGCTGCCAGGCTCCAGATCTTGTTGTCGTCGCCGGTCACACCGTTTTCGCGGACATAAGAATTGTCCAGCTTGGTGCGGTAGCCGTTGAAGTCCAGGGTCAGCGACTGATCCTTGTTCAGCGGGTACACATAGTTGGCGTTGATGTACTGCTTCTTCAGCACGTCTTCAACGTCGGAAGCGTACAGCGCGCCCTTGAAGTGCTCGGTGAACTGATAGCTACCGCCCAACACGTTGATCGCCTTCAGCCCCCCGCTGTCACGGCCTTCAGCGCTCTTGCGCGATTCGGCGGTGAAACGACCGGCATCCAGCTTCAGGCCTTTGATCTCTTGCGAAGAGATCATGGTGCCGGTGTAGCTTTCCGGCAGCAGACGCGAGTTGTCGTAGTTCAGCACCGGCAGGGCCGGCATCTGGTCGCCGTAGGTCAGCACTGTGTTCGACACGCGGAATTTGACCGCTGCGCCAACCTTGGACAGGTCATCAGCCGCGTTGCCGCTATCACCCTGCTTGAAGAAGTCGATACCGCCGGCGCCGCTGCGACCCTTGCCGCCGTCCAGACGCAGTGCGTACAGACCGAAGGCGTCTACACCGACACCAACGGTACCTTGAGTGAAACCGGACGAGAACGTACCGATGGCCGCTTGGCCCCACTCGGCTTTGTCATCGTTGCCGTTTTTGTAATCACGATTGATGTAGGCATTGCGCAGCAGCACTTTGAGGCTGCTGTCTTCAACAAAACCCTTGGACTCGGCCTGGTCGTTAGCCATGGCCTGAGTGGCGCTCAACATCCCCAGAGCGATCAGACTGATTCGCTTATTCAACATTTTATTTTCCTTATTACGGGTTGAAACGCGCTGTGTCGAACGGCTGAAACGGCGCTATCGCGCTCTTTTTTCACCCCGAAACAAAAAGGCCCGCCCACGACAAAGTCATGGCGGGCCTTTTTTATTTTTTTGAGTCATGGCGGTTGGCCACAGGCGTTGGGCCGAATCGTAGCCGCGCCCTCAACAATGTGTCAATTTCAAGAATCGTCTTTAAATAGGCGAAAATCGTCTAAGGAACGGCTTTATTGCGATAGCCGATTGCAGGAAAACGCCGGTAATCAGTGATTCTGTGGGGCTCAGGCGCAGCTGTCCGGCGTGCAAACCATCGAGGAAACGGACGACGCCGAGGCAGGAATCGCCTGACGCAACCATTCAGCAAATTCCTGCGGCTTGCCTAACCATGGGCTGATGTCGATCAGCGTGAAGCGCCCGTCCTGTTCCAGGGCAAAGGTCGGAAAGCCTTGGCCGCCCACCTTGGCCAGCAATGCGCGGCTGTTCTTGATGTGTTGTTGAGTATCGGCAGATTCGAACGCGGCTTCGAAGCTGCTCGCTGCATAACCGACTTCCAGCGCCAATTCGATCAGCACTTGTTTATCGGCGATCCGCCGACCTTCGAGGTAATGCGCGGTCTGCAACCGGCCAAGCAACTCTAAGCCACGACCATCGAGTTTTTCCGCAGCCAGAACGGCAGCAATCGGCGGAGCAGAATCGAACACCGCTGTGTGATCGCGCAGCAACCCTTTGAAATAGGCTTCGCCAAATGGCTGCCCGCTGAACTCGGCAATGCGCCGGTCGTGGGGCATCACGTAATAGCGCAATTGCGCTGAAACGTTCTGGCGATTGGCGCCGGTCATCATTCCGCCGCCGTGGGCAATCACCGGCAGTACTGCTTGCGCCGCTTGAACCAGCGGTTTGGCGCCGTAGCACCAGCCGCACAACGGGTCGTAAATGTAATGAAGGATCATCGGAAAACTCCGGCAGGAAAGTAGGGAAAAATCGATGGCGGCACGTTAGCCCTTTGCTCGTTGCGGAAAAACGCTGGATTGGCTTCCAGTCTGTTTCGCCAATCGGTCGAATTCCGCCTCTGATAATTTGTATCAATCTGGAAACAAGTTGAAACAATCAAACCGGGTAACCTATAAGGAATTATTCACTACAGCAAATGCAAAGCATTACCATTCGCGCCCTCGAATTCTCCTACCCTTTCGGATGCGCCGATCAATGCCTGCCCCGTTCCGTCTCACGCCCGTCACTCTTGGTCTTTCTGCCTTTTTGTCTTCCGGTTTGGCTTACTCCGCGACCGAACTCCCCGCCACCTCGATCAGCGCCGAAGCGCAGGCCGACGACCCGCGAGTGAAAGTCAGCAACACCGCGACACGCACCTCGACTCCGGTGCGCTACGTGCCGCAGGCGATCGATTCGATCAAGACTGCCAACGTTGCGGATTACGGCACCAATGACATCGAAGATGCGCTGAGCGGGATCCCCAACGTCAGCGGCGGTGGCGACACGCGTTTTGACAGCCTGCGCATCCGTGGTTTCGACGCCAGTAACGACTTCTATCTGGACGGCATCCGCGACGACAGCCAGTACAAACGCGACCTGCACAACATCGAGCGTGTGGAAGTGCTCAAAGGCCCGGCGGCGGTTCTGTACGGTCGTGGCAGCCAGGGCGGGATCGTCAACCGCGTAAGCAAAATGCCGGAATCCGGCCGCCGCTCGACCATCGAAGCCCAGGGCGGCAGCGAGGATCTGCGCAGCCTGTACGCCGACCTCAGCACCGACCCGAGCGAGAACATCAGCCTGCGCCTGAACATGGGCAACATGGATGAAAACAGCTTCCGCGATGGCGTCAGCGGCAACCGTAAACTGTTTGCGCCGTCGATGAGCTGGCAGCTCACGCCGGACTTGAACTGGCTGGTGCAGTACGAATACAGCCGCTACAACCGCACGCCGGATCGCGGCATTCCGGGTGTCAACGGGCGCCCGGCGGACGTCGGCCGCGATACCACCTACGGCAACGATCACGATTTCATCGACGACAAGTCGCAATCCCTGCGTTCGAAACTCAGCTACGAACTCAGCGACAACTGGCAACTGCGCCACACCCTCGGCGTGTTCAAGCTCGACAGCGATTTCGACAACACCTACCTGACCGGTTACGTCCCGGCGACCAACAAGGTCACCCGTCAGCACTGGCAGCAGGACCTGACCACCCGCAACATCTACAACAACCTCGAACTCGAAGGCGGATTCGACACCTTCGGCCTCGAGCATCGCCTGCTTACCGGAGTCGAGACCGGCAGCCAGCGCCGCGACCCGACGCTGTACAACGCCGCCACCGGCCGTGGCATTCAAGCCGTGCCAGCGCTGGATCTGTACAACCCGGATCGCAGCTTGCGCCACACCGGACGCATGCAGGTGGCGAGCAGCAGCCACACCGAAGTCGAAAGTCGTGCGATCTATGTGCAGGATCAACTGCGCCTGAACGATCAATGGCAGATTCTCGCCGGCCTGCGTTACGACACCTTCGACATCGAGTCGACTAACAAGCTGCGCAATATTTCCGAAGACCGTGACAGCCACAGCACCAGCCCGCGTGTGGGTGTAGTCTGGACGCCGCTGCAAAATCACTCGTTCTACGCCTCGTGGACCAAGACCTTCTCGCCGGTCGGCGGCGGCTTGATCGGTATTACGCCGGGTGTGGCCGGCAACAGCAACGACCTGAGTCCCGAGCTGACCAAGCAGAAAGAAATCGGCGTCAAAAGCGACTGGCTCGACGATCGCCTGAGCACAACGCTGGCGATCTATGAACTGGAACTCTACAACCGTCGCACCACCGACCCGGTCGATCCGACCCTGACCGTCATGAGCGGTCTGCAACGTTCGCGCGGGATCGAGCTGACCGGTACCGGCCAGATCGCCGGCAACTGGTATGTGCGCGGTGGCGTCGGTGTGCAGGACGCGAGCATCGTCAAAGACAACAACGGCCTGGAAGGCAAACGCATCAGCAACGTGGCCAAGCGCAACGGCAGCCTGTTCCTGACCTGGAAACCGGAGATGGGCTGGTACGCCGAAACCGGTCTGACCCTGGTCGGCCAGCGTTACGCCGACAATGCCAACACCACGGTACTGCCGGGTTACGGCCGCTGGGACGCGCTGGCCGGTTACCGCATGAAGGATTGGGATCTGCGTGCGGCCCTCAACAACATCACTGATCGCGAGTATTACGATTCGGCGACCAGTGCTTTCCAGATTCAGCCGGGCGCGCCGCGTAGCCTGGTAATGACCGGGACTTACAGTTTCTAACGCAAAAAAAAGCGCTGCCATCCCGGCAGCGCTTTTATCAATCCTTGTTGTCCCGCTTATCCCTCCATCACATCCCACAACGCATCCAGTTCGGCCTCGCTGAACAGGTCAGCGGGGTAACGCTCGATCATCATCCGGCGCGGATCAGGTTCCCTGATCTGACGCGTTCCATTGGACTTCAACCAGTGCGCGACAATCTGGAGCGACTCAGTATTCACAGGCATGGGATGCAACGTTCGCTCGCTGATTACGTTCACTTCGGCGTTCATTTCAGCGCTCCCTCCCCGTTCGTGAGCGGCTACGTTATCCAAGGTTCATGACAGAATTGTTGAAGTTGTCCTTCACTCTCTGTGCATCCAGACCAATACAAGAGCTATGCCAATGTCTCGCGATTGTCGACCAGCGGACATAAAGAAACCCGCAGTCCTGTCGGGCTGCGGGTTTCTCTTCAAACGGCGATGGCTCGGGCGATTATTTAATCAACTCAAGCTGTTACGTCGGCACTCACTCTTTGTGCGGCGCGGGCTGCTGTTGGGTAAGGCAGTGAATATTGCCACCGCCCAGTAACAGTTCACGGCCCGGCACCATTACCACTTCGTGCTGCGGGAACAGGTTCTGCAGAATTTCTCTGGCCGGACCGTCCATCGGATCGTTGAAGCTCGGCGCGATGATGCCGCCGTTGACGATCAGGAAGTTCACGTAGGAGCCTGCAAGCCGCACCGCAGGATTACGCTCCTGAGTGCCGTCCACCGGATCGACGCCAGCGCACTCTTCCTCGGTCGCATACAGCGGCCCCGGAATCGGCATCTTGTGCACCGTAAATGGGCGACCCTTGGCATCGGTGCTGTTTTGCAGCACTTTCATTGCGGCCTGGCAGCGCGGGTAGTTCGGATCCTGTGGATCATCGGTCCACGCCAGCAGCACTTCGCCCGGGCGCACGTAGCAGCAGAAGTTATCCACATGACCGTCGGTTTCGTCATTGAACAGACCGTCCGGCAGCCAGATGATCTTATCCACAGCCAGATTGGCGCTGAGTACCGCTTCGATTTCTTCGCGGCTCAGGTGTGGGTTGCGATTGCGGTTGAGCAGGCATTCTTCGGTGGTGATCAGCGTGCCTTCGCCGTCGACATGAATCGAGCCGCCCTCCAGCACGAAGCCTTCAGTGCGATAACGCGGGCTGCGCTCGATTTCGAGGATCTTGCCACCGACCTGCGAATCGCGATTCCACGGCGAGTACAGACCGCCATCAAAGCCGCCCCAAGCGTTGAAATCCCAGTTCACGCCGCGCACTTCGCCGCTGTTATTGATGACGAACGTCGGGCCGCTGTCGCGCACCCAGGCGTCATCACTGGACATCTCGACCACACGGATATTTGGCACGTCGAGGCGCGCGCGGGCGTTTTCGTACTGGCCGGCGGACACTGCCACGGTAACCGGTTCGAAACGCGCGATAGCCTTGGCCACTGCAGCGTGAGCCGCTTGCGCTGGCTTGCCACCCAGACGCCAGTTGTCCGGACGCTCGGGCCAGATCATCCAGGTTTGAGTTTGCGGCGCCCACTCGGCCGGCATGTAGAAGCCATCAGCGCGGGGGGTACTTTTCAATGTGGTCATGGCGATCAGGACTCCGGGAAACCGACGAGGTTTGCAAATTCAGCAATGGCGACTTTATAACCGATAAATATCGGCAATAGAAGAAAATTAACCGCCACCCATCTAAAATACGAAGAATAATACAGATATAAATCTGCTTTACAGACCTTCATCAAGCACTTTGGCCAGCATGTCGACAAAGAAATCCACGCTTTGGCGCGACGTGACCATCGGCGGTTTGATCTTCAATACGTTGAGATAGTCGCCCGTGGGCTGCATGAAAATCCCCAACTCGCGGAGACGATCGCACAGCAGCGTGGTTTCCTCGGTCGCCGGCTCGAGAGTCTCGCGACTGCGGATCAGCTCAACGCCGAGATAAAACCCCGAACCATGCACCGCGCCCACCAGCGGATGTTTATCGATCAGCGCTTGTAGCCGTGCCTTGAAGTGCGCGCCCACCACCTGCGCGTTCTCCCAAAGCTTTTCTTCTTCCATCACATCCAGCACCGCCATACCTATCTGGCAGCTCACCGGACTGCCTCCGGCAGACGAGAAGAAATACCCTTCGGCTTCCAGCGCCTCGGCGATTTCCCGGCGAGTGATCACCGCGCCCAGCGGCTGGCCGTTGCCCATGCCTTTGGCCATGGTGATGATGTCCGGCACCACGCCCTGTTCCTCGAAACCCCAGAAGAAATGCCCCATACGTCCGTAACCGACCTGCACCTCGTCGGCGATGCACACACCGCCACGCGCGCGGACTTTTTCGTAGACCGCCTGCAGATAACCCGGCGGCAGCGAAATCCCCCCGGCATTGCCATAAACCGGCTCGCAGATAAACCCGGCCAGTTGCCGTTGCTGTTCATCGATTTTTGCCAGGTGATGTTCGACGCTGCGCACGTAGCCCGGCGCCGAATCAACGCCGCGAAATTCGCCGCGATAAGTGTTCGGCGCTGTCACCGCGTGCACCCAGTCCGGTCGGCTGCCGAGGGCTTGCGGGTTGTCGGCAATCGAAGTCGACACCGCATCCGCGCCGACTGTCCAGCCGTGATATGCCTCAAGCACACTGAGCATGTCGCGACCACCGCTGTAGGCCCAGGCCAGACGGATCGCCAGGTCATTCGCCTCGCTGCCACTGTTGACCAGAAACACCCGGTCCATGCCTTCCGGCGCCAGTTTCAGCAAGCGCTCGGAAAACTCCGCCACCGCCGCATAGTTGAAGCGCGAGTTGGTGTTGAGCAGCGACCACTGACGGCTCGCAACGGCCGCCATGCGCGGGTGACCGTGACCGAGCACCGCAACATTATTGAGCATGTCCAGATAGGAACGCCCCTGCATGTCGATCAGGTGATTGCGCCAGCCGCGTTCGATGCGCGGCGGGTCAACGTAATAGTGCTTTTGGGTACGGGCGAAACTGGCATCACGCCGAGCCAGCAAGGTTTGCCCATCCAGCTCCGGTTCGGCATCGCACGCCAGTCCCAGCAGCGCCGCTGGCGACGGGCACAATGCTTGCCACGCGGCTGCGCGCGAGGGCGTGCAAAACAGCGGCGCGCCGAGTTCAGCATCACGGATCAACTGCACGATCAATGGGCCGTTGACCGAACCCAGCACTTGTCCTTTTACCAGCGCGGCGCCGCTGTGCAGCGAGGTGACAACGCCCCACAGCCGCACGCTCAGTTGCGGGCCGTCCAGACGTAGCCCGCCATCCGCAGTTTGATGCAGCACACCGGCAAACGGCGCTTCCACCGTCGCGCCATCCGGCACGCGGAGTTCGACGTGCAGCGGGAAAGTCTCCGGCTCGTCAGCGCAGTCGGGCCGCGTGCGCGACAGCCGATATTGCCCGTAGCGACTCGCAGCAAGACCATGCGCAGTCGCCGCTTTACTCAACAGCCGCTGATCAATGTCTTTCTGCTCCCAGTTTCCCGCCTCGAAATGCGGGCTCAGTACGCCGAGATCGATCAGCGCGAATTCTCGGCCGACCAGACCGGGTAACAGCGGCGCAAAACCTTCGCTGTCGATAGCCGGCAGACTCTGCCCGACCGCAGTGAGAATCGCCGCTTCCATCAAGCCCAACGGCACCGAAGTAGCAACGTGGAAAATCTCCCACTCGTGGCTGAGATTGTCACGGCTATACGTATTGCCGGGATCGATGCTGACCTGTTGCTCGCCGCTGAGCACCAGTACCGCCGCCCGCGCGACGATCAATGGCCAGAGCGCCAGCAGCTCAGCGTGTTGCAGTGGATTGACCGCGTGATACGCCTGCACCGCCGGCAGGATGACAAACGGATCGCCACCGGCGTGATGCAGCAGCGCCGCGCAGGTCACCGACAGATCGGTAATCCGCCACGTGCGAATCAGATCGCCGAAATCGATCACGCCTTGCAGTTGCCAGTGGCGCAGGGCGTCGCGCTGCCAGACTACGTTGTCATCAGTAATGTCCATGTGAATAGCTTGCACCGGCAGCTTTTCCAGCAACGGCTGCAAGCGGCGCTCGGCGTGCTGCGCAGCTTCGGCGATCAGCGTGCGCTGCTGCTCGTTCTTGATCACCGGCAGCAAATGACTGATCAGCGCGCTGGCATGGCGCGCATCCCATTGCAGCGTGCGTTCAAGGCCCGGATGGTCGAACCCGGCCAGGGCCAGATCCATCTCGCCGCAGAGTCGGCCAAAACCGGCCACCACATCGGCGCCCAAGTGGTCGAGGTGAGTCAGCGACTGGCCTTCGATGTAGCCCAGCAGCCGCACATGCACCGGCTCACCGTCAATCTGCAGCGACAGCAGACCTGCACCGCTGTTGGACGGGATCACTCGAGGGACATGCACGTTCGAATGTTCCGCCAGATACTTGAGGCCGGCGTGCTGGGCCTGCAACTCCGCCAGCGAATAATCGCCACGGCAGATCTTCAGGACGAATCGTCCGCGCTCGCTGTCGACTCGATAGTTGAGATCCTGCTGACTGCCCAGCGCCTGCAACGTACCGCTCAGCCCGTAATGCACCGCCAGCACATGCAGCGCCTGCTCCACTGAAACCTGCGGGCTGGGCAAACTGGCGCGGTGAATTAACGTGGCGAACGACATGGAACGACCCCTGAAATTTTATTAGGTGCTTATATCGCCATTGCTTTCAGCGATCTGCAACCCCTTCACATCCTGTTACCCGTGCAAGTTAGGGCAAAATATGTCTGGGCACTCGCGCCACCCCGCACTTTGCGCAAGAATGTCGACCATTAATCCTTTTTTGGAGAATCCCTCATGAATGTGGTCACCACCGACCTGCCCGGCGTTTTGATTATCGAACCCAAGGTTTTTGGTGACGAGCGCGGTTTCTTTTACGAAAGCTTCAACGCCAAGGCTTTTCAGGACGCAACCGGTCTAAACACGCAATTTGTCCAGGACAACCATTCCCGCTCGCAAAAAAGCGTGTTGCGCGGCCTGCATTACCAACTGGAAAACACGCAGGGCAAGCTGGTGCGTGTGACCGCAGGTGAAGTGCTCGACGTAGCCGTGGATATCCGCCGCAGCTCGCCGACTTTTGGCAAGTGGGTAGCTGTGCGCCTGTCTGCTGACAACCATCGCCAACTTTGGGTGCCGGAAGGTTTTGCCCACGGTTTCGTGGTGTTGAGCGAGTTCGCCGAATTCCTCTACAAGACCACCAACTACTACACGCCATCGGCCGAGCGCGCGATTCGCTGGGACGACCCCGATCTGGCCATCGACTGGCAGTTGGGCGCAGAACCGAAACTGTCCGCCAAGGATCAGGCCGCGTCGTTCCTCAAGGACGCTGAAGTTTTTTCCTGAAACCTTGTACGAATCTTCCACGGGCGCGCATCCGACAGCGGGTGCGCAGACTAAGCCCGTGGGCCTAGGCATAATGCGTCTGTTCCCTCAGGCGCTTGATGCTCATGACTCCACCACTCCCCCGCAGACCTCGCTGGCGCAGCCTCGCCCTGCTGGCCCTGTGCCTGGCTCCGCTGCTGTGGCCGCTGGAGCATCTGGCCGAGCGCTATTACCGCAGTGAACTGGCCGGCCAGAATCGTCAGACCCTCGACCTCTATGTGGCCAATCTGCTGGGTACCCTGCACCGCTACGAAGTGTTGCCGCAGATTCTCGGCGATCTGCCGGCCCTGCGCAGGGTGCTCGGCGCACCGGACGATGGCGTCACTCAGGGTAACGCCAACCGCCTGCTGAAAAACATCGCCGCACAGACCGGTGCCGAAGTCATGTACCTGATGGACACCAGCGGCAAGACGCTGGCGGCGTCGAACTGGGATAAACACGACAGTTTTGTCGGACGCAATTTTTCCTTCCGGCCGTACTTCAGCGAGGCCATGGCCGGGCGGCTTGGACGCTTCTTCGGTCTGGGCACCACCTCGGCCAAGCGTGGCTATTTCTTTGCTGCTGCGGTGCGCGACGGCGAAAAAGTCATCGGCGTGCTGGTGATCAAAGTCGACCTCGATCACACCGAAAGCCTGTGGGGCAAAACGCCCGAGCAACTGCTGGTAACCGATCACAACGGTGTAGTCATTCTCACATCGCGCCCGGAATGGCGCTTCCGCTCGACCCGTACGCTGAGCGACGCCGAGAATGCCGCCATCACTGCGATCCAGCCCTATCCGACCCGCGAACCACGGCCGCTGGACCTCAGCCCGGCAGCCTGGCTGACGCAGACCCACGACATCGCGGAAACCGGCTGGAGCGTAAGCATCCTCGCCCCACGAACCTTGATCGATCGCCCGGTACGCACCGTGGTTGCCATCGGCGGCGCGACTCTGTTGGTGGTGATGCTGTTGCTCGGTCTGATGATGCAGCGTCGGCGCCATTATCTGGAACGCATTGCCTTTGAGGCCAAGGCCCGGCGAGAACTCGAAGGTCGGGTTGCCGAGCGCACCAGCGATCTCGAAGGCCTCAACCGACGGCTGAAACAGGAAGTATTGGAGCGTGAACAGGCCCAGCAGGAACTGGTGCGCGCTCAGGACGATCTGGTGCAGGCAGGCAAGTTGTCGGCATTGGGCACCATGTCGGCGAGCATCAGCCACGAACTCAACCAGCCGCTGGCGGCGATTCGCAGCTATGCCGAGAACGCCGAAGTGCTGCTCGATCACCAGCGCACCGATGATGCCCGTGGCAACCTCAAACTGATCAGTGAGCTGACCGGGCGCATGGCCTCGATCATTGCTCACCTGCGCGCCTTCGCCCGCCGCGATCGTCATGCGCCGGAAAGCGTCGCCCTGCAACCGGCGCTGGACGATGCCTTGGCGCTTCTGGCCAAACGGCGCAGGAGCATGGATGTCGAGTTGATCCGCGACCTGCCCGCCGCGACGCTGTGGGTCGAGGCCGGCGAAACCCGCTTGCGCCAGGTACTCGGCAATCTGTTGGCCAACGCTCTTGATGCCCTGACCGAGAAAGGCCCGCCGCGCAAACTCTGGCTGAGTGCCGAAGCCACCGCCGATGGCGTCAACCTGTACATTCGCGACAATGGCCCGGGGTTCTGCATGGAAGCCCTCGGCCGCGCCAGCGAACCCTTTTACACCACCAAGACCCGCACCCAGGGTCTGGGGTTGGGCCTGGCAATCTGTGAAACCCTGATGCGCGCCTTTGGCGGTGAACTGTCGTTCGCCAACCACAAGCAAGGTGGCGCCTTGATTACCCTGCGGCTGCGCGCCGGTGCGCCCGGGGTCAGCCTGCAACCGTCCGAGGACCGAAGTGCATGACCATCGACAACCGCATTCAGGTGGTGCTGATCGACGACGATCCGCACCTGCGACAGGCCCTCGGGCAGACACTGGATCTGGCCGGTCTGAAAATTCTGCCGCTGGCCGAGGCCAAAGGTCTGGCCGGGCAACTGGAACGCGACTGGCCGGGCGTGGTGGTTAGCGATATCCGCATGCCGGGTATGGACGGTCTGGAGTTGCTGAGCGAACTGCACGCTCAGGATCCGGAACTGCCAGTGCTGCTGATCACCGGCCACGGCGACGTGCCGCTGGCCGTCCAGGCGATGCGCGCTGGGGCCTATGATTTTCTCGAAAAACCCTTCGCCAGCGACGCCCTGCTCGACAGCGTACGCCGCGCCCTGGCCTTGCGCCGGTTGGTGCTGGACAACCGCAGCCTGCGCCTGGCCCTAAGCGACCGCAATGAACTGAGCACGCGGCTGGTAGGTCAATCCGCACCCATGCTGCGCTTGCGCGAACAGATCGGCGCGCTGGCGGCGACCAAGGCCGACGTGTTGATCCTCGGCGAAACCGGCGCCGGCAAAGAAGTGGTCGCCCGTGCATTGCATGACTTGTCGAGCCGTCGCAACGGCCCGTTCGTGGCAATCAACGCCGGTGCGCTGGCTGAGTCGGTGGTCGAGAGCGAACTGTTTGGCCACGAACCCGGCGCATTCACCGGCGCGCAAAAGCGCCGGATCGGCAAGTTCGAATTTGCCAATGGCGGCACACTGTTCCTCGATGAAATCGAAAGCATGAGCATGGATGTGCAGGTCAAACTGCTGCGCATGCTGCAAGAGCGCGTAGTAGAACGGTTGGGTGGCAATCAGTTGATCCCGCTGGATATCCGGGTCATCGCGGCGACCAAGGAAGACCTGCGCCAGGCTGCGGACCAGGGGCGTTTCCGCGCCGACTTGTACTACCGCCTCAACGTCGCACCGCTGCGCATTCCGCCACTGCGCGAACGCGGCGAAGATGCGCTGGTGCTGTTTCAGCACTACGCCGACGAAGCCAGCGCCCGTCACGGTTTACCGCCGCACGAACTGCAACCGGCGCAACGCGCGCTGCTGTTGCGTCACACCTGGCCGGGCAATGTCCGGGAATTGCAGAACGCGGCGGAGCGTTTCGCCCTCGGTCTGGAGCTGGCGCTGGACAACACCGAGTCAGAGGGCCATGGCGGCGCGTCGTTGGTACTCAGCGGCGGCCTCAGCGAGCAAGTCGAGCATTTCGAAAAATCCCTGATAGCCGCCGAACTTGCACGTACGCACAGTTCCGTGCGCAGCCTCGCCGAGGCCTTGGGCATTCCGCGCAAGACCCTGCACGACAAACTGCGCAAGCACGGCTTGAACTTCGCCGACAGCGGTAGTCACACAGACGATTGCGAATGAACACTTTTCGAGAGATCAGGACATGAACCGCGATAGTGAGTATCTGGAAGTCGTGCTTCATCGCGACATTCCGCTGACCCGGGAGATGGGCCTGAAAGTGCTCGGCTGGCACGACCACCAACTACGTCTGCACTTGCCGCTCGAACCCAACGTCAATCACAAGAGCACCATGTTTGGCGGCAGCCTGTATTGCGGCGCGGTGCTGGCCGGTTGGGGCTGGCTGCATTTGCGTCTGAAGGAAGTCGGCATAGAGGACGGACACATCGTGATTCAGGAAGGCCAGATCAGTTATCCACTGCCGGTCACGGGCGATGCCACCGCGATTTGCCCGGCGCCGGATGCGGCGGTGTGGAAGAAGTTTCTGGCGATGTATCAGCGTTACGGGCGGGCGCGGTTGACCCTGAATACGCGGATTGTGAACGTGGGAAGTGATGAAGATGCAGTGACGTTCAGCGGGCAGTACGTCCTGCACCGCTGAAACAACAGATCAGCCGCGGGCCAACTCCAACAACTTCGCCCGCCACGCAGCCTTCGCCGGCAGCGCCAGAAAAAACTCGTTGCGCAACGATTCCCGCGCCGGATAACAAAACGCTTCACCGTTCAGATCCAACACTTCGCCGCCCGCCCCTTCCAGCACACCTTGCGCCGCCGCCGTGTCCCACTGCGAAGTCGGCGCCAGTCGCGGATAGCAGTCAGCCACGCCTTCAGCCAGTAAACAGAATTTCAGCGAACTGCCGATATTCGCCAGTTGCAACTCACCCAGACTGGCGCTCAATCCGGCCAGTAAGCGCTCCTGCTCCGGACTGGAATGACGACGGCTGGCAACTACCGTAAATGCTTCACCCGGAGCCAGAGCATCGCGAACTTGAATTTGCTCAGGCGTGCCGCCGGTGTCGCCGCGCCATGCGCCGAGCCCGGCGCCGCCAACGTAAAACCGACCGCTGGTCGGAATCGACACTACACCAAACACCACCCGGCCGTTTTCGATCAGGGCGATATTAACCGTGAATTCCTCGCTGCCGCTGATGAACTCCTTGGTGCCATCCAGTGGATCCACCAACCACCAGCGCGTCCAGCCGGCACGCACGCTCTGGGGAATGTCGGCATCCTCTTCGGACAGAATCGGAATGCTCGAATCCAGCGCCGTCAGACCGGCCACGATCACATGGTGCGCCGCCAGGTCGGCAGCGGTGACCGGCGAATCATCGGACTTGGCGGTGACCGCCACCTCGGCGCGCCAGAACGGCAGGATCGCCGCGCCAGCTTGCAATGCCAGCTCGATCACCGGCGCCATCAACGGATGGGGAAAATTCATCGACACTTCACTCATGACTGAAAAAATCCGCGCTGGCTCAGCAGATCGCGGGTCAGATACAACGCCGCCAAGGCGCGCCCCTCGGTAAATTGCGGATTCTGCGCCAGCGTCGACAGATCGCGCAGGTTGACCTTGTCCACGCGCATTGGCTCGGGTTCATCGCCTTCAAGACGTTCTTCGTACAGGTCGGTGGCCAGCACAACCTGGATCTTCTGGCTCATGTAGCCGGGGGACAAGGACAGTTCGGTCAGATGCTCGAGTTGGCGCGCGCCGTAACCGGCTTCTTCCTTGAGCTCACGCTCGGCCGCTGCCAGCACATCTTCGCCCGGTTCGATCAAACCTTTAGGTAACGACAATTCGTATTCATCGGTACCGCCGCAGTATTCCTCGACCAACACCGCGTGCTCGCCGTCGAGCATCGCCACGATCATCACGGCGCCATAACCGGCGCCCTTGCCGACCAGTCGCTCATAGGTGCGCTCCACGCCGTTGGAAAAACGCAGCTTCAGCTCTTCCACGCAGAACAGACGACTGGTGGCAACAATCTCGCGGGCAAGTACGGTGGGTTTCTGGCGCATGCAAAGCTCCTTGGCGTGAACGCGCTACTATAACGCGGCTTTTCCGATTGTTTACGTCGGATATCTTTCTACCGTTCGAGACGTTGCCATGCCTTCACTACCCTGGTCCGACATCGATACCGTTCTGCTGGACATGGACGGCACGCTGCTGGACCTGCATTTCGACAATCATTTCTGGCTGGAACATCTGCCGCAGCGCTACGCCGATCGCCACGGCGTCAGCCGGGCCATGGCCGAGATGGAATTGCAGCCGCTATTCGAGCGCCATGCGGGTCAATTGCAGTGGTATTGCCTGGATTTCTGGAGCACCGAGCTGAAGCTGTCAGTGCGCGAGCTGAAACTGGAAACCGCACACCTGATCGCCCTGCGCCCGGATGCCGATACGTTTCTGGCGGCGATCAAGCAAGCGGGAAAACGCGTGGTGATGATCACCAATGCGCACCGTGATTCGCTCTCACTGAAACTGGAACGGATCGAGTTGGCACCGTACTTCGAGCGGATGATCAGCTCGCACGATTACGGCTTCCCCAAGGAGAACCCGCAGTTCTGGGATGCGTTGCAGGCTGATATCGGTTTCGACCCGGCGCGCAGTCTGTTCATCGACGACACCTTGCCGATCCTGCGCAGTGCACGGGATTTCGGTGTGGCGCATCTGTTGGCCGTCAAGGAACCGGACAGCCGCAAAGGGCCGAAGGACACGGCGGAGTTTGCGGCGGTCGGGGATTATCGCGATCTGATCAAAGGCTTATGACCCCTGTCGAAATCATTGTGGGATTCTGCGTTATTCAGGAATACGCAGCGTCTGCCCCGGATAGATCTTGTTCACGTCCTTGAGCAAAGGCTTGTTGGCCTCGAAGATCTTGTTGTACTGGTTGGCATTGCCATACACCGCGAGGGAAATCGCGCTGAGGGTGTCGCCCTTTTTCACCACGACAAAGCGTGCAGCAGTGACCGCCGGCCCGGTCACCGTAATCTGATCATCAACGCTGCCCACGCCCTCAATATTGCCCACTGCCAGCAAAATCTTTTCTTTTTCTTCCTGGCTCGCCACTTCACCGGTCAGCGTGACTTTGTCACCCTCAACGGTCGCCTGAATGTTCGGATTGCCCAACCCGACCTTGCTGATGTGTTCCTTCAACTGCTCGCCGGCATTGGCGTTGCCGGGGGTCAGCAGGTCGATCAGTTTTTCGCCCGCTTCTTTTACAAAACTGAAAATACTCATAGCGCACACTCCTTGATTTAGATTCCAGACGCCCAAGCCTAGACCACCTTGAGCAAATCCGGTTCCTGACCGACCAATGACCCTGCCCACACGCAAGCGTTAGAATCCCTCACCCCTTGCCTGCGCCCCGGAGCGAAGATGGACATCAAGCAGCTGAAATTCCTCATCGCCCTCGACGAAACCCGCCACTTCGGCCAGGCCGCCGCCCGGTGCCACATCACCCAGCCGACCCTGTCGATGCGCCTGCGCAGCCTGGAAGAAGAACTCGATCTGCCGCTAGTCAATCGCGGCCAACGCTTCGAAGGCTTCACCGCGCCGGGCGAGCGGGTGCTGGCGTGGGCGCGCACGGTGTTGGCGGCGTACGACGGTTTGCAGGCGGAAGCGGCGGCGTGTCGCGGCAATCTGGTGGGTACCCTGCGGCTGGGCGTGGTGCCGCTGTCGAGTTTCGATGCGCTGCCGCTGATGCAGCGCCTGCATGCGCAGCATCCGAACCTGCGCTTCGAACTGTCGGCGCTGAGTTCCGAGCAGATTCTCGAGCAACTGGCGAACAATCGCATCGATATCGGCGTGTCCTATCTGGATCGGCTGGACAACGAGCGTTTCGAATCGCTGGCCTTCAGCGAAACACGCATGGGTCTGCTGTATGACCAACGCTTCTTCACGTTCGGCGAGGAACCGTTGAGCTGGGAAGCGCTGATCGAGCTGCCGCTGGGCATGCTCACCAGCGGCATGCACTTTCGTCAGTCCATCGACCATAACTTCCACAGCCGTGGCCTGAGCCCGCAACCGCTGCTGCAAACCGATGCCGTGCATCAATTGTTGCAAGCGGTGCATGGCGGATTCTGCTGTGCGGTGATGCCGCTGGACGGTGGCCTGGAAAACCTCACCGATGACCTGCGTCTGCAACCGATTGAAAGCGCACAAACCCTCGCCCGTCTTGGCTTCATCATGCGTCGCGGCGCGCCACGGTCGGCGTTGGCTGAGGCCTGTTTCGCGCTGTATCAAAAATCGCCAACAGCGTCTTGATCGACGACATCTATCGGTAGATCAGTATTAGCGATTAGACGCGACAAGTTGCCGCGCCTAGTCTTAACGTTGATCAAACCGTCGGTGATGCCATGAACGCCAAGCGCCCTGCCTGCGCGGCGCCTGCTCTGCAAACGCCCGCGCCCTCTGCCAGCCAGACTTACAGCTACAGCGATCTTGCGTTGCAAGAGTCGACCAGCACCGCGCTGGCCGAAGAAGTCGCGTTGGCGATTGCCTACAACGGCATCAGCCAGGCCGTGATGCTGGTGACCCCGACCGACCTCGAAGATTTTATCGTCGGCTTCAGCCTCGGCAGCGGCATCATCGAACACGCCGAAGACATCTACGACCTGCAACTGAGCGGATCAGGCTCGGCGCAGTACGCCCAAGTAACCATCGCCAACCGTGCTTTCTGGAACCTCAAGACTCAGCGCCGGCAACTGGCCGGCACCAGCGGCTGCGGATTGTGCGGGGTGGAAGCGGTCGAACAGGCGCTGCCCGATCTCAAGGTGTTGCCCGGCGCACCGTTACCGCCGATTGAATGGCTCGACGGCTTGCGCCAGCGCATCGGCGCGTTCCAGCCGCTGGGCCAGCATTGCGGCGCAGTACATGCGGCGGTGTTCATGGACGCCAGCGGCCAGTTGCTGCTCGGGCGCGAAGACATCGGTCGGCATAACGCGCTCGACAAACTGATCGGCGGCCTGATCCGACAGAAGGTTTCCACCAGCGGCGGCCTGGCGATTGTCACCAGCCGTTGCAGCCTCGAATTGATCCAGAAAGTTTTGCGCGCCGGCATCCAGACATTGGTCAGCCTCTCCGCGCCCACCGGCCTCGCCGTGCAATGGGCGCGCCGCCACAATCTCAATCTCATCCACCTGCCGCAGAAAAATGCGCCGCGGGTGTATAGCCCAGAAATGGAGAAACACCTGTGAGCCAACATCATCAAGCCGACCAGAAACCTGTCCCGCGCTATAAGCCTTACAAAGGCGCAGCCGGCGGCTGGGGCGCGCTGATCAGCGTGGCTCAGGCCTGGTTGACCAGCGACAATGCGCTGAAAAACCTGCGCATGATGCTCAAGACCAACCAGAACGGCGGCTTCGACTGCCCGGGTTGCGCGTGGGGCGACTCGCCGGAAAGCGGCATGGTCAAGTTCTGCGAAAACGGCGCCAAAGCGGTGAACTGGGAAGCGACCAAGCGCCGGGTGGATGGCAAATTCTTCGCCAAACACAGCGTGACTGCGCTGCTGGAACAGAGCGATTACTGGCTCGAATATCAGGGGCGTCTGACCGAGCCTGTCGTCTATGACGCCGAGACCGACCACTACAAGCCAATTAGCTGGGAGGACGCGTTCGCGCTGATCGGCAAACATCTCCAAGGCTTGTCGAGCCCGGATCAGGCCGAGTTCTACACTTCGGGCCGCGCCAGTAACGAAGCCGCGTACCTTTATCAGCTATTCGTGCGCGCGTTCGGCACCAACAACTTCCCCGACTGCTCGAACATGTGCCACGAAGCCAGCGGCGTAGCGTTGGCGCAGAGTGTCGGCGTCGGCAAAGGCACCGTGACCTTCGACGATTTCGAACACGCCGATGCAATTTTCGTCTGGGGCCAGAACCCTGGCACCAATCACCCGCGCATGCTCGAACCGTTGCGTGAGGCGGTGAAACGTGGCGCGCAGGTGGTCTGCGTCAACCCGCTGAAAGAGCGTGGTCTGGAACGCTTCCAGCATCCGCAGCACCCGATCGAAATGCTCACCAACGGCGACAAGCCGACCAACACCGCGTATTTCCGCCCGGCGCTGGGCGGCGACATGGCATTGATGCGCGGCATGGCCAAGTTCCTGCTGCAATGGGAACGCGATGCGCAGAAGGCTGGCGCGCCAGCGGTGTTCGATCACGACTTCCTCAATGAACACAGCGTCAACGTGCTCGAGTATCTGGGTGTGGTCGATGACACTCCATGGGAGCAGATCGTCGAGCAGTCCGGCCTGACCCTGGTGGAAATCGAACAAGCGGCGCGCATGTACGCCAAAGGCAAAAACGTAATCATGTGCTGGGCGATGGGTATCACCCAGCACCGCCACTCGGTGCCGACCATTCAGGAAATCGCCAACCTGATGCTGCTGCGCGGCAACATTGGCCGGCCGGGTGCCGGTCTGTGCCCGGTGCGCGGCCACAGTAACGTGCAGGGCGACCGCACCATGGGCATCAACGAACGTCCGCCCGTGGCGTTCCTCGATTCGCTGGAACGACGCTTCCAGTTCAAGGTGCCACGTCACAACGGGCACAACGTGGTCGAGGCGATCCACGCCATGGCCGAAGGTCGCGCCAAGGTGTTCATCGGTCTGGGCGGCAACTTCGCTCAAGCCACCCCGGACAGCCCGCGCACGTTCCAGGCACTGACCAATTGCGACCTGACGGTGCAGATCAGCACCAAGCTCAACCGCAGCCATCTGGCCCACGGCAAAGATGCGTTGATCCTGCCGTGTCTCGGTCGCACCGACATCGACATCCAGACCGAAGGCCCGCAAGCGGTCACCGTGGAAGACTCGTTCAGCATGGTCCACGCCTCCAACGGCCAATTGCAGCCGCTGTCGAACCAGATGCGCTCGGAACCGGCAATCATTGCCGGCATCGCTGCCGCAACTTTGGGCAGCAAACCGGTGGACTGGAACTGGCTGGTGGCCGACTACCGGCGCATCCGCGAGCTGATCGCCGACACCATTCCGGGCTTCAAGGAATTCAACGAAAAGGTTAAAAATCCGGGAGGCTTCTATCTCGGCAACAGTGCCGGTGCGCGCAAGTGGAACACCCCTTCGGGCCGGGCGAATTTCCGTCCGAACGTGCTGCCCAAGGATCTGGTGCACGAACGCACCCGCGCCACCGGGCAATTGCCGGACCTGATCCTGCAATCGATGCGCTCACACGATCAGTACAACACCACCATTTACGGTCTCGATGACCGTTATCGCGGGGTCAAGGGTCAACGTGATGTGGTGTTCGTCAACGAAGCCGACATCATTCGACTGGGCTTCAAGCCGGGGCAGAAGGCAGACATCGTGTCGCTGTGGGACGATGGCCGTGAACGTCGGGTCAAGGGTTTCACTTTGCTCGCATTCGATATCCCGGCCGGGCAAGCGGCGGCTTATTACCCTGAAGTGAATCCGCTGGTGCCGCTGGAAAGCACCGGGGATGGCAGCCATACGCCGACGTCGAAATTCATCGCAATTCGCCTGGAAGCGGCGAGTGAGACCGGGTTGATCATGGCCAAATCGGCCTGATTTCTCACTTTTCAGCGCGCACAAAAAAGGCCGCTTTTGTATAAAAGCGGCCTGTCCGAAGTAGCTAAAGACCGGCGAAAATCGCTTAAGTTCCGCAGTTAAAACAGTAACTTGCGTAATTGTATACAAGTCGTGCTATTCGTCGGATTTCGATTGTCACGCCCATCACAGAGCCTCAGGATCGCGCCGTCATCCCTTTGAGGCTCCTCTATGAAGTTCTCCCAGATTCTCTTGTTGTCCCTTGGCCTGGTCAGTGGTTTCGCTTCTGCCGGAGGCACCACCGAAGCAGGTGTGGGCGGCGCATTGGGCGGGGTTCTTGGCTCGGTCGTCGGTCAGTCTTTAGGCGGCAACACAGGTTCCACCATCGGCGCAGCCTTGGGCGGCGCGGGTGGTAGCGCAGTTGGCGCCGACAAACGCAGCCGTGGCGAAGCGGCCATTGGCGGCGCGCTGGGCGCGGCCGGCGGTAACGTAGTGGGTCGCAGCCTTGGCGGCTCGACCGGCAGCCTGATCGGTTCGGCCGCAGGTGGCGGCGCCGGTGGCGCGCTGGGTAACTATATGGGCAACAAAAGTGATGACGACGACCGTCGTTACGACCGTGGCCGTGACGATCGTCGCTACTACCGTGACGACCACCGTGGTCGCGGTCATGCTTACGGCCACCGCAAGCATAAAAAGCACTATCGCCACCGTTAATGCGCATGCTTGAAGAAAAATCGCAGCCGAGGGCTGCGATTTTTTTTGCGCATTTTCAGACCACCAAGCGCTCCAGCGCTTCACGCAATCCGCCGGGAATGGCCACGGGTTGATTGGATGCCCGATCGACGAATACGTGCACGAACCGTCCCGCCGCGCAGGCCTCATCTTCGCCAGCCTTGAATACCGCCAGTTCGTATTGCACCGAGCTGTTGCCCAGTTTGCCAACGCGCAGGCCGATTTCGATTCGATCCGGGAACGCGATCGAGGCGAAGTAATCGCACGATGAGCTGACCACGAAACCCACGACTTCGCCGTCATGGATATTCAGCCCACCGACCTCAATCAGGTAGGTGTTCACCGCTGTGTCGAAGAAGCTGTAGTAGGTCACGTTGTTGACGTGACCGTAGGCGTCGTTGTCGTGCCAGCGCGTGGTGATGGGCTGGAAGTGCCGGTAGTCGGTGCGTTGCGGCGTCGGGTTGGACATCAATGTCGATTCCTCAAGTTATCTGCCCAGTCTAAAGGTAAAAACCTTTGCCTCGCGCCGCCAACTCACCGATCAACGGCGCCGGCCGCCATTGGTCACCCTGCCGCGTCTGCAACGCCAGCAAGCGCTGATGGATATCTGCCAGTCCCTCATCGTCCGCCCAGGCCATCGGGCCGCCCCGGTCCACCGGAAAGCCGTAGCCATTCAGGTACACCAAGTCGATATCCTGCGCCGACTCGGCAATACCTTCCTGCAAGATCTTCGCGCCCTCGTTGACCAACGCCAGCATGCAACGCTCAAGAATCTCATGGGCTCCGATCTCGCGACGTTGAAAGCCCAAGTCTTCGCTGACGTTCAACACCAGCGCATCAACCTCGGGATCATGCTCCGCCTGCCGGCTGCCCGGCTCGTAGTGGTAATAACCGTTGCCGGACTTCTGCCCGAACCGACCCAACTCGCAGAGCCGGTTATCAATCTGAACCTCTGGCGCATCCTGCCCTTCACCGGCGAGTTCACGCGCACGCCATTCAAGATCAATCCCGACAACGTCATACATGCGAAACGGCCCCATCGCGAAACCAAAGCTCTGCAACGCGGCATCAACCTGATGTGGATAAGCGCCTTCAAGCAGCATCTTACGGGCTTCGAGGACATACGGATGCAGCATGCGATTGCCGATAAAGCCATGGCAGTTACCCGATACCACGCTGACTTTGCCCATGCGCTCGCCCAATGCCAACGCTGCTTTCAACGCTGCCGGGGATGTTTGCGCGCCGCGAACGATTTCCAGCAGTTTCATGATGTGCGCGGGACTGAAAAAGTGCAGCCCCAGCACTTGATCCGGCCGCCTTGTCGCCGCTGCAATCGCATCGATATCCAGCGCCGACGTATTACTCGCCAGCAATGCCTCAGGCTTGAGCAAACCATCGAGCTCGCGGAAGATTTTTTGCTTGAGTTCAAGGTTCTCGTACACCGCTTCGATCACCAGATCGACATTGCGAATCGCCGCATAGTCCGCCGCTGAGCCAATCCTCGCGATCCGCGCATCGGCCTCGCCCTGATCAATGCGCCCCTGACGCACGTTATGCGCGTAGGTATCGGCCACTGCGCTCAGCGCCTGTTCAAGCATCTGCGGATTGTTGTCGACCCATTGCACCGTCACCCCGGCATTCGCCAGGCACATGACAATGCCACGGCCCATGGTTCCTGCGCCGATCACGGCGGCTTGCTGAATATCGAAGGCTGTCTGGCTCATTGTTGTTCTCTTGTTGGAGATCCAAAGACAAGTTTCACCATAGTCAGCCATCGGCGTTTTTTGAAGTTTATTAGCGTGATGATCAACATTCAGCGCGTGGATGAGACTGACTCAGAGGTGCGCCTCGGCCCAACTGCGCACTTGGGCATACGGATACTCCTCCAGCGCAGCAAATCCCGGAATTGCCCGAGCCTTGAGCTTGGTAAACAGCGGCACACTGATCCCGCACAAGAACCGCGTCAGGCGTTCTGCCGAAGGCGCATTGCCAGTGTGCTGCTCGTGCCTGTGGATAAAATCACTGCACAGCGCCTCGAAGTTTTTATCCACAAGCGCTGGCAAATCCGGGGGCGCCGGCAACCGCGCGATCTGACCATGGCAAACCGAACAATGCCCACATTGCTCGGGCGCATTGTGATCGCCGAAGTATTCGGCCAAGCGATAACCGAGGCAGCGCTCAGTGGCGAACAACTCAAGCATCGCGTGGATCCGCGCGACTTCTGTCTGCTCATGTCGGGTGAAATACGTGTGCAGTTCCGCGCTCAGACTCTGACTGTCGAAGTCAGTGTTCAGCAAACTGTAGACCTCGGTCATCTGCTTGCTCTCAAGCTCTACCCAGCCCTTCTCCTGAAAATAATCCAGCGCCTTCACCACCCGATTACGCTCAGCCGAATACTGCTCGTACATCGCGTCGAAATTCACCGTCGCCCATGTCCGTGCGCGACTGGACGTCCGGATGATCGCTGCGACGAAATCCTTGCGCTCGCCCTCGAAACGCTCCAGCAATGCCTCCGGCTCCAGCAGGTATTTGAAGCGGTACTCGGCGTAATACGCATAGCGCGGTGCGATCAGCCGACGCAGTTCCAACTGCACCAGCAGGGTCTTGAGCGGCAGCGCGCGGATGTTGCTCTGATCCGCCAGTGGCCCGAGCAAAAACTCCCATTGGCCGTCAGGTGCAGCGAGCTTCATTTCATCCAGCACATGACGGATGCCATCGCGCTCCGGCGTGTCACCGTAGACGAAGTTTTCCAGCACGTTGAGGCTGTCGCGGTTGGCCAGCACCAGACAATCCGAAGGCTGACCGTCACGCCCCGCACGGCCGATTTCCTGACTGTAGTTTTCGATGGATTTGGGCAGGTCGAAATGCACCACGTTGCGGATGTCGCTCTTGTCGATGCCCATGCCGAACGCAATGGTGGCGACGATGCAATTGGACTGCCCGCCCATGAAGCGTTTCTGGATCGCCTCACGTTTTTCATGTGGCAGGCCGGCATGATAAGCCTCGGCCTGAATGCCGCTGCGGCCAAGATGTTCGGCAATCTGCTCGGCGGTTTTTTGCAGGGTCACATAGACGATGCTTGGCTGGCCTGGACGCGCGCTCATCCATTCAACCAAGCGTCGGCGCTTGTCCTGGCCACGTACGGGCTCGACCAGCAGATTGAGATTGGGTCGGTAGAAACCGGTGGTTACCACGTCGGCCTCGGCGATGCTGAATTTGCTCTGCATGTCGGCGATGACTTTCGGCGTTGCGGTAGCGGTCAACAGCAAGGTTTGCGGGATGTTGAACTGGCGTTGATAGTCCGGCAGCTTGAGGTAGTCGGGTCGGAAGTTGTGGCCCCACTCGGAGATGCAGTGCGCCTCATCCACCACCAACAGCGAGATCGGTACCTGCTGCAAAAAATTGCGAAAGCGCTCGTTCTTCAAGCGCTCCACGGAAATCATCAGTATCTTCAATTCGCCGGACCGGGCACGAGCCATTACGTCGTTGGCATCATCGCGGCTCTGCGCCGAATCGATGCTGCCGGCCGAAATGCCGTGGCGTTGCAAAAAACCCAGCTGATCCTGCATTAGCGCCAGTAACGGCGAGACCACAAGAGTCAGATGCGGCAGTAGAAGCGCCGACAATTGATAGCAAAGAGACTTGCCCGACCCAGTGGGAAAAATCGCCGCTGCCGAGCGACCGGCGAGCACCGCGCTGACTGCCGCTTCCTGACCGGGACGAAACTGTGGATAGCCGAAAACCTGTTCCAGGGTGTTGTGCATTCGCTGTCACTCCGTTGACCGCTGACATGCCAACAGCCTAGCGGGCGATCGCAGCGAGTCGAGAAAAGGTCGGGGGCAATTCGATACGGGATGATACAGCGTCGGGCGACGGGCCACGGGTTGAAACAGGCGAGGTAATTTGTTTATCGCGCCGTTTGTCCGCCAAGCGGTAATGTGCCGGCTCCACAAAAATCTGCGCATGCCCCTTCACGCCAGGACGGCTGACGGGCGCAGATTCTCACCAAGGAATGATCATGTCGAACCGGTTGAAGTTACCCCTCGCCCTCATCGTCGCGTCACTGCTGCTGAGCGCATGTACGCCGCCACCCGATGGCTTACCGCCGCGCGCCGGTCTCTGGTTAGCGGATGCGGCTCAAGTGCGATGACCCCGCGCTAGGGCAACAGCACCGCAAGGCGCAGTTGCTCGTTCAATACCTGCTCATGCACGCCTGGGCTTTTACTCGCCCAGAGTGCATGGGCAGGGCTGATATCGCCTGTGAAGGCCGCTGCCAACTGACGCAAGTCGGCGACGCTGCGTACCCGCGGGCAAAACGCTTGGGCGTCACAGCTCTGACTGGAGTCGCGGTAAGTGCTCAGCAAACGATCCCAAAGTCCGTCACGTACTTGCCGGATCGATTCGAGGTGCACTTGCGGCACGCCCAGTTGCTGTTTCAATCCGCTCTCGTTCAACGCTTCGCTGGCGAGCAGCGCCTTGCCGAACATCAGCACTTCGGCGCGAGACGCGGTGTCGATGCCTGTCTGGTTCGTCAGCGAATCCGGCCACCCGGTGCGTTCCAGATTGGCCAGCACCAACCCGTTGCCCGCATCGGAAGCCATCGTCAAACGACAACCGCTGGCCCACAGCAAAATGATCGAGGCCATTCGTAGCCAATGCATACCTAATTCCCTTTAAGCGCGTGTCGGACGTTTGGAAACGCCCTACGGATTCTGGCGCGCACCATACAGAGGTTTGCCAGGAAACACCTGATAATCCAGTAGGAAACTTCTCATCTAAGGGTTTGGTGATGAAAAAGCCTCGAAAAGTCGTAGGGCAAATACCCGAGCCACGGAAAACCCCCTACGCATTCTGTCCATCGCGGCTGTCTTGTCCCGCTTGATCAGGCCCTTCTATAGTGGCCGGCGCGGCTGAACACTGGGTGTCGGCCCGCCCAAGCGACTGCATAAAGGACGCGCCTCAACCATGAACACCTTCGAACCGTTTGAATCCCGTTATCGCCCCCTTAAAAGCAACTACTGCGACAATCCGGTGCTGGTGATTGATACCGACGCAACTCAGAGTGATTTGCTCAATGCCGCCGAGCAACGCATGCGTGCAGCCACTGACCTTCTGGAAACTCTTTACTGCTTGTGTTTCAAACAGGCGGATGTGAAAGACATTCCGAACATCACCAATGCGCTTTATTTATTGATGCAGGATGGATGCGACCTGCTGGAAGTTGCAAAGCAACAAATTAAATAAGCCACATAATTTACAGACCTACAAAACTCGCAACAACCCACCGCTTTATTTATCGGAAAAACCAGCACTAGTCTGTTTGCTCTTACATCAACCAAGAGCACTACTCATGACAACATTAACTATTTTCTTTTGCGGCACGGGTTCCACAAAGTTTGATACCACCAATGGCAACTACTGGGACGGCGAACTGGTTTCCACGCTCGCCTCGCATCACGGCGGCCGCGAGTTCGCCGAGTGGCTGGTGGTTGACGGTCCCGGCACCAGCAATTTGCAGGCAGACGAACTGTTCACCAAGTCCAAAGACTACGGGCTCAGCGGCACGCTATTCGGCAAGGGCTGGGACGAAAACGTGCAACACGCCATGAATATCATTAAAGGCAAGTGTGACTGGCACCGCGAGCAACTGACCGAGGCCGAATACAACCGCCTGAAAGCCGCCGGCATCCCCATTGAAGATGTCAAAGTCGAAGGTTCGTGGATGTGGCGCAAATATAACTACGGCGATCGCAGCGTCACGCAACAGAAGTTGCAGGAACAGATAATCAAAACGTTTCGCAAGGACGGTGTTATCCCAACCAAAGTCAATCTTGTGGGTTGGAGTCGCGGTGGCATCAGTTGCCATATGCTGGCCAACGCAATGTTCAACGACAGCGCACTGAAGAACATCCCGGTGAACATCTTCGCGATTGATCCGGTGCCGGGCATCGGCAACTTTCAGGAGAACCGGGTCAAACTCAATTACAACGTAAAAGAGTACGTGGGCTTCTACGCACGCGACGAACGCTCGAAAGGCTTCAGCTGCGTCATCCCGCAAACGGCCACCGGCACCAAAACCAGCATCTACCCAATGCCCGGCCGCCACGCCACGCTGGTAGGCAATGCCGCGGCCGATGGCGTCGCTGGCGCGAAAGTGCTGGCCGAACCGGGCCTGATCGTCCGTCACTTCGCAGAAACCTGCCTCAAGCGCTGGGGCGTTACGCTGGCCAAGCCACTCAACCTGACCCCGGCCGACCTGCAAACCCACCACAACGCCATGACCCGCGCAGCCGCGCAGTACAAGGCGATGGAAAAGCAGTCCTACACCTATTTCACCGAACTGGATCAAGGCGAGCGCTACGTTTCGCTGGGCAGCAAAGGCGTGATTTTCTCGGCGGTGAAGGGCACGATCTACGCGCCGGCCACGGGGCTGAGCACCGCGCTGGGGGATGTTGCGGCGTATCAGCATATTGGTTGAGGCGACGAAAAAACCTACAGCAACGGCCTATGCGAACTTCGTCCTGTTCCTACAAGTGAAGACTCTTTATCGCCTATCGCGGCTTGGTGGCTCGAATCTATAGTCGACTCCGCCGCTGCAAGATATCAGCGGCTCAGGTTTGGTCACCTGAAAAACAGAGATAACTGATGCATGCCCTTGTATGCTGCCGACGTTTTTTGTCGGCTCGCTATATGGCGGCTGTGTTTGGGACGCTTCGGCGTACCGGGTTATCTCTGCCGGTTTGACCAACTTGAACACAGTCCGCCTCCACCGCTTGGTCACGGTAGC
Organism: Pseudomonas sp. TWP3-2; assembly: GCF_049897765.1. Lineage (NCBI taxonomy): Bacteria > Pseudomonadati > Pseudomonadota > Gammaproteobacteria > Pseudomonadales > Pseudomonadaceae > Pseudomonas > Pseudomonas sp. TWP3-2. Next base: position 165,649 of record NZ_JAFCWW010000001.1, on the reverse strand, counting down.
AGCGGTTTATCCGAAGCCTACAGAGATCGCATTTATGAATTCACGGAAACAGTTCCCCACCGATCGCTACCAGCCACTCGAATCCAACCTCACCGACACCAAGCCCTTGGTGATCGACACAGAAGCCAACCCGCAAGACATCCTCGAATGCGCCTTCCAACGCCTGCGTGCATCCGCCGATCTGCTCGAAACCCTCTACTGCCTCTGCTTCAAACAAGCCGACGTCAAAGACATACCCCACATCACTCATGCGCTCTACATCCTGACCCAAGACGGTTGTGACCTGCTCCAGGTTGCCCAGCAACGCATGATGAATTGGAAAGCACCGGCCTGAAGCCAAGGGAGAACTCATTCCTGCGCTTCGCGTGGGAATGATCCAAATCAGGAAACAACCATGAGCCGATTTTTTGAAGAGTTACTGGAAAGCGTGCGGGAGATAGACGACATCGTTCGAGGTTTGCAGCGTCCCTCTCGCGAGTTCCATGTTGAAACACCGAAGAACGAACTGGCTAGATTGGAGCCAGATAAATCGAACCTGTCGGCAAATGTGGCCACGGTAACCGCCCAGGATGACCATCGGCACGAATCCTCCAGCGCAGCTAAGTGGCAATATTCTGCCTACCTAGCGATGAAAGCACTGGAATATTGATACTTAACCAATCACTTTACTCATTTAACTCGATCAAGCATGCCCCCTTCCAAGTGCTATTATTCTGGCAGTTAAGCTAAAAAACTGAGGGAATATTGGCACATGGCTAAGAAAACAGCGCCGCTGCTGCCCGCCACATCCAGACTGCTTTCAGAGTTTGGCGAGCGACTGAAACTGGCTCGCCTGCGCCGCAAGCTGACCGCCAGACAAGTCGCCGAAAGATCGGGCATGTCGCTGACAACACTGCGCTCGCTAGAGTCCGGTGGGTCGGGCGTCACCATGGGGGCTTATCTGTCGGTAATGCAGGTGCTTGGCTTGGAGAAGGACTTGAAAAAAATGGCCGACGTCGATGATCTGGGACGCCAACTGCAAGATGCCCAGTTGCTGCCAGGAGCAAAACCCCAGAGAGTCCGTGGAACGGCGAAGATCAACAAATCGCCCCCAGCCAATGGCACAAATACCGGGGTAATTGAGGACAGCGCGTACATCGCAAACCTGACCAAAGACTTTCCGCTCAACACCCACTCGCTTTCCGATCTGCTGAACAAGAAGAAAACCGACCCGAAGCCAGGTAAAGAATGACGCGAATTGCCGTTTATGCAGACTGGGAATCCTTAAAGGGCGCGAGACGCTTAGGGTTTCTGCACGCCAGAAAGGCCCGAGCTAACGAAGGGTTCCAGTTTGAGTACGATCCTGCCGCACTTGCGGATCCGGAATTGAGCTTCATGGGGCTGGATCCCCGGATCAAACTTTTCCAGGGGCACCAGTTTCCGGGTGGTCATCAATCCCAATTCGGGGTGTTCGCAGACTCAAGCCCTGATAGATGGGGACGTTTGCTGATGAAGCGGCGTTTGGAACGAGAAATTCGCGACGCAATAGTGCCTGGAGGCAGCAAGCTCTTTGAGTCCGATTACCTGCTAGGAGTGCATGATGCCTTTCGAGTAGGAGCCCTGCGCTACAAACTCAATGATGAAGGCCGATTTCTCGATGACCGAGAAAACATGGCGGCGCCACCATTCCTGAAATTGCGCGCGTTGGAGCAAGCAAGCCGCGCACTGGAAAACGATCCCGACAATACATCAGTCGAAGGTGGCGAATGGCTAAGAATGCTGATCGCACCCGGCGGATCACTGGGTGGCGCAAGACCTAAGGCCAGCGTCGCAGACCAGCGCGGGCAACTGTGGATCGCCAAATTTCCGAGCATTCGAGACGACTACGACGTCGGGGGCTGGGAAATGGTGGTGAATGCTCTCGCCAATAACTGTGGATTAAGGGTCGCAACCGGTACCGCTCAACGCTACGCCAGTGATCACCACTGCTTTATGGTCAAACGTTTTGACCGAAACGAAAGCGGTGGCCGTTTCCACTTCGCCTCTGCCATGACCATGACTGACCGCGTCGACGGCGACGATGCTTCGACTGGCGCGAGCTACATGGAATTGGCTCGGGTAATCATTGAGCATGGCTCCGATGTAGACACCGACCTGCGCGAGTTATGGTCACGAATAGTCTTCAACATTCTGGTCTCGAACACCGATGACCATCTGCGCAATCACGGCTTCATTCTCGATCCTGGTCGCGGGTGGCGGCTATCCGAGGCTTATGACATGAATCCGGTAGCGCATGCTGATGGGTTGAAGCTGAACATCACGGACTCCGATAACGCTTTGGATCTGGAGCTGGCGCGAGAAGTGGCGGGAACTTTCCGCGTTAATAACGAAGATGCCGAACAGATCATCAATGACTTTCAGCTAACCGTTATGCAGTGGCCGACATTGGCCAGCGCGCTTGGCATTCCAAGGCGTGAACAGGAAAATATGGCTCCTGCTTTTCAACTGTCGGAAAAGTGAAAGTAAGCGTCATCAAACCGTTATCCACAAAAAAGCCGCCCCAAAAGGCGGCTTTCTCATTCACCAGAGCTAAGTCTTACAACTTGGGACCAGCAGCCTTGATCGCGTCGCTCACTTCGAACTTCTTGAAGTTCTCGATGAACAGACCGGCCAATGCTTTGGCGGCTTCGTCGTATGCAGCTTTGTCAGCCCAGGTGTTGCGTGGGTTCAACAGGCCAGTTTCAACGCCCGGTACGGCCAGTGGCACGTCGAGGTTGATGGTGTCCAGGTGCTCGGTTGCAGTGCCGATCAGGGCGCCGCTCTGGATCGCTGCGATCACCGCGCGGGTGGTCGGGATGTTGAAGCGTTTACCGACACCGTAGCCGCCGCCGGTCCAGCCGGTGTTGACCAGGTAGACCTTGGAGCCGAAGCCGCGGATGCGCTTGATCAGCAGCTCTGCGTATTCGCCGGCCGGGCGCGGGAAGAACGGTGCGCCGAAGCAGGTGGAGAAGGTCGACTTGATGCCGCTGCCGGAACCCATTTCAGTCGAGCCCACCAGAGCGGTGTAGCCGGACAGGAAGTGGTAGGCCGCTTGTTCTTCGTTGAGGATCGACACTGGCGGCAGTACACCGGTCAGGTCGCAGGTCAGGAAGATTACAGCGTTCGGCTCGCCACCGAGGTTCTTCTCGGAGCGCTTGGCAACGTGTTCCAGCGGGTAGGCGGCGCGGCTGTTCTGGGTCAGGCTGACATCGGCATAGTCGGCGTGCTTGGCATCGTCGATAACGACGTTTTCCAGCACTGCGCCGTGCTTGATAGCTTTCCAGATGACCGGCTCGTTCTTCTCGGACAAGTCGATGCATTTGGCGTAGCAGCCGCCTTCGATGTTGAAAACAACGCCTTCGCCCCAGCCGTGTTCGTCGTCACCGATCAGGTAACGGCTTTCGTCGGCCGACAGAGTGGTTTTGCCAGTGCCGGACAGACCGAAGAACAGGGTAACGTCGCCTTCTTCGCCGATGTTGGCAGCGCAGTGCATAGGCAGCACGTCAGCGGCCGGCAGCAGGAAGTTCTGCACCGAGAACATGGCTTTTTTCATCTCACCGGCGTAACGCATGCCAGCGATCAGGACTTTTTTCTGCGCGAAGTTGAGGATCACGCAACCGTCGGAGTTGGTGCCGTCACGTTCAGGCACGCACTCGAAGTTGGCAACGTTGAGCACTTGCCACTCTTCACGGCCAGCCGGGTTGTACTTTTCCGGGTTGATGAACAGGCAACGACCGAACAGGTTCTGCCAGGCAGTCTGAGTGGTCATTTTCACGGCAAGGTAGTGATCGTCGGCCGCGCCTACATGCACGTGGGAAACGAAATGCTCTTGCGCGTTGTTGAACGCTTCAACGCGGTCCCACAGGGCATCGAACTTGTCGGCCGGGAACTTGCGGTTGATCGGGCCCCAGGCGATAGCGGCCTGGGTGGAAGGCTCTTCAACGATGAAGCGATCGACTGGCGAACGACCGGTGCGGTGACCGGTGCGAACAACCAGAGCGCCGGTATCGGCAAGCTCGCCTTCACCGCGGTTGAGGGCTTCTTTTACCAGATCATCAACACTCAGATCGGTGTACACGGCGTTATTGGCTTGCGTCATGAGATTCCCCGTCGGCCAGTGGCCGAGTGTGCTCCAAACGTTTTGTAGTAGAAAGTCGTGCACTACTACCGCGACAAAAAGTGGGCCGGATTATGCCAGAAACGCCCAAAAAGAGTAGGGTCCTCCCGTCGTAACGGCGTAATTCCGTCGTGGAGCAGTGAATTTACCTGCGCTGAACCGTTTTAGTGCCGGGTATCTGACGGGGTCTCGACACCTGCACCCGCGAACAATTGGACAACATCTGTCGCATCAAACAGGTAGCGTTCGTTGCAGAACTGGCAATCGATCTCGATATTTCCACCGTGCTCGATGACCAGTGCCTGCGCATCTTCCAGACCGAGGCTGACCAGCGCATTGCCCGAACGCTCACGCGAGCAGCTGCAATGGAAATGCAAATGCTGCACATCAAACAGACGCACCTGCTCTTCATGGTAGAGACGGTGCAGCACGGTTTCGTTGTCCAGGCTCAACAGTTCATCGGCGGTCAATGTACTGCCCAGCGCGGTGATGTGCTGCCAACTGGCGGCGCGTTCTTCTTCGTCCTTCAAGCGGTCGGCCGGCAGCTGTTGCAACAGCAGACCACGGGCGCGACGGCCATCGGCGTACAGCCAGAACCGCGTGCCGACCTGTTGCGACATGACGAAGTAGTTGGTGAAGCACTCGGAGAGGGTTTCGCCGTCGAGATCGACGATACCCTGGTAGCGTTGGCCAACGGTCGGATCGACGGTCAGGGCCAATACGCCGTTCGGCATGAGGTCGCTGAGGGTCGCGTCCGGGGCGATCTGGTCCGCGTGATAACGCGCCAAACCACGGATCTCGCGCTCGCTGGAGCACTCGATCATCAGCATCGGGATCGGGCCTTCGGAGCGCGCCTGCAGAATCAGCAAGCCGTCGAATTTCAGCGTGCCAACCAGCAACGACGCGGCAGCCATCAGCTCGCCGAGCAACTGCGCGACCGGCTCCGGGTACGGATGCTTGGCGAGCACTTCGGCATAGCTGCGTTCCAGCGACACCAATTCGCCGCGAGTGTCGCTGTCATCGAAGATGAAGCGTTGGGTGTAGTCGGTATCCGGGAGATCGGTCATAGGTCTGGGTATCTGAATTGATGACAAAATGGTTACAAGATATGAGAATGCCGCGCTTCTTTGCACCTGTTTGGTGCGTAACGTTCAGCCACGGGAGGCATTTTATGAACAATCCGGGTTTGTTCCAATCCAGATGGAACCTCGGCCGGCTGGTTCTGTGCAATGTGGTGCCGTTGGCGCTACTGGCTTTCTGGTTATGGCCTACGGGTCAGATGCTGTGTGTGATTTTCGACGAGTGGCTGTTCCGCTCACTCAATACGCCGCTGGCCAGCAACCCCATATGGCTCCACATCTGGGCAATTGCAAGTCTGCGCCCGTTCGACATCGTTGTCGGACTGATTCTGCTGACGCTTCTTATCAAAGGCGACTGGGTGTTCAAGGCGATTGATGCGCGTCGGGCATTTTTCGGTTTTTTCTCGATTCTGTTGTTGATGGTGGTGATTCGCGCGCTGTTTTCCAAGTTCGCTGATCGCATGGGCTGGCAGCACAGCAGCCCGTCGATGGTGCTGGAAGGTGCGGTACATCTGAGCGATTACTTCCCGCACCTTGAGAAAACCTGGGAGCTGAAGGATCGCTCGAGCCAGAGCTTTCCCGGTGACCATGCTTCGGTATTGCTGATCTGGGCGCTGTTCATGGGCGTGTTTAGCCGCACGGTTGGCCAGTTTCTGGCAGTGTGGGGTCTGGCGCTGTTGTTTATGCTGCCGCGATTGGTGGCCGGTGCGCATTGGGGCCAGGACGACTACATCGGCGGAATGCTGTTGGCGGTTTGGGCGTTGGGCTGGGGTTACTACACGCCGTTTGCTTATCACGCGGCGAATTTCTGGCTGAAGGTCACGGCGCCGATTTTTAGTTTGCTGGGCAAATTGCCGGTGGTGTCGCGGATGAGTGTGGTGCGTAGCGCCTGATACTGCGTCGCCTATGGCGAGTGCTGCGCACTCGATCGCCAGCAGGCTGGCTCCCACATTGGAATGCATTTCACTGTGGGAGCTAGCCTGCTAGCGATGAGGCCGCAACAATCACTACACAAATATCATCCTTACTCGCTGCTGCTGTTCCCACGAAATTTGAACAGATCCCGCCGCTGCTTTTTGCTCGGCTTGCCATCGGTGGTCACGCCAATCGCACCGGCCTTGCGCATCTCGGCGGAGGCTTCGCGCTTGGCGATGCTGGCTTCGGTCTCCGCATACAGCGTCTGCGCCTCAGGCGCGCCACGGCGTACGATCGACAGAGCCTGCACCACGACAACTTTTGAATCGAACCCGGTGCGAATCTCGAATTCATCGCCGATGCGTGGCTCTTTGCCAGGCTTGCAGCGCTCTCCCCGACAATGCACCTTGCCACTCTCGATGGCGGCTTTGGCCAAGGCGCGGGTTTTGTAAAAGCGCGCAGCCCATAGCCACTTGTCGAGACGGACCTTATCGTCCTCTTCGCTTTTTTGTGCCATGGCATGTCCTCATTCTGAAATATTGGTGAACTGTACTACCGTTCCTGTCATGCCATGAATTACCCCGACGCGCATTGCAATGTGCGCGTCGCCGTCTGGCTTGAACTACCAACAATCCGGGCCGTCGATATCTGTCGCCTTTTAACCATTATTCTGCGTGAATACCGCCAATCCGAGCCAATACAGGCCCGTCGGCAGTTTTCACCGGTTGAGCATTTTTTTGAAGACATTTGACCATTTGACCGTTGTCGGTCTGCGCGAGTGGGTGGCGCTCCCGGATCTGGGAGTCGCCGGCCTTCGGGCAAAAATAGACACCGGTGCCAGCACCTCCAGCCTGCACGCCACTGACATCGAGCCGTTTGAGCGCGATGGCCAGAAATGGGTGCGTTTCACCGCGCACCTGGGCACGGTGGTGCAGTTGCGCCATCGGCGTTGCGAAGCGCCGCTGGTGACCCGCAAGACTATCAAAAGCTCTAACGGCCACGCGCAGGAGCGCTACGTGATCAGCACGACGCTGGCCCTCGGTGATCGAGTCTGGCCGATCGAGTTCACCCTCGCCTGCCGCAAGTCCATGCGCTATCGCCTGTTGCTCGGTTCCAAAGCCCTGATCGACGGCCACCTGGTGGTCAATCCGGGCATCAAATATGTACAAGACAAGCCGGTGTTCCCGGTATCTACCTCTTCCACAGGTGTTGCATGAAGATCGCTGTGCTGTCGCGCAATCCGCGTCTGTATTCCACCCGCCGTCTGGTCGAAGCCGGAACCGAGCGCGGGCATGAAATGGTGGTGATCGACACCTTGCGCGCCTATATGAACATTGCCAGCCACAAGCCGCAGATCCACTACCGTGGCAAACCGCTGGAAGGCTTCGATGCAGTGATTCCCCGAATCGGCGCGTCGGTGACGTTTTATGGCTGCGCAGTGTTGCGTCAGTTCGAAATGATGGGGGTGTTCCCGCTCAACGAATCGGTGGCGATTGCACGTTCACGGGACAAGTTGCGTTCGCTGCAACTGCTGTCGCGCCGCGGTATCGGTCTGCCGGTAACTGGCTTCGCGCATTCGCCGGATGACATTCCAGACCTGATCGACATGGTCAACGGCGCGCCGCTGGTGATCAAGGTGCTGGAGGGCACCCAGGGCATCGGCGTGGTCTTGTGCGAAACCGCGACGGCCGCGGAGTCGGTGATCGAAGCGTTCATGGGTTTGAAGCAGAACATCATGGTCCAGGAATACATCAAGGAGGCCGGTGGCGCCGACATCCGCTGCTTCGTGGTCGGCGACAAGGTGATCGCGGCGATGAAGCGTCAGGCCAAGCCTGGGGAATTTCGCTCCAACCTGCATCGCGGCGGCAGCGCCAGCCTGATCAAGATCACCCCGGAAGAACGCATGACTGCGCTGCGTGCGGCCAAGGTCATGGGACTGGCGGTGGCGGGTGTGGATATCTTGCGTTCCAATCACGGGCCGCTGGTGATGGAAGTGAACTCGTCGCCGGGGCTGGAAGGGATCGAGACCACCACCGGGAAGAATGTGGCGGGGATCATCATTGAGCATCTTGAGAAGAATGGCGGGCCGAATATGACTCGCACCAAAGGCAAGGGCTAAAGCAAGGAGCAAGAGCCCCTCACCCTAACCCTCTCCCATAGGGAGAGGGGACTGATTGGGGGATATTGGAGAACTACGCCGACTTGAGCGATTAAGGGTGAATCCATGATCGCTGGTAACTTGAACGAACCCATAATCGACTGGCTCTCTCAGGTCGATGTATAGCGCGAGACAACTCGGTCGGCCCCCTCTCCCTCCGGGCGGTCCGACGTTTCGGGAGGGCTGGGGTGAGGGGCTTTTGGTGGTTAAACGGCGTCTCTTGGAAGCATCAACCCCAGCGGCAACCGAACCCGCGCCTCCAGCCCACCCCCGGACCGATTGCGCAACTCAACATTGCCGCCATGCATCGAAGCAATCCGCTTCACGATCGCCAGCCCCAAGCCAGTCCCCTTCCCGCCCCGCGCCCGATCACCACGGGTAAACGGATTGAAAATCGCCTCAAGCTCGGACGGGTCAATCCCCGCGCCACGGTCCATCACACTCAGCACCACATACGGCGCACTGGTGTCGCCGGATACATAAGCCGCCACTTCAACCCCGCTACCTGCGTGATTCAAGGCATTGCCAATCAAGTTGTTCAGCAAACGTTTCATCGACACCCGGCGTAACGGAAACGGCTGGATCGGCTCCAGACGCAAACGCACTTTCTCTTCGCTCTGGTTGTACGGCGCAGCCACTTCACGCACCAGATCGCTGAGATCGACCTCTTCCACGGTTTCATCACGGCCGTCACGAATGAACGCGAGGAACTGGTCGAGAATCGCGTCCATGTCTTCGATGTCGCGCACCATATCGTCGGTCAGATCGGTGTGATCGCCCATCAGCTCAAGCGACAAGCGCAGGCGCGTCAGCGGCGTACGCAAATCGTGAGACACGCCCGCCAGCATCAGTTCACGCTCGCGACCGGCCTGCTCGACGTCTTCCGCCATCTGGTTGAACGCGCGGTAAACCTCGGTCATTTCGCTCGGTGTATCGCTGATCGGCAGGCGCACACTGCGGCCCTGACCCAGTTGCCGTGCGGCATAAACCAAGCGCTTCAACGGTTGATTGAGCTGGCTGACAAAAATCCACGCCGACGCGGTGGACAGCAAACCAATGGCGAGGAACCAGCCGAGCACGTTCCAGATCTTCTGTCCGCGCAACGGATGCGGGTACAGCGGCACTTTCAGCCAGCCATCACCCAGGCTAGGCGCGCGCACCCACAGCGCCGGCGGCGAGTGCATACGCAAGCGCACTTCGGTGTCGGCACCGAGTTCTGCCTGCATCTGCCGCTGGTAGATTTCGCTGTAAGGCCAGTGCTGTTCGCCTTCCGGCACACCGGCGCCGACCACGCGGATCAGGGTTGCGGCATCGGCAATCTTCTCGCGGTTTTCTTCGTCGGCCGCCCAATAGGCGCGCAACGTCAGGGCCACGCCGTGGCTGTATTGGCGATCCACCAGCACGTCTTCGTTCATCAACAGATAAACCAGGGTCAGCGCCTTGGAAAACAGCACGACGATGAGCACCAGCCAAAGGGTGCGAGAGAAGAAACTTTGGGGGAACCAGACGGGGGTTTTCATGGATACGCGCTACACACTTGCAGGAGCGAGCAATGCTCGCATATTGCGGATGGCGAGTCTGCGGACAACTCATCCGTCAGACCCGCTCCTACAAATCACCAATCACTTGGTGGCGTTGCCATCCGGTACGAACACGTAGCCCACGCCCCAGACAGTCTGGATGTAGCGCGGTTTGGACGGATCGGGTTCGATCATCCGGCGCAGACGGGAAATCTGCACGTCGATGGAACGCTCCAGAGCATCCCATTCACGACCCCGGGCCAGGTTCATCAACTTGTCGCGAGTCAGTGGCTGACGCGCGTTCATCACCAAGGCCTTGAGTACCGCAAACTCACCGGTAGTGAGCATGTGTACTTCGTCGCCACGCTTGAGTTCGCGGGTCGCCAGCGACAATACGTAATCGCCGAACGTGACGTTTTCGTCTTCGCTGCCCGGCGCGCCTGGCACCGGTGCGGCTTGACGGCGCAGGACCGCTTTGACGCGGGCCATCAGCTCGTCCGGATTGAACGGCTTGGCCAGGTAATCGTCGGCGCCCAGTTCCAGGCCCTTGATACGGCTCAGCTCGTCGCCCTTGGCGGTGAGCATGATGATCGGGATCTGATTGTTCGCGCCACGCAGGCGGCGGCAAGCGGTCAGGCCGTCTTCGCCGGGCAGCATCAGGTCGAGTACCACCAGGTTGAACACTTCGCGGGCCAGCAAACGGTCCATCTGTTCAGTGTTCGGTACAGCGCGGGCACGGTAGCCCTTGCTGACGAAGAAACGTTCCAGCAGGCTGCTCAGCCCCGGATCGTCGTCAACAATAAGAATTTTTTCGCCTTCAGCAGGTTGTGCAGTGCTGCTCATTAGATGCTCCTTTTAGCTCGGCGCGCATTATGGCGTAGCTGTCGTTATACGCACCGTGTGCATTGTTAGCAGATTTTTCCTTCACTGCCAGAAAACCGGGGTTTATGCCTACAGACTGCGTCGCCCCCGAATGACAGAACGCTGGTTATAATGCGCGGCGTTTTGTGTCAGGCAACGTCTGAATCGTTACCTTAGATGGCCGCTGGTTTTTTCCATGGCCAGCGCAGTAATTGTTCGATTTCACGGGTCAATGGCATGCCTCTTGACCCAGGCAGCGGCGAACGTCAGGCCGCTCAACCAGACTCCGGGCCTTTATTTTCTTGCCTGCGAGCCTGCTTTCACAATTTGTCAGGTGGTTTTATGGACAGCATCAACAGCCGCATCGCCGAGGAACTCGGCGTACGCCCACAACAGGTCGAAGCGGCCGTCGCGCTACTCGATGAAGGCTCGACCGTGCCCTTCATCGCCCGTTACCGGAAAGAAGTCACCGGCAGCCTCGATGACACCCAGTTGCGTCATCTGGAAGAACGTCTGCGCTACCTGCGAGAACTCGACGAACGGCGTATCAGCATCCTCGCCAGTATTCAGGAGCAGGGCAAACTCACCCCTGAACTGGAACGCGACATCAAGCTCGCCGACACCAAGACCCGCCTCGAAGACTTGTACCTGCCGTACAAGCAGAAGCGCCGCACCAAGGGCCAGATTGCCCTGGAAGCCGGCCTCGGCGAGCTCGCGGACGGTCTGTTCAACGACCCGTCGCTGATGCCGGAAACCGAAGCCGCACGCTTCATCGACGCCGAAAAAGGCGTGGCCGATGTAAAAGCTGCGCTGGAAGGCGCCAAGTACATCCTCATGGAGCGCTTCGCCGAAGACGCCAACCTGCTGGAAAAACTGCGCAATTACCTGAAACAGGAAGCCACCCTGAGTGCCCGCGTGATCGCCGGCAAGGAAGAGGCCGGCGCCAAGTTCCGCGATTACTTCGAACACGACGAACCGCTGAAAAGCATGCCGTCGCACCGTGCGCTGGCGATTTTCCGTGGGCGCAACGAAGGCATTCTCAGCTCCGCACTGAAAGTCGGCGACGAACTGCCGGGCACCATGCACCCGTGCGAAGGCATGATCGGCCAGCAATTCGGCATCCAGAATCAGGGCCGTCCGGCGGACAAATGGCTTGGCGAAGTAGTGCGCTGGACCTGGAAGGTCAAGCTCTACACCCACCTCGAAACCGACCTGCTCGGCGAGCTGCGTGACGGCGCTGAAGCCGAGGCGATCAATGTGTTTGCGCACAACCTGCACGACTTGCTGCTGGCCGCTCCGGCCGGCCCGCGCGCCACCTTGGGTCTCGACCCGGGCTTGCGTACCGGTTGCAAGGTTGCTGTGGTCGACTCCACCGGCAAGCTGCTCGATCACACCACGGTTTATCCGCACGTGCCGCACAACAAGTGGGATCAGACCCTCGCCGTGCTGGCTGCGTTGTGCGCCAAGCATTCGGTCGACCTGATCGCCATCGGCAACGGCACCGCCAGCCGGGAAACCGACAAGCTGGCCATCGAGCTGATCAAAAAATACCCAGCAATGAAAATGACCAAGGTCATGGTTTCCGAGGCTGGTGCGTCGGTGTACTCGGCGTCGGAACTGGCAGCCAAGGAATTCCCGGATCTTGACGTGTCGATCCGTGGCGCAGTGTCCATCGCCCGCCGCTTGCAGGATCCACTGGCCGAGCTGGTGAAAATCGATCCGAAATCCATCGGCGTCGGCCAGTACCAGCACGACGTATCGCAGCTGAAGCTGGCGCGTGGTCTGGATGCAGTGGTCGAGGATTGCGTGAACGCCGTCGGCGTGGATGTGAACACTGCCTCCGTGGCGCTGCTGGCACGGATTTCCGGCCTCAACGCGACCCTGGCGCAGAATATCGTCACCCACCGTGACGAGAACGGCGCGTTCAAGACCCGCGCTGCATTGAAGAAAGTCGCACGTCTGGGCGAAAAAACCTTTGAACAGGCTGCCGGCTTCTTGCGCGTGATGAACGGCGACAACCCGCTGGATTCCTCGGCGGTGCACCCGGAAGCCTATCCGCTGGTACAGCGCATCGCCGCTGAAACCGACCGCGATATTCGCTCGCTGATCGGTGATGCCGCGTTCCTGAAGCGTCTGGATCCGAAGAAATTCACCGACGAGACTTTTGGTCTGCCAACCGTTACCGACATTCTGCAAGAGCTGGAAAAACCGGGTCGCGATCCGCGTCCGGAGTTCAAGACTGCCGAGTTCCAGGAAGGCGTCGAAGAGCTCAAGGATCTGGAGCTGGGGATGATTCTCGAAGGCGTAGTGACCAACGTCACGGCGTTCGGCGCGTTCGTCGACATCGGTGTGCATCAGGATGGTCTGGTGCATATCTCGGCGTTGTCGGAGAAATTCATCAAGGACCCACGCGAAGCGGTCAAGGCCGGCGACGTGGTGAAAGTGAAGGTCATGGAAGTCGATATCCCGCGCAAACGCGTAGGTCTGTCGATGCGCATGGGCGACACGCCGGGCGAGAAAATCGACGGCGCACGTGGCTCGCGTCCGGGATCGGCTTCGCGACAGTCTTCCGGCAACGCGCCGCGTAAAGAAGCCCCAACCGCGACTGCCGCGCCGAGCAACAACGCCATGGCGTCGCTGTTCGCCAACGCCAAGCAGTTGAAGAAGCGCTGATGAAAATTCCGGCCGGGCTGGTCGAGAGCGCATTTTTCAAGCTGTTGGGCTGCCGCCTGCACAGTCTGGAAACCGGGGTGGCGCAAGTTGCCCTGGCGCTGGAACCGCAGTTGCGCAACCGTGGCAACAAACTGCACGGCGGCGCGCTGTTCAGCCTGGTCGACATCGCCATGGGGCTGGCCTGTTCCAGCACCCACGGCTTTGATCAGCAAAGTGCGACCATCGAATGCAAGATCAACTACATCCGCGCCGTTTCCGACGGCGAGGTGCTGTGCACGGCGCGGGTCATCCACCCGGGCCGACGCACGCTGGTGGTTGAAGCCGACGTGATGCAGGGCGACAAACTGGTCGCAAAAGCGCAAGGCACGTTCGCTGTCCTGTAGATGTTGCCCATCATTTTGAGTTAATTTCGGCGCTGTGACCGCAGCGTTGGAATTTTCTTCGCCCGCGTCTGCCAGATTCAGGGAACGAAGTCGGCATTTCCAGTGGGGCTTCCATGGCCCGAAAACCAGGCGAAAACGCCAGTTTCAACTTCACCCTTGTAGACCGTCCTGCCCACCCCCATATTGGGGCGACTGACGCGTGAAGGAATCCAAATTGAGCGAACTTCTCAACCGCCGCCTGGCTCTGCTCGGTGAGCGCGCCAACCTCTCTCTGCTCGAGCAGTGCCTGCACGGTATCGAACGTGAATGCCTGCGCGTGACCGGCGAGGGTCGTCTGGCGCAAACACCGCATCCCGAAAGCCTGGGTTCCGCGTTGACCAACGAACAGATCACCACCGACTATTCCGAGTCGCTGCTGGAGTTCATCACGCCTGCCCTGCCGGATCCGGCCGATACGCTGGCCAGCCTCGACAAGATTCATCGCTTCGCCTACAGCAAGCTCGGCAACGAGTACCTGTGGAGTCCATCGATGCCGTGCCCGTTGCCGGCCGAGGAAGATATCCCGATCGCCTATTACGGCAGCTCCAACATCGGTCAGTTGAAGTACGTCTACCGCAAGGGCCTGGCCCTGCGTTATGGCAAGACCATGCAGTGCATCGCCGGGATTCACTACAACTTTTCCTTGCCGGAAAAACTCTGGCCGCTACTGAAGGAAGCCGAAGGCTTTGTCGGCACTGACCGCGATTTTCAGTCGGTTTCCTACATCGCGCTGATCCGCAACTTCCGTCGCTACAGCTGGCTGTTGATGTACCTGTTCGGTGCCTCGCCGGCGCTGGACGCGGGCTTCCTGCGCGGTCGTTCGCATCAGCTTGAACAGCTCGATCCGGACACCCTGTACCTGCCTTACGCCACCAGCCTGCGCATGAGCGACCTCGGTTACCAGAGCAACGCTCAGGCCGGCCTGACGCCGTGCTACAACGATCTGGCGAGCTACACCGACAGCCTGCGCAAAGCCGTGGCCACGCCGTACGCGCCGTACGTTGAAGTCGGTACGCACCAGGACGGCGAGTGGGTGCAACTCAACACCAACATCCTGCAGATCGAAAACGAGTACTACTCGAACATCCGCCCGAAACGCGTGACCTACACCGGCGAACGGCCGATTCAGGCGCTGGTGGCGCGTGGCATTCAGTACGTCGAAGTACGTTGCCTGGACATCAACCCGTTTTTGCCGATGGGCATCGACCTCACCGAGTCGCGCTTCCTCGACGCGTTCCTGCTGTACTGCGCGCTCAACGACAGCCCGCTGCTGACCAACATATCCTGCAGCGGAGCCACTTCGAACTTCCTGAGCGTGGTCAAGGAAGGTCGGCGTCCGGGCCTGCAATTGCAGCGCGACGGTGAGCCGGTCGAGATGAAGGCATGGGCCGCCGAGCTGCTGGAGCAGATCGCCCCACTGGCCGCGCTGCTCGATCAAAGCCACGGCGGCGACGCTCACAGCAAGGCGCTGGATGTGCAACTGGCCAAGGTCAAGGATTCGTCGCTGACGCCTTCGGCTCAAGTGCTGGCGGCGATGGCGGAACACAAGGAGAGCTTTGCGCAGTTCTCCCTGCGCAAGAGCCAGGAGCATGCCGAGTATTTCCGTAGCGAGCCGTTGGCAGCTGAGGAACAGGCGAAGTTTGAAGAGCTGGCGCGGACATCACTGGCGGCGCAGGCAGAGCTTGAGCAGAACGAGGTTGGGGATTTTGATGTGTTTGTCGGGTCGTATCAGGCGAGTATTTTGGCGATCAGTAATTGACAGAGATCCCCTGTGGCGAGGGAGCTTGCTCCCGCTCGGCTGCGCAGCAGTCGCAAACCCATAAAACACGGATTACTTGTCACACCGCGTTGAATCGATTTGGGAGTCCTTCGGCCTCCAGCGGGAGCAAGCTCCCTCGCCACGAGAGTTCATCCCTGCCTTAGATTTTTCCGTTAATAAGCTAATTCGAAAAAGTTATTTATTTCTGGATTCTTAGATCATTTAGTCTCCTCACACGCCGACCCTCGGCCGCCTGATGAGGAGCTCCCCCATGAAAATGAATTCCCCGCTTCGCCTGCTGGCAGCAGCCTCTCTGGCTGCCGCGAGTTTTATGGCGCAGGCCGCCGACTTCACCGTCGCCTACCAAACCACCGTTGACCCGGCGAAAGTCGCCCAGGCCGACGGCGCTTACGAAAAAGCCACCCACGCCAAAATCGACTGGCGCAAATTCGACAACGGTGCCGACGTCATCACTGCCATCGCTTCCGGCGACGTGCAGATCGGCTACCTCGGTTCCAGCCCGCTGACTGCTGCGATCACGCGCAAAGTCCCGGTGGAAACTTTCCTCATCGCCACCCAGATCGGCGCCGCTGAAGCACTGGTCGCTCGCGACGGCTCCGGGATCAAGACGCCACAGGATCTGATCGGCAAGAAGATCGCCGTACCGTTCGTGTCCACCGGTCACTACAGCCTGCTGGCGGCGCTGAAACACTGGAACATCGATCCATCGAAAGTCACCGTGCTCAACCTCGCGCCGCCAGCGATCATTGCCGCGTGGAAACGCGGTGACATCGACGCCACTTACGTGTGGGATCCGGCGCTGGGTGTAGCCAAGGAAAACGGCAAAGTGCTGATCACTTCCGGCGAGCTGGCGAAGTTCGGCGCGCCGACTTTCGATGCGTGGATCGTGCGTAAAGACTTCGCCGAGAAACACCCGGAAATCGTCACCGCGTTCGCCAAGGTCACCCTCGACGCCTACGCCGATTACCGCAAAGACCCGAAAGCCTGGCTCGCCAATCAAAGCAACGTCGACAAGCTGGTGAAACTCTCCGGCGCCAAGGCCAGCGACATTCCATTGCTGCTGCAAGGCAACGTCTACCCGCTGGCAGCGGACCAGGTCAGCGACCTCGGCGCGCCGACCACCAAAGCCATCACCGACACCGCCGTGTTCCTCAAGGAACAAGGCAAGGTCGACGCGGTACTGCCGGACTACGCGCCGTACGTCAGCGCCAAATACATCACCAACTGATCGGGAGCTAAATGCGATGGCCTTGCTACAGCTGGAGCGTATCAGCGCACAGTATCCCGGCAGCCCTGCACCTGTGCTGGCGGATATCTCTCTGACCCTGGGGCCTCAGCAATTGCTGGTGGCCCTCGGCCCGTCCGGCAGCGGCAAGACTTCGCTGTTGAACCTGATTGCCGGTTTCGTCGAGCCGAGTGCCGGGCGCATCACCCTTGATGGCGTGCCCGTCAAAGGCCCAAGCGCCGAGCGCGGGGTGGTGTTCCAGGACGACGCGTTGCTGCCATGGCAGGACGTATTGGCCAACGTCGGTTTCGGTCTGGAACTGGCCGGAGTGGCCAAGGACAAACGCGAAAAAATCGCCCGTGAAATGCTTGCGCTGGTTGACTTCTCCGGTTTCGAAAACCGGCGTATCTGGCAACTCTCTGGCGGCCAGAAACAGCGCGTTGGCCTGGCCCGCGCCCTCGCCGCCGATCCGCGCGTTTTGTTGATGGACGAACCCTTCGGCGCCCTCGATGCGTTCACCCGCGAACAGATGCAGGAACTGTTGCTGCAAGTCTGGCAACGCACCGCCAAACCGGTGTTCCTGATTACTCACGACATTGAAGAAGCGGTGTTCCTTGCCACTGACCTGATTCTGCTCGCGCCCAATCCGGGGCAGATCGTCGAACGTCTGCACCTGGATTTCGGCCAGCGTTACGCTGCTGGCGAGTCGGCGCGGGCGATCAAATCCGACCCGCGCTTCATCGAAACCCGCGAACACGTGCTTGGCAAAGTGTTCTCGCAACGCAGCGCCGCCCAGCGGCAGGAGCGCGCATGAGCAGTTACGACGTTTCTGCAGCCACGGTAAAACCCGCCGGCACTTCGGTGGTAATTCCGGTTCGGCGCGGCCTGAGCACGCGCTGGATCAGCCTGCTGACATTGTCGGCATTGGTGCTGATCTGGTGGGCCGTAACCGCCAGCGGTTTGATCGAACCGCTGTTCCTGCCGCCACCCTCCGCCGTGCTGCAAAAAGGCTGGCTGCTGGTGACGACTGGCTATATGGACTCAACCCTGTGGCAGCACTTGGGCGCGAGTTTGAGCCGCATCGGTCTGGGCCTCGGCTTCGCGATTCTGACAGCGGTGCCGGTCGGCATCGCCATCGGTTCCAACCGCATCGCCCGTGGCGTGCTTGATCCGCTGATCGAGTTCTACCGGCCGATTCCGCCACTCGCCTATTTGCCGCTGATCGTGATCTGGTGCGGCATCGGCGAGTTGTCGAAAGTGCTGCTGATCTACCTGGCGATTTTCGCGCCGATTGCCATCGCGACCGCGACCGGCGTACGCACGGTCGACCCGGCCAAATTGCGCGCGGCGCAGTCGTTGGGCGCGACGCGGGCACAGCTGATTCGCCATGTGATTTTGCCCAGTGCCCTGCCGGATATTCTGACTGGCGTGCGCATTGGTCTGGGAGTTGGCTGGTCGACCCTGGTCGCCGCTGAACTGATCGCCGCCACCAGCGGTTTGGGCTTCATGGTGCAGTCAGCCGCGCAGTTCCTGGTTACCGATGTGGTGGTGCTGGGGATTCTGGTCATAGCCCTGATCGCCTTCGCCATGGAAATGGGCCTGCGCGCCCTGCAACGCAAACTGGTGCCGTGGCACGGCCAGGCCCACTGACAGCCCCGGAATTGAAGAGAACCACCATGAGCAGCCTGCATATCACCCCATTAAGCTCAGCCCTCGGCGCGCAGATCAGCGGCGTCGACGTCAGCCAGCCGCTGAACCTCGAACAACGCAACGCCATCGAACAGGCGCTGCTCAAATACCAGGTGTTGCTCTTCCGCAACCAGCCGATTCAGCCGTCGCAACAGGCGCGCTTCGCCGCCTATTTCGGCGACCTGCACATTCACCCGATCTACCCGAATGTGCCCGAGCAACCCGAAGTGCTGATCCTCGACACCGCCGTCACCGACGTGCGCGACAACGCGATCTGGCACACCGACGTGACTTTCCTGCCGACCCCAGCGATGGGCGCAGTGCTCAGCGCCAAGCTGCTGCCAGAGTTTGGTGGCGATACGCTGTGGGCCAGTGGCATTGCGGCGTATGAAGCGCTGTCGGCACCAATGAAAAGTTTGCTCGAAGGCCTGACTGCGACGCACGATTTCACGCGTTCGTTTCCGCTGGAGCGCTATGGCAACACGCCGCAAGCGCTGGCGCAGTGGGAAGAAGCGCGGCGCAAGAATCCGCCGCTGTCGCACCCGGTGATTCGCACGCATCCGGTGAGCGGACGGCGCTCGCTGTTCGTCAACGAAGGCTTCACGTCGAAGATCAATGAGCTGTCGGAGACCGAGAGCGAAGCGATTTTGAAGTTTCTGTTTGCGCATGCGACACGCCCGGAATTCACCATTCGCTGGCGTTGGCAGCAGGACGATATTGCGTTCTGGGATAACCGCGTGACGCAGCATTATGCGGTGGACGACTACCGCCCGGCGCGGCGGGTGATGCAGCGGGCTACGGTGTTGGGGGATGTGCCTTTCTTCCGCTGAACCCAGAATAGTTGGTTGAATGTGAGGGCCTCATCGCGGGCAAGCCCGCTCCCACAGGACTGGTGGCGTACACAAAACTTGTGAACGCCGCTGTACCTGTGGGAGCTGGCTTGCCAGCGATGGGGCCGGAAGAGGCGCCGAAGAATCCGGCGCCGAACAGTTACTCAGCCGTTGAAGGCCGCTCCCAAAGATTAATCCCGCCCTCCTGCGCAAACCGGTCAATCTCCGCCAATTCCTCCGCACTGAAACTCAAATTCTTCAACGCCCCGACGTTCTCGATAATCTGTTCCGGCCGGCTCGCACCGATCAGCGCCGAAGTCACTCGCGGATCACGCAGTGTCCACGCCAGCGCCAGTTGCGCCAGGCTCTGCCCGCGACGCTTGGCAATCTCGTTCAGCGCGCGCACGTGAGCAATATTCGCCTCGGACAAGTGCGAAGCCTGCAACGAACCGCCGCCCGGGCGATTGACCCGCGCATCCGCCGGCACGCCGTTCAGATATTTGTCGGTCAACAGACCTTGCGCCAGCGGTGTGAAAGCAATCACGCCAGTGCCGAGCTCTTCGGTGGTGTCGAGCAGGTCTTTTTCCACCCAGCGATTGAGCAGGTTGTACGCCGGTTGGTGGATCAGCAGCGGCACTTTCCATTCTTTGAGCAGCGCAGCAATCTCACGGGTTTTCACCCCGGAATACGACGAGATGCCGATGTACAACGCCTTGCCCTGTTGCACCGCAGTGGCGAGGGCGCTGGCGGTTTCTTCCAGCGGGGTGTCCGGGTCGAAGCGGTGCGAATAGAAGATATCCACGTAGTCCAGACCGAGGCGTTGCAGGCTCTGGTCGAGGCTGGCCAGCACGTATTTGCGCGAACCGCCGCCTTGGCCATACGGGCCGGGCCACATGTCCCAGCCGGCCTTGCTCGAAATGATCAGCTCATCGCGGTACTGCTTGAAGTCTTCGCGCAGCAGACGACCGAAGTTGACCTCGGCGCTGCCGTACGGCGGGCCGTAGTTGTTGGCCAGGTCGAAGTGATTGATACCGAGGTCGAACGCGGTGCGCAGCAGCGAGCGCTGGGTATCGATCGGCGTGCTGTCGCCGAAGTTGTGCCAGAGGCCGAGCGACAGCGCCGGCAGCACCAGACCGCTGCGGCCGACGCGGCGGTAAGGGATGGAGTCATAGCGGTTTTCGGCAGCGGTGTAAGTCATCGAATCCTCTCTTGTCTGTCTTGAATTGGGTGTCGATTGCTACGCAAATCGATTGCCGGGCCGGGCGAGGCCAAGGTTCTGGCGCAAGGTTCGGCCTTCATACTCGGTTCTGAACAGCCCACGCCGTTGCAGTTCCGGCACTACGCCGTTGGCGAAGTCTTCGAGACCGCCGGGCAGATGCGGCACCAGCACGTTGAAACCATCCGCCGCGCCTTGCTCGAACCACTCCTGCAAGCGGTCGGCAATCTGCGCCGGCGTGCCGATCAGGCTGTAATGCCCGCGACCACCGGCAATCCTGCGACCGAGTTCGGCGAGCGTCAGGTTCTCGCGGCCCGCCAGTTCGGTCAGCAGTTTCTGACGGCTCTGCTGGCCACTGTCGGTCAGCGGTAATTCCGGCAACGGCCCGTGCAGCGGGTACTTCGACAAATCGAAGTTGCCCAGCATACGCCCAAGTAATGCCACGCCAACCTCGGGTTCGACTAATTGCTGAAACGTTTCATATTTCTCCAGCGCTTGCTGCTCTGTCTCGCCAACCACGACAAAAACACCCGGCATGATTTTCAATGAATCGGCGCTGCGGCCGAACTTGGCCAAGCGTCCTTTGAGGTCGGCGTAAAACGCTTGAGCGCTGGCCAGTGAAGTCTGCGCGGTGAACACCACTTCAGCCGTTTGCGCAGCCAGTTCGCGACCGGTTTCCGAAGACCCCGCCTGCACAATCACCGGTTGCCCCTGCGGCGAACGCGCGACGTTCAGCGGGCCCTTGACTCGAAAGTGTTCGCCGACGTGATTCAGCACATGCAACTTCGCCGGGTCGTAGTAAGCACCGCTGGCCTTGTCGCGAATGAAGGCATCGTCCTCCCAGCTGTCCCACAACCCGGTCACGACTTGATGAAACTCGCGCGCCCGGCTGTAGCGTTCGGCGTGGCCGATGTGTTCATCGCGGC
This sequence comes from Pseudomonas sp. TWP3-2, assembly GCF_049897765.1. Classification (NCBI taxonomy): domain Bacteria; kingdom Pseudomonadati; phylum Pseudomonadota; class Gammaproteobacteria; order Pseudomonadales; family Pseudomonadaceae; genus Pseudomonas; species Pseudomonas sp. TWP3-2. Next base: position 144,220 of record NZ_JAFCWW010000001.1, on the reverse strand, counting down.
CGAAATTCTGCGCTTCGGCGGCGTTGTCCGAAGTCACCAGATTCCATCCCGCGCGCCCGCCCGACAAATGATCGAGCGAAGCGAATTTGCGCGCGACGTGATACGGCTCGTTGTAACTGGTGGTCGCCGTGGCGATCAGCCCGATGTGTTCCGTGACTGCGCTCAAAGCCGAAAGCAAAGTCAGCGGCTCGAAGTGATCCGAGCGCGCCATGCGGCTGGCGATGTCGTGGGTCGGCGCTGCAACGCTGTCGGCGACGAACAACGCATCAAACTTTGCCGCTTCGGCGATCTGCGCCAGCCGTTTGTAATGAGCGAAATCCAGCCCGGCATTCGCCGGTACATCCGCATGCCGCCACGCCGCCACGTGGTGCCCGGTGGCCATGAGAAACGCGCCGAGTTTCAGCTGTCTGCTCATCTCAGAAATCCTTGCGCAGTTGCACGCCGAAGTAGCGTTCGTCATCACGCGGCACGGCGCGATAGATGTAGCTGCCGCCGCTGGCCAGCAGGGGCGAATAAGACTTGTCGGCGAGGTTTTTGCCGAGCAAAGCCACGCGCCAGCCATTGGTGTAATCGGCCAATCCGATGCTGGCGTTCCAGATGCCGTAAGCGCCCTGTTTGGTGTCGACGTTCTGACTGATGTCGTATTGCACTTCGCTCTGCCAGCTGTAGTCGGTGCCGAGTTCGACATCCAGGCCGTTATCCAGCGGGATTGTGTAATCGGCGCGCACATAGCTTTTCCAGTCCGGGCTGAACGGCAGCGGTTTGCCGTTGACGTTGCACGATGCCGCCGCGCCTGCCGGGCAGGCGAATTCGTCGATGCGTGCGCGGGTGTAGGCCAGTGCGCCGGAGAGTTTCAGCTGCTGAGTGGCCTGCAACACATAGTCGAGTTCGACGCCTTCAGTGCTGACGCTGCCAGCATTGATCAGGCGCGTTACGACTTGGCCGGCAACGGTGTCAAAAAAGTTCGCCTGATAGTTGTCGTAATCACTGTGGAAAATTGCCAGGTTGGTGGTCAGGCGATTGTTCCAAGAGGTGGCTTTGATCCCTGCTTCCCAAGTGTTGGAGGTTTCCGGTTTCAGCGCCTCGGTGTCGCGCGGCTGCATGTTGAAGAACACGTTGTAGGCCGGGCCTTTGTAGCCGCGCGAGTAGGTCAGATAGCTGGTGACCGCATCGCTCAAGTCGTATTGCACACCGAGGCGCCCGGACCAGCCGTCCTCGTCCACCGAACCGGAGCTGCTGGTCGCTGGTTGAATGCCGCTGACGGTGGTCGCCGAGGTCGAGACGCGGCGGTGATCGTATTCCAGATCATCGTGGGTGTAGCGCAGGCCGGCGATGCCACGAAAGTCCGAAGTGAAATTCAGCGTGCTCTCACCGAACACCGCGTAGCTGTCGCTGGTGGTGCTGTAATCGGCCACGCCTCGCTCGGTGCGGGTGGTTGTGGTGAGTGTGCGCTGATAGGTCTCGTCGTCCTTGCCGTGCATGTAGAACAGGCCACCGACGTATTCGAGGAATTCACCTTTTGGCGAAGCGAGGCGCAGCTCTTGCGAGTATTGATCGAAGGCCAGATCGCCCTTGTCCGCCGTGCCGGGGAATGCTGCGGTCACCGTGCCGAGACGGTCGCCGTCCTGATACTGGGTGTTGTCCCAGCCGCGCCACGCGGTGATCGACGTCAGGGTGTAATCGCCGAGTTGCCAGTCGAGTTGCCCGGACAAACCTTTGTTGGTGTCCTCGACGTGGCTGCGGGTGTCGGTGTTGATGTCGCGGTTGTAGCTGGTCGCATTGACGGGGCGCAACGCGTTAGTGAACGCTGGGGTCAGCGACTTGCTGACCACGCCGTTAGGCGCGTCGTCGTGCGACTGCATGTAGTCGGCGATCAGGGTGAAGGTGAGCTCATCATTCGGGGTGAATTCGAGTTTTCCGCGCACGCCGCGATGGTTGTAACCGTTGACCTCGTGCCCGTTATGTTGGTTGTCGACGTTGCCGTCGTAGCTGCCGAACAAAGTGCTGATCGAGCCTTTGAGCGTGTCCGGAATCAGGCTGCCACCAATGCCGAAACGCGTGCGGCTTTCGTTGCCGCTGTAGTACGACTGATCGATGTAGCCGTGGGTCTCGTTGGTTGGTGCCTTGCTGGTGATATTCAGTACGCCGGCCGAGGCGTTCTTGCCGAACAACGTGCCTTGCGGACCGCGCAGGACTTCGACACGTTCCAGATCCAGCAAATCCAAAGTGGACTGTCCGGGACGCGCATAAACAACACCGTCGATCACCGTGGCCACGGTCGGCTCAACGCCTGGAGAAGTGGAAATCGTACCCACGCCGCGCACGAACAACGAGGTGTCCTTGTTCGATGCGCCAGTGCGGAAGTTCAGCGACGGCACTTGCTGGACGATGCTCGCCACGCCGTTGCGGTTATCGCGTTCCAGCTGTTCGCCGTCGATCACCGAGACCGCCACCGGGACCTTTTGCAGCGACTCTTCACGACGAGTGGCGGTGACCGTTACGGACTTGAGTGTCGGTTCTTGATCGCTGCTGTCGGCGGGGAACGCAGCGGGCATTGGCAACGCGGCCAATCCGGTGAGTAGCCAGCCCGCAGCGCGAATCGATTGCGCCAGTTTGTGTGTCGCCCCAGGAATGTTGTGCATGCTCTGCCCGCTCGAAAGTTGCCCTGGACCGCTGCCGTTCTGCGACGACAGCGCCTGTTTTGGTGTCATGGGCATTCGCTCGAGCGAGTAGCAGACAACGCGCTTTGTTAGCGCTAACATCGCCAGTATTGGCAACTCAGCCATAGAGCGTCCAATACTGAAAAATTACTTTTATATGCGATTTGGTTTTCAAGAAGGATCGACCCTTGAGTGAAGAAAAACCGCGCAGACGCCGTGGCGCCGGGCGCGTGACCCTGAATGCGGTGGCTCGGCAAGCGGGTGTTTCGGCGATCACCGTGTCGCGTTACTTCAATCAACCGGAGCAGGTTTCGCCTGAGCGCCGCGAGCGGATTGCGGCGGTGGTGGAAGCGTTGGGCTACGTGCCGAATCTGGTGGCCGGAGGATTGGCTTCGGCGCGCGGCAAAATCGTTGGCATGGTGATCCCCAACATCTCCGGGCCGATCTTCGCCAACACCATTCAAGGCTTCAGCGACACCCTCAGTCGTCACGGTTATCAGCTGTTGTTGGCGTCGAGTTATTTCAGCACCGAGCAGGAAGAAAACGCAGTGCGCGCGTTCCTCGGCTGGTCGCCGGCGGCACTGGTGCTGACCAGTCATTTTCACAGCGTGGGCACGGAAAAGATGATCGCTGAGGCGGATATTCCGGTGATCGAAACCTGGGATTACCAGCCTGATCGCGAGCCGATGCAGATCGGTTTTTCGCACTTTGCAGTGGGCGTCAGCGCCGCGCGCTACCTGCACGACAAAGGCTATCGGCGCATCGCGTTCGTGCAAAACAGCGCGCCCGGCGACTTCAGCGCATTGGAGCGCCGCGATGGGTACGCTGCCACTGTGCGCGAGTTGGGGCTGCAGCCGTGGGTGTTTGCACCGGATGCCGACCGTGCGCCGTTCGAGGCCGGCAAGCAGGCGATGCAAACGCTGATGAGCGCTTCACCGCGCCCCGACGCAATCATCTTCGCCAACGACAACCTCGCTGCCGGCGGCTTGCTCGCGGGCCAACGCGCCGGCCTGAAAATCCCCGAAGACTGCGCCGTGCTCGGCTTCGGCGATTACCCGTTTGCCGAGATGCTGCTGCCGAGTTTAAGCACGATCAAACCGCCGGCACTGGAGATTGGCGTGCTGGCGGCGACGCGGGTGCTGGAGAGCCTCGGGGTAATACCAACTGATGAAGTGCAGCGCTTGAATTTGCTGGAGTGCCGAATCATCGAACGCGAAAGCACCAGCCCCACAGAACTGTAGCTGCTGCCGCCAAAAAACCGTAACGCCTGCGGAGAAGCACCCCGGTACATCCGGGACAATCACTCCGTAGTCCGAGTCGGCATCCTTGTGCAGAACGACCGGGAATTTCATGTGGCTGAATCCTTCCTCTGCTAGCCCGCGTCAGCAAACACTTCCCCCAACCAATCCACAAACACCCGAACCCGTGGCGACATGTGTCGGTTGTGCGGATACAACACCGAGACCGGCATTGGCGGCGGTGGCGTTTCAGTGAGCACTTCGCGGACCAGGCCCTGTTCGATCTGGGTTTGCATGCGGTAGTGCGGGCACTGGATCAGGCCTAGCCCGGCAATGGCCGAGGCGGCGTAGATTTCGGCGCCGAACACCGACAGAGCACCGTCGATGGCGACTTCCTGCAGTTCGCCGTCGACCATGAATTCGAAGGGAAACAACTTGGCCGTGGTGCGCGAGACGTAGTTCACCGCGCGATGGTTTATCAATTCAGAGAGGTTCTTCGGCTCACCGTATTGACGCAGGTACGCCGGGCTGGCGCAGGTGATCTGGCGCAGGTTGGCGACTCGCTTGCCGATCAGGCTGGAATCGCCAAGCGTCCCGGCGCGCAGCACGCAATCGACGCCTTCGGCGATCAGATCGACGAAGCGGTCGGCCTCGCTGATCGACAATTCGATGTCGGGATAACGCTCCATGAATTGCGGCAGCGCCGGGATCACAAAATGCTTGGCCAGCGTCCCGTGCAGATCCACCCGCAGCCGTCCTTTTGGCGCCACGCCGCGAAACGCTAATTCGGCATCCTCCAGTTCCGCGAGCAATTGCACACAGCGTTGGTAGTAAGCCTCGCCGTCCAGTGTCGGCCGCACTTTGCGCGTACTGCGCTCAAGCAAGCGAGTGCCGAGCCAGGCTTCGAATTGATTGAGGGTGTGAGTCAGTGTCGCCCGTGGCAGGTTCAGGTCATCGGCCGCCAGGGTGAAGCTGCTGCGCTCGTAGATCCGCACGAACACCTTCATTGCTTTGACTTGATCCACGGCGCTTTCCCCGGCTTTTGATTGTTGGCGATTTTTGAACAGTCAAGGCAACTCTCGTGCATTTATCGGTGTGAGTAAACATGTGAAATTGGCTCCACACCCAATCAACACCTGCACAAGGATCATCGCCATGACTCAGCAAACTTCGAAAGTCGCCCTCGTAACCGGTGCTTCTCGCGGCATCGGCGCCGTGATTGCCAAGCAACTGGCCAGCGAGGGTTTCGCCGTCGCCATCAACTATGCGAGCAGCGCCAGTGAAGCCTCGAAACTGGTGGTGGAGTTGCGCCAGGCCGGGCATCAGGCCATGGCGGTCAAGGCCGATGTCGCCAATGCCGACGACGTGCAGCGCATGTTCGATGAGACCGAGGCACAACTGGGCAAGATCGATGTACTGGTGAACAACGCCGGCATCCTCAAGGTGTTGCCCTTGGCGCAACACACGGACGAACTGTTCGAGCAGAACTTCAACATCCACGCTCGCGGCACTTTCAATACCCTGCGCGAAGCAGCGACACGCTTGAACAGTGGCGGGCGGATCATCAACTTCTCCAGCAGCACCGTCGGCATGAACCTGCCGGGTTACGCGGTGTACATCGCCAGCAAAGCAGCGGTGGAGTCGCTGACCCAGGTATTCGCCAAGGAAATGCGCGGACGCAACATCACCGTCAATGCCGTGGCACCGGGCCCGGTCGCTACTGAGTTGTTTCTGCACGGCAAGAGTGAAGAGCAGATTCAGACCTTCGCCAAGATGCCTCCGCTGGAACGCCTGGCTCAGCCAGAAGACATTTCCCGCGTCGTGTCCTTCCTGGTCGGCCCGGATTCGGCTTGGGTCAACGGGCAAGTCCTGCGCGTCAACGGCGGCCTCGTCTGAGCGTCCTCACCCGAGTCAAGGAGAAGAAAATCATGAGTCATCCAGCCAATACCGCCCACACCGGGCAATCGAAACTGATGTTTACGCTGTTCACTGCGGTGGCTGCCGCCACTGCCGCACTGGCGGCCGGTTCCAGCCTGTTGCTGACCCTGCCAGTGTGGGCGATGTTTGTCGGTTGGGTTGCGTTCTTTAGCCGTGGCCTGACCTTACGCGACGGCCTGGTGAACCTCGGCTGTGTGCTGATGGGCATCGCCTTCGGCATGGGTGCGGCGCTGAGCATCGGCGCCCTGACGCCCATGTTGGGCCTGTTTGCCCTGCCGGTCGTGGTGTTTGTCGTGGCAATGGTCGTGGTGTCGCTGCGTGCCACCCGGACGATGAACAACCTCGTCGCTTACTTTCTCGGCCTGATCGCCTACTTCGCCTCGCACCTGGAACCCTCCCTGGAAAGCTTCGTTGAACTGGGCGGCGCCGGCGCCCTCGGTTCCTTCGCCGGCTGGTTGTCCCACGTCGCGCAACAACGCCTTCCTCGTCGCGCCTGAAACCACCCTCACTGTGCAGAGATCAACGCCATGAAATCCGTCATTCTGATTACCGGTGCCTCCAGCGGTTTTGGTGCACTGACCGCCCGCTCGCTCGCCGACGCTGGCCACACCGTCTACGCCAGCATGCGTGAAACCCTGGGCCGCAACGCACCACAGGTGACTGAAGTGCAGCGCTACGCCGACCAGCATCAGGTCGACTTGCGCAGCGTCGAACTGGACGTTGCGTCCACCGAATCGGTCGAGGCCGGTGTCGCAAAAATTATCGAGGATTGCGGTCAGCTGGACGTGATCATCCACAACGCCGGACACATGTCGTTCGGGCCCGCCGAGGCCTTTACTCCGGAGCAGTTTGCCCAGCTCTACGACATCAACGTGCTGAGCACCCAGCGGGTCAACCGCGCAGCACTGCCGCAACTGCGCAAGCAAGGCCAAGGCCTGGTGATGTGGGTGTCCTCCAGCAGTGCTCGCGGCGGTACTCCGCCGTATCTGGCGCCGTACTTTGCGGCGAAGGCAGCCATGGATTCACTGGCGGTGTCCTACGCCAGTGAGTTGGCACGCTGGGGCGTGGAAACCTCGATTATCGTGCCGGGTGCCTTCACCAAGGGCACCAACCATTTCGTGCACTCCGGCTCGCCCGCCGATCAGGCCCGTGCCGCCGAATACAACGAAGGCCCGTACGCCGGGGTACCGGATCAGGCACTCAAAGGTCTGGCCGCGCTGGAACCGGCAGACGCAGATGTGGGCGAGGTGGCCGAGGCTATCGTCGAGATCGTCGGCATGCCCTTCGGCACTCGCCCGTTCCGCCACCATATCGACCCGTCGCAGGACGGCGCGGAAATCGTCAACGCCATGGCCGATCGGGTACGCGCCGAGATGTTCCGCCGCATCGGTCTGGAAGACCTGCTGAAACCGACACTGCGCTAATGCCTGCTCTGCCACCGATCGTTCCCATGCTCTGCGTGGGAACGATCATTGATGACCCGTGCCTCGGAGCTCCCCATGCGCCAGAACCCGACCTTGCTTATTCTCGCCCTTGCGCCGTTCTATCGCCTCGGTGAACCCATTTCCTACGCCCTGTTACGCGCCACGTACGGTGTGATCATGGTGACCCACGGCTTGCCCAAACTGCTGGGTCAGTCGCACGGTTCGATGGCCGATCCGATGGCCGCGTCGATCAACCTGATCCAGAACGTCCTGCACCTGCCTATGCCGGGCCTGATTGGCCTGCTGGTGGCACTGCTGGAAGGTGTCGGCGGATTGCTGCTGGCTCTGGGACTGGGCACGCGCCTGCTGGCGGCGATGATGGGTATCCAGATGCTGACGATCGCCAGTATTCTCGGACCTACGTGGCCCTGGATCGACCGTGGCATCGAATACCCGGTGCTGATGGCGTTTCTGTCGCTGTACATCCTGTTTCGCGGAGCAGGACGCTACTCACTCGACCACACTTTAGGTCGAGAACTCTGAAAGTTGCGGTCGCGAGGACGTCGCCATGCACACCACCATCATCATCTTCTTCGGCCTGGTTCTGCTGACCCTGATGCTCTACATCGGCGAGCGCATCGGCTTCAGTCGCCAGACGATGGCGTACAGCTTCGCCGCGCTGTGGCTCGCGTTGACGGTGATTAATGGTGCAGTGGGCGTGGTGCATGCCGGCCAGCCGATGGGGGCGGAACTGGTGATCGGCAGTATGGTTTTCGGCGTGCCAGTAGCGGCGATGGTGTTGTACATGGTGCTGAGCGCCGAGTCCTGACCGGACCCGACGCTCAGCCTCCAATCAACGCACCAGATGCAGGAACTGCATGTGCCGTTCGTACTGGTCGAGGATGTCGTTGATGATCTGCTCTTTGGTGTAGCCGACCAGATCGTAGTCCTGACTGCCCTCGCTCAAATGCACTTCGGCACGGTAGTAGCGGCGGTTGTTGAGTTGTTTGGAACCCATGCCGCCCCGCGCGAACGATGGCGTGAAGTAGCCACGCATCTGCACTTGATAGATGAACGGATGCTGCTCGCCGTGACCGATTTCCAGGCTGACGTTGTCATGCGCCGGATCCGGCTGAGTGACCACGTTCAGGCCCTTCTCGACGAACACAGCGGTCACTTCTTCAATCGCCGGGCGTACCGTGGAGTCCATGAAGCGGTACACCTCGTCCCGCGACGGGAAGTGCACAGCCTGGCTCAGACGCTGACGCCAACCGCCGGTGCCACGCCGCGAACCGGAAACCGGTGCCAGCGAATGCAGCTGCGCGATCTGCTTCTGCGATTCCAGATAGAACGCTTTATGCAGGCCCCACATCATCAACAACAGAATCAGCGAGAACGGCAGCGAGGTCAGTACCACCGCTGATTTCAGCGCATCGATGCTGCCGGAGAACAGCAGCGCGCTGGTAATCAGCGCGGTCATCGCACCCCAGAACACCCGCAGCCATTTCGGCCCGTCTTCGTCCGGATTGCCGCCCTTGGCCGACAGGGTCGAGAGCACCACGGTGCCGGAGTCGGCAGAAGTCACGAAGAACACGAAGCTGATAAACACCGTCACCGCGATGACGGTTTTGCTCCACGGGTAGGTTTCCAGCAGCAGATACAGGGTCATCGACGGGTTTTCAATCGCCGACATACCCATCGCCGACATGCCGTGATTAAGCACCTGATCGATGGCGCTGTTGCCGAAAATCGACATCCACGCCAGGGTGAAACCCAGCGGAATCAACAGCACGCCGAAGACGAATTCGCGGATGGTACGGCCACGGGAAATCCGCGCGATGAACAGGCCCACGAACGGCGACCAGGCAATCCACCAGGCCCAGTAAAACACCGTCCAACCACCGAGCCAGTCGCTCGGTTTGTCGTAGGCGTAAAGGTCGAAACTCTTCATCGGCAGCGCGCCGAGGTAGTCGCCGACGTTCTGGATCAAGGTGTTCAACAGGTGCTGAGTCGGACCGGCAAACAGCACGAACAGCAGCAGCGCGCAGGCCAGCAGCATGTTGATGTCGGACATCACCCGAACGCCTTTATCGACGCCGGCCACAGCCACCAGAATCGCCGCGCCCATCATCAGCGTGATCAGGCCGACCTGAATCCATTGCGTATGGGCGATGCCGAACAGGTAGTCGAGACCGGAGTTGAGGTGCAATACACCAAAACCCATGTCCGCACCCAGGCCGAACACCGTGGCGATAATGCCGAAGCCATCCACCGCGTAACCGATCGGGCCGTTGATGCGCTTGCCGATCAGTGGATACAACGCCGAACGCAGGGCCAGCGGCAGGTTATGCCGGTACGCAAAGTACGCCAGCGCCATGCCGACGAAAGCGAACACGCCCCAGCCATGCAAGCCCCAATGCAAAAACAGAATCTGCATCGCCTGGCGCGCCGCATCCGCAGTGCCCGCCTCGCCTTGAGGCGGCTGAAGCATATGCGTCAGCGGTTCGGAGACGCAGAAGAAGAACAGCGTGATGCTGATCCCGGCCGCGAACAGCATGCCGGCCCAGGACAGGTAACTGAACTCGGGCTCGTCGTGGTCGGCACCGAGTTTTATCTTGCCGTAGCCTGATAACGCGGTGACCACCACGAAGACCAGATACAACGTCATCGCGAGCATGTAATACCAGCCGACCGTATTGGCCGCCCAGTTTTGCGCTTCCAGCAGCCAGGCACCGGCCTGCTCCGGGATGGCGATGACCACCAGGCCAAACAGCAGAATCACCGTCGCGGCGAAGTAGAAAACCGGCGGATTCATCCGCACCAGACCGCTGGCGGGAGTAGACGATGCACTCATGAACCGTGCACCTCGAGGGGTTGAAACGTGGCTGAAATAATCGGACTCAGCAAAGGCAAGCCTCCTGTTGTGAGCGGGCAGCGAGCTACCGGTTTAACTTGAATGAACGTTCAAGTTAAACATGGATAGTACGCTAAGGACTAATCGCAGGGCTGGGCGGTAGTGTTTGTACGCTAGCTCAAGGAGGGGTATGACGCGCAATTGAGCCGAATCGTTCAACAGGGTTCGATTACTTCTGCGTCCCGTCATCATGCTGCAAATTCGCCTGGGTCAGATTGCACCCGGCCGGCACGCTCCGGGTCAGCCAGACATTGCCGCCAATCGTCGAGCCCTTGCCAATCGTGATGCGCCCAAGAATCGTCGCTCCGGCGTAGATCACCACATCATCCTCAACAATCGGATGCCGCGGATGGCCCTTCTGCAACTGCCCGTCTTCATCCGCCGGAAAGCGCTTGGCGCCCAACGTCACCGCCTGATAAATGCGCACGCGCTCGCCGATGATCGCGGTCTCGCCGATCACCACACCGGTCCCGTGGTCGATGAAAAAACTGCCGGCGATCTGTGCACCCGGATGAATGTCGATACCGGTTGCCGAATGCGCGATTTCCGAACTGATGCGCGCCAGCAAAGGCAACCCTGCGCGATAAAGGTGATGCGCCAGTCGATGGTGGATCACCGCCAGAATCCCCGGATAGCACAGCAGTACTTCATCCACGCTGCGCGCCGCCGGATCGCCGTGATAAGCCGCCAGCACATCGCTGTCGAGCAGACTGCGCAACTTTGGCAACGCCAAAGCGAAATCCTGAATGATGCGGATTGCCTGCGCTTCGACTTCGGTATCGACCTGCGCACTGTGCCGGGCAACGTAGCGCAGCTCCAGACGCGCCTGAGTCAGCAGCGCATTCAGTGCCACATCGAGGGTGTGGCCGACGTAGAAATCTTCGCTTTCCTCACGCAAATCCACCGGCCCCAGACGCATCGGAAACAGTGCGCCACACAGCGCTTCAAGAATCTCTGCCATCGCCGCGCGGGACGGCAACTCGCGTCCGCCCTGCTCGCCCGAAGCGCGGCCATTCTGTGCGCGCCACTGATCGCGCGCGGTACGCAGCTGGCTGACGATGGTCTGCAATTGCCAATGACTGGAACGCTCGCTCACGGTAAAGACTCCTCAAGGGCGGCCGGACTGTCTGGCCGCGTCAACGGCGACTACTTTACGGCAAGGCCACTGGCGCGAATTAAGAACCGATAGTGCTGGACTCAGTGGATTTGGCTATAAGCGATTGGCGGTTGATCCGGCAAATCGGCGTGCCTATAGTCCTGACATCTTCCTCCGCCAGTACGGGCTCATGATCAAACAACAGCTGGAACGCTTCAATCGTCTCGACTTGCTCGGCCAACCGACTGCCCTGGAAAAACTCGACCGCCTGTCCACCTGGCTCGGTCGCGACGTGTACCTGAAACGCGATGACCTGACGCCGCTGGCCATGGGCGGCAACAAGCTGCGCAAACTCGAATACCTCGCTGCCGACGCCCTCGCCCAAGGCGCCGACACGCTGATCACCGCTGGCGCGCTGCAATCGAACCACGTACGCCAGACCGCTGCGATTGCCGCGAAACTCGGGCTGAGCTGTGTGGCGCTGCTGGAAAACCCGTTGGGCACCGACGACAGCAATTACACCGGCAACGGCAACCGCCTGCTGCTGGATCTGTTCGACACCAAGGTCGAGCTGGTGGAAAACCTCGACAACGCCGACGAGCAACTGGCCGCCCTCGCCGCACGCTTGCGCAACAGTGGCAAGAAGCCGTATCTGGTTCCGATTGGCGGTTCGAATGCGCTAGGTGCCCTGGGATATGTGCGCGCCGGTCTGGAACTCGCTGAACAGATCAAGGACACCGGTTTGCAGTTTTCTGCCGTGGTGCTCGCCTCTGGCAGCGCCGGTACTCACAGCGGCCTGGCTCTGGCCTTGAGTGAAGTGCTGCCGCAACTGCCTGTGATTGGCGTAACGGTCTCGCGCAGTGAAGAGGATCAGCGTCCGAAAGTCCAGGGGCTGGCCGAACGCACTGCCGAGCTACTGGGCATCGAACTGCCGGAGAGTTTCAAGGTCGAGTTGTGGGACGAATATTTCGGGCCGCGCTACGGGGAGCCGAATGCCGGAACCCTGGCAGCGGTGAAGTTGCTGGCGAGTCAGGAAGGTGTGTTGCTTGATCCGGTGTACACCGGCAAGGCCATGGCCGGATTGCTCGACGGAATTGGTCGCGGACGCTTCGATGAAGGCCCAATCATCTTCCTGCACACCGGCGGCGCCCCGGCGTTGTTCGCCTATAAAGATTTTCTATAATCCACTTCTCGTGGCGAGGGAGCTTGCTCCCGCTGGGGTGCGAAGCGCCCCCAAAATCGATTGATCGATGAACAGTAATTGCCTGTTTTACGACTGCTGCGCAGCCGAGCGGGAGCAAGCTCCTTCGCCACAATGATTGGTGCCAACCATATATTCTCTATAGGAATAACAAATGGAAAATTCATTATTTTCCATTCTAAACAAACGGTCTTATAGTCTCGCCGCAGGCGAATTTGGCGCGAGACGCATAAGCTGCTTTAAGGCAGGATAGCGCTGTCGTTGAACTCCCGGATTTGCCAACTTTCCTTAAGCGTCTTCCATAAGAAAACACAGGGGCTTGTCATGAATTTTTCCGCACTACGTCGAAATCTGCTGGTAGGTTCGCTGGGCCTGGCGCTGGGCGCCGGTCTGCTCGGGCAAGCGGTTGCCGGTGAGCAACTGAAAACCATCCAGGACAAAGGCGTGATCAACGTCGGTCTGGAAGGCACTTATCCTCCGTTCAGCTTCGTCGATGCCGACGGCAAACTGTCGGGGTTCGAAGTTGAACTCTCCGAAGCGCTGGCGAAGAAGCTCGGTGTGAAAGCCAAGATTCAGCCAACCAAGTGGGACGGCATCCTCGCTGCTCTGGAATCCAAGCGTCTGGACCTGGTGGTCAATCAGGTGACCATCTCCGAGGAGCGCAAGAAGAAGTATGACTTCTCCGCGCCGTACACCGTTTCCGGGATTCAGGCACTGGTGCTGAAGGACAAGGAAGCTGCGCTGAACATCAAGACCGCTGCTGACCTGTCCGGCAAGAAAGTCGGCGTGGGTCTGGGCACCAACTACGAACAGTGGGTCCGCGCCAACGTGCCGGGTGCTGACGTGCGCACCTACGACGATGATCCGACCAAGTTCGCCGACCTGAACAACGGCCGTACCGACGCGATTCTGATCGACCGTCTTGCCGCACTCGAGTACGCCAGGAAAGCCCCGAAAACCGTCGCCGCGGGCCAAGCGTTTTCGCGTCAGGAATCCGGGATTGCCCTGCGTAAAGGTGAGCCGGAACTGCTGGCGGCCCTGAACAAAGCGCTCGATGAGCTGCGTGCCGACGGTACGCTGAAAAAGCTTTCGGAAAAATACTTCAGCGCTGACGTCACTCAATAATGGAAGAAGCTTTCCAACTCGCACTGGACTCCGCGCCCTTCCTGCTGAAGGGTGCGTATTACACGGTGATCCTCAGTCTCGGCGGCATGTTCTTCGGCTTGCTGCTGGGCTTTGGCCTGGCGTTGATGCGCCTGTCGCGCTTCAAATCGGTCAGTTGGCTGGCACGCATCTACGTGTCGTTCTTTCGCGGCACGCCGTTGCTGGTGCAACTGTTCGTGATCTATTACGGCTTGCCGCAAATGGGTCTGGAACTCGACCCGCTGCCGGCAGCCCTGATCGGTTTCTCGTTGAACATGGCCGCTTACGCTTGTGAAATCCTGCGTTCCGCGATCAGCTCGATCGAGCGCGGTCAGTGGGAAGCCGCTGCGAGTATCGGCATGACCCGCGCGCAGACTTTGCGCCGGGCCATCCTGCCGCAAGCCATGCGCACGGCCTTGCCGCCGCTGGGCAACAGCTTCATTTCACTGGTCAAGGACACTGCGCTGGCCGCCACCATTCAGGTGCCAGAGCTGTTCCGCCAGGCGCAGTTGATCACCGCCCGGACTTTCGAAGTCTTCACCATGTATCTTGCCGCCGCGCTGATCTACTGGGTTCTGGCTACAGTGCTTTCGCACTTCCAGAACAAGTTGGAAGAGCGGGTCAATCGGCACGACCAGGAGTCCTGACCCCATGATTGTCGTGGAAAAACTGACAAAGCAATTCAAGGGTCAAGTCGTGCTCAACGGCATCGATCTTGAAGTGAAAGAAGGCGAGGTCGTGGCGATCATCGGCCCCAGCGGTTCGGGCAAGACCACGTTCCTGCGCTGCCTGAATTTCCTAGAAGAACCCACCAGCGGCCGGATCAAGGTCGGCAAGATCGAGATCGATACCAGCCGTCCGTTGAACCAGCAGCAAAGCCTGGTGCGCAACCTGCGCCAGCACGTGGGTTTCGTGTTCCAGAACTTCAACCTGTTCCCCCATCGCACCGCGCTGGAAAACGTCATCGAAGGCCCGATTGTGGTCAAGAAGATGCCCCGCGACACAGCCATTGCCCTGGGCAAGAAGCTGATGGCCAAGGTTGGTCTGGCGGGCAAGGAAGACGCCTATCCCCGACGGCTTTCCGGTGGTCAGCAACAGCGCGTGGCGATTGCCCGGGCGCTGGCGATGGAGCCGGAAGTGATCCTGTTCGATGAACCGACCTCGGCGCTCGATCCGGAACTGGTCGGCGAAGTACTGGCGACCATCCGTGGCCTGGCGGAAGAAAACCGCACCATGGTCATCGTCACTCACGAGATGGCTTTCGCTCGTGATGTGGCCAACCGTGTGGTGTTTTTCGACAAGGGTGTAATCGTCGAGCAAGGTGACGCGAAAGAGTTGTTTGCCAATCCGAAAGAAGAACGCACGCGACAGTTTCTCAGCAAATTCAGAAGTCACGCCTGACAACTTAAGCATCAAACTTCCAAGGATGGAAGTTACATCCGCCCCGCCTTACCTTCCTTTTAAACATCAATCTAAATTAGCGATCCATGCGGTACATATATATGTCCTGCAACAGATCTGTCACGCCTGAAATCTGTCAATACCCTAAGACAAAGGTGGGCAGAGACATTCGCCGCGACCACCTGAAACCACCGATATACGTGGCCGTCTTCGCAAAACAGGCTAGGCACAGTGCTTATTCAGCGTAGGAGCTTTCTGATTAACTTGTAATTCAAGGATTAAGTAAGCGTCTCTATTGACACTTCTCAAGGCGAACTTTTATCTAGTCATCCACCGGCACCCCGCATTGCAAACAAGCACTGTCAAAGTTCAACAACTGTTGATTATTTTATTGCCCGGTAATACACGACTTTTGTTCTTTCAGAAACGGACTTCTTTGCAATGCTTCAAGGAGAGAAAGCATGATTCGCACTTCGCACACCGCGCTGCTGGCAGCCCCCACCCTGGCGCCTGCGCAAAATATCGGCATCAACCTGGCCGCTGCCGCTCATTTGCTGATCGACGTGGCGCCGTACCCTGGAATGGACGCAGGAGATCTGATCGAACTGTTCTGGGACGGCTGCTACGTGGCTTCGCGGGTGTTGGTCGACGAAGAGCTCGGTGCGCCAATCAGCTTGCGGGTGCCAGAGAGCTTTATTGCCAGCGGTTTTTCGACCATTCATTACCGGGTCATGCAGGTCGGCCAAGGCCCGGCGTTGTCGGCGACCACCCGGATCGAGGTCAAGCTCGACTGCCCCGGCGGCCAGCCTTCGCCGCTGTGCGGTGACGAAAACCAGCAACTGGCGCCGGTGACTCTGCCCGAGACCATTCGCCGTCAGGGCGTAAATCCGAACCAGATCAAACGCGGCGTACCGCTGACCATCGAGCCGTATCTGAACATGGCTGAAGACGATGCAATCACGCTGCGCTGGGGCGACGTGCGCATGGACCTGGCGCGGATCACGGCCGACGATATCGGCCGGCCGATCCAGGTTTGGGTGCCGCCGGCAATCATTGTCGAAGGCGGCGAAGATCTGCGGCTGGACGTGACCTACTGCATCCTCGACCGGGTCGGTAACAACTCGCGCTGGGCACCACCGCGAACGCTGAAAATCGGATGTGTGAATCCCTATCTCAAAGTCCCGCTCAAACAAATCCCCAAAGCCGCTGAGTCCCGCCAGGACTAAATCCAATTCCCTGTGCTCCACCACAGGGAATTGCTGCATGTCTGCAAAAGTTGTTAACCAACCAGAACAGTCACCCTTCTATACATATTCCTAAAAGTTAGTTTATTTAATATTTATACACGCTTAGGGTATATACACCGGACCACCGGACATTCTTTCTTTCGTCGCACGTTGCGGCGTTTTTCATGAGATGTGAGGTAGGTATGGTCCGGAACACAATCACCCCAGTGCAGATCGCCAGGGCATTGCGTGCAGCCAAGGAGCGGCACTGATGTCCAGTCTGGCAGACGCAAACGTCCAGTCTGATCTGGACATCGCCCCACTGTTGTTGCCCGCGCAAGTGCTACGTAGCGACGCCCAAGCCATTAAGGCTGCCCATGACCTGGCGCAAGTCGCCCGCGTGCAAGCGGCCAAACGCGACCGTCAGCGCAAGTTGCCGTGGTCAGAAATCGAGCAGTTCACCCGCAGCGGTCTGGGCAGCATTGCCATCCCGCGCGAGTACGGCGGACCGCAGGTTTCGTACGTCACTTTGGCCGAAGTGTTCGCGATCATTTCCGCGGCCGATCCGGCATTGGGGCAGATTCCGCAGAACCAGTTCGGCATCCTCAATCTGGTACTCGGCTGCGCCACCGAAGCGCAGAAAAAACAGCTGTTCCAGAGTGTTCTGGAAGGCTGGCGCATCGGTAATGCAGGTCCCGAACGTGGCACCAAAGACACCCTGGAATTGAAAGCGCGGATCACTGCCGACGGCGATGATTACGTGATCAACGGCCAGAAGTTCTACTCCACCGGCGCGCTGTTCGCGCATTGGGTTGCGGTCAAGGCGCTGAACGATGACGGCAAGCAAGTGCTGGCCTTCGTGCGTCGCGGTACGCCGGGCCTGCGCATCGTCGATGACTGGTCGGGCTTCGGTCAGCGCACCACCGCCAGCGGCACCATCCTGTTGAACAACGTGCGGGTCGAGGCCGGCCTCGTTGTGGACAACTGGAAGATCAACGAAAAACCCAATACTCAAGGCGCCGTCTCGCAGCTGATTCAAGCGGCGATTGACGCCGGTATCGCCCGTGGCGCCATCGATGACGCCATCGAATTCGTCAAAACCCGCGCCCGGCCATGGATCGACGCCAAAGTCGAGCGCGCCAGCGATGACCTGTACGTGATCGCCGACATCGGCAAACTGAAAATCGAACTGCACGCCGCCGAAGCGCTGTTGCGCAAGGCCGGGCAAGTGCTTGATCAGGTCCAAGCCGCACCACTCACTGCCGATTCTGCCGCCCGCGCGTCGATTGCCGTGGCCGAAGCCAAAGTGCTCACCACCGAAATTTCGCTGCTGGCCAGTGAAAAACTTTTCGAGCTGGCCGGCAGCCGCGCGACCCTCGCCGAATTCAACCTCGACCGGCACTGGCGCAACGCCCGCGTGCACACCCTGCACGACCCGGTGCGCTGGAAGTACCACGCGGTCGGCGCCTATCGCCTCAACGGTAAATTGCCGGCCCGTCACTCCTGGATCTGACGACCAGAACTTTTGACCAGATCTCTGGAGAACCCTATGACCTTTTCCCATCCCGTCGCGATCATCACCAGCGACGAGCAAGCCCTGATCGTCGCCAGCGACCTGGCCGAAGATTTCCAGCGCGACAGCAACCTGCGCGACCGTGAACGCCGTCTGCCGTTGCCGGAGCTCGACGTGTTTTCCCGCTCGGGCCTATGGGGCATCAGCGTGCCGAAGGAGTACGGCGGCGCTGGCGTATCCAACGTGACCCTGGCCAAAGTCATCGCCCTGATCGCTCGGGCGGATGGCTCGCTCGGGCAGATTCCGCAGAACCATTTCTATGCCCTTGAAGTGCTGCGCGTGAACGGTAGCCATGAGCAAAAACAACGCCTGTACGCCGAAGTCCTCGCCGGCCAGCGCTTCGGCAATGCGCTGGCGGAACTGGGCACCAAAACCGCCCACGACCGGGTCACCAGCCTGACTCGCGACGGCGATGGTTATCGCATCAACGGCCGCAAGTTCTACGCGACCGGAGCGATTTACGCGCAGCGCATTCCGACTTCAGTGGTCGATGAAAATGGCGTGCAGCAACTGGCGTTCGTGCCGCGCGACAGCAAAGGTTTGACGGTGATCGACGACTGGAGCGGCTTCGGCCAGCGCACCACCGGCAGCGGTTCGGTGGTGTTTGAGGACGTGTACGTTGCAGCCGAAGACGTGATTCCGTTCCAGAGCGCTTTCGAGCGTCCGACCCCGGTCGGCCCGCTGGCGCAGATTCTTCACGCGGCGATCGACACCGGCATCGCCCGCGCCGCCTATGAGGACGCGCTGCACTTCGTGCGCAGCAAGACCCGGCCGTGGATCGATTCCGGCAACGACAAAGCCACCGAAGATCCCTTGACCCTGAAAAGCTTCGGCCACTTGAGCATTCGTTTGCACGCCACCGAAGCTCTACTCGAACGCGCCGGGGAATTCCTCGATGCGGCCCAGGCTGAAACCAATGCCGAGACCGTAGCCGCTGCATCAATTGCCGTGGCTGAAGCACGCGCGATCAGCACCGAGATTTCTCTCGCCGCTGGCAGCACGCTGTTCGAACTCGCCGGCAGCCAGGCAACCCTGATCGAGCACGGCCTCGATCGCCACTGGCGCAACGCACGGGTGCACACCCTGCACGACCCGGTGCGCTGGAAATATCACGCGGTCGGCAATTACTACCTCAACGATGAAAACCCGCCACTGCGGGGGACGATCTGATGAGCGAGGCGAAGAAAAAGATGCTGCTGAATGCGTTCAACATGAACTGCATCGGCCACATCAACCACGGCTTGTGGACCCATCCACGGGATAACTCGACCCAGTACAAAACCATCGAATACTGGACCGAACTCGCGCAGTTGCTGGAGCGCGGGCTGTTCGACGGTTTGTTCATTGCCGACATCGTTGGCGTGTACGACGTCTATCAGAACTCGGTGGATGTGCCGCTGAAAGAGTCGATCCAGTTGCCGGTCAACGATCCGCTGTTGCTGGTTTCGGCGATGGCCGCCGTGACCAAAAATCTCGGTTTCGGCCTGACCGCCAATCTCACTTACGAACCGCCGTATTTGTTCGCCCGGCGCATGTCGACTCTTGATCATCTGAGCCGTGGCCGCGTCGGCTGGAACATCGTCACCGGTTATCTGGACAGCGCCGCCAAAGCCATGGGCCTCAGCGAGCAAGTCGAACATGACCGTCGTTACGACCAGGCCGACGAGTACCTCGAAGTGCTCTACAAACTCTGGGAAGGCAGCTGGGAAAACGGCGCGGTGCTCAACGATCCGCAGCAGCGTATCTATGCCCAACCGGACAAGGTGCACAAGGTCGAGCATAAGGGCGAGTTCTATCAGGTCGAGGGTTATCACCTGTGCGAACCGTCGCCACAGCGAACGCCGGTGCTGTTTCAGGCCGGCAGTTCGGATCGTGGTTTGCTGTTCGCCGGGCGGCATGCCGAGTGCGTGTTCATCAGCGGCCAGAACAAGCCGTCGACCAAGATCCAGGTGGACAAGGTGCGCGCCAGCGCCGTCGAGGCCGGGCGCAATCCTGAGGACATCAAGGTGTTCATGGGCCTGAATGTGATCGTCGGCGCGACCGAGGAAGCCGCTTGGGCCA
This sequence comes from Pseudomonas sp. TWP3-2, assembly GCF_049897765.1. Taxonomy (NCBI): domain Bacteria; kingdom Pseudomonadati; phylum Pseudomonadota; class Gammaproteobacteria; order Pseudomonadales; family Pseudomonadaceae; genus Pseudomonas; species Pseudomonas sp. TWP3-2. Next base: position 124,345 of record NZ_JAFCWW010000001.1, on the reverse strand, counting down.
AGCATGCCGAATACCTGAGCTACGCCAGTGCCGAAGCCGGTGTGGCGCATTTCTCGGCGTCTACGGGCATCGATTTCTCCGAATACGCAATCGACGAACCGATCCAGTACGTGAAGAGCAACGCCATTCAATCAGCCACGAAAAACCTGCAAAACAACGACTGGACCCGGCGCAAGTTGCTCGAACAACACGCCCTCGGTGGACGCTACATCACCGTGGTCGGCTCGCCGCAACAAGTGGCCGAGGAACTGGAATCATGGATCGCCGAAACCGGCCTCGACGGCTTCAACCTGACCCGCATCGTCACCCCGGAAAGCTACGTGGATTTCATCGAACTGGTGATCCCCGAGCTGCAACGCCGTGGGTCATACAAGACCGCGTACGACAGCGGCAGCCTGCGCGAGAAGTTGTTTCACGCTGAAGCGCATCTGCCTGAGCAACACACAGGATCGGCATTCCGCCGCTAAAAACATCGCTGGCAAGCCAGCTCCCACAGGGATATGTGGCGTTCACAGAACACTGTGGGAGCTGGCTTGCCAGCGATGAGGCCTGACCAGACAACACAAATTTCATGCACTGACTGGAAAATCACTATGACCAAGAAGCTCCTGTCCCACCCAGTCAAAGCACTGGCCCTGGCCCTCGGCCTGTTCAGCTCGGCAGTCTTCGCCGCCGACGCACCACTCAAAATCGGCACCACCGCCGCCTTCGCGATTCCGCTGGAAGCCGCGGTCGAAGAGGCCAACAAACAAGGCCTGAAAGTCGAGCTGGTGGAGTTCACCGACTGGATCGCGCCCAACGTCAGCCTCGCCGCCGGCGACATCGACGTGAACTACTTCCAGCACATCCCGTTCCTGGAAAACGCCAAAGCCGCCGCCGGTTTTGATCTGGTGCCATTCGCGCCGGGGATCATCAACAACGTCGGCCTGTACTCGAAGAAATACAAAAGCTTCGACGAGTTACCGCAAGGCGCCAGCGTGGCCATCGCCAACGATCCGATCAACAGCGGCCGCGGTCTGCAATTGCTGGCCAAAGCTGGCCTGATCACGCTGAAACCGGGCGTTGGCTACAAGGCCACCGAAGACGACATCATCGCCAATCCGAAGAACATCAAAATCCTGCAAGTCGAAGCCGTGCAACTGGTGCGCGCCTACGACGACGCCGATCTGGTGCAGGGCTACCCGGCTTACATTCGTCTGGCGAAGACTTTCGATGCCGGTTCGGCGCTGCTGTTCGACGGTCTCGATCACAAGGAATACGTGATCCAGTTCGTGATCCAGCCGAAGAGCAAAACCGATCCGCGCCTGATCAAATTCGTCGACATTTACCAACACTCCCCGGCCGTGCGCGCTGCGCTGGATAAAGCTCACGGCAAGCTGTATCAGGCCGGTTGGGAAAGCTGAGTGAGCGCCGCCATCCAACGGCGACCGGAGATTCCGGAGCCAACCGCACTCGCCGAGCGCACCGAACTGCACCCCGAGCTGAACCGCGCCCACGTGCGCTTTATCGGTCTGGGGAAAACCTATGAAGGTCGGCAAGGCCCGGTCGCGGCGCTGCACGGCATCGATCTGGCGATCCAGCGCGGTGAGGTGTTCGGCATCATCGGCCGCAGCGGCGCCGGCAAGTCGTCGCTGATTCGCACCATCAATCGTCTGGAACTACCGACCTCCGGCCGGGTGTTGATCGATCAGGTGGACATCGGCGAATTCGACGAGGATCGTCTGGTCGCGCTGCGTCAGCGGATCGGCATGATCTTTCAGCACTTCAACCTGATGTCGGCCAAGACTGTCTGGCAGAACGTCGAATTGCCGCTGAAAGTTGCCGGCGTACCGAAAGAACAACGCGAGAAAAAAGTCCGCGAACTGCTGGAACTGGTGGGTCTTGAAGCCAAGCACAAAGCCTATCCGGCACAGCTCTCCGGCGGACAGAAACAGCGTGTCGGCATCGCCCGCGCGCTGGTGCACGACCCGGACATTTTGCTGTGTGATGAAGCCACTTCGGCGCTCGATCCGGAAACCACCCAGTCGATCCTAGGCCTGCTGCGCGAGATCAATAAACGCCTGGGTCTGACCATTGTTTTGATCACCCACGAAATGGCGGTCATTCGCGAGATCTGCGACCGCGTCGTGGTACTGGAGCATGGCCGCGTGGTCGAGCAAGGCCCGGTGTGGGAAGTGTTCGGCAACCCGCAGCACGAGGTCAGCCAGACCTTGCTCGCGCCGTTGCAACACGCGTTGTCGGACGAATTGCACAGCCGCTTGCACACGCAAGCGCCATCGTCAGACGCAGCGGTGGTGCTGCGCTTGCAGTTCACCGGCAGCAGCGCCGATGAGCCGGATCTGGCGGCGTTGTTTGCCGCGCTCGGCGGGCGGGTGAAATTGCTTCAGGGCGGCGTCGAACGAATTCAGGGCCATGCGCTGGGGCAGTTGCTGCTGGCGGTCGCCGGTTCAGCGCTGGATGCCGAGCAATTGCGCCAGCGCGCCGCGCAATGGGCGCAACGGGTGGAGGTATTGGGTTATGTGGTTTGATCGCTTGCTGCACGGTTTCATCGACACGTTTTTGATGGTCGGCGTTTCGTCGCTGATCGCGTTGCTGGTGGGGATACCGATGGCGGTGATTCTGGTCACCAGCGACAAGGGCGGGATCTATCAGGCGCCGGTTTTGAACCGTGCACTGGGCGCGTTCGTGAACCTGTTTCGCTCGATCCCGTTCCTGATTTTGATGGTCGCGCTGATTCCGTTCACGCGGTTGATCGTAGGCACCACTTACGGCGTGTGGGCGGCAGTCGTGCCGCTGACCATCGCCGCTACACCGTTCTTTGCGCGGATTGCCGAAGTCAGTTTGCGCGAGGTCGATCACGGCTTGATCGAAGCCGCACAAGCCATGGGCTGCCGGCGCTGGCACATCGTCTGGCATGTGCTGTTGCCCGAGGCGTTGCCGGGCATAGTTGGCGGCTTCACCATCACGCTGGTGACGATGATCAACTCCTCGGCGATGGCCGGCGCGATAGGTGCCGGCGGGTTGGGCGACATCGCGTATCGCTACGGTTATCAGCGCTTCGACAGCCAGATCATGCTCACGGTTATCGTGTTACTGGTTGCGTTGGTGGCGGTGATCCAGCTAGGTGGCGATCGTCTGGCGCGAGGACTGAACAAGCGCTGAGTCCCGCTGCATGGCGTATATTCGGCAAATCCCATTGCCTGCGCAGCCCCGACCATGAAACAGACCCCCACCGATCTAGAGCAGATCACCTCCACCACCCTCGGCCACTACAACTCGGTGGCCGAGGATTTTCGTGAAGGCACCCGCGACCACGATGTCAGCCAGAACATCGACGCATTGCTGCGGCATGTTCAGGCTGAAGCACCGATGAGCATTCTGGATTTCGGCTGTGGGCCGGGGCGGGATTTGCAGACGTTCACGCGGATGGGGCATGTTGCGGTCGGTCTGGACGGCTCGGAAAAACTCGCACAGATGGCGCGTGATGACAGCGGCTGCGAAGTCTGGCAGCAGGATTTTCTCAAGCTTGATCTACCCGCTGAGCGCTTTGACGGGATCTTCGCCAATGCCGTGCTGTTTCATGTGCCGTTGCAGGAATTGCCTCGGGTACTGCAGCAACTGCACGGCACATTGAAGCCGGGTGGTGTGTTGTTCAGCTCCAATCCGCGTGGGGATAACCGCGAAGGCTGGAACGGACCGCGCTACGGCTCGTATCACGATCTTGAGGCGTGGCGGGTGCTACTGACGGCTGCAGGGTTCACTGAACTCGAACATTACTTCCGGCCAGCCGGGTTGCCGCGCGAGCAGCAGCCCTGGCTGGCCAGCGTCTGGCGCAAAAGCTGACGTTCAGGGTCTAGCGCCAACCTGGAATTGCTTCACCGTGCCGTCGGGCGAGCGCACCGTTATGCTTTGCCCGGGCAAGGTCTGCCCCTGAACTTCGCGCACCCGCACATCAAAATTTGCCAATAAACGCGTGCCATCTGCAAAAGAGGTCTGCTGCACGAGTCGATCCTCGCTCAGCCATTCGAAACCGCTAAGCGCCTGGGTCGCCAGGCGCTCATGCAGCGGTCGGAAAAAAACATCCTGACGGGCAATCAGCGGCAATCGCTGCTGCAACGTGTCGGCGCTCAAGTGATAGAGCGGCGGCACGTTGTACAGCAGTTGCGTCAGCTCATTCTCGACCCGCACGTTGCTCAATTTCAGACTGTCGAACAGCCAGTGATGGGTGGTGATGACCGATCCATGGAATACCGCCTGATACAGCGGCAAACGACTGGCCGGTTCAAAGTGGACGCGGCGGAAGGCTTCTTTGATTGGCACCGGTTTGAAGAACACCTCAGGCTGTTCCGGCGGATACCACTTGCCGACATAGTATTTGGACCGGGTGTCCTTGCTCATATCGACGTCGCCCCAACCAATCACCGGCGTCTGCATGCCATGCGCGAACAACACGCCTTGCGCGGTGGTCGCATTGCCGTCCTCCGAACCGCTGGGCAGTTGCAGCACTTGATTGATCCAGCGTGAAGCCTCGACATTACCTTGGGCATTCTGCGCCTGGGTCATGGTCGCCTCGGGACGGTAGCTGTCGAACAGCATGCCGGTGGCATAGGCATCGAGAAACCAGCTATTGAAACCGGCGGCGTCGCGAATCGCAGGGACGCGTTTCTCCAGCAATGGGCGCACACAACGCGGATCGGTGTAGTGACCCGACTGCTGGAAACCGCTTTTCATCTGGCCGTTTTTCAGCACGATTGCGCACTCAAGATGCGCCGTGTCGCCCAGATGTGCGGTGGTCCAGTCAGGATTTTCGCTACGACCGAGCGCGGTTTCATACGAGTCATATGGCGCGACCAGATACCCCGCCGCCACGCCCGCGCGGACCGCTTGCGGATGCCAGAGTCCACCCTCCCAGCCCTCGCCCAACCCCAGCCACAAGCGTGACAGCCCGGCACTCTGCAATTGCCTGACCGTATCCAGCGACAAGGTGTTGCCCCAGCGCTCGGGCTCGGGATTCAGCGCGTCAGAGAGCTCAGTTTCCACCTGCGTCCGCACCTTGGCATAACCGTTGACCAGCGCCTGCATGTCCGGCACCGCTTGGGCTTGCCAGGTCTTGCGCGCCAGCGTATTCAACGCGCCATTGAGACCGCGCATCAGCACAGTTTTCTGGTAGGCATTCAACGCCATCGTGCTGGCCACAACCTGCAATGCTTCACGATCCATCCCCGCGCGTAGCTGACTGGCCAGCGCGTCTTGGGCGCGCAACTTGCCGAGCAGAATCGGCCAATTGCGCACGTCCTTGCTGCCAAGCAAGTCATTGCCCCACAGATAAACATGACTGGCACCCAAGAGCTTTTTCGCCTCAGGGGTTTTCTCGAATTTGCTGCTCAGGGTTTCGTAGCGGCCGTGATCGATCAGCCATTGCCGGTAGCGTTTTGCGCCGGCTAACGGATCGGCTTCCCCGAGAAACAGGCTGAAGGTCAGTGGCGTCGACGGCTGGAGTGAGGTGAATTGGTGCCGGGCGCGCAACGCCAGCGTCTGGTCCTCTGCGCTGAACAGGATCTGATTGTTATAGGGATTGGTCATCAGCCAGTTCAGCGTGAAGCTGCCGTGATCGACACCCCACAGCGGCAGGCTCAGATCCTGAGTGGTATTGAACGCGCCCTGCCCCAGCAGAAATTCCTGCCACACCGGGTCACCGCGCGGCACGTAATGCCCCTCGGCCAGCGGCCAGATCAGGCCCTTGCCCATGGCGCTCGCGGGTTGGCGCAGAAACTCCAGCTCGGCCGGATCGCGCGCAGTGATCGAGAACGCCAGATCACGCTGATCAAGCCTTACGCTCAGCGTCCACGCGCCATCGTCCCACTGCCAGTCAGCCCGCGTGGAAGTCGTGGTGAGCTGGCTGACCTTGTGTGCGGCAACGCCGGCAGACGCCTGTAGCGTTTGCGCCTGTGCGGGAGTGACACGAATCGCCAGGGTTGCCGGGTCTAGTTCGACCCGCCATAACCGGTTTTCCAGCACGGTGTTGGCCGAGGCCCAGGGCGATAGCAACAAAGCGAAGCCGAGCACGGCACAGCGCAAGCCGAGATGGAGAAGCTGCATGGGGAGGTCCCTTCTGCGTCAAAGCAAGGGAGGGTAAAGCAGGCGGAGCGGGATGTCGGTCAGCAAGATGTTGGAGAATTGTAGAAACGATCGCTGGCAGGCCAGCTCCCACAGTTGCAATGCATTTGTCTGTAGGAATTGGCCTGCCAACGCACCATCACGCCCCGTCTTTTTTCGGCTCGCGAATTTTGTACCAAGCCACGTAAAGCGCCGGCAAAAACAGCAGCGTCAACAACGTCGCGATAATAATCCCGCCAATCATCGCGTACGCCATCGGCCCCCAGAACACTTCCCGGGCAATCGGGATCATGCCCAGACTCGCTGCCGCCGCCGTCAGCAAAATCGGCCGGCGCCGATGCTCCGTCGCTTTCGCCACCGCATCCCAAGGCTCAAGGCCTTCCTTCTCCAGTTCTTCGATCTGCGTCACCAGAATCACCGAGTTACGGATGATGATGCCGATCAACGCGAGGATCCCGAGGATCGCCACAAAGCCCATCGGCGTACCGGTCGGGATCAGCGCCAGCACCACGCCGATCAGCCCCAGCGGCGCGACACTGGCGACCAGAAACAGCTTCTGCACGCTGTGCAACTGGATCATCAGGAAGGTCGCCATCAGGAACAGCATCAACGGCACAACCTTGGCAATCGGCCCCTGGGCCTTGCCGCTTTCCTCCACCGTACCGCCAGTAGCGACCTTGTAGCCCACCGGCAAACCGGCGGCGAATTGATCGATGGTCGGTTTCAATTGCTTGACCAGATCGGTCGGCTGAATCTCGTCGCGCACCGCGGCTTTGATGGTGATGGTCGGTTTGCGGTCGCGGCGCCACACCAGTGGCTGTTCCAGCTCATAACGCACGGTGGCGAAGGCCAGCAGCGGAATCGAAGTGCCGCTTGGCGTGACGATCTGAAGATTCTGCAGGGTTTCCGGAGTGCCACGTTCAGCATCCTCGGCACGCCCGACCACGTTGATCAGATAGATGTCGTCATCGACCTGAGTCACCGGCGATCCGACAACGATGCTGTTCATCAGATTGGCCACGTCTTCCGAAGACAAGCCCAATTGCCGCGCCTTGTCCTGAGCGATGTCGATACGCAGGACCTTGCCCGGTTCGTTCCAGTCGTAAATGATCTCGCCGATGTGCGAGTTCTTGTCCAGCTCGGTGGCCAGTTCGATCGCGTGTTTGCGCACCTGATCGATGTCCTTGCCGCTAACCCGGTACTGGATCGGCCGCCCGACCGGCGGGCCCATTTCCAGCGCTTGCACGTAACTGCCGATGCCGACGAAGTCCTTGCGCAGGCGTTCGCGCAGCTTCTGACTCAATGCTTCGCGGGACTCGAAGTCCTTACTCACAATCACCAGTTGCGCGTAGTAAGGGTTCTGCAATTGCTGGTCGAGCGGCAGATAGAAACGGATCGCGCCTTCGCCTATGTAAGTGCTCCAACGGACGATATCCGGGTCACCCTTGAGGGTGGCTTCGAGCTTGTCCACAGCCTTGCGCGTTTCGGCCATCGAGGCGTTTTGCGGCAGGTTGAGATCGACGAGAATTTCCGGCCGGTCCGACGAAGGGAAAAACTGGTTCTGCACAAACTGCATGGAAAACACCGACGCCGCAAACAACGCAACGGTGATGCCGATTGCCCACCAACGGTTGCGCATGGCCCAGAGCATGCCGTAGTTGAAGGCACGGCCGACGCGTCCTGGTTCTGCGTTATGCGGCTTCACCTTGGCGCTGAGAATATGCACGCCGATCACCGGCGCGAACAGCACCGCGACAATCCACGACACCAGCATCGCCACCGCGATCACTGCGAACAGGGTAAAGGTGTACTCGCCGGCCGAACTGGCGTTCAGGCCAATCGGCACAAAACCGGCGACCGTCACCAGGGTACCGGTGAGCATCGGGAATGCGGTCGAGGTGTAGGCGAAGGTCGCGGCTTGTTCCTTGGTCTCGCCCATCTCCAGCCGCGTGACCATCATCTCCACCGTGATCATCGCGTCGTCCACCAGCAGGCCGAGGGCGATGATCAGTGCGCCGAGGGAAATCCGCTGCATGGTGATGCCGCTGTATTCCATGAACACGAAGACCATCGCCAGCACCAGCGGAATCGAGCACGCCACCACCAGACCGGCGCGCACACCGAGGCTGATGAAGCTCACCACCAACACGATGATCACCGCTTCGAACAGCGCGCTGGTGAAGCCGCCGACGGCTTTTTCCACCACGTCGGCCTGATCGGAAACCGTGTGCACGCCAACGCCTACCGGCAAATCAGCGGTCAGCTGGTCCATGCGCTGGTGCAGCGCCTTGCCGAATTCCTGGATGTTGCCGCCCTTCTTCATCGCGATGGCGAGGCCGATCGCAGGTTTACCGTCGAAGCGGAATTCGGGGGTTGCCGGGTCAACGTAACCGCGACTGATGTTGGCGATATCCGCCAGACGATAGAAGCGGTCATTCAGGCGCAGGTTGACGTCGGCCAAGTCTTTCTCCGAAGCGAACTGCCCGGAAGTGCGCACAGAAATCCGCTCCGGCCCGGCTTCAATCACACCGGCCGGCGTCACAGCGTTCTGCGATTGCAGGCTCTGTACAACCTGGCGCTGATCAATGCCCAGTGCCGCGAGTTTGCGCGTGGAGAAGTTCAGGTAGAGGACTTCGTCCTGCTCGCCGACCATCTCGACCTTGCCCAGCCCCGGCACTTCACGGATCTCGGCCCGTACTTGTTCGACGTAATCGCGCAACTGGCGCATCGACAAACCGTCGGCAGTGAACGCATACACCGAACCGAACACATCACCAAACTCGTCGTTGAACCCCGGCCCTTGCAGGCCTTTGGGGAAGTCGCCGCGGATGTCGTTGATCTTCTTGCGCACCTGGTACCAGATGTCCGGAATGTCCTTGGCGCTGGTGGTATCGCGCAGGTACACGAACACCGTGGATTCACCCGGCCTCGTGTAGCTTTTCACGTAGTCGAGGGAATCGAGTTCCTCGAGTTTTTTCTCGATGCGGTCGGTGACCTGCTTGAGGGTTTCTTCCTGCGTTGCACCGGGCCAGCGTGTCTGGATAACCATGGTCTTGATGGTGAACGAGGGGTCTTCCTCACGCCCGAGGTTCATGTAAGAGAACACGCCCATCAGCAGCGCGACGAACATCAGGTACCACACGAACGACTGATGCTTGAGAGCCCACTCGGATAAGTTGAAAGGCCCTTTCATCGTGGACTGTCCTCGTCGATTTTGACTTTCTGCCCCGGTTTGAGGCTGTTCACTCCCGCCGTCACCACACGCTCACCAGCCTTCACCCCACCGGCCAGCACCACCGTGCTGTCAGTGCGGCTAATCAGGCTCACATCGCGTGGCGATACGGTTTGTGCCTGCGTGTCGATGACCCAGATGCGTGTCTTGCCGTCGACTTCCTGCACCACGCTAGCCGGCAATTCCAGACGCGGCTTGATTGCCGAGCTGAGGGTGACGCTGATTGCCGTCCCCAAGCGGAAACCTTGCGGCGTATCGGCCAGGGTCAGGCGCGCACGGCGCGTGCGCGTTGCACTTTGCGCCTGCGGTTCGATTTCGCGGATGGTTGCGGTGGTGTTGATGCTCGGGTCGAGTTGCGCGGCCACCGAGAACACCACGTCCGCCGGCAGTTGATCGACCAGCGTGTCCGGCAAATCGATCACCGCTTCCTTGATGTCCGGTTGCGCCAGTGTCACCACTTGCTGGCCGGCAGTAACCACTTGCCCGGCCTCGGCATTCCACGCGGTGACCACGGCTTTGTGGTCGGTGCGCAGTTGCACGTAGTCGAGCTGATCCTTGGCCTGACTCAGCGCCGCCCTGGCTTGATCGAGCGAAGCCTGGGTGGTTTTCAGATCGGTCTGCGCGATATCGAGTTGCGCCTGAGCGCCGACGCCACGGTCGAACAATTGCTGCTGGCGACGAGCGTTGGCCTGAGCATTAATGTACTGCGCCTGAATGCGCGCCAGATCACCTTGGGCGGCGCGTAACTGGTTCTGCTGATCGGTTGGGTCGAGGGTCGCGAGCAAGGCGCCCTTCTCGACCTCGGCACCGACATCGACATTACGGCTGGCGATGCGACCCGGCACACGGAAACCGACATTGCTTTCGTAACGCGCCTGAATGCTCCCGGCGAATCGTCCGAGGTCTTCTTGATTGAGGGTTTTGACTTCCACCGACAGCACCGGACGCACCGGCTCCGGTGGCGCTTCCTTTTCCGAGCAAGCGCCGAGCGCCAGTAACACGGACAACAGCAGCAGGCGCTTCATGGCTGGGCTTCCACTTGCAGATCCTTGTAGGTGTTTTCAGCGACCTCGACTTTCATCCCCGGATGCAGCAGTTGGCCGCCGGCAATGATCACTTTGTCGCCAGCCTTCAAGCCGTCGCTGACGATGACTTTGCCGGTGAGGTAACGGCCAACGGTGACCGTGTGCAATTGCGCCTTGCCCTCGCCGTCGATGATCCACACCGCCGGGTCGCTGAGGTTTTTCGTCAGCGCCGACCACGGCAATTCGACGGCGGATTTGCCCGCAGTTTTCGCTGTGGCGCTGACCACCGAACCGAGCTGCATGCCGTCCGGCAAGGCATCGAGGGTGACTTTGACCTGCACGGTGCCGGTCTGCGCCGAAACTGCCGGGGTGATTTCGCGCACGGTGCCGGTGGTTTTGATTTTCGGGTTGTCGAGCAGGCTGACCTCGATCGAACGATCCGATGGCGGCCCGGACAATAGTGATTCGTAGATGTTGAACACCGCGTCACGACCGCCGTCGCGCGCCAGGCTGTAGATCGGCACGGTGGCTTGCACGACTTGCCCGACTTCAGCCTGACGCGCCGTGATGATGCCCGGCGCATCGGCGACCAGCGCCGTGTAGCTCAGCTGTTCGCGGGCATTGGCCAGTTGCGCCTGCGCAGCGGTAAGCGCGCTCTGACTGCTGCGCAATGCGGCTTGCGCGGAGTCGTATTCGGATTGGCTGGTGTAGCCCTTGGGCAAGAGTTTTTGCTGACGCACGAATGCCGCCGCAGTCTGTTTGACCCGCGCCTGCTCGGCCAACACTTGAGCGTTGGCCGAATCGACATTGGTCTGCAAATCTTTCGGATCGAGTTTGGCCAGCACTTGTTTGGCCGTGACGCGGTCGCCGACATCGACTGTACGCTGGATGATCTTGCCACCCACGCGGAACGACAAATCGGTCTGCACGCGCGCCTGCACGTCACCCGTGAGGGTCACGGAAGCGGCGTAATCCGCCGGTTTGACCTCTTGCACGAACACGCGCGGCAGGTCCTTTTCGGCCTGCTTCTTTTCGCCACAGGCGCTCAGCAGCACGAGCAGACTCAGTATCACCACTGTTTTCAAACCGGGACTCGCCATGCAGACTCCTTTGCGTTTGTACGAACGTGCAAGTGACGATACGACTGTGAGCTTAGAACAGGGTTCCGCCTTCGCCTGCGCGATACCTGCATTTACCCGCGCAGGCGTATCCTGACGCAGATTCGGGGTACCAGAGAAGGACTTTCATGCTCAAAACCCTCGCGGTGGCCAATTACCGCTCGATCAACAAATTGGTGATTCCGCTTGGCCGCCTGAACCTGATCACCGGCCCCAACGGCAGTGGCAAGTCCAACCTGTACCGGGCACTGCGCCTGCTCGCGGAAACCGCACAGGGCGGCGTAGTGAATGCACTGGCGCGTGAAGGCGGGCTGGACTCGACGTTCTGGGCCGGGCCGGAAAACATTAGCCGACGCATGCGTAATGGTGAAGTGCCGATTGAATCGACCGTGCGCCATGGCGTTAAACGCCTGCGACTGGGATTTGCCGGGGAAGATTTCAGCTATGCGATCGCGCTTGGCTTGCCTGAGCCGAGCCGTTCGTTCTTTGCCCTCGACCCGGAAATCAAAAAAGAATGCATCTGGGCCGGGCCACTGTATCGTCCGGCCAGTCTGCTGGTAGAACGCGCCGGGGCAATGATCCGCACGCGCGACGGGCGAAGTTGGGATGTATTGGCCCAGCACACGCCGACCTTCGACAGTCTGTTTGATCAAGTCGGCAGCCTGCGCACCTCGCCGGAAGTGTTCCAGATGCGCGAATTCATCCGGCGCTGGCGCTTCTACGATCACTTTCGCAGCGACGCCGACGCGCCGGTGCGCCAGCCGCAACTGGGCACGCGCACGCCGGTGCTGCATCACGATGGCCGCGACCTGGCGGCAGCGTTGCAGACGATCATTGAAATCGGCGATCCCGAGGCGTTGCAAACAGCGATCAGTGACGCTTTTCCCGGAGCACGACTGCATATCGAACCGCAGGCCGGCGGACGTTTCGCCATCGAGTTTTATCAGGAAGGATTGCTGCGGCCATTGTCGGCGGCGGAGTTGTCGGATGGCACGCTGCGTTATCTGCTGCTGGTCGCGGCGCTGCTGACGCCACGGCCACCGTCGCTGATGGTGCTGAACGAGCCGGAAACCAGTCTGCACCCGGATCTGCTGCCGGCGTTGGCGCGGCTGATTATTCGGGCGTCGGAGGAGTGTCAGGTTTGGGTGGTGTCGCATGCTCGGCGGTTGATTTCGGCGTTGCAGGAGGATGAGGAATGCAATTGCATCGTGCTGGAGAAGACGCTGGGGCAGACCGGGATTGTCGGGCAGCGGATGCTCGATGAGCCGGCGTGGAATTGGCCTGACTAAGTGTGTCAGTTGGAGAGCCCCTCACCCTAACCCTCTCCCGGGGGAGAGGGGACTGATTGGGGGATGCTCAGGAATTACACCGACCTGAAAGTGCCTCTGTGAATCCATAATCGACTCAGTATTTCAGGTCGATGTACAACGCGAGACACCTCGGTCGGCTCCCTCTCCCTTGGGAGAGGGCTGGGGTGAGGGGCAGGCCTCACCACCGAATCAACAGGCAATCACCTCACCCCTGCCACTTCCCACCCTCGACAATCACGCTCTCAGGCCTGGTGTCATCGCTCAGCTCTTTACGCACGTATTGGTCATACAGCTTAAGCAGGTATTTCTCCTCACCCAACTTGGCCAACTCAGCGTTCACCCAGTCACGCAGTTCGATGTTGCCCTTCTTCACCGCCGGGGCAATCGGTGCTTCGGCGCCGAGTTTTTCATCCAGCACGCGGTAGCCCGGGTTCTGTTTGGCCCAGCTGAACAGCACCAGATTGTCCTGCGCGTAAGCATCGCCACGACCATTGGCCAGGGCTTGCAGTGACTCGGAGTTTTTCTCGAATTTCAGCAGCTTCCAGTCCGGGTGATTCTTGGTCAGCCAGATATCGGCCGTAGTACCGGTGGTGACGATGGTGGTGCGGCTCGCCAGATCATCGAGCTTCTTCACGTCGCTGCCCTGCGGCACCAGCGCCTGCACCGCAACCTTGAGGTTCGGGTTGGTGAATTCCACCGCTTCCTTGCGCTCCGGGGTGACGGTCATGTTGGCCAGGATCAGGTCAACCTTGTCGCTTTGCAGGAACGGAATGCGGCTCGCCGGCTCCACCGCGACGAACTCGACCTTGTTCTCGTCGCCGAGCAGATCCTTGGCGAAACGACGGCCGATGTCGGTATCGAAACCGACATAGCGGCCAGTTTCATTGACGAAGCCGAATGGCGGCTTGTCGGTGAATACGCCGACGATCAATTTGTCGCGCGCCTTGATCTTGTCCAGATAGCTGGCAGGGGCGGTGCTTTCGCTGGCGACTTTCGGCTTGGCCGGTTCGTCGGTCTTGTTGCAGCCGGCCAGCAGCGCGAGGCTAAGTAGCGGCAGTACGAATAATGCTTTGGCAGTTTTCATGGCAGTTCCAGTTCCTTGGTTCGAGTCGTTTTGGGCAGTGCTGCGACGTAGGAGAATTTCTCCAGGAACTGCTGCGCGCGTGCGGTTTGCGGGTTCGTAAAGAAAAGCTCGGGCGGGTTCTGTTCGAGGATGCGCCCGGCATCCATGAACACGATGCGATCGGCCACCGCGCGGGCGAAGGCCATTTCGTGGGTGACGATCAACAGGGTCATGCCTTCGCGGGCCAGCCCCTGAATCACTTCAAGTACTTCCTTGACCATTTCCGGATCAAGCGCAGCGGTAACTTCATCGAAGAGCATGACCCGTGGGTTCATGCACAACGAACGGACGATAGCGATGCGTTGCTGCTGACCGCCGGAGAGCTGGCGCGGAAAAGCATCACGCTTGTCCGCCAGGCCCACGCGTTCGAGCAGCGCTTCGGCTTGCTGCTGCGCTTCGCGGCGTTGGCGTTTCTGCACTTTCAGCGGGCCAAGCAACAGGTTGTCGAGCACGCTCATGTGGGGAAACAGGTGATAACTCTGGAACACCATGCCGATCTGCTGGCGGATATCACGCCAGTCGGTGTCCTTGTCCAGCAGCTCACGGCCGGCAAATTTCAGCGAACCACTGTGGGCCACTTCGAGACCGTTGAGGCAGCGCAGCAGCGTGCTTTTGCCGCAACCGCTGGGGCCGAGAATGACGATGACTTCGCCGGATTTGACGCTCAGGTCGATGCCGTTGAGCACCTGCTGCTCGCCGAAGAATTTGTTGAACCCGTGAAACTCGATCAATGCGCTCATGCTTGTGTCCAGCGCCGCTCGAGCACGCGCGAGGCGGCCGAAAGCGGGTAGCAGATGAAAAAGAAAAACAGAAACAGCACGCCGTAGATCAGCACCGATTCGTAGGTGCGCTCAATGATTTGCTGGCCGACCTTGATCACATCGACCACGCCGATCAGCACCGCCAGCGAACTGGTCTTGATGATCCGTGTGTAGACGTTGATGGTCGGTGGCGTCATGCGTTTGAGCGCTTGCGGCAGCAGCACGTAGCCGAACAGTTGCGGTGCACTCAGGCCAATCGACAGCCCCGCCTCACGCTGCCCGCGCGGCAACGAATGCAACGCACCGCGCGCCACTTCGCCAACCTCGCTCGCGCCCCACAACGACAGCACCAGCACTGCGCACCAGAAACTCGGCAAGCTCACGCCAAAGAAAATCGGCAGACCGAAAAACAGCAGATACAGCCAAACCAACACCGGAATCGCGCGGAACAGCTCCAGATAAATCCGCAGAATCACGTTCAGCCACCTCACGTTCAGCGTGCGCAGCACACCGTAGAGCACGCCGCCGACGGTGCTGATGGCGATGCTCAGAAATGAGATCGACAAGGTCTGCCCGGCACCTTTGGCCAGTTGCGGCAACGACACCCAGAGCAATTCAAGACCCGAACTGGCCATGCTGGATCCTCCGTTCCAGACGGCTGAGCAGCAGCGACAGCGGCAAGAACAACAGCACGCAAATCAGCGTCAGCACGGCGAGCATTTCGTAGGTTTTGTAATACAGCGCGATGTAGCTCTTGGTGGTGTAGAGGATTTCCGGCACCGCCACGGCAGAGACGATGGTGGTTTCCTTGAGCAGAAAAATGAAATTGGCGAACAGCGACGGCAGGCTGAGGATTCCCGCTTGCGGCAGGATCACGTAACGCAGCAACTGGCCGTGAGACAACCCGATGGAACGGCCGGATTCAAGCTGCGCCTGCGGCACGGCATCGACCCCGGCACGCAGCACTTCCGTCAGGTAAGCACCGCCAAGGAAGGTCATGGTGATAATCGCAGCGGCGAAACCGGAGACTTTGATCCCCAGCGCCGGCAAGGCGAAATACACGAAGAACAGCTGGATCAGCAGCGGCGTGTTACGCGCCAGTTCCACATACAGGCCGACCAGTCTTTGCAGGTACGGCGTGCGGAATACCAGAATCGTCGCGTTGAGCAACGCCACCAGCATTGAGGTGCCGATAGCGATCAAACCTACCTGCAGGGTCACGCCCACGGCTTTGAGAAACGCCGGCAGGGTGCTGAGGATAAATGCGTAATCGAAGGTCATGAAACGTCCTGACGCCACTGGGTAAGCGGCGGTGATGCACTCCATGGACAGCGAATGGCTGTCCGGCAGGCATCGACTTTAAAGGTATAAAAACCAGAATTTAAATACCTTTAAAGCATATTGATATCACTCAAAAAACTATCCCGTGGGTTTGCCGGGAAGGAATAAGAAGGCTATTTTCCTTTTCGCTGTAGGAAGGGTCTTTTTTTCGGGAAAGCCCTCCAAGGACGAACAGCTTTTGGCCAGACTCCCCGGCCAAACCATTACAAGGAAGAGAATATGGCTGACGTAAAAGTGCCGCAGCGACTGGATCCGCAGGACATTGTGAAATTGCTGGTGGCGTTGCGCCGGGCGTTGAAGACCACGGCGTAAACCAAAAGCCCCTCACCCCAGCCCTCTCCCGGTGGGAGAGGGGGCCGACCGAGATGTCTCGCGGCATACATCGACCTGAGAAAACGAGTCGATTATGGATTGCACAAGGCAGGACTCTGAACGACTGAGTCGATTATGGATTCGGCAAAGCAGGATCAGGTCGGCGTATATCTGAAGCATCCCCCAATCAGTCCCCTCTCCCCCCGGGAGAGGGTTAGGGTGAGGGGCTTTTAAGGCATACAAAAACGCCGATGACTATCACTAGCCATCGGCGTTTTCACACCTGAAGGGGGTGTTTCAAAGCGTCAGATCAGAACGCCGGCAATACCGCGCCGTTGTACTTCTTCTCGATGAACGCTTTGACTTCCGGGCTGGTCAGGGCTTTGGCCAGTTTCTGGATTGCGTCGCTGTTCTTGTTGTCCTCACGGGCCACCAGGAAGTTCACGTACGGCGAATCAGCACCTTCGATCACCAGCGCATCCTTGGTCGGATTGAGCTTGGCTTCCAGCGCGTAGTTGGTGTTGATCATGTCCAGATCAACTTCCTTCAGAACGCGTGGCAGCAGGGCCGATTCGAGTTCCTTGAACTTGAAGTTGTGCGGGTTCTTGGCGATGTCTTTCGGCGTGGCCAAAGCGTTTTTCGGGTCTTTCAGTTCGATCAGGCCAGCCTTCTGCAGCAGGATCAGGGCACGGCCGCTGTTGCTGCCTTCGTTCGGGATCGCGATGGTCGCGCCGTCTGGCAGTTCGGCCAGGGTTTTGTACTTACTCGAGTAGCCGCCGAACGGTTCAACGTGCACGCCCTGCACAGTCACCAGATATTTGGCTTTGTCGTCCTTGTATTTGCCGGCGTTGAAGCTGTCCAGGTACGGTTTGGTCTGGAAGTAGTTGGCGTCCAGACGCTTCTCGCCAACCTGCACGTTCGGCTGCACGTAGTCGGTGAAGACTTTGATTTCCAGATCCACGCCTTCTTTGGCGAGGGTCGGTTTGATCAGTTCGAGAATTTCAGCGTGCGGTACCGGGGTCGCAGCAACTACCAGCTTCTCGCCGGCCTGAGCCAGGGAAGCAGTCAGAGCAGCCGCCAATGCGGTAAACAACAGAACCTTTTTCATGCAGTGTCCTTATCGAAAATCACGGTCGTCATCGACGACGGCATTAATACGTGTGCCAGCGATGTGCTACTGCTGGCGTGAGTCGGACAATACCGGGATTTTTTATTCCCGGACAATAACGATTATTCACCTTCATATGCATTTTGTTCATATGCAGGCGTTAGACCAGTCCGCTGTTCTTCAATAGTTGTTTAAGCGCGGTCTGGTCAGCGTTGGAGCCGCTGTCGAGGATCTGTCTGATCTGGTTTTCGATCTGCGTCAGCACCGGCGGCAGGTTCAGATGCTCGGGCAAGATCTCGTCGCCAGTGCTCACCAGCAGCGCAAAGTGAATGACGTTTTCCAGCTCGCGGGTATTGCCCGGCCAACTGTGCTGTTCGAGTACATGCTGCGCGGCTTCGCTGATCAGCGGCACCGGCAGATCCAGACGCTGGCTATAGATGCCGAGGAAATATTCGGCCAACGACAGGATATCGCCGATGCGCTCACGCAATGCCGGCAGTTCCAGATGACCTTCGCTGAGATAGTGATAGAGCCGCTCATGGAATTTCCCCGCCGCCACCGCTTGCGCCAGATCGATGCTGGTCGCCGCCACCAGGCGCACGTCCACCGGACTTGGCTGATGCGCGCCGACGCGGGTGACTTCGTGATTCTCCAGCGCGCAAAGCAATTTGATCTGAATCGGCAGCGGCAGGTCGCCGATTTCATCCAGGTAAAGCGTGCCGCCATTGGCCGAGCCGAACCACCCGGCGCGACTGCTGGCCGAACCGCTGTAACTGCCGGCGGCATAGCCGAAGAGTTCGGCGTCGGCGTAGGTCGGGCTGATCGCGCCGCAGTTCACCGAGACGAACAGACCGCTGCGATCACTGGCGCGATGAATATGCCGGGCGAGCAATTCCTTGCCGGAGCCGGTTTCGCCGCGAATCAACACCGAAATCGAACGCGGGGCCAGATTTTCCAGCTCTTCGCGCAATTGCCGCGAGCGTGGATCGACGAACACCAGCGCCTTGGCGCGGATGCTCAGGGGACTTTTTTCCGCATCGGGAAAGGTCAGCAACGGCTGACCGAAGGTTTCAAGACTCATGGCAGACTCCCGCCCAAAACCGCCGGGAGACGGGGGCGATTGTTAGATAAAAAAGAAAGGCTTCAAGCGCGACGCCGGGCGTGGTGTTCCAGGCGATTTTGCAGGCGATACAGATAGGCAAAACCCTGCTCCCAGCGCTGATGCCCGGACTTCACATTGATGTGCCCGGCACCGGCGAGAATCCCCGCCTCGGCGCCCCAGTTGCGCGCCAGCTCCAGCGCGCGCGGCGCACTGACGGCGGCGTCGTTGTCGGAACTCACGACCTGGCTCGGAAACGGCAAAAGGTCAGTTGGAATCGGTGCGAAATTACGCAATGCCGGCGCGCAGGCCGGACGTTCGACATCTGCCGGCGCGACCAGCAACGCACCGCGTACCTGACGCAGGTAATGCAACGGCGCAGTCGCCGCCCAATGCGCGACGGTGACGCAGCCGAGGCTGTGGGCGATCAGGATCACTGGCGTGCTGTCGGCGGCAATCGCCTCGGCCAGCGCGGCGACCCAGTCTTCGCGACGCGGGGTCAGCCAGTCGGCCTGCTCCACGCGCGCGCTGTTGGGCAGGCTGTTCTGCCAATGGGTTTGCCAATGATCTTCTGGCGATCCTTGCCAGCCCGGCACAATCAGATAGCGGATTGATTCGTTGCGCATGGGGGTGCACTCCTGCGTCGTGTCTGTTACTGGAGGAGTATAGGGAGAGGATTTATATTCGTTAAGGAATAAGAAGCTATTTATTAAGACCTGAAACGCATATGTAGTGCGAAGCAAAAAAAGGGCCGCACCCTGCCAAGGAGACGGCCCCGGAAAACTTGAAAAACCCTTACCGCGCAGTAATCACCGACAACTTGGTAATCCCCGCCCGCTCGATCGACGCCATGGCTCGCGCCACTTCGCCGTAATTCACTCCGTCATCCGCCTGCAATTGCACGCGTACTTCCGGGTCTTTGGCCTTGGCCGATTTAAGGTTGAACTCCAGCAGATCCGGCTGGATTTCATCCTTGTTGATAAACAGTTTGCCGGCGCCGTCGATGCTCACCACCAGCGGGTCTTTCTGCTCGACCGGCGCCACCGCTTCGGTCTTCGGCAGGTTGATCGGGATCGCGTTGGTCAGCAGCGGCGCGGTGACGATAAACACCACCAGCAGCACCAGCATCACGTCCACCAGCGGTGTCACGTTGATCTCGCTCAGCACCTCATCGCTGTCTTGCGTGGAGAAGGCCATATCAGGATGCCTCCTTCACTTTCGCTGCGTTGCCCTGCGCCGCGACTTTGTTTGCCGTCGGGTGAATCAACACGCGGAACGCACTCTTCTGCGCCAGGCTGTAGAAGTCGTGGGCAAAATCGTCGAGATCCGCCGCGGTCAATTTCAGAAGCCGCAAAAAGTAGTTGTAAACCAGCACCGCCGGCACCGCGACCGCGATCCCCACACCCGTGGCGACCAGCGCCGCACCAATCGGGCCGGCGACGGTTTCCAGACTTGCCGAGCCTGCTGCGCTGATGCCCTTCAACGCTTCCATGATTCCCCACACCGTGCCGAACAAACCAATGAACGGCGAGGTACTGCCAATACTCGCGACCACCGCCAGACCGGTTTCCAGCGAACGCCGCTCGCGGACGATCTGCTGCCGCAAGGCACGTTCCAGACGATCCTGATGGTTGATCGCATGGCTCAGATCCGCTGCCTGCGGCGCCTCGCCCACCTGAATCGCCGCGTAACCGGCCTGCGCCACTCGGGCCGCAGCGCCGGGCTGGGTTTCGCTCAGCTCGGCGGCGGAATCGAGACTCGACGCCGCCCAGAAGCGTTTATGGAACTTGCGATCCTGCGCTTTCAATCGACCGAACTGCACAGCCTTGAGCAGAGCCAGACCCCAAGTGGCGACGGAAAAAACCACCAGCAGCCAGATCACCGCGCTTTCGATGGATTCCAGTGGAGATGCCAGTAACGTCATGATGTGTTCCCTCGTGTAAACGTTTAGCGCGAATTAGGTTTCGGTTTAATGAATCTTGAAATCGATGGGTACGCTGACCCAGCCGTCCTGGGCGACATCACCCTGCTTGGCCGGGACGAAACTCCATCGCTTCACGGCGTCCTGTGCCGCGTCGTCGAGTTGTTGCCGGCCGCTGCTTTTCTGAATCTGGATCTCACCCGGTTTGCCGTTGGCCAATACGTGCACCCGTAACAACACCGTGCCTTCCCAACCGCGACGCTGGGCCAGCGACGGATATTCCGGCGCCGGGTTTTTCAGGTAAGCGGCATTGGCCGAGGCCGGGGTTACCGGTGCCGGCGCTGGTGGTGCAGGAGGCGCAGGCGCGGCGACGGGTGCTGTCGGTTGTGGCGGCGCCGGGGGTTGTTCAACCGCCTTCGGGGCCGGTTTTGGAAGCGGTTTGGCCACCGGCTTCGGTTTTGGCTTGGGGATCGGTTTCGGTGGCGGCGGCTTCACCGCGAGCTCGTCTTCAACCGGCGGCGGTGGCTCGACCACAGGCGCTGGCGGCGGCGGTTCAACCACCGGTGGCGCTGGCGGCGCCGGGCGCGAAAATTCGATGGTCATCGGTGGAATTTCCGGCGGCACAATTGGCAGTGCTGGCGTCGGATGCTGGTTGATCCAGTAGATCACCGCGCCATGCACCACCAGCGCCAGCACGCCGAGCAGAATCGTTTCGCGGCGGCTCAGAATTCCCTTGGGCGCCCGCTGCAAACGCAGCTGCCCCAACGGCACGCGATGCGGCCGGCCGAGATCGACCAACTCACCATTCGGCGCCTGGCGCCACAGCACCTCCTGTGCACTGGCGGCGGTCTGGACATTGCCCATTGATTAACTCCCTGCGGTCTCTTTGCGGTCTCTTTGCAAAAGCTGTCGATTGCGCCGCTGTTGAATCCCCCACGACGCCATCGATGGGTCAAATCATTGGGCTTGACGCTTATCTCCGAAAGTAATCTTTCATGTTATGGATAGACGTTTATGGAATATGTAAAACGGTCAACCTCGCCAACGCCGCGGCCCATAAGGCCTACAGCTATACGAGTAAAACGGCATGCTTTTGCGGCATTGAAAATATTCGCGCAAGGCATCGGATAAAACGCTGATCCGGTATCCGGGGACAACTGATACGAAGTAGATAATTGATTTAATTTTTAATTACGCAAATAAAAAGGCCGATGCGTTGAATGCACCGGCCTTTATTTATTTCAGCGGCATTACTGTTTGACGAATTCTCCTGCGAGACCTACTACATCACCGTCAAAGTTGGTACGCGAGCCGACTGCACGCACTTTCGAGTAATTGTGATCCGGTGAGAACAGGGTCCAGGACTGATAGCCAGTGCCGTCATTCAGAGCCGAAAAAGTGATGATCGTAGGCTGACCGGTACTGTTCTGGAAGTGGTAGTGACCGTACGCGATGTCGTAGTTCACGCCATTCTGGCTGAATTTTCCGCTGAACGTGCCGTTGGAGTCGTTGCCATCGGTAATCGTCAGTTTGGCGCCAGCGTTGGCGTTTACATAAGTGCCATTAATGCTCGACATAATTCGATTTCCTTTATCGTTGGATAAGAGTCTTCCGATGAGAGCAAGTTTCCTCCTGGAAACTCACGAGACTCAGGATGGTTCGACATCGATAGCTTGTCCACGCGATTTATAAACCGAATTGCGATAAGTACCGTTCAAGTAACTCATAGCTTATTTCGATTTGCTCGAACATTAATTACATTTCAACTAACGACTGGCGTTGGTCTGTTGCACGCCAACCACAGGCGCAATCACTGCGGTTTCCGAACGCGGCGTCCCGGCTGGCACCCAGTCATAACTCACAGGCAACGCTCGATAGACCCAGTTGCTGATTGCATCGCTGCCCGGCGCCTTGCCTTGATACGGGCTGACGTATTCCCAAACGTTCTCGCCGCTGGCGGTGACCTGAAAAAAGCGCCCGTTCATGCCTTCATCGATCAGTGTGTTGCCGTTGGGCAAACGCCGCGCACTGCTGATGAACGAGCTGTAGAACGCCCAGCCCGGTTGCTTCGAATTGGCGGCGCTGTACTGCCAGACGATCTCGTTTTTCAGGTAAAGCGGTTTTGATGCGCAACATGATGCAGCTCCTTAAGGGTCGGATCAGAAGTCGTAGCGACCGGTAACGCCGAGGGTGCGCGGCGTGCCGAGCAGGCCTTCATAACCACCGTTGCCGCCGGTCCACAGGGTCGTGTAGTAGGTTTTGTCGAAGGCGTTTTTCAGCCACAGCGAGACGTCCCACTGGCCCTGATTGAAATCGCCGCGCAGACCTGTGGATAAGTTGACCACCGCGTAGCTCGGGATCTGCCCGTAGTCGGAATCTTCCACGGTGCCCACCGCTTTCGAGCGGAACGCATAGCTGCCGGTGACGTACGGCTGCAGGCCATTGGCGAGATTCCATTCGTACTTGCCGCTGGCGTTGCCGATCCATTTCGAAGCACCGACCACTTGATGGCCACTGAGATCGCAGGAGGCCGGAGCACCTGGCGCCTGGCTGACTTCCGGCGGGCATGGCGCATCTTTGTAAGAGAGGTAGCTGACGTCATTGAACGAGCCATTGAAGTTCAACGTCAGGCCGCGCACGGGGACAACGGTGGTTTCGAATTCCACACCGCGCGAGCGCACGGAACCGGCGTTGGTCAGATATTGCACGCGGTTGACGTCGTCGTAGGCATTGGTCTGATAGGCGTTGACCTGAGTCCAGAACAGGTTGGCATTGAGCTGCAAACGCCGATCCCACAAGGTGCTTTTGAAGCCAAGTTCAGCGTTGTTGGCGCGCTCGGTGCCGATCAGCAACGAGTCGGCGCCGGCAGTCGGTGCCGAGCCGACCGCGAGGTTGACCCCACCGGACTTCTCGCCGTGAGACAGGGTGGCGTAGCCGAGCAGATTATCGGTGACGCGATAGCTCAGGTTGAGCAAACCGGAAGGGCTGGAGCTGTACTGATTCAGATCGCCGGAATCATAAGCGCCCACCCTGCCGCGACGCGCCGTGGCCGCCGCGCCAGTTACTGCTACTCCGCCAACCGGTGCGTCGCGAGAGACATCGGCGTTCTTCTCTTCGTAGGTGCCACGCACTCCGGCGGTGAAGTCCAGACGCTCACTGAGGTGCCAGGTGCCTTGGGCGAACAGCGCGAAACTGTCGGTCTTGATATGGCCGTTGCCGACGCTGTCGACGTTGGCCAGCGCACCGCGTGGCGTGCCGTTCCAGATGTCCGCTTGCGGGCCGTAATTGAGGAAGGATTTGTTGTCCAGATCCGAGCCGAAGTAGTACGCGCCAAGCACGTAATCGAAGAACTCACCCTTGGGCGAAGCCAGGCGAAATTCCTGAGAATACTGTTTGTCCTCCACCGACACCCCGGCGTTGTAGCTGGCCGGCACGTTGAGGCCGTCGTCATTGCGCGGGGTGAAATTCCAGAAGCGATACGAGCTGACCGAGGTCAGGGTGTAGTCACTCGGCAGCGTCCAGTTGGCTTCGACCGAGGTGCCGCCCTGATGCACGGTGACGTGTTGATCGTTGTCCAGATTGACCTTGCGGTGCGAGCCGTTGACCAGCGTTGCGCCCGCAGCAGCGGCGCGCGCCGAATACAGGTTGGTGCCGTTGGTGGTCGGGCCGGTGCTGTACAGCACGCGAGTGCCGGCGCTGGAATCTTCTTCGTTGTAGTCGCCGATCCAGCGCAGATTGAAATTCTCATTGGGCTTGAACAGCAACTGCGCGCGGAAACCCTCGCGCGAACCGCCGTTCAGATCATGGCCGTTGTATTCGTTCTTGATGTCGCCGTCGCTGCGCGTGCGATACGCCGAAAAACGTCCAGCCAGCACATCGTTGAGCGGCCCGGAAATCGTGCCCTTGGTCTGGAAATATCCGTCCTCGCCAACCGAGGTTTCAATGCTGCGCTCGGGGGTGAAACTCGGTGCGCGGGTGCTGATGTTGATCACCCCGGCGGTGGTGTTCTTGCCGAACAACGTGCCCTGCGGCCCGCGCAAAACTTCGAGCTGTTCGATGTCCATCAAATCGAACACCGCCATCCCCGGACGGCCCAGATACACGTTGTCGATGTACAGCCCGACGCTGCCTTCCAGACCGTCACTCGCCGGGTTATTGCCCAACCCGCGAATCGACACGCTGGACTGGCGCGCATGCATATAGGCGACGTTGACGCTCGGCACCAGTTGCTGCAAATCCTGAATCCGGTAAACCCGCTGCGTCTCCAGCGTCTGCCCGCTGACCACGCTCATTGGTGTCGGCACGTCTTGCGAACTTTCTTCGCGACGGCGGGTGGTGACGGTCACGGTTTCCAGTTGCGAACCAGCGGTCGCAGTTTTTCCGGCGGTGGCCGGCGCAGAGGCTTCGGTCTCGGCCGCGTAAGCGTGAGTCCAACTTGCACTTCCTGCCAGCAACAGGGCCAGGGGCAGACGTTTGAGCCGTCGTGGCGGCGGCGGTGAAGCGAGGTTCAACGGACTCATAAAGGCTGCTCCTGATCAAAAAACACACAGATACCTTTCTCGCTGCATATTCTTTTAAGTTATTTATTTATGTTTTTAGAAAGATTTACTGCATAAGAGATTGCCTTTATAAGGAGTCGACCTAATGCATATCCAATGCATTTCTCGGATATTTTTTATGTGAAAAATGCATATCGACTTGCGGCAACTTCGTCACTTCATCGCCTTGGCTGATCAACGCAGCTTCGTCGCCGGCGCATTGGCGGTGAACCTGTCGCAGTCGGCCTTCAGCCGCAGCATTCAGGCGCTGGAGCACAGCGTCGGCTGTCAGTTGGTGGATCGCGGGCGCAAGGATCTGCCGCCGACCAAGCAAGGCCAGGTGCTGCTCGAACATGCGCGGCGGCTGGTCAGCGGCGCGCAGCAGATGGCCAACGAGATCAGCCAGTTCAACGGGCTGGAAGCGGGCGAGTTGCGCTTCGGCTGCGGCCCGGCGCCGGCAGCGGGTTTGATCCCGCGCGCGATTGGCAGCTTCATCAGCCGCTATCCGAAAGCGCGGGTGCATTACCAGGTCGATGACTGGCAGAGCCTGAGCAAACGCCTGCTCAGCGAAGAGTTCGAATTCTTCGTCGCCGACACTCGGCAATTCGAGGCAGACCCGGATTACCAGACCCATCGCCTGCGCCCGCGCAAATGGCATTTTTGCTGCCGCATCGGCCATCCGCTGGCGGGGCGCGAGCGAATCAGCGCGGCTGAATTGATGAGTTATCCGCTGGCGGTGAGCATCCGTCCGCCGAACCTGCGCAAGGTCATCGTCGACCTCAGCGGTCGCCCGGATTTCACGCCGAATGTGGAGTGCGAAAACAGCGCGAGTTTGCTTGGCGTAGTGCTGCGTTCGGATGCGATCGGGATTGTTGGCGCGTATTCGGATGCTTTGCATCTGGCCAAGGGTGAGCTGGTGTCTTTGAAGATCGAAGGGCTGGCGGATGATCTTGAGGAGCTGTACACCCGCTATGGGATTGTCAGCCGCGCCGGGTATCGCCTGTCGCCGCTGGCGGAGGCGATGATTGCGCAGATCAAGGCGATTGATGAGGTGGATGAAGAAGTGTGTTCCCTGGAGAATTTTGCGGTGTGATCCACCGCTATCGCTGCGATGCGGCGGGCCGACAAGCCAGCTCCCACAGGATTCGCGCCGAGCACAGATAATGCGAACTCCCCAGATACTGTGGGAGCTGGCTTGCCAGCGATGGCGGCAGCCCAGGCACCGATGCATTCCCTGCATAAAATCCATTCCCCGAAAGCACTTGCCGAACACCCCCATCGAAAGCGAAAACCCTCGCCTGTCCTTCTGACCGGTGAGCCTCATGTCCAAGCCCGAAAACCCCGTGCGCAACGTGCTGTACATCATGTGCGATCAGCTGCGCCGCGATTACCTGTCCTGCTACGGCCACCCGCATCTGCACACGCCGAACATTGATCGGCTGGCGGCGGCCGGCGTGCGTTTCAGCCGTGCCTACACCCAAGGCACGATCTGCGGGCCGTCGCGCATGTCGGCCTACACCGGGCGTTACGTCAGCAGCCATCAAGTGGCGTGGAACGCCGTGCCGTTGCCGCTGGAAGAACTGACCATCGGCGATTACCTGCGCCCGCACGGCATCCGCACTGCATTGGTCGGCAAGACCCACGCCACCGCCAATGTCGATGCCTTGCAGCGGCTGGCGATCAATCCAGACAGCGCGCAGGCCGAAGTGCTGAATGAAGTCGGCTTCGAACCCTACATGCGCCACGACGGCATCTTCCCCGACGACCCACTGTTCGACGACAAACGCGAATCCGCGCCCTACACCCATTACCTGCGCGAGCAAGGCTTCGAAGCTCGCAACCCTTGGCACGACTGGGCCAACGCTGCCGAAGGCGAAAACGGTGAAATCCTCAGCGGCTGGAAAATGCGCAACGCCGGTTTGCCCGCGCGCATTCCCGAGCAGCACTCCGAGACGGTTTACACCACTGATCGGGCCATCGACTTTATTGGCGAACAAGGCGAGCAACCCTGGTTTTTACACCTATCCTTCATCAAACCGCACTGGCCTTACATCGCACCTGCTCCGTACCACACCTTGTACAGTACGAAATCGATCCTCGATCCGGTGCGCGCCGCGCCCGAAAAAGCCAGCAACCACCCCGTCTACACGGCGTTTCGTCAACACGAGGAAAGCCTCAACTTCTCCCGCGACGCAGTACGATTGACTGTAATCCCCACCTACATGGGCCTGATCAAGCAAGTCGACGATCAGCTCGGGCGTTTGTTCGATTTTCTGCAAAGCAACGGCCGTTGGGACGACACCTTGATCGTGTTCACCAGCGACCACGGCGACTTTCTCGGCGATCACTATCTGGGCGAGAAAGAGTTCCTGCTCGAACAAGCCGTGGGCGTGCCACTGATCGTGCGCGATCCGCGTGCTGCAGCGGATGTCACGCGCGGAACGGTGGATGAGCGCCTGGCGGAAACCATCGACGCTCTGCCGACCTTTCTCGAAGCACTGGGAGTACCGAGTGCCGAGCATCGGCTCGAAGGGCGCTCATTGATTCCTCTGCTGCACGGCGAAAATCCGGACTGGCGCCGCTATGCGATCAGTGAATACGACTATGCCTTCCAGGCTCCGGCGCGGGAGCGACTGGGTCAGCCGATTGATCGTTGCCGCATGACCATGGTGCGCAGTGAACGCTGGAAATATCTGGCGTACGACGGCTTTCGACCGCAGTTGTTTGATCTGCTGAATGATCCGCAAGAGCTGGTTGATCTGGGGGCTGATCCGGCTTATGCGACGGTGCGTGAGGAGCATGCGGGGTATTTGTTCGAGTGGGTGCGCGGGCTGAAGCGGCGCACGACGATCAGCAATCGGGAGATTGATTTGCGCGGGCAACAGTTTCGCTATGGCGAGCCTGAGACCGAGAAATTGGTGCAGATCGGCGTTTGGTAGGTGAGCAAAATCAAGAGCCCCTCACCCTAACCCTCTCCCGGAGGGAGAGGGGACTGATTGGGGGATGCTTGAGAACTACATCGACCTGACCCTGCTTTACGAATCCACAATCGACATAGCTTTTTCAGGTCGATGTAACCCGCCAGACACCTCGGTCGGCCCCCTCTCCCACCGGGAGAGGGCTGGGGTGAGGGTAGCTTTTGATCCTCAGTCACGCCCCTTGATCGTCTGACTGCGCTGCCCCGAAGCCCCCACCGGCACTTCACCCTTGAGCGTCACCCGCCGCACCACCCGATCCTGAGTCCCGTAATCATCAATCGCATAATGCTGCGTCGAACGGTTATCCCAGATCGCCACGTCACCGGCCTTCCAGCGCCATCGCACGGTGTTCTCCTGACGAATCACATGACTCTGCAACAGCCCGAACAAATGCGCCGAATCTGCCTGGGAATAACCCTTGATGCGCTTCACAAAATGCCCCAGCAACAGGCTCTTCTCGCCGCTGATCGGGTGCACGCGCACCACCGGGTGCTCGGTCTCGTAGACGGTCGAGGTGAAGATCTTGCGATAGCGCTCAAGCTTCTCCGCCGACACGTCCGGCTTGGCGCCGGCGTAGTCATATTCGTTGCTGTGCACCGCGACCAATTTGTCTGCCAGTTCACGCAGCTCGGTCGGTAGTTCGTTGTATGCGGTGGCGGTGTTGGCCCACAAGGTGTCGCCACCGAACGCCGGAGCCACCACCGAACGCAGGATCGAGGCCTTCGGGTAGGCGTCGACGAAGGTCACGTCGGTGTGCCACGAGTTGGCGCGCTGCCCTTCTGCGCCGTCCAGTTCCAGCAAATAACGGGTGCCCTCGCGGGACGGCACGGTCGGGTGCGCCACCGGTTCGCCGAGCAAATGGGCAAAGGCTTCCTGGCGTTGATCGTCGAGCTGGGTCTGCTCGCGGAAGAACACCACCTTGTATTGGACCAGCGCCTGTTGAATCGCTTCGACGGTGACGGCGTCCAGGTCACCGGACAGGTGCACGCCACGGATTTCGGCGCCGATACGACCGGCCACCGGATGGATTTCCAGCGCGTGGACAGCGGGTTTTACAGCGCGTGCGGCATTGCTCATGGGTAGACCCTCATCGACTGCTTGCGGTTGGACGGCAGCGAAACAACGCTCTATCTATATTCATTTTAGATCTAATAGATATTTACATGCTTCGTTGACGGAATAAGAGCTTGCATTTAAAACCTCAAGCAACCCTCGTCGCAAATGCCTTCGAGCTATTTTTAGGATGCCGGAAAAGCATATGGATCTTCGCCAGTTGCGCTACTTCATCGCCCTCAACGAGCACCGCAGCTTTGTACGTGCGGCGGACGCCATGGGCATCACTCAACCGGCGTTCAGCCGCAGTATTCAGGGGCTGGAGCAAGAGTTTGGCTGTGTGCTGGTGGATCGCGGCAACAAGGATTTGCGTCCGACTCCGGAAGGCCAGGTCGTGCTGCAACACGCTCTGACCCTGGTGCAAGGTGCGGCGTTGCTCAGCGCTGAAGTGACGCAGATGACCAAGCTCGACGCCGGCGAACTGCATTTCGGCTGTGGTCCGGCGCCAGCGGTGAAGCTGGTGCCGGATGCAGTGGCGCAATTCATTAACGCGCACCCGAAAGTGCGCACCTGTTTTCAGGTGGATAACTGGGAAAAACTCAGCCGCGCGCTGACTCGCGAAGAGATCGAATTTTTCATCGCCGACATCCGCCATTTCGAGTCCGACCCGAACTTCCAGACCCAGCCACTGACGCCCAAGCGCGGAGTGTTTTTCTGCCGGCCGGGGCATCCACTGCTGGCCAAGGAAAGCCTGTCGACCAACGACATGTTCGACTATCCGCTGGCAACCACACTTATCCCGCCGGGCATTCGCAAACTGCTGGCGAACCTCAGCGGGCGGATCGATTTTTCACCGACCATCGAGACCGAGCATTTTCCGGCGCTGGTGAAGGTGGTGCTGCAATCGAATGCGATTGGCATCGGCACGGAAGAGGCGTTTTACGAGGACATTGCCCAGGGCTCGCTGGCGCTGCTGCACTGGCGCAACTTGCCGCAAAATCTGGAAAGCATGAATGCGCGGTGCGGGATTGTCAGCCGCACCGGGTTTCGCTTGTCACCGGCGGCGCGGGCGATGATCGAGACGTTGGTGGCGGTGGATAAGCAGCAGATCAGTGTTGCGGTTTAGGTTTTCTAAGATCAAAAGATCGCAGCCTTCGGCGCCACCCAATCGTTAACCTTGAACGGCTTGCGAATCAGCTTCTGCTGCGCCGCCAGATCGACCTTGTCCTGCAAGCTGCCAAGGAACACCGGGTCCAGCGTCGACGGAAACACTTCAGCCAATTTCTGATCCTTCAGATCCTCGGTCAAAATCACCGGTGGATAACTCGCCAGTCCCGAAACCAGCTGCACGTACGCGTCCTTGTTGCTCTCCTGCGTCAGCCATTCCACCGCTTGCTGCTGCGCCTTGAGCAGTTTGCTCACCGCCTCAGGATGCGCATCGACAAACTTGCCAGTGCCCACCAGCACCGACTGCACACTGCCGGCGCCACCCAGATCCTTGGTGTTCAGCGGTAACTCGGCCAGGCCTTTGATCTGCAACGCGGCCAACCCGGAACTGCCCCATGACGCGTCGATCTGCTTCGCTGCCAACGCTGCAACCGCCGCAGTGAAATCGAGGTTGATGACCTTCAGATCTTTTTCGCTCAAACCCTGACTGGCCAGCGCCGCATCGAACGACAACTGGGTCGCCGTACCGCGAAAGATCGCCACGCGTTTGCCTTTGAGATCCTGCAAAGTCTTGATCCCGGAAGCCGGCACCACGCCGAGATATTGCTTCACGCCACGTGCGCTGGCGCTGAGCAGACGCGTGTCCAGTCCGTTGGACTTGCCAATGATCGCAGCCAGGTCACCGAGGTACGCCAGATCCACCTGACCATTGGCGAACGCCTCGTTGATCACCGGGCCAGCGCCTTTGAAGAAACTCCACTGAATCTTGATGCCCTGCTCGGCGAAGGCTTTTTCGAAGATCTGCTGATCGCGCAATACATCGACCACACCACCGCCACTGTGCTGAGTGCCGGCGCTCAGATCGGGCACGGCGATGCGGATTTCCTTGAGCTCGTCGGCGCGGGCACTGAGCGCCAGCAGACCCGCCAGTGCCGGGATGGCAAACAGACTGATGACACGTTTGAAGGGAAGGTTCATGGGTGCGGCTCCTGGTCACGATGGGTGTTGAGGAGCTGAAAGTAGGCGCAATGCACATCTGCACTTAAATACTATAAAAGAACATTTTTATAGCTTTTTGAGCTAAGCCAGCAAATTCGGGACGTGGGGGAAGGTATGCATTGAGAGCATCGAAAATATTCTTCGAATGCATTGGATGCGCAGGGGCCGCAGGCCTTAAATGGCGTGCCTTATCTCTAAACAGATCAATAAATTGTTTTTATATAACTATTTGTTATCTGCTAATTCCGCTAAAGATCCAACCCGACAACGGAGGTCACCCATGGCCCGTGATTCGCTGCTCAGCCTGCCGCTGCCCGCGCCGCCGCTCAAAAGTCAGCGCGTGTGGCCGAGCCTGAGCCATCGGCTGTTGCCATGGATTGTGCCGCTGGCATTGTTTGCCTTGTGGTGGCTGGCGGCGCGCAATCACTGGATGAGCGAGCAGATCCTGCCGGCGCCATCGTTGGTGTGGAGCAGCGCCGTTGAATTGTCTCAAGGCGAGCTATGGAGCCATTTGTGGATCAGCCTGCAACGGCTGTTCTGGGGCTTGCTGGCCGGGATCTCGGCCGGTGCAATTTTCGGCGCGGCGCTGGGTTTCAGTCGGCGCCTCGAACGCCTGATCTTCCCGACCTTCGCCGGGCTTGCACAAGTGCCGACGCTGGCGTGGATTCCGCTGTTCATGGTGTTTTTCGGCATCGGCGAGGTGTTGAAACTGGTGGTGCTGATCAAAGCCATCGTGGTGCCGGTGACCCTGCACACACTGGTCGGCGTGCGGGATGCGCAACCGAAATTACGCGAAGCGGCGGCGGTGTTGCGCCTGCCGCCACACTTGCTGATCCGACGTCTGGTGCTGCCTGCCGCCCTCCCCGCATTCATGGCCGGCGTGCGTCTGGCACTGGCTGCTGGCTGGACCTCGTTGCTGGCTGTGGAGCTGCTGGCCTCGAGTGAAGGCATCGGTTATCTGATGGTCTGGGCGCGGCAGCTGTTCATGCTCGACATCGTGTTCGTGTGCATCGTGGTCATCGGCCTGATCGGTGTGGCGATGGACCGCGGTATCGGTCTGCTCGACAGCAAACTGGTGCACTGGCCGCACCCGGCCACCGCCGAAATCCGCCGTGGCCCGCGCTATGAAGGCTGGCAGCGTTTGCAGCCGTGGTTGTTGCCGCTGGGCTTGCTCGCGCTGTGGCAACTGGCGGTCGATCAACAGTGGGTCGATGCCGCGATTCTCGCCAGCCCGCTGAATGTGCTGGAAGCCACGCTGAATGGTTTGCTCGACGGCACGTTGGTCACCGGCATGGGCCTGAGTCTGGGCCGCACCCTTGGCGGTCTGTTGATCGGCGGCAGTCTCGGCCTGGCGCTGGGCTTGCTGCTGGGCCTGTCGCGCACCAGTGAACGGCTGCTCGGGCCGACCTTCGCCGCAATCCGCCAGATCGCAATTTTCGCCTGGGTGCCGCTGCTCACTGCGTGGTTCGGCCTGGGCGAACTGGCCAAGTGGGTGTTCGTCGCCCTCGCCGCATTCTTCCCGCTGTTCATCGCCACCCAACGCAGCGTCGCCAACCTCTCGCCGCAACTCAACGAAGCCGCACAAGTGCTGCGCCTGAGCCTCGGCCAGCGTCTGCGTCGACTGGTCCTGCCCGGCGCTGCACCGGGGATTTTCGCGGGTCTCAGGCTGAGCCTGATCTACGCCTGGCTCGGCACCATCGGCGCCGAATATTTCATGCCGTCCAACGGCGGCATCGGCAGCCAAATGATCGGCGCACAACAACTGCTACGCATGGATCTGATCATGGCCGGCATGCTGCTCGTCGGCCTCACCGGCGCCCTGCTCAACCTGATCGGCCAACGCCTGGAAATTCGCGCGACCCGCTGGAGACACGCATGAACGCACCGATTGTCAGCTTCAACCACGTAGGCAAATCCTTCGACGTCGACGGTTTCGAACTGGAGGCGATCCGCGAATTCAACCTCGACATCGCCGAAGGCGAATTCGTCGCCATCGTCGGCTCCAGCGGCTGCGGCAAATCGACTTTGCTGCGCTTGCTGGTGGGCCTCGATACGCAATTTCGCGGGCAGATCACTGTCGATGGCAAAGCCGTCAGCGGCATCGGCGGCGAGCGCGGCATCGTCTTTCAGGAACACCGTTTGTTCCCGTGGCTGACGGTGGCCGACAACATCGGTCTGGGCTTGGTCAACGAGCCGTTGAGCGCTGCCGAAAAGCAGCGCCGCGTCGAAGATTTCATCGACCTGGTCGGTCTGCGCGACTTCACCCGCGCCTATCCGCATCAGCTCTCTGGCGGCATGGCGCAGCGGGTGGCGATCGCGCGCGGCCTCGTCGCCAGCCCACGAATTCTGCTGCTCGACGAACCCTTCGGCGCTCTAGATGCGCTGACCCGTCAGCAGATGCAGGATGAGCTTCTGGCTATTCGCGCACGGGCAAAAATCACCACGATTCTAGTGACCCATGATGTCGAGGAAGCGATCTTCCTCGCCGACCGCGTGGTGGTGATGGAACCGCGTCCGGGTCGCATCAAGCAAGTGGTCGACATCGCGCTGCCCCATCCGCGCCAACGCAGCAGTTTTGACTTCCACCAATTGCGCGAAGAACTGCTGCACGAGCTGACCAGCGACGACCATTACCAACCGAGTGTGCCGGTGCAGATCCGTGATCTGCCGCTGTCATTTATTGCCTGCTGACCTGGAGTGTTTTGATGCCGCAACGTCCCAATTTTCTGGTGATTCTGGCCGATGACCTCGGCTTCTCCGACATCGGCGCGTTCGGCGGCGAAATCGCCACGCCGAACCTCGATGCGCTGGCCAACAATGGCCTGCGCCTGACCGATTTCCACACGGCGCCGACCTGTTCACCGACGCGCTCGATGCTGCTTACCGGCACCGATCATCACATTGCCGGCATCGGCACCATGGCAGAAGCGCTGACGCCGGAACTGATCGGCAAGCCAGGTTATGAGGGCTACCTCAACGACCGCGTCGTCGCCCTGCCGGAGCTGCTGCGCGAGGCCGGCTACCAGACCTTGATGAGCGGCAAATGGCACCTCGGCCTGACTGCCGAACTCGCGCCGCAGGCTCGCGGTTTCGAGCGTTCGTTCTCGCTGCTGCCTGGAGCCGCCAACCACTACGGTTTTGAGCCGACCTACGATGAGCAGACGCCGGGCCTGTTGAAATCCACTCCGGCGCTGTACATCGAAGACTCCACGTTCGTTGATGAATTGCCCAAGGATTTCTACTCCTCGGACGCCTTTGGCGACAAGCTGTTGCAGTACCTCAAGGAGCGCGATCAGAGGCGGCCGTTCTTCGCTTACTTGCCGTTTTCTGCGCCGCATTGGCCGTTGCAGGCGCCCAAGGACATCGTCGACAAGTACCGTGGCCGCTACGACGCCGGCCCGGAAGTCTTGCGCCTGGAACGCCTGGAAAAACTCAAGGCTCTGGGGCTGATCGAGCCGGATGTCGAACCGCATCCGCTGGTCCAACTAACGGCGCAATGGGATGCGTTAAGCGATGAGCAAAAACAGATTTCCGCGCGGGCAATGGAGGTCTACGCGGCGATGGTCGAGCGCATGGACTGGAACATCGGCCGGGTGGTCGATTACCTGCGCCAACAAGGCCAGCTCGACAATACTTTCATCCTGTTCATGTCCGACAACGGCGCCGAAGGCGCGCTGCTTGAAGCTTTCCCCAAATTCGGCCCGGAGCTGGTGACGTATCTGAGTCAGCATTACGACAACAGCCTCGACAACATTGGTCGGGCGAATTCCTACGTCTGGTACGGGCCGAACTGGGCGCAGGTGGCGACCGCGCCGTCGCGGCTGTTCAAGGCGTTCACCACCGAGGGCGGGATTCGCGTGCCGGCGCTGTTGCACTATCCGCAGTTGCCGCTGAAGGGGCAGATCAGCCACGGCTTTGGCACGGTGATGGACGTTACGCCAACCATTCTCGATCTGGCTGGCGTGCGTCATCCGGGCAAGCTGTGGCACGGCAAACCGGTGGCGCCGTTGCGCGGTAAATCGTGGCTGGGGTTCTTGTCTGGCGAGACGGCGCAGGTGCATGACGAACACACGGTGACTGGCTGGGAATTGTTCGGGCGCCGGGCGATTCGGCAGGGGCAATGGAAGGCTGTGTGGATTCCCGGGCCGGTGGGGCCGGCGACGTGGCAGCTTTATGATTTGGGGAGTGATCCGGGGGAGATTCATGATCTGGCGGTGAGTCAGCCGCAGAGGCTTGAGGCGTTGATCGAGCATTGGCAGCGCTATGTTGAGGAGACTGGGGTGATTCTCAGTGAGTCGCCGTTTCAGCCGGATTGAGGGTGCCTGAGCTACCGCTATCGCTGGCAAGCCAGCTCCCACAGGGTAATGCATTCCAAATGTGGGAGCTGGATTGCCAGCGATGAGGCCTTTGCCGTCACCCTTTAAGCCTGAACGATACGTACCTCTTCCTGCGCCACGCCTTCCTTGCGAACAAACCGGTTCGCCCGCCCAAACGTCCCGAAATCATTAAACCGAACTCCCATCTCGCGCATCACCTTGTGCGCCACCGGCACGGTCATCTGACGAATGTAAAACGGTTCCTTCACCACAAAATGATGAATCCCGTGGCTGCTGCCAAAGTTGAAACAGAACGCCTGCAACGGCCACAGCCACCAAGGGTTCAACACCTGACATTGCTGCAGCACATTGCCCGGCTCGACATCGCCGTAGTAATGCATGTTTGAACTGACGAAGTGCAGGCAAAAAGTGCGCAGTACGTTAGGGCCAATGATCACTACCGCCGCGATGTCGATTACTTGCATCACCGACAGCGTGGTCACCGACCATTCGATGGGCGAGCCGCTTAGATACGCGATGCCATTGGCCGCGTGAAATCCGAGAAACACATACCAGGCACCCCAATGCAGCAGCGCCAGCGGCGCGTAGACCTTGAAAACCTTTTTCAGAATGTTCCACTTGTGCGCCCACGTCGGCGTTCGCAGCAAGCGGATGAACGCCGACATCATGTTGTCCCCGACCATCAGCAACCGCGCAAAGCCCCACGGCTCGCCGTTGGTGATTGCGCGTTCTTCCATGTCGGCCTCGGTGCCCGAGACCTTGTGGTGATTGAGGTGCAGATGCCGACGGATCCACGGATTGATCGTGCTCGGCCGCGCCAGCCAGACCAGGCCCATCATCAGGTTGTGCGGCACGCGCTGTTTGCGAAAGTACATGCTGTGGATCAGGTCGTGTTCCAGTTCGTGGGTCAAGGATGCGAAAAACGCGTTGAGCAGCAGGCACACCCACCACGCCATATGCCCGGTGATGTACAGCGCCGCCGAGCCGATCATTCCGAGCAATGCGAACGTCAGAATCCCTGCACCAAGCGCGTCCTGATGTTTGAGAATCGGGTAGCGCTCGCGTAGCTCCACACCCTTGGCCAGCACCACTTGACGAATATGCGCTGATCGCTGAGCAGCATTGTGTTGCTGGGGACTTGCAGAAGTACCGTCCATGCTTCCATCCTCGGGTTTATGATGTTCGCATCCTGCCCTGCGCAGATGACGAACACGGTAGCCGAAAACGCCAACCTGTTGACCGGAAGCGCCAATCAGAATGACGGAACCGACCTCACTCGCCAGCTGGACCCGTGCCCTGCGCAAGCAACTCGATGCGCTGGGGCTGGACAGCACTGCCCTGTGCCAACAGGCCGGGCTCGATCCATCACTGATGGATGACCCGAACGCGCGCTATCCCTTATCCGGCACTACGCGCCTGTGGGAGCTTGCGGTACAGGCCAGTGGCGATCCGGCGCTCGGTCTGCGCGTGTCGCGGTTCGTCAGCCCGACTACGTTTCACGCACTGGGCTATGCGCTGGTCGCCAGTGGCAGCCTGCGCGAGGTGTTCGAGCGCATCGTGCGTTATCACCAGGTGGTCAGCGATGCGCTGGAGTTGGAACTTGTGCGCACGGAGGATCGCTATCGCTTCAGCCTGAAAATCCCGGTCGGTAATCCGGCTCCCGCCTTCGAAGCCATCGATGCCTTCGCCGCAATCTACGTCCGTACCTGCCGCAATCGCCTCGGCCGCGATTACGCACCGCTGGCAGTCTATCTACGACGCCCGGAACCGGCTGATGCGCATCAATGGCACAAAGTCTTTCGCTCGCCGGTGCATTTCGCCGCCGAGGTGGATCGCATCGAGTTCGCGCTGAGCGATTTCGACAGCCACCTCGACGACGCGAACCCGGAACTGGCCGAACACAACGAAACCGTACTCAAACGCACCCTCGCCCAGCTCAAACCACTGACCTGGGAGCGCAAAGTGCGCGACGCGATTGAAGAACAACTGCCCGAAGGCGAACCCAGCGCCGAACGCATCGCCCAGGCTTTGCACCTGAGCCTGCGCAGCCTGCAACGGCATTTGGCAGATGAAGGCTGCCGCTTCGACACGCTGCTTAACGAAAGCCGCGAGAACCTCGCGCTGCTGCATTTGCGCGATCCGCAATGTTCGCTGAGTGAGGTGAGTTATTTGTTGGGATTCGCGGATACCAGCAGCTTTAGCCGCGCGTTCAAGCGCTGGACCGGGATGACGCCGGGGCAGTTTCGCGATCAGTTGCGTTGAGCAGAATTTGTGCTGGATTCAATTACGCCATCGCGGGCAAGCCCGCTCCCACAGGGATCTGCAGGGAATGGGCGTTTTGTGTCCAACACAAAAACCTGTGGGAGCGGGCTTGCCCGCGATGGCGTCAGTCAGATCAACAAAAATCCAAGCTCAAAAACCGTACCCCTCGCATCACTGCTAACCCGCACCTGGCCGCCATGCAATTGCATGATCGAATGCACAATCGCCAGCCCCAAACCACCGGAATCACCCGGTTCAGCACGGGCCGGATCGACGCGGTAGAAGCGGTCGAACAGTTTGCTCAGGTGTTCGTTCGGGATGGCCGGGCCGTGGTTGTGAACTTGCAGCCAGCACATTCCCGGTTCATCGCGCCGACGCAGGCTGATCACGGAATCGATATCGGCATGGCGGACGGCGTTGGCCAACAGGTTGCCCAAGGCGCGTTGCAGCAGTTGCTGATCGGCGAACAACTCGCCGCTGAGGTTGTTTTCCAGTCGGATTCCCCGGTCATCGGCCAAGGCTTCGAAGTAGTCGCATAACTCTTCGCCAATTTCGTTTAGATCCAGCGTGCGCAGATCGAGCGCGCGCTCGGCCTGCTCCGCGCGCGCAAGGAACATCAAATTCTCGGCCATGCGCTTGAGCCGTTCGAATTCCTCCATATTCGAGGCCAGCACTTCCTGATATTCCGCGCTGCTGCGCGGGTGATTCAGCGCCTGGCCGTTGCTCGCGAGCAAGGTGTGCAGCGGCGTACGGATTTCGTGGGCGAGGTCGGCGGAGAACTGCGAAAGACGCTGGAAGCTGTCGTCCAGCCGCGCCAGCATGCCGTTGAGCGCTTGTACCGGTTCGAGTAATTCAGCTGGTGTGTCGTCCGCCGGCAAACGTCGATCGAGGCTGCGCAGGTCGATGCCGCGCACCGCTTCGCTCAGTTTGCCCAGAGGACGCAAGCCACGGCGTAACAGCAACAGACCGAGTGCAAAGGCGAGCACAGCACCGAGACCGACTGCCAGATACAAGCGCATGCGATAACTACCGAGCATCTGCTCGCGTTCGCTGAGCACTTTACCGGCAATCACGGTCAGCGATTCGCCGTTCGGGCCTTGGGCCTCGCCGGATAACAAGGCCAGTTCAGCACCATCGGGCGCCTCCCAAGTCAGTACGTCTCGGCGTTGCGGGGATTGATCACGCGCGATTGCGTTCAACTGCGGAAGATCGCGCTGGCGCGGGTTGATCGCGATTACGCTGGAGCCGTCCGCGCGGCGCACCAGCAGCAAACTGTCGAGGTTGCCGAGCATGTTCTGATACAGCCGTGGCCGCGCCTGCAAGGCGTCGAGGCTGTCGCTGTCAGCAAGCAAGGCGCGCACTTGCTCCAGACGACCGAGCAACGCCATGTCGTCGCGCCAGGCGATTTCCGAGGCCAGCGAGCGATACAGAAACAGGCCAATCGCACTGAGTACCAAAGCGCAGACCGCAGCGAATGCCAGAGCGAGCCGCCAGGCGATGGATCTAGAGCGCATCGTCCGGCGCTTCCAGTTGATAGCCGACCCCGCGCACGGTGTGGATCAGTTTCGGCATGTACGGATCATCGATCTTCGAGCGCAGACGCCGCACCGCGACCTCGACCATGTTGGTGTCGCTGTCGAAATTCAGGTTCCACACCTGCGAGGCGATCAGCGTACGCGACAACACTTCGCCCTGACGGCTGGCGAGCAATTGCAGCAAAGCGAATTCCTTGTTGGTCAGTGAAATGCGCTGACCTCCCCGACTGACCCGCCGCCGCAGTACGTCGATTTCCAGATCGGCGATGCTGTACGACTCGGCTTCGCGCATCGGCCCGCGGCGCAGCAGCGTGCGCACGCGCGCCAGCAACTCGGCGAAGGCGAAAGGTTTGAGCAGGTAGTCATCGGCGCCAAGTTCGAGGCCGCGGACGCGGTCTTCGATGGCATCTTTCGCAGTCAGAAACAGCACCGGCGTGGCACCGCGCTGGCGGATCAGTTGCAACAATTGCCAGCCGTTGAGGCCCGGCAGCATCACGTCGAGGATGATCAGGTCGTATTCCTGCTGCTCAATGAAGTAGCGCCCGTCGAGGCCATTGAGCGCCACATCTACCGCAAAACCCGACTCTCCCAGCCCTTTGGCGAGGAAGTTCGCGGTTTTGGCTTCATCTTCTACAACCAGCAAACGCATGGCACACCTCGATTATTCAGGCACACAGGCTAGGCGCCTTCGTCGGTTTTGCCCATTACAAACTTGTAATCCGGCTGACGAGGTTTCGACGGGGACTGGCGGCTAAGGTGGCGACCTCAGTTTCTGGAGCCTACCCATGACCGTCAAATACTTGATTGCCAGCCTCGCGATCAGCCTCAGCAGCGGCGCGTTTGCCGCGCCTGAACTGCCGCGTCACGCCGACCTCGACCTGAAAAACGCACGACTGCTCGCCGACATGGCGCTGGAAAACTGCAGCGGTACGGTGTCGGTGCTCGACCGTGGCGGCAACCTGTTGGTGACCTTGCGCGGCGACGGTATCGGCCCGCACAACACCGCTGCCAGCCAGCGCAAGGCCTATACAGCGCTGTCGACGAAAACCCCGACCCGACTGTTCGCCGAGC
Organism: Pseudomonas sp. TWP3-2; assembly: GCF_049897765.1. Lineage (NCBI taxonomy): Bacteria > Pseudomonadati > Pseudomonadota > Gammaproteobacteria > Pseudomonadales > Pseudomonadaceae > Pseudomonas > Pseudomonas sp. TWP3-2. The sequence goes on along the minus strand of NZ_JAFCWW010000001.1, from coordinate 83,938 downwards.
GCGCTCGCAGCAATCCGGAGACGGCCAACCTCAATACCCTCGATGAATTGCTGTTGCTGGGCGGCGGCATTCCGCTGTTTGCCGGCAAGGAATTGGTCGGCGCCATCGGTGTGGCCGGTTCCGGCGGCGGCGAGCAAGACGAAAACTGTGCGATCAAGGCTGCCGAAAAGGTCGGCCTGTCTTTCAACCGTTCTTGAACCCAGGAGAATCACCATGACTGCTTTGCGTATGACTTTCGCGGCACTCGGCCTGAGCGCTTTTTCAAGCCTGGCGCTGGCCGCCGGCAACCCTTTGAGCGTGCACGTGCTCAACCTGGAAAACGGCCTGCCGTCGCCGGGCATCAACGTCACGCTGGAGAAACACGTCGGCCAGGACTGGCAGCCGCTGGCTAAAGGCACCACCAATGAGCAGGGGCGGATTGCCGAACTGTTCCCGGCGAACAAGCCGTTTGAGGCGGGTGAATATCGGGTGGTGTTCAAGACCGGCGAGTACTTCGAGAAGGCCAAGCATGAGACGTTTTTTCCGGAAATTCCGGTGATCTTTCAGGTGAAGCAGACGGATCAGCACTATCACATTCCATTGCTGCTGAGCCCGTATGGCTTCTCGACCTATCGCGGGTCGTAAGAACAACACATGACTCCATGTGGGAGCTAGCCTGCTAGCTCCGACAAGGGTTTTGAGTGATTTAGGGGCCTACAACTTTAAAATCGAAAATTTTCGTGAACGGCGACCTTTCACGGTTATTCGTCTGGAATGCGACTGCGGAGTAGGAACGTACATCCAAGTTGAAATCATTAGTCCAGTTACCGTTACCATCAGCCGTAGCCGATGCCAGCTCTGTACCATCAATCGGGACTGAAACAACGACCACCATCCAGCCCGCCAGAGCGGTGCCCGAAAAATTCACGGGATTGTTGACGTCACCATTCGGGCTATTGACCACCGGCGGTTCGATGCTCTTGTTTTCATTCAGTTTGGTGTGATCAACGCCGCTGGTTACTTTACTGTTCATCGGTTCAACTCCTTTTGTTGTCTTGATTGACCTAGCTCTTTTACATCGCCCGATGTGCGCCAGCTACTGTCAGATCTGACAGGTGGCGCGCAGTTTCTGCATGTCCAGAATCTCGATTTCCCCATAGCCGAGACCAATAATTCCCTGCTCTTTCAAGTCCTTGAGAATCTGATTGGTGGTCTGCCGTGACAGCGACAGCATCGACGCCAGCTGTTCCTGTGGCAGCTGCAAAACCCGGCGTGGCGGATCGAGTTCGCCATAGCCTTCGGCAATCATCAGCAACCGATGGGCCAGACGCGCCGGGGCCGGCAGCAGGCTCAATTGCTCAAGGTTGATAAAGGTCAGCCGCAGTTTGTGGGTCATCAGCAGCGCCAGATGCCGCCAGTACACCGGTTGCTCATCAAGCAATTGCAGCAGCGCAGCCTGCGGGATATTCAGCAACGTACACGGCCCCACCGCGTAAGCGTCGTGAGTGCGCGGCTGGCCGTCGAACAGGCAGATCTCGCCGAACCAGTGCGGCGCTTCCACCAGGCTCAGCAGGGCCTCTTTACCCTGCTCGCTGACCGCCCCGATGCGCACCGCGCCTTCAAGCACCGCGTACAAGCCGCACGGTGCATCGCCGCGCTGAAACAAGCGCTGCCCCGCCGTCAGCCGCCGCTCCCTGGCCGCTGCCAGCAGACTATCCTGAAAGGACGCAGGCAGATGACTGAACCACTGCCCGGTCAGCAGCCGTGAACGCATTTCCATGAACACTCCTGGATTGTCGTCTGCCTGACAGAGTGAACGCCGATTGCGGCGCATGCTGCGATCACCCTACAGGAGGAACAACAATGAAAAGCCTCGTCGATCATTTGAGTCAATACGCCGCTTACCACCGTGACCCGCGCAACATTGCCAGCCACTTTATCGGGATTCCGCTGATCGTAGTGGCGGTCGCGGTTTTGCTGTCGCGGCCGGAGTGGTCGCTTGGCGGATTGTGGATTTCGCCTGCCGTGCTGGTGGCGCTAGCCTCAGCGTGGTTTTACCTGCGACTGGAATTGAAACTCGGGGTGTTGATGACGGCGTTGTTGGCGCTGTCGGTATGGGCCGGGCATGTGCTGGCGCAGCAGAGCACGCTGGTGTGGCTGAGCAGCGGGCTGGGGATGTTTGTGGTGGGCTGGGCGATCCAGTTTGTCGGGCATCACTACGAAGGGCGCAAACCGGCGTTTGTCGATGATGTAACGGGGCTGATTGTCGGGCCGTTGTTTGTGGTCGCGGAGTTGGCGTTCGTGCTCGGGTTGCGGCATGAATTGAAAGAGCAGATCGAGGCGCGGGCTGGAGCGGTGCGGGTCAATCCGAATCGCGCAGCTGTGTAGATCGCAATCGCGGGCAAGCCCACTCCCACAGTGATCGAGTCGTTCACAAATTATGTGTTCGCCGAAGAACCTGTGGGAGCGGGCTTGCCCGCGATGCTTTTAGAGATTGGCGACTTTCTGCCAGACCTTGGGTTTGAAGAACAGAGTTTCACCCTTGGCCAACCCGATCAGGCTGTCGTGATCTTTCACCACTTCCGCTTCGATCAGATCAGTCTGCCCTTCAACCTTCAACGTCACCCGTGTGGTCGCGCCCAGCGGCCGGATATCGCGTACTTCGGCAGCGTGGTGATCTTCCAGCTCATGCTTGGACAACGACACTTCGTGAGGACGGAACAGCACGTGATTGTCGTCGCTCAGCAGCAAGCGATTGGAATCGCCGAGGAAGTGATACACGAAATCGCTGGCCGGGTTTTCGTACACCTCGCCCGGTGAGCCGATCTGCTCGATCACACCCTTGTTCATCACCACAATACGGTCGGCGACTTCCATGGCTTCTTCCTGGTCATGGGTCACGAACACCGAAGTCAGGTTGATGTCTTCGTGCAGGCGCGCCAGCCAGCGGCGCAATTCCTTGCGCACCTTGGCGTCGAGGGCGCCGAACGGTTCGTCGAGCAGCAGCACTTTCGGCTCGACCGCCAAGGCGCGGGCCAGAGCGATCCGCTGACGCTGACCACCGGACAGCTGTTCCGGATAACGATCCGCCAACCAGTCTAGTTGCACCATGTTCAGCAGCTCATGCACCTTGGCCGCAATCTGGCTCTCGCTCGGACGCTGGTTTTTCGGCTTCATGCGCAGACCGAACGCGACGTTGTCGAACACCGTCATGTGGCGGAACAGAGCGTAATGCTGGAATACGAAACCGACGTTGCGATCACGCACATCGTGACCGGAGACGTCTTCACCGTGGAATACGATGTTGCCTTTGTCCGGGGTTTCCAGACCGGCGATGATCCGCAGCAGCGTGGTCTTGCCGCAGCCGGACGGGCCGAGCAACGCGACCAGTTCACCGCTGTGAATGTCCAGGCTGATGTTGTCCAGCGCCTTGAAGGCATTGAAATTCTTGCTGACGTTACGCACTTCGATCGACATGAATTATTCCTCCGCGGCGCTGGCGCGCAGGCGGTTGATACGGTTTTCGCTCCACTGCTTGGCCAGCAGGATGAAGAGCGCCAGGATCAGCAACAGGCTCGCCACAGCGAACGCGGCCACGTGGTTGTATTCGTTGTAGAGGATCTCGACGTGCAACGGCAAGGTGTTGGTCACCCCGCGAATGTGCCCGGAAACCACCGACACCGCACCGAACTCACCCATGGCCCGCGCGGTACACAGCACCACGCCATAAATCAGGCCCCATTTGATGTTGGGAACGGTGACGTGCCAGAACATCTGCCAGCCGTTGGCGCCGAGCAGACGTGCGGCCTCTTCTTCCTGCGTGCCTTGCTCCTGCATCAGCGGAATCAACTCACGCGCCACGAATGGCACGGTGACGAAAATCGTCGCCAGCACGATACCCGGCAAAGCGAACACGATCTGGATGTCGTGCTCCTGCAGCCACGGTCCGAACAAGCCCTGAGCACCGAACATCAACACGTAGACCAAACCGGCGATCACCGGCGATACCGAGAACGGCAGGTCGATCAGCGTCACCAGCATGCTCTTGCCACGGAACGAGTACTTGCTCACGCACCACGCGGCGCTGACGCCGAACACCAGATTCAGCGGCACCGAAATCAGCACGGCGAACACCGTGAGTTTCAGCGCCGACAAGGCATCCGGTTCAAAGATCGCGGTGAAGAATGCGCCGAGGCCGTTTTTCAAACCCTGGGATACGACGATGAACAGCGGCAGCAGTAGAAACAGCGCAAAAATCAACCAGCCGAGGCCGATCAATATTCTGCGTGCAGTCGCACTGCCACGCCGGGCAGCGTTGGCCGAGGAAGCGGCCGCAATAGACGATTGGGACATGTTCGCGCCTCCTTATGGGGTTTCGATGCGCCGCTGCAGCAAGTTGATCAGCAGCAACAAGACGAAGGAAACCACCAGCATCAGCACGCCGATGGAAGTGGCGCCGGTGTAATCGTATTGGTCGAGTTTGACCATGATCAGCAGCGGCAGGATCTCGGTTTTCATCGGCATGTTGCCGGCGATGAAAATCACCGAACCGTACTCGCCGACGCCACGGGCAAACGCCAGGGCAAAACCGGTCAACCAGGCGGGCAACAGCGCCGGCAGTAATATGTGCCGGAACACCTGGAATGGTTTGGCACCGAGGCACGCGGCGGCTTCTTCCACTTCACGCGGGATATCGGCCAACACCGGCTGCACTGTACGCACCACGAATGGCAGCGTGACGAAGGTCAGCGCCAAAGTGATGCCGAGCGGGGTGTAGGCGATCTTGAAACCGAGGTCAGCGGCGAACTGTCCGACCAGCCCGTTGGGCGCGTACAGCGCGGTCAGCGCGATGCCGGCGACTGCCGTCGGCAGAGCGAACGGCAGGTCGATCATCGCGTCGATCACCTTGCGCCCCGGGAAGGTGTAGCGCACCAGCACCCAGGCCAGCAGCGTGCCGATGATGCCGTTGATGATCGCGGCGCACAGCGCGGTGCCGAAGCTCAGCTTCAAGGCTGCCAGCACGCGCGGTGCGGAGATGATCGTCCAGAACTGATCCCAGGTGAGCTGCGAGGCATGGACGAACATCGCCGCCAGCGGGATTAGCACAATCAGGCTGAGGTACACCAAGGTGTAACCCAGCGTCAGCCCGAAGCCGGGTATGACGGGGGAGATACGACGCGACATAGAAGTCCCTGGTTAAAAACGCATCAATGTGGGAGCGCGCCCTGTGGCGAGGGGATTTATCCCCGTTGGGCTACGCAGTAGCCCCAAAATCGGCAATTGCGGAAAACAGACACACCGCATGCGAAGGTTTTGGGGCAGCTACGCTGCCCAACGGGGATAAATCCCCTCGCCACAGAAGCTCACTCCCACACGTAGTGAGTCAGATTACTGCGCCTGATAGATCTGGTCGAATACACCGCCGTCGTTGAAGAACTTCGGCTGAGCGGTTTTCCAGCCGCCGAAGTCTTTGTCGATGGTCACCAGATCGAGGGTCGGGAACTGCTTGGCGTACTTGGCAGCCACTTCTTTATCCCGTGGACGATAGAAGTTTTTCGCGGCGATTTCCTGACCGGCCGGGCTGTACAGGTGTTTCAGATAGGCTTCGGCGATCTGCGCGTTGCCCTTCTTCTCGGCGTTCTTGTCGACCACCGCTACCGGTGGCTCGGCAAGGATCGACAACGAAGGCACGACGATCTCGAACTTGTCCGCGCCGCCGTCTTCTTTCAGCGCCAGGAACGCTTCGTTTTCCCAGGCCAGCAACACGTCACCCTGACCGTTGTTGACGAAGGTGATGGTCGAACCGCGAGCGCCGGTATCCAGCACCGGAACGTGCTTGAACAAGGTCTGGACGTATTCTTTGGCTTTGGCTTCGTTGCCGCCATTGGCTTTCAGACCGTAGGCCCACGCGGCGAGGAAGTTCCAGCGTGCGCCGCCGGAGGTTTTTGGATTCGGGGTGATCACCGAGACGTCGTTCTTGACCAGATCGCCCCAGTCCTTGATGCCTTTCGGGTTGCCTTTGCGCACCAGGAACACGATGGTGGAGGTGTATGGGGTGCTGGCGTCCGGCAGGCGTTTCTGCCAATCGGCCGGCAGGGTTTTGCCGAGCTTGGCGATTTCGTCGATGTCGCCGGCCAGAGCCAGGGTCACAACGTCGGCACGCAAGCCGTCGATCACCGCGCGGCCCTGTTTGCCCGAACCACCGTGAGATTGCTGGATTTTCACGTTGTCGCCAGCGTGCTCCTGCTGCCAGAACTTGATGAACTCAGCGTTGTAGTCCTGATACAGCTCGCGCGTCGGGTCATACGACACGTTGAGCAGTTCGTAATCCTTGGCAACCGCGGAACCGGCAAACACAGCGCTGGCCAGTGCGGCCAAAGCGTAACGGCGAATCGACGACATGGTGAAAGCTCCTGGAATTCTTGGTGGTGGCTTTTTCTTATGAATATCTGGAATCGGGTTTGCCGGTTTAAAGATCGCAGCCTGCGGCAGCTCCACACACAGCCCCCTGTAGGAGCTGACGCAGGCTGCGATCTTTTGATCTTCACTCAGCCCGGTTGTTTACCTGGTTGCTGCAAACGGAATTTCTCTTTGCGTTCGATCTGAACCACCTGGGCGTTATGCACAGTGATTTCCACCGCGCCGAATCGCAGGTCGCGCAAAGCGGCCTGGATTTCGCGCAAGATGGTGCTTTCGTCCTGACCGTCAACGCTACGCAGGGATGCGCTCATGGTGCTGCTCCTTTGGATGAAATATGCCTGGCAGTGGGCGGCACTGCGTTCGGCGTAGGAGCAATATAAGAGAGCTTTAGATATTCTTAAAAAGACTATTTAAGAATGTTTATATAACTGAAAAACATTATGTGACAGGGCAAGGGTTTGCGCCGCGTTCAGCCGATGGCGGGCGCTCTGGCCCAATCGATTTCCTGCCCCGGTACTGGCCGCCCAAACCAGTAGCCTTGTCCCAGATCGCATTCCTGTCCGAGCAGAAACGCTGCCTGCTCCACCTGTTCGATCCCTTCGGCGTGCACCTGCATGCCCATGCTCCGCGCCAGCGCGACGATCACCCGCACAATCGCCGCGTCGTCCTCGTCCCATGGCAGCCCGGCGACAAAACCCTGATCGATCTTGAGCTTCTGCACCGGCAGCCGCTTGAGTCGCAACAACGACGAATAACCGGTGCCGAAATCATCGATGGCCAGACGAATGCCCAGTTCGCGCAGACGATGCATCTGTTCCAGCGCCACTTCCGGGTCGTCCATCACCGCGCTTTCAGTGACTTCCAGTTCCAGACAGGCCGGATCCAGCCCAGTCTCGTGCAGCACCTGCGCCACCTGTTGATACAACTCACGCCGGGCGAACAGCCGCGACGACACGTTCACCGCGACAAACGACAGCACGATGCCGGACTGCTGCCATTGGCACATCTGCTCACAAGCCTGCTGCATTACCCAGGCGTCGATTTCGGCAATCAACCCGGTGCGTTCGGCAATCGGGATGAATTCCGCCGGTGACACCAGACCGCGCTGCGGATGCTGCCAGCGCACCAGCGCTTCGACGCCGATCAGGCGACTGCTTTTCAGGTCGTGCACCGGTTGGTAGTAGACGCGCAACTCTTGCTGCTCCAGCGCACGACGCAGCTCGAAGGCGATTTCCACCCGTTGTTGCGCATGGGCCGTCAGTTCCTCGGTGTACAACGCGTAACCGTTGCGACCGCTGCTCTTGGCTTTGAACAGCGCCGCGTCGGCGTTGCGCAGCAGTTGCTCGGCGCTCAAGGCATCGCTGGGAAACAGGCTGATGCCGACGCTGGCATGGATGAGCAGCGGATTACCCTCGAGGCAGAACGGCTGCTTGAGGCCGTCGAGAATGCGTTGTGCCAGAGCGGCAGCCTGCGCGGGTTGTGGACAACTTTCCGCGAGCACCGCGAACTCGTCACCACCGAGGCGCGCCAGAGTGATGCCCGCCCCGAACAACTCCTGCAAACGCCCGGCCACGGCCTTGAGCAAGCGGTCACCAATATTATGGCCGAGGCTGTCATTGATCAGTTTGAAGTGATCGAGATCGATCATCAGCAGCGCGCAGCCGCGCTTGTGCGTCTGCGCCGAAGCCAGCGCCTGCTCGGCGCGGTCACTGAACAACAGGCGATTGGGCAGGTCGGTCAGTGGATCGTGGTGCGCGAGGCGCTTGAGCTCGTGCTCGGAATCCTTGATCGCGCTGATGTCGGAAAACACCGCCACGTAATGGCTGAGCCGGCCATCATCGTCACGAATCACCCGGATCGTCTGCCACTGCGGGTAGATCTCGCCGTTTTTGCGCCGGTTCCAGATCTCGCCGCTCCATTCATCGCTGGCTTGTAGCGTGGCGAACATCGCCTGGTAGAAGCCCGGCGGGTGATGGCCGGACTTGAACAGGCTGGGTTGCTGGCCGAGGACTTCTTCGCGCTGGTAACCGGTGATCTCGATGAATGCGCGGTTGACGTGCACGATCAGCCCTTCGCGGTTGGTCACCAATACACCTTCGCGAGTGCAGTCGAACACCGCTGCGGCCTGACGCAGGCGCTCGCGATCTGCTTCGCGCTCACGCAGACGCGCGCCGATGCCGAGAAACCTGAATAACCGCGCCCGGGCGAGGAAGATCAAACCGGCACTGATCGCCACAAACAGATAACCGTTGATCAGTTGCCAATGCAGTAAATCTTCTGCGCCGTCCACGGAGCTATCGAAGAAACTGTTCAATAAATAACCAGTGCCCTGCAACCAGACAACGGCAAGTACCAGGTAAAGCAGCGCTGCACGCAATGCATCGCGATAAGTGGCAGACATTCGGCCGTCCATGTCCCTACAAAAAGGCTGGATTATAGGTCAAGAAACATTCAGCCATCTCTTATCTGAAAGGGTGACTGGTTTTATCTGTGTGCTTGGTGATAATGCTACGGCTGTTTTTATCTTTATCGAGGGCCCTATAGCCTATGTGGTACGAAGGTTTTCTTGGCTTGTCGGCCTGGTCACTGGTGGCAGTCACCCTGCTGATGACCCACGTGACGATTGTTGGCGTGACGGTCTACTTGCACCGCTATTCAGCCCATCGCTCGCTTGAGCTGAATGCCGGCCTGAAGCATTTCTTCCGTTTCTGGCTGTGGCTGACCACGGCGCAGAACACCCGTGAGTGGACCGCTATCCACCGCAAACACCACGCCAAGTGCGAAACCGTTGATGACCCGCACAGCCCGGTTATCAAGGGTTTGTCGACGGTGTTGCGTACCGGCGCCGAGCTGTACCGCAGCGAAGCGCAGAACCCCGAGACCCTGCGCATCTACGGCAAGAACTGCCCCGAAGACTGGATCGAACGCAACCTCTACAGCCGTTATCCGCTGCTGGGCGTGGCGATCATGGGTGTGATTGATCTGCTGCTGTTCGGCACCATTGGCATCACCATCTGGGCAATCCAGATGATGTGGATCCCGGTGTGGGCTGCCGGCGTGATCAACGGCCTCGGGCATGCCATCGGCTATCGCAACTTCGAGTGCCGTGATGCGGCGACCAATCTGGTGCCGTGGGGCATCCTGATCGGCGGTGAAGAACTGCACAACAACCATCACACCTATCCCAATTCGGCCAAGCTGTCGGTGAAGAAGTGGGAATTCGACCTCGGCTGGGCGTGGATTCAAGTTTTCAGCTTCCTGCGTCTGGCCAAGGTGCAGCGCGTCGCGCCGATTGCCCACCGCGTCGAAGGCAAGGGCAATCTGGACATGGACACCGCCATGGCGATCCTCAACAACCGCTTCCAGATCATGGCCCAGTACCGCAAGTTGGTGATTGGCCCGTTGGTCCAACAGGAACTGGCCAAGGTCGATCATTCGGTGCGTCACCAGTTCCACCGGGCCAAGCGCCTGTTGTCGCGGGAAACCAGTCTGCTGGAAGATCGCCACCACGCGCGCATCCAGAGCATGCTCGAACACAGCCACGCGCTGAAGGTCATTTACGAAAAACGCCTGGCCTTGCAGCAGATCTGGGTCAAGACCAGCGCAAATGGCCACGACATGCTTGCGGCGATCAAGGAATGGATTCACGAGGCTGAGGCCAGTGGCATCCAATCCCTGCGCGAGTTTGCCGACCAGCTGAAAACCTACTCGCTGCGCCCAGCCGCAGTCTGAAGCCATTGATCGGTGCGCCCGGACCCGGGCGCACCCTTTGGAACTTCCCCTTCAATCCCCTATCTCAATGACACTTCGCCACCCCCGGCGGGTTGAACCGTGGCCGTTGTCGACTTGCGGCACGCCTTTTGAGATTGGTGCCGATGGTCAACAACAACCAAAAAGACTCATCCCTCCCCCAGTGGCCCGAGGCCGCGCAAACCCTCATGGCTTTGATGCACGCCCAAGGCGAAGTCGCTCGACTGAGCGAGCGCGAACAGCTGTTCAGTTCGCTGCTGGTCAGCGTCAACGCGGTGCTTTGGGCGTTTGACTGGGAAACCCGTCAGGTGCTTTACGTCAGCCCGGCCTATGAGCGGATTTTCGGCCGCTCCGCTGCACTGCTGATGGCCGACTACAACCAGTGGCGTGACAGCATCTACCCCGACGATCTGGACTACGCCGAGCGCAGCCTCGCCGACGTGCTGCACAAAGGCGCAGTGGAAGACCGTGAGTACCGGATCATCGCCGCCGATGGCCAGGTGCGCTGGATCAGCGACAAATGCTTCATCAACCGCCAGGACGAACCCGGCCAACCGGTGATCATCGTCGGCATTGCCGAAGACATCACCGAAAAGAAGCAAATGGAAAGCGAGCTGCAACGCCTGGCCACCACCGATGTGCTGACCCAGAGCAGCAACCGCCGACACTTCTTCGAATGCGCCCACCGCGAGTTCGCGCAGGCGCGCCTGCAAGGCGCGCCGCTGGCGTTTCTGCTGCTGGATATCGATGACTTCAAGCTGATCAACGACACCTTCGGCCATCAGGAGGGCGACAGCGTTTTGCAGAAGATTGCCGAGTGCGGACGCGCGTCATTGCGCCGGGGCGATCTGTTTGGACGGATTGGTGGTGAGGAGTTTGCGGCGGTGTTTCCGGGCTGCGCGCCAGACATGGCCATGCAAGTCTCCGAGCGCTTGCAGAAGGAGATTCAGCGGTTGAGTTTCAGCCATGGCGAGCAGACGTTTGGCGTGACCGTCAGTCAGGGATTGACCAGCATGACCGCCGAAGACGAAAGCCTCGACAGCCTGTTTGCCCGGGCGGATGCGTCGATGTACGAAGCCAAACGCCAAGGCAAGAACCGCATTATCTCCGACTAACGCAAAACCACTGTGGGAGCGGGCTTGCCCGCGATGACGGTGTGTCATTCAGTATTGCATAGCCCGACAGGACGCTATCGCGGGCAAGCCCGCTCCCACAAGGTTCAGCGTCGCTGCATTATTTACGCATCCGCAGCAGCTCCGGCAAACCGATCTTGAGCAACCGCGCCGTGCGACTCTTCGCCAGCTCTTCAATGCCCTCATGCTCGGTCAGCCGCGCCATCTGCGCGGCCATGTTCATCACCAGCGCTTCACGCGAATACACCCCGCCACCGAGCTGATACACCGCCGCAATCAACTCGCGCAGTTCCAGCGGCAGCCGCCAGCGGGTGCGCAGCGCCGACCCGTAACCGGCACCGAATTCCGCCAGCGCCTCGCCGACCTCTTCAAGATCATCCAGCTCGCCGCCAGCCTGCTTCCATTCCTGCAAACAACGCAGCAGCGCCAGATCGCCGAGACGATGCAGCATGCCGGCGCAATAACAGCGCTCCTGATCCAGATCGAGCAGCCGCGCCAGAGTGCGTGCGTACTCAGCGGTGTGCAGTGACAATCCCCAGTAACGCTCGGCGTAGTCCGCCAGACACGGATCGCTGAGTTTCGCGCTGCGCTTGAGCGACAGACCAAGAATCAGGTTCATGCTTTGTCCGGTGCCCAGCCGATGCAGGGCCTGCGCCAGCGTCTGCACCGGCGCACCGTGATGCTGCGCGGCGCTGTTGGCGGCGGCGATCAACACCGCAGTGATCTGCGGATCCTTACGGAATTCTTCCTCCAACACCTTCAGATCAAGGCCATTGGGATTGAGACTGCGTTTGACCGCCACTTGCACGTCGGTCATCAACGGCGCGCCGTCGGCCTGCTCGCGGCGTCGTTCGAGGAACACCGACAGCGTCATGCCGGCGGCCAATGCCGGCACTTCGCAAAACACTTCTTCGCCCGCATCGAGCAGCAGATCCTGCAAGCGCTGGGTCAGGCTTTCCATGTTCAGCGGTTTGGTCAGATACGCCAGCGGCGCCAGCGGCAAGGCTTCGCGCACACTGGCGCTGTCGTTGCGGCTGCTCATCAGAATGAACGGCAACGGTGGATTGCGTTTGCGCTGACGCACGCTGCGTAACACGCTCAAACCGTCGATGCCGGGCAATTCCCAGTCGACAATGGCCAGGTCATAGGGCACGTCGCGCAGCAGCGACATCGCCTCTTGGCCATCGGCACACAGATCGAGCCGCGCATCGCAACGCACGTTGAGCAACACTTGTTTAAGCAGGTCACGAGACCAGGGGTCGGCCTCGGCAATCAGCACTCTCGGTACGGCGGGTAAATCAACGGCAGTCATGCGCGCGCTCCCTTGCAATGCTTGAACCTTAGCCAATGCTGGCGTTTCGATACAGCCCTCAATCGCCGGTTGTGTTTCAACAGGCGAAAAAAAACCCGCCGCGGCGGGTTTTTTGTCGATCCGATCACACGGTGCTGCGGATTACAGCTCCGAGAAGCATTCTTCGATGATCGCCAGACCTTTGTCCAGTTGCTCGTCCGGCGAGGTCAGCGGTACGAGTACACGCAGAACGTTGCCGTAAGTGCCGCAGGACAGCAGGATCAGGCCCTTGTCGCGAGCTTTGGCCACAACCGATGCCACGGCAGCAGCATTCGGTTTGTGGCTGTCGCCGTTTTCGAACAGCTCGACCGCGATCATCGCGCCCAGTGCACGGACTTCGCCGATTACCGGGTACTTGGCTTGAATCGCCTTCAGGCCAGTCACCAGACGCTCGCCGACCGCTTTGCAGCGATCCAGCAGGTTTTCTTCTTCGAACACTTCCATCACGGCCAGAGCAGCGGCGCAAGCGATCGGGCTACCGGCGTAAGTGCCGCCCAAGCCACCTGGCGCGATGGCGTCCATGTATTCGGCCTTGCCGCACACACCGGCCAGCGGGAAGCCGCCAGCGATGGATTTGGCGAAAGTGGTCAGGTCGGCAGCAACGCCCATCTGTTCCATGGCGAAGAAGGTACCGGTACGGCCAGCGCCGGTTTGTACTTCGTCAGCGATCAACAGGATGCCGTGCTGGTCGCACAGCGCGCGCAGGCGCTTCATGAAGTCTTTCGGCGCGACGTAGAAACCACCTTCGCCCTGAACCGGCTCGATGATGATCGCGGCGATGTCTTTCGGCTCCGCGTCGTTCTTGAAAATGCGTTCGATGCTGGCGATCGAATCGTCAGTGCTCACACCGTGCAGTTCGTTCGGGTACAGCGCGCGGAAGATGCCGCCCGGCATCAGACCCATGCCGGCCGAGTACGGCACGACTTTACCGGTCAGGCCCAGAGTCATCATGGTGCGACCGTGGTAAGCGCCGGTGAACGCGATCACGCCAGCGCGGCCAGTGGCGGCACGGGCGATTTTCACGGCGTTCTCAACGGCTTCGGAACCGGTGGTGACCAGCAAGGTTTTCTTGGCGAAATCGCCCGGCACTTTGGCGTTCACTTTCTCGCACAGTTCCACGTACGGCTCGTAGGCCAGAACCTGGAAGCAGGTGTGAGTCAGCTTGTTCAGTTGCTCGGTCACGGCAGCGATGATTTTCGGGTGCAGGTGACCGGTGTTCAACACAGCGATACCGCCGGCGAAGTCGATGAACTCGCGACCTTCAACGTCAGTCACGGTAGCGTTCTTCGCGGACTCGGCGAAGATCGGGTGAATCTGGCCTACACCACGTGGAACAGCTGCGGTACGGCGGGCCATCAGTTCAGCGTTAGTCTTGCTCATTACAGTCCTCATTCGCCGCTCATCGGGCGGCGTGGTTCAAGGATGAAGCAGCGGGGAATCAGCGGCGGCAGCATGCGATGATCGACTGCCACGGCGTTCCCGGCCGCAGAGAAATTGCGGTTGCAGCGGCGCAAAGGGACAGCGCTCTCGTGCCCTTCGCGCTTGAAACGTTCTCTGACCGGGGTTAGATGCCCAGGCAGAGGTATTTGATTTCCAGATAATCTTCGATGCCGTACTTGGAGCCTTCACGGCCCAGGCCCGAGGCCTTGATGCCGCCGAACGGCGCGACTTCGTTGGAGATCAGCCCGGTGTTGACGCCGACCATGCCGTATTCCAGCGCTTCAGCCACACGGAACACACGGCCCAGGTCACGCGCATAAAAGTACGACGCCAGCCCGAACTCGGTGTCGTTAGACATCGCGATCACTTCGGCTTCGTCTTTGAAGCGGAACAGCGGCGCCAGTGGGCCGAAGGTTTCTTCCTTGGCCACGGCAGCATTTTTTGGCACGTTGGTGAGAATGGTCGGCTCGAAGAAGTTGCCCTCGATGACCTTGCCGCCGGCCAGCACGGTCGCGCCTTTGCTGATCGCGTCAGCAATGTGTTCTTGCACCTTGGCCACGGCTTTCTCGTCGATCAGCGGACCAGTGGTGGTGCCGTCTTCCAGACCGTTGCCGATCTTCAGTTTGGCGACTGCGACTTTGAGTTTCTCGGCGAACGCGTCGTACACCGAATCCTGAATGTACAGACGGTTGGCGCAGACGCAGGTCTGGCCGTTGTTGCGGTATTTGGAAATGATCGCGCCTTCTACGGCCTTATCCAGATCCGCGTCGTCGAACACGATGAACGGCGCGTTGCCGCCCAGTTCCAGCGAGACTTTCTTGATGTCCTTGGCGCATTCGGCCATCAGCTGACGGCCGATTTCGGTCGAGCCGGTGAAGGACAATTTACGCACGATCGGGTTGCTGGTCAGCTCGCTGCCGATGTCGCCGGCGCTGCCGGACACCACGCTGAACACACCGGCAGGAATACCGGCGCGCTGGGCCAGTTCGGCCAGAGCGAATGCAGAGAATGGGGTTTGCGAAGCAGGCTTGAGCACCATGGTGCAACCGGCGGCCAGGGCCGGGCCGGCTTTACGGGTGATCATCGCCGCCGGGAAGTTCCACGGGGTGATGGCTGCGGTCACGCCGATTGGCTGCTTGATCACGATCAGGCGCTTGTCTGGCTGGTGGCCCGGAATCACGTCACCGTAGATGCGCTTGGCTTCTTCGGCGAACCACTCGATGAACGAAGCGGCGTAAACGATTTCGCCCTTGGCTTCGGCCAGTGGCTTGCCTTGCTCGAGGGTCATCAGGCGCGCGAGGTCGTCCTGGTTCTCGATGATCAGTTCGAACCAGCGCCGCAGCTTGTTCGCGCGGTCCTTGGCGGTAAGTGCACGCCAGGCCGGCAGCGCCTTGTCAGCGGCTTCAATGGCACGACGAGTTTCGGCAGCGCCCATCTTCGGCACGGTGCCGAGAATTTCCCCGGTGGCCGGGTTGTTGACCTTGATCGTCTGACCGTTGTCCGCATCGACCCAAGCGCCATCGATGAAGGCTTGCTGGCGGAACAACTGGGTGTCTTTAAGCTGCATGTCGGCTTTCCTTAACAGCACCGCGACGGGCGCGGAGCAAAATTATGATTGTAGAAAGGCGCCTCGCAAGGCTGCCGTCAGGGAAATCATTCACCGGGCTGAAGCACGTATATAGCGCACGACTGGCAACGCGTGCGGCTCAGCATCCAGACAAGGAGCGTTTGAAATCTCAAACGAATCCTAGGTTCAAAGGGGTTAAAGGACAATAGGACGTTCGAAAAAAAGAACAAAAACGCCGCATTCACGCATTTTTCCCGATCAACGTAGCAAACGCCCGTTACAGCTTCAAAAAACACAGACGATTCAGCAGCATGGACGCCCGCAATGCATATGCGTATCATGGCGCCCGCTGCACCAGTAGCTCAGCTGGATAGAGTACTGCCCTCCGAAGGCAGGGGTCGTGGGTTCGAATCCCGCCTGGTGCACCATAGATAGAAACGAAAAAGCCTCAGACCGTCAGGTCTGGGGCTTTTTTGTGTCTGAGATTTGGTGATCGAAGAAATCTCATCAATACAAAATCCTTAAGCGATCTCAGCGCCTAGGCTCATCAACCGACAGGGGCCGTGTAGAGCCGAACATACGCGTTGAGCATTTGGCTTCAATCTGACGAAACGCCCACTCACATATTAGCTTCCGTTGGCCCGCGCAGGTTTCAAAATGAGCGATATGACTTCCGCGCTTGCTTTGAGCCCATCGAACTCAGACGCCATCCTGCTTTAACTCGATCTCGTTAATGAGCGCATCAAGCTCAGAGAACACTGTTTCAGCGGGTATCGAAGACCGTGGGTCTTCACGAGAGGCGGCAAAGCATTCACGAATTACTGCGTCCTGCGAACGACTGCCTGAATCAACTACGTCTCGGCCAAATCCTGAAGAGGCCTTATTCATTCCGTCGTCCAATCAAACTCATCATAATCATCGTCGTCCTCTTCATCCTCCCCAACCTCCTCCTCAAAGACGTCCTCTTCCTCAAGCACATCTTCTTCCGGCTGGTTCAGCAGAAATTCCTTACGCGTCTCGGTGATCGCGCGGCGCATTTCGTCGCCCTTCCTGGGGCAGTTGAGGAGTTGGGCGATGCGGTCGATTTTTGGTGCCACGGTGGTCTCCAGCGCATCGGCAATGTCCCGATAGTGCGCGTTTTTGCGGGGCAATGCCAAATGGCTGGAGGATTGAAAGGTCAGTTTTTGCGGATTTCTTTCAATCGCAGGTCGAGATCGACGTTTGGATAGCGTTTGTGCAGGTTGTTGAGCAGTGTGTCGGCGGCTTGCGACTGGCCGGATTCGCGCAGGCGCAGGACTTCGCGCAGTTGCTCGTCGAGACTGTTGACCGGGGCGGCGGCGCGCTTGGCGACTTTGGCTTCGTCCGCCGTGTCGGCGCTGATCGATTCGCTTTGCATTGTTGCAGCCATTTCCGCCCTCGGTGCGGGGGCGGACATGGCGCCCGCCGGAGCCGCGAGTGAGCGGGCTTCTTCACGAGCCATTGGCGCGGCGGGTTTGGCGGCCGGGGCGAAATCGTATTGGGGTACGGATTCCGGCGCGCGCTGCACCAGCGACAGCATCAGCGCCACGCCGACCAGGCTGGCGAACGCCACTTGATAGCGCGGCTTGCGGCAAGCCTGAAGCCAGCGCTGCCACAGATTAGACTTCGGTGCCGGAACTTGGCGCAGGGCCGCATTAAGAATAAACGCATCAAGCTGCGCCGGCGGCTCAGCGTCGTGCTGCTCACGAACATGCTTGAGCAGTTGTTCTTCGGGTGTCTGGCGGGCGTCAGTCATGTCAGTACCTCCTCGGCCAGCAGCCGGCGCAGTTTTTGCTGGGCGTAGCGCAAGCGGCTTTTCACGGTTTCCAGCGGTGTTTCGGTGAGGCTGGCGATTTGCACCAGGTCGAGGTCGCCATGGGCGCGCAGCAGAAATACTTCGCGCTGGTCGGCGGGCAGGGTTTGCAGGGCGCTCTCCAAACGTTGGCTGTCACGGCTGAGGGACAAGAGTTGCTCGGGGTCGCTGGCGTCGTCGCTGATGGCGTGGGTCTGTTCGTCGTAGCTGTCGTGCAGCGGTTGATGAGCGCCGTGTTTGCGCCAGTGATCAATCAGGCGATTGCGGGCAATCTGGAACAACCATGTACGAAATGTCGCTCGACCTTGTGGCTGACTGTTACTGCGGATCAGGCTGAGCCAGGTTTCCTGGAACACTTCATCGGCGAGTTCAGACTTACCGCTCAAGCCCAGCAGAAAACGGTACAGGCTTTGACGGTGCCGGGCGTACAAGATTTCGAACGCCGCACCGTCGCCCTCGCGGTACCGCGCCAGCAGCGATTCGTCACTGCTGGCCTCCGGGCTGTCTGCGGAGGCAAACAGCTGGGTGATGAAACCTTTCAATCGGCTCACTATTCAATCCGTCGTTCAGTGTCAGTCGGGCTCGATGCGATGGTAGTCCGTAAGCTCTGCGCCAGCTCCACCATCTGCACGAACTCGCTGCGCAGGCCGAAGCGGTCATCACCACGGGCGCCGCGCGCTAAAGCTTCGGTATCTTGCAGGCTGAATTCGCCGGTGTAGCGACCATCCTTGAGCTGCTGGGAAAACGCGGCGACCGCGGCGGCGAAGCGTAAATCCTCACTGGCCGGCGTGACCTGATTGGCGATTGGCCGTTCGATCAGCAGACTTTTCCCACCGTCAGGCTGTTGATAACGCACACGCAGCATCGCCAATTCTCCACTCTGGTCAGCAACCGACGACCCCGATTTCCCGTAGCGCAGCGGCTCCAGCCAACCCTTCTCACCCACCGGAACAATTTCATACAACGCAGTCACCGTATGTCCTGCGCCGATTTCACCGGCATCGACTTTGTCATTGCTGAAATCCTCACGCTTCAGCGCGCGGTTTTCGTAACCCAGCAGACGATATTCGCTGACTTGCGCCGGGTTGAACTCAACCTGCAACTTGACGTTTTTCGCCACCACCGCGAGAGTCGAACCGAGCTGATCCACCAGCACTTTGCGCGCCTCGCGCAGGTTGTCGATGTAGGCGTAGTTGCCATCGCCAGCGTCGGCCAGTTGTTCCATCAAGTGTTCATTGTAGTTATCCACACCGAAACCCAGAGTCGTCAGGGAGATCCCGGTTTTGCGTTTATCCACAGCCATTTGTTTGAGGCTGTCGAAGTCGCTGACGCCAACGTTGAAGTCACCGTCGGTGGCCAGCAGGATGCGGTTGATGCCCTTGGGGATAAATGCCTGTTGCGCCATCTGATAGGCCAGTTCGATGCCGGAAGCGCCAGCGGTCGAACCGCCCGCAGTCAATTGCTCGATAGCTGTGCGAATTTTGGCTTTATCGCGTCCGGAGGTCGGCTCCAGCACCACTCGCGATTCGCCGGCATACACCACCAGCGACACGCGATCCTGCTCGCGCAGCTGATCGACCAACAATTTCAGGGTGCTTTTGACCATCGGCAATCCCTCACGGCGATCCATCGAACCAGAGACGTCCACCAGAAACACCAGGTTGGCCGGGGCCAGTTCCGCCACGGCGCGGTCGGAGGCTTTGATGCCGATGCGCAGCAAGCGTGTGTGCGGATTCCATGGCGCGGCGGCCAGTTCGGTGGTCACGCCGAACGGCGAGCCATCGCTGGGCAGCGCGTAGTTGTAGGGGAAATAGTTGACCATTTCTTCCAGCCGCACCGCGCCTTCCGGTGGCAGGCGCCCCTGATTGAGCAGGCGCCGGACGTTGGCGTAAGCGCCGGTGTCGACGTCGGCGCTGAAGGTCGAAACCGGGGTTTCGGCAACGCTGTGGATCGGGTTATCAACCAGCGCCTGATACTGCTCGCGCTGTTCGTCACGATAGCCCTGTGGATAACTTTCACCGGCCGGCATCGGCGCAAAACTGGCCATTGGCGCCGCACGCACGCTGCGTTTGGCCAGCGCGCCGTCAGCCTGCAACGCTTCGTGTTGCACTGCAGATTCAGGCTGAGCCGCAGGCGTCACAACGGCGGAGTCAGGATTGGAAGAAACGCCGCACCCGGCGATCGCCAGCAGCACACCGAGGGCGACAGGTCGCAACGAAGACAAAGGCAGGGAAAGGGACATGGGGGCTGACCTCAGGAGGAAATTGATCCATTCATCCTGTGAGACGGGCAGCCCTTTCAGTTCGGGTTAAACGCGCTGAAAAAAACTTCAGCGGTGATAACGCCGCACCGCACTGCTGTTGCGCAGCACGTGGCCTTTGATCTTTTCCATCAGCTCGGCGCGGGTCAGACCGGCAGGCAAGGCATCAGGAGCGAGATCCAGTGCGTAAATCTGAATGATGTAATGGTGCGCGCTGTCGCCCACCGGCGGGCACGGCCCCATATAGTGCGTATTGCCTTTGCTGTTTGTGCCGCCAACGCCTTCGAGCGCGGATTTGGCGCCTACCCCGGCGGCAATCTGTCGGGTGGTCGATTTGATGCCGTAATGAATCCAGTGATCAACGCCCAGGCCTTTCTGGCCGTCCGGATCGTGCATCACGATGGCGTAGCTTTGGGTGCCCGCGGGTCCGGCGTTCCAGCTCAGGGCCGGCGACTGGTTCTTGCCGCCGCAGCCGCTGGCATCGCTGGCCGCCGCCGAGGTGAACAGACGGTTATCCGAAACACCCGGAATGCTCAGGGTGAAGCGCTCCTGGGCCTGCGCCGGAAACTGCACGCAAAGGGCGACAGCAACGGCCGCCAGCCAAGGGTTGAGAGAGGTCAATCGGGTCATTCCGGGAGCACCTTGTGCGGTTGGGCCGTCGTCGGCTTGCAAACTATAGCCGTACCGTTCGTACCTTGGCAGTGGCAAATGGCTGAACCTCGTGTTCCAGACCTAACTCGTATGAGAGACAGCCCATGGAGCGCGATCATGTCCCTGCACCTTGTTGCCCGTTTGACCGATGTGCCTGATGAGCGCGGTCTGCAAGTGCAGATCGGTGACTGCAAAATCGTTCTGCTGCGCACGGCCGGGCAATTGCGCGCATTTCAAGGCGAGTGCCCGCATGCCGGGGCACCATTGGCCGAAGGTGCGCTGTGCAATGGGCGACTGATCTGCCCGTGGCACAAGGCTGCGTTTCGCGTTGAAGACGGCGCATTGTGCGAACCGCCGGCACTCGACAGTCTCAAGCGCTATCCGCTGGAACTGCGGGGAGATGAGGTATGGGTCGATGACCAGCCGCTGCCAGACCCGCACACGCCGCCCGAGGATGATCCGCGCACCTTTGTGATCGTCGGCGCAGGCGCAGCCGGCACCGCGTGTGCGGCAGCGTTGCGCGAAAAAGGTTTCGGCGGGCGAATCGTGATGATCGACCGCGAAGCCGACGCCGGTTACGACCGCACGGTGTTGAGCAAATTTGTCCTCGCCGGGGAGATGCCGCCCGAGGAAATACCGCCGTTGCGCGACGCAGATTTTTATCGCGAACAGCGCATCAACCGGCTTCAGGGTGAAGTCAGCGCACTGGATGCCGAGGCGAAAACCTTGCATCTGCAAGATGGCCGGGTACTGCATTATCACGCAGCGGTGCTGGCCACCGGCGCCACGCCAAATCCGCTGGAGCTGCCGGGTGCAGACCTGCCGCAAGTATTTGTTCTGCGCTCCAAAGCCCAGGCTGAAAGCATCATCAACAGCGCTAAACCCGAGCAGCGCGCAGTGATTATCGGCGACAGTTTTATCGCCCTGGAATGTGCTTCGGCGCTGCGCCAATACGGGCTCGAAGTGACGGTGCTGGCGCGCCACGCGATTCCCTTCGCGGCGCAATTCGGCGAAGCGGTCGGCCAAGCGATCCGCGCGCTGCATGAAGCCAACGGCGTGAAATTCATTACCGAGCATGCGGCCACCGAGATTGTCGGCGACGGCAAGGTCGAAGCGGTGCTGCTGGACAATGGCCTGCGCTTGTCGGCGGATCTGGTGGTGGCGGGAATCGGCGTCAAACCGGCGACCGCGGCGTTCGCCTCACTGACGCGCGAGGACGATCAATCGCTGCGCGTCGATGACGGCATGCGTGTCGCCGATGGTCTGTGGGCCATCGGCGACATCGCCACCTTCCCGCTCAGCGGCCAAGCGCAACGCATAGAACACTGGCGACTGGCGCAACAGCACGGGCGGATCGCTGCGGCGAACATGCTCGGCGGCGAGGAACATTACCTCGACGTGCCGTATTTCTGGACCTGGCATTTCGGCAAGAACTACGACTATCTCGGGCATGCCGAGCGCTGGGACACCGTCGAATTCGTCGGCGAACCGCAACAGCCGCCCTTCATCGGACTGTTCGGCGAGCACGGCATCGTCGTGGCCGCCGTGGCCTGTGAAGAACAACGGGCGATGGCTTTACTCGCCGAGCGCATGAAGCAGCCGTTGTCGATGGAGGACGCGTGGCGGCTGATTCGCGAGATCAGGTGATACGGTTCACCGCCTCGCGGTTGTCATCGTCCTCGGCGTGCAAAAAGATCACCCGTGGATGCTCCTGCGGAGCCAGCGGTGCCGGCAGTTCCTGCTGATGCACCGGCCAGAAATGCGGCACCACATGGCTGACGTCACCTTCCTGGTCGTTGTGAATGGTCATCACGCCTTGGCCGCGAAGCTGCTGCAAGCGGTCGCCACAGAGCTTGAAGCTTTTGCTCAATCCCGCATCGTCAACCACCGGTGAAGGTAAACGGCGCTGAGCGAAGCTACGGCTTTTGCGCTGTTGATAACGCGCCCAACCGATCAGGATCAGCGCGTTGACCAGCGCCACCCATAGGTAAATCTGCAGAGTGCCCAGCGCATCAAACGCCGGGTTGTCCAGCCGTGGGCCGCCCTCACGGGTTTCAATCAATGGCCACAAACCGCTTACCAACAGATAGAGCAGGCCGATCCACGCGAGCACGGTGAAGACCGCATCGATCACAACCAGAAACGGCCGTTGGCGGGTCCGGATGATTTTCATTAGAGAACCTCCTCTTCATCGTTCAGCGGTTTGATGCCACGGTCGGGGCTGACCCAACGGGCACGTTTCTGATGTTGGCCGAACAGCACCTTGGGGAAGCTGACCAAGGTGGTGAGCAAACTGACCAGCCAGAACGCAATCGGGTACCAGACCACCCAGAACATGGTCTTGCCCAAACCCGGTTCGTAGCGGCGGTCGATGATGATGCTGACCGCGAATTGCACCAGGCAGACGAAGGCCAGCAGCAACCCGGTAAATGCCGGCGGCATCAGGTGATCGACGGCGATGGCTTCAGGCATGACCACGAATTTGCCGACGCCCCAGAAGATCACCGACAGCAGGAAGGTGAAGGCCCAACCCGTCGACAGGCAGTATTCGAACAGCAGCGGCCACAGGTAACGATGGCGGTACTGCCAGATCCCGCGAATGTTCTTGAACAGCACCTCGGCGCCGCCCTGAGCCCAGCGCAAGCGCTGCTTCCACAAGCCGCCGAGAGTTTCCGGCATCAAGATCCAGCACAGCGCGCGCGGCTCGTAGAAGATGCTCCAGTGGTCGAGTTGCAGCTTCCAGCTGATGTCGATGTCTTCGGTGATCATGTCCGGGCTCCAGTAGCCGACCCGGTGCAACGCGCTGCGGCGGAACGCGACGATCACTCCGGACACGGTGAAGATTCGCCCGAACACTCGCTGTGTACGCTTGATCAAACCGATGATCGAAGAAAATTCGCCGACCTGCACCCGTCCGACCAATGTCGATCGGGTGCGAATCCGTGGGTTGCCTGTCACTGCACCCAGCCGCGCGTTGTCGAGCATCGGCGCCACCAGATAGGCAGCGGTGTTCGGCGCCAGCAGTGCATCACCGTCGATGCACACCAGATACTCGCTGCGCGCGGCAATCGCACCCATCCGCAGCGCAACAGCCTTGCCCTGGTTTTCCGCCAGATGCAGGACGCGCAAACGCGGGTCTTCCTTGGCCAGTGCATCGAGCACTTCGGCGGTGTTGTCCTTGGAACCGTCGTTGATCGCGATGACTTCGATGTTCGGGTAATGCTGGGCCAGCGCCGCGTGGATGGTGTCGGCGGCGTTGTCGCCTTCGTTGTAGCACGGAATCAGGATCGAGATCAGCGGTTCGCCAGCCAGTGGCGGCGGCAGGGTGTCGTCCTTCCACGGCCAATGGCGTTCCCAATGCAGCCAGAAATACAGGCCGCCGGCGATCCACAGCCCGGACATGAACAGCGGGTAGAAGAACACGAAGTCCATCAGGAACTGCCCGGTGACCAGGAAGATCAGCCCCAGCGGCACGCCGAGGACGAGCGCCAGAACAAGCAGGGCTAACAGTCTATCCAGCATGTTATGGATTCCATTTATTGGAGAGTGCAGGCCGCACGGCTTTGAGGTCCGGCAGGTTCTCGAGGAAGTTATCCGGGTAGTAACCGAAACTGGTCGCGCCCTGACGCTTGAGCGTGCTCATCCAGTCGGCCAATAGCTGGCCGTCGATGTCGGCCTGATCCTTTTTCGTCCAGTCGCGCGCCTGCAATTCGAACACCGTACGGTTCAGCGCACCCGGGCGCGCCTTGACCGTTGCCACCAGCTCTTCGAGCCAGGGATTGGATTGCGCATGGGTTTGTTTTTCCATGAGCGGCATGGCCATCGGCGCCGTCCAGTCGTAGGTCGCGAGGAAATCGTCGAGGTTCTGCGCGAACCACGCTTCGCTCTCGGGATTGAGCATCGGCTCGGCGAAAATATTGCGCGCGGTCTGCACCTGCGGACCGCGAATCGCCCGCACCTTGGCAGTCAGTTCTTTGGTGAAGTCGATCAGGTAGCGACTCTTGAAACGCGTCCAGCGCTGCATCGCCGCCGGATCATCGCGCAAGGCGCTGATCGAGCCGGGCAATCCGTTGGCGGCGTAGACCTTGAGCGCTTGCGGGCTGGCGTCTTCGAAGTCCGAAAGCACCGCATCGTCGTGATAAAGCACGCCATCGACCGATGTCAGCCGCGCGAGGTCTTCGTAGATTTCGCCGATGATCCGCCGGACTTCGGGATCGAACGGCGACAGACGTTTGTACTGCTGCGGATCGACCGAAGTGCTGCCGGTCTGCGGATCCCAACGGGTGACCCGTGGCAGTTTTGCATCGAGGGCAAAACTCAGTACCGGCATCCACGCAAAGACCTTCACATGCGCACGGGTGCGCAGTTGCCAGGCGACACGATCAAAGATGTCGGCGCGCACCGGCAAGTGACGGTTGGGAAAGTACAACGAGTGCACCAGACCATCGCCTTTAGGATCGCCAAAGGCTTGCAGAAACACCGTGTTGGCGCCCATGTCGGCCATGCGCTGCACAAGTTTGCCGAGGTTGATGTCCTGCTGTGCCGGGTCCGGGTCGTAGACGTTGTCCAGATCGACATGCACCACGCGCATTGGCGCTTCAGACTGCACGCCGACGATGCTGTTGGCGAAGTGTTCGCCATCCGGGTCGGACGCCACGAGGAAGCGCGGACTGCTCATCAGGTTGTCGAGGGCGTCGAGACCGTCGTCGAGCGTCAGGGCCATTTCGTAGCCCTGCTCGCCGACCACCGTCAGCGAAGTGCCGTCCGCCGCGCCGTAAGGCCAGACCCACACGCGCGGTTTGCTGCCGGTGACCTTGCGGATTTTTTCCGAGATCGCCGCTACGTCTTTGCGAATGCGCGCCTTGAATTCGGCCTCGGTTTCATATTGCTTGGTGACCGCGTTGTATTGGCGGGTCGCGGCGGCCGGTTGCAGGTTGCCCTGCGGGTTGGCCAGCACGCCTTTGTGGTTGGCGTCGGTGTGGGCGGCGATTTCCACCAGCCCCGATTTTGAAATTTCGCGGACCTGCTCCCAGGTCAGGAAGTCCGACCGCTGACGCGGGGTGCCGGCGAAATCCACCGGTTGATTCAGCGGGGTGTCGATCCAGCTGCCGACCGGCGCCAGCAGCGCGGGCCAGTTGTAGGCGCGCAACACCGGCAGAACACGGGTATAGAAGCTCGAATAACCGTCGTCGAAACTCAGCAGAATGGCGCGCGGCGGCAGCTGCGGCCCGCCCTTGCGTGCGGCCATGATCTGATCGACCGTCACCGGCTGATAGTTGTTCTCGCGCAGCCAGGCGAGCTGCTCGATCATGCGCTCGGTGCGCACCGCCACCACGGCCTGATCGGGATCGCGATCTTCAACGTCATGGTAGGCAATGCCGAGCACGTGGTTTTTCGGCCACGGTTTTTCGTTGGCCGCGACCGGGCGTTCGGACGGAGGCGTGAACGCCGGAGCTTGCTGGGCGCAGGCGCTGACCACCAGCGCTCCCAGCAAAAGGATGAAACGCGAGATAAAAGGCATCTTCAAACTCTTCTAGAAGCGGAAAGTGAGGTCGACGAGCAGACGCAGATCGGTTTCCCGATCACCGTCGTAAGGCCGGTTGATCGCGCTCAACATGCCGCCCACCTCGAACACGTCGTTCCAGGCGTAGCGCTGGCCGTAGCCGACCAGTGCCATGCCGCCGGTGCCGTGATCGCGCTGACTGTAAGTACCGGCGCCGAGCTGGAATTGCTGGCTCCAGGCAGTTTCGTAGCGGTGGTAGAGCACGTGGTTGACGTTGAGCAACGGCATCACGCTGAAGTCCGACTTCGGGTTGAAGTACGGCACGTCGTCTGACTTGGAGTTGTGGCTGGTGGCGACTTCCAGACCGGCATCGACCTGCACGTTGGGCGCGCTGTAAATACCTTCCCGGCCAGTCAGCAAAGCTTCGACGCGGTTGTTGCCGTCGCTGAAGTGCGACGGGCTGACCGACAGTCGCCACTCACGGCTTTCGTTGGCGCGCCAGCGGATGAAACCACTGCCGCCGTTGGCGGTGATATCGCTGTTGAGCGCGCGCAGAGGCGTTTGCGCCGACAGGTATTCGAGACTGCCGCCGTATTGCCAGTGGTCGTTGATGTCGCGGGCGATCGCCAGGCGCGCGCCCTGCTTGTCGCCGAAACCGTAGGAGTGGTTGGATACTTCGGCTTCGAGGGTCATGTCGCGGGTGCGGCGCTCCAGACCAACACGCTGGAAGCGGTGATGGCCGGTGCCTTCGGCAAAGTCACCGGTGGCGTAGCCGGCGCCGGCGAAGACGCGCCAGTCTTCATTGATTGGCGGGCTGTACAAGGTGCTTTCGATCCCGAAATCCTTGCTGCCGGTGACCGCGCCGGTATCGCCGCTATCACCGCCGTAAGCCTTGCCACCGTAAGCCTCGACGCGCAGCTCGGACATGTCATGCACTTCACGCTCGCGGGCCAGCCGCTGCACTTGGCGGTTGTCCGGGAAACGCGCAACCACGTCGTCAGTCAGCGCATCCATCTGCCGCCATTCCTGCAACTGCATGGCGGTGCGCGCTTGCGCGACTTCGAGTCCCGTGTCGCGCGGCGCCATGCTCTCGGTTTCCTTGAGCTGGTTTTCCGCGCGGCGCGGCCACTCGCGGGCCAGATACAAATCTGCCTGGGCCAGACGCAGGCCGATATTGCCCGGTGCCTGGTCGACCAGCGTCTGCAAGCGTTCTTCGCCGTGGGGCAAGTCGGAACCGTAGGTGCCGGCCTGCGCCGCGAGCTGCTGGGCGTCCATCCATTCGTCGTTAGGATTGCCGACCGGCAAGCCTTTGAGTTCGACGCGTGGCCGCTGGGTCTTGGCCAGATCTTCGGCGACTTTGCGCGCTTCATCGGCGCGGTCGCTTTCCAGCAGCGCGTAGTACAACGCGGTGCTGTCTTCGAGGCGATCGCCGACGTCGGCGTCGGGGGCCGAGAGCACTTGGCGATAGAGGTCGGTGGCGATTTCCGGTTCGCGCTGATCGAGATACGCAGCGGCCACCCAGCGCAAGGCATAGGTCGGAATCTGTACGCCTTCAGCTTGCAGCTTCTGGTATTCGTTGATGACGCCTGCAGTTCGTGCGCGGGCCTTGAGCGCGCCCATGCGGTCGATGCGCCAGCGCGTCACGTCTTCGCGAGCAGTAGCATCCGGCGTCCAGGTCGCGAGCAATTTGTCGTAGTCGGCCAATGCACGGTCGGCGATCACGTAGCGTTCTTTTTCACTGCGCGTGGCGAGTTCGGCGAGGCGTACGCGTTCGGCAGCCAGATCACCTTCGAGACGACGCAGGGTTACCGGATCAAGCAGCCCTGGCCGTTTGTTGGCCAGACGTAGCGCCGGCTCCGGCAAACGCGCCTTTTGCAGCGCGACCACGTATTCACGGGCGACCTCGGGCTTGCTGCCGGCGCGGATGAACGCCTGATCGTATTCAAACAGCGCATCGTATTGCTTGCCGGCGCGGCTCAAGGCGTAGCCGAGCGCGAGGCGCCGGGACGGATTATCAGGTTTGGCGGCGACCAGCGCTTTGGCGCGCGTTACGGCCTCGTCAGGTTTGCCAGAGTCGGCTTGAGTCAGCGCCAGACCGAGTTGCAGATCGGCATTATCCGGCTCCAGCGCCAAGGCCTTGTTGTAGAGCTGCGTCGCCTGATCCCAGCGCTTGAGGTTGCGATAGGCGCGTGCGGTGGCAGTCAGTGCCTGCACCGGCAACACCCGATCGCGGCCCTCGGTCTCGTAGACCTTGACCACTTCGGCATCGAGCCCGGCCCAACTGGCGATTTGCAGGTGATCGCTGATCTGCCCGGTGCTCGACTGGCCCGGCGGCACTTGCCGCAGCACGCTCAGCGCAGGCGTGAACTGCCCGGCCCGCGCATCGAGCACCAGCTGATCGTACGGCGTGTCGGCGAACGCAAAGGCCGGCCAGAGCAACTGGCTGCACAGCGCGACTCGAAACAAAGGGCGTAAACCACGATGTAATACAGGACCATCATTACGCGGCATTCGTCAGCATCCTTACATGGCCAGCCGGGTCGCGATGCGCCCCTTGCCCAAATTCGTAACGGAGGCCGTAGCAGTCGCCCACGGCCAAGCTTATCCAGCCAGTCTTGCACGCAAGAGCAGGTCAACATTCACAACGCAATAATTGTTCAGATTCATGACGGATTGGCTGTCAGCGCTGGCCAGAACCCGAACGCCAGACAGCAAAAAGCCCGGCATCTGCTACGCGCAGAGGCCGGGCTTTTCGAGGTAACCCGTGGGGTTACTGTTGCTGAGTAACGCCAGCAAACTTGCTCATCAGGAAGCTGACAAACTGCTCGACGGTCATTTTCTGGCCGTTGAATTCCACCTGATTGGCGGCGTAATGCAGCTTGGTCGACACGTTAGTGCCGTCCAGGGTCGCCAACTGCGTACCAACTGCCATGCCGGCGAACATGTCGGCGGTGGCGGTGGCCTGCTCGACAATGGTTTTAGGGTCGGTCTGACCGTCAACTTGCGCCTGCACGCTGAGCAGATCGACCATCATCGGCTTGGACACCTGCACATTGATGTCGAGCAGCGCGATCAGCTGTCTGGTCAGTTGATCCGGCGGCAGATCCATCGACGCTGGTTTGGTCAGGTCGATGACCATGGTCGCGCGGCTCTCGCCGTTGGCGGTTTTCAGCGAGAAGTTTTCCAGCGCCAGTTGCGGGCCGGCGGCCAATAGCTTTTGCAGGTCAGCCTTGACCTGGGTTTCTTCGGCCGGGGTCAGTTTCAGCTCTGGAGCCGGCAGACCGGCGGCGGTTGCCTCGGCAGCGGCTTTCTCGTACGGCTGCAGTTTGGTCTGATAAACCTGCATCAGCGACATGGCCGACGGAATGTCGAGGTTCTTCAGGCTCATGGCCAGTTTGGCCTCACCGATTTTCTTTTCGTTGAGTGTTACTTCGCCAATTTTGTAGTCAGCACGGCCGGAAGCGCTGGTGCCCTTTTCTTCGGTGAGGTTCTTCATCTCGAAGTTCTTCACGCCCAACACCGATTGCTTGGCGCCGAAGGTGGTTTTGCTGCTGGTCAGTTCCAGAGTGTTGGAGCCGGTGTAGTAGCCGTAGCTGCTCTTGGCGAGGTTGCTGGCCAGCGTCAGGCCATTGAGTTCGATCTGTACCGGCGTCTGGTCTTCAGCGACCGAGGTCAGCTTGAAGCTGTCCATGTAGCCTTCGGCTTTGACCTTCTGCGCCTGGGCACTGGCGGAGATGTCCATGTTCAGGCCGGAGAATTTCAGGCTCGACTTGTCATCCAGCGCGGTTTCCAGCGGCAGCAGTTCCAGGTTGCCGGTAGTCGACTGGTCGTAACCGATGTTGACCACACCCTTGAGCGGCGCAGCACCGTTGGCGGCGGCGAACCATTTTTCAGTGGTCGGGGTCTTTTCCAGCTCGTAGTGACTGGTGGCCATGACCGGCAGCCATTTCAGCGATACCAGACGCGAGAACGGCAGCGGGCCGTGTTCGATATGGTCGACGAACAGCAACTCGACCGGCGCCTCGCCGAACATTTCGCCCTCGCCCTTGAGGCGGTAGTGCGCGGTGCTGCTGAAGGTGCCGCGTTCCAGCGATACCAGCTCCATCGCCACCGTGCCGTTGGAGCCGGCCATGGCGCTTTGCAGCTCCTTATTGGCATCGACGACGGCATTGTTCAGTACGCCTTCGATTTTGGTCCCGGTGTACCAGGCCCCGCCTGCGCTGATCGCGCCAATGGCAACAACAATTCCGAGAAGCACGCCTGCTGATTTATTCATGAATGACCTGATCGATTCCGTGGCTGAAAGTGTGGTCGTCTTCCCTGAACCCGTATCCGGGTCGCGGCTCGACTCCGCTGAATTTAGCGGTGGAGATTAGCACTGGCCACGCGGGGTGACCGAATGTTTAAAGGTTAAAGAGTGTCTATGGACCACAGAAAAGCAAAAAGATCGCAGCCTGCGGCAGCTCCTACAGAGGAACGCATTCCAGTGTAGGAGCTGCCGCAGGCTGCGATCTTTTAAAAGGTCAGGAGTACTGGACTTCGATCTCATCGAGTTGATGATCAAAGCTTTTGAGCCGCGCAGTCCAGGTGTACACCAGCACTTCAAAATCCCGATCAATCACCGCGCCGTTTGGCCCGTCGCTGCGCGGGTCGCAGAAGTCGAGTTGATAGCGCTCGCGGGCCATGGCCGTGGCGACGTCGGAAAGCTCACGCGCATTGTTCAGCCAGTGCCAGCCTTCCTCGTCAATCTGCTTGTCGAGTTCCAGACACTGCTTTTTCAGCGCTTCGAGGCTTTTTTCCAGCGGCGTGCCGGTGAGTTCGCCCATGACTTCGGCAAACGTACGTCCGGGCTGCCAGTAACTACCCCAGAAATATCGGTCGAATACGGTTTCGACCCGGCGCAGCGCGACTTTGGTATCCCAGATCAGCACCAGGGTCTTGCCCTGTTCGAGTTGGCGTTTCTTGGTGCGCTGCACCTGAACCGAGGCCCAGGCGACCACGACGATGGACATGACACCGATCAGCGCCACCGCGCTGTCGAGGAAGATCATCGCCTTGTCGAGCTGATGGGCGAGCATGATGCCGTAGAAATAGGCGGCCGAAAGCAGCACCAGCGCGACGATGGCGCACCAGAAGCCGAGAGCGTAAGGGTTTTTCATTATTGTTTCCCCTGGACCCACGCAAGCAATGGGCGCTGGAACGGCGCTTTGCACGGGGCGCCCCTCCAACACTTCAAAGCATAGACGCGGCGTCAGGGTTTGCTGGCGCTTGAAGCTTGCGTTCGTCCGCTTTCCCATCCGCCGCCGAGGGCGAGGAACAAATCGATCTGGCTCATCGCAACCTGAGTGTTGGCCGCAGCCAGTTGCGCGGTGACGTCGGTATAAGTGCGGGTCGCTTGCAGGTCGGCGAGGAACGACGCGCGACCGGCCTGGAAAAAACGGTGCGTCTGATCAGCGGCCAGTTGCGCCGACTGCTCGGCATCGGCCAACGCATCGCGGCGCTGGAGCAAGGCGCTGTACTGGGCCAGACCGGTCTGGGTCTCGCGGATGGCGTTGAGCACCACGCCGTCGAAATGCGCTAGCGCGCCTTGGGTCGATGCCTCCGCTTCACGAATCCGCGCGCGGGAGCCGTTGGACGGCACAGTCCAGGTCAGCAACGGGCCGAAGCCCCAACGGTTGGCGGACGGCTTGCCCAGGTTTTCCAGCAAACCAACGGTGCCGACCGTCGCGCCAATGCTGATGTCCGGGTACAACTCGCCGGTAGCGACGCCGATCCCGGCGGTGGCAGCGGCCAGCCGACGTTCGGCCTGACGCACGTCCGGGCGACGTTTGAGCAGCGTGGCGCCGTCGCCGACCGGCAGCAATTGCGTGATCTTCGGCAACTCGGCGCAATCGCGGGTACCGGCCGGCAGTTGATCGACCGGTTTGGCCAGCAGCATCGACAAGCGGAACAGTCCGGCCTGACGCGCTGCTTCGTAACGCGGCAGCTCGGCGCGCAGCGATTTGAACTGGGTCTGCGAGCGAGTGACTTGAGTTTCATCGCCGCGCCCGGCATCGCGCAGGCGCTGGGTCAGGCTTGTACTCTGCGCTTGCAGATCAAGCGAGTGCTCGGCAATTTCGCGTTCTTCATTGGCCGCGCAGACTTGGGTGTAAGCACGCACCACGTCGCCGACTACGGTGATGCGCGCAGTATCCGCAGCAGCCTGAGTCGCATCGGCGTTGGCCTTGGCGCCCTCGATCCCGCGCTGCAGTACGCCGAACAAATCGAATTGATAAGAAGTAGTGATGCCGATATCACCGACGTTGCCCACCGGCACCTTTTCCGGCAACAGGAAGGCTTCGCCGGACTCCTGCAAACGCTGGGCGCCCAGCTTCACGCCGCCGCTCCAGCCACCCGCCGCTTGCGCCTCATCGACCTGAGCGCGGGCTTTCGACAGGTTCGCCGCCGCCACGCGCAGATCGGTGTTGGACGCCATCGCCTGCTGGACCAATTGATCCAGACGCGGATCCTGATACAACCGCCACCAGTCGCTTGGCACCGGCGCCGACAGCACATTCTTGTCACTCGCCAGATCGCCCTGAAAATCCGCGCGATGCACCGCGGCCTCGTCCGGCAAATGATAGTCCGGCCCTACCACCTGACAGGCCGAGAGCAACACGCCCAACCCGGCGATCATCAGGGCTTTGCTCATTTTGCAGGCTCCTGGTGTTGATCGTGCGGCTGATCGTCGATGATCGACACGGTGGCGGTACGTCCGGCGATCATGCGGAAATCTGCCGGCACTTCGTCGAAGGCAATCCGCACCGGAATCCGCTGCGCCAGCCGCACCCAGCTAAAGGCCGGATTGACGTTCGGCAACAGGTTGCTGCCGCTGCTGCGGTCGCGGTCTTCGATGCCGGCGACGATGCTTTCGACATGCCCGCGCAACCGCGCACGGTCGCCAATCACGCGGATGTCCACCGACTGGCCGACGTGGATACCGTCGAGTTTGGTTTCTTCGAAATAGCCATCGATATGAAAGGAGTTGCTGTCGACCACCGACAACACCGGACGCCCGGCGGTGACGAATTCCTGCGTGCGCGGCGCGCGGTCGTTGACGTAACCATCCACCGGGCTGCGGATTACCGAGCGGTCAAGGTTGAGCTGCGCGCTGTCCACGGTCACCAGTGCTTCGGCCAGTGCCGATTGCGCACGCGCCACCCGCGACTGACTTTCTTCCAGCTGTTCGGCCGGCACCAGATTGCCCAGGCCACGGTTACGCTTGGCTTCGCGTTGCGCCTGGGCGAGGGTTTCTTCGCGGTCGGCGACTGCGGCTTTAGCCTGACGCAGGGCCAGTTTGAAGCGGTCCTGGTCGATGCTGAACAGCACCTGGCCGCGCTTCACTAGCTGGTTGTCCTTCACTTCGACCTGCTGGATCAGACCGGAAACGTCCGGCGCAATCTGCACGATGTCGGCGCGAATGTGCCCGTCGCGAGTCCAGGGCGCGAACATGTAATACATCACCATGCGCCACACCATGACCACGGCGAACGTCACGATCAGCAGGGTCAGGACCACGCGACCAATAGTCAGAAACGGTTTTTTCATGTCATCAGGTATCGACTGAGTGAGTCCACGACGCCGAGCATTACGGCGTAGAGAGCCACGTTGAACAATGCCCGGTGCCAGACCAGACGGTAGAAGTGCAGGCGCGTGAGCACGGCGTGCACCAGCAGAAACAGGACATACGTGATGCCCATCAGGATCAGCAGGGTCGGCAGGAAAATGCCGCTGACATCCAGATCACCGATCATAGGGGGGCTCCGTCAATGCCATGGGGCAGCGGTTCTTCGGCATCGCTGCTGCCGACAAATTCAACGCCGGGCAACAGCGCCAGACGCAAGCCGCTCAGGGCGTGCAGCAGGTGCAGGCGGGTTTCGTCATCGCCGTGGCCATTGAGCGCACGGCGTGTGCGATCCATGGTCATCAGCAATGCGCTCGGCGCCGCCAAGCGTTCGCCAGCCTTGAGACAAGCCCTGAAGTATTCGCCGACCTCGGCCACCACTTGCTGCAACAGTGGGCGCGGTACGCCGGTCACTCGCGGGGTGTAGGCGAGCAAGTCGAGCAGGTTGAGTCCGACCCGCACTTCGCGCATGGCGATGCCGGTGTCCTGACCGGTAATCGCCAGCCGTGGCAGGTGCTGCATCAGACGATCGAGCATTTGCACGCCCAAATGCCGGTGCTCGGCGAGGTTGGCCGGCTCGGTCATGCTGACGATATCTCTCCAGCTGAAACGCGTCAGGCGCTTGGCCGCCAGCTCAGCACCGAACGGTCGCGCGATCAGCGTCCAGATAAACGCGAACAGCAAGCCAACCGGGCCAGCCAGGTTGGAGTTGGCGAAAGCGAAAAAGTCCGCGTCGTAAGCGCCCTGAATACTGATGAACGACGAGGTGTTGACCAGCGTCAGCAGCATGCCGAGATAGAAGCGCGGCTGCACCGTCAGCGTACCAACGCAAATGAACGGCACGGCAAACGCCAGCACCAGCATCGGGAAGTCATGCAGGTTCGGCAGGACCAGAAACAGATACAGACTGGCGAACAGTACCGACATCCCGGTCCAGAAAAAGAACCGGTAAATCTGCGGCGCCGGGTCGTCCATCGAGGCAAAGAAACTGCACGCCACCGCCGCCAGAATCACCGCGCTGCCGCCGTCGGTCCAGCCGAGCAGAATCCACAGTACCGAGGCGACGATGATCGCCAGAATGGTCGAAGCCACCGAGTACAACATCAGCCCACGGTCGAGGAACGGCGACAGTCGGCCAAGGCGCCAGTGGCGGTATACCGCGCGCCAGTTGTCCTGGCGGTCACACAGAATCGCGTCTTGCAAACTGCGGCAGTCTTGCCACAGATCGATAAATTCACCGAGCCGATACAGCGCGTTGGAAAACAGCAATTGTTTGCGATCTTCCAGTGCCGCCGCGCTCGGTTGCTCGGCTTCGAGTTGATCTTTCAGGGCTTGCCAGCGCTTGAGATCAGCGTCTTTGTGGGCAAGCCATTCATTGGTCGCGGCGAGCAACGGCGCGAATTTGTCGACCAGCTCCGGCGTGCGCCGCTCCAGTGCGTACAGCGCATCTTCGAGGGCGTCGATCACTGGCAGCAGATGGATCATTCGCCCGCGCAATTCCTTGGTATTGCGCACGGTTTGCGGACGGGCGCCTTCATGGGGCAACTGGCCGATCATCAATTCGAGGCTGTTGAAACTGCCGACCATGGCCATGCGCAGCGCGGTGATTTCTTCTGGCTGCACATTGCGGCTGAGGAAGCGCTGGCTGTAGGTCGACGCGTCGGCGAACCACTTGCTCACCGCATCGTTGAACACCGGCGCCAAGCGGCGTGGCCAGAACATCGCGCCGACCACTGCGGCAACGGCGATGCCGAGAAAAATCTCTTCGGTACGCGCCTCGGCCACGTCCCACACCGCCAGCGGGTTATCCACAACCGGCAGGGCGATCAGCGGCAAGGTGTACCCGGCGAGCATCAGCGCATAGCTGTTGGCGGTGCGCAAATGCAGGGACAGGAACAACAGAATCCCGGTCCACAACGCGATTACCACCACCAGCACGTACGGGCTCTGCACGAACATCGGCACGAAAAAAACTGCCGCTGCGGCGCCGAGAAAAGTCCCCACCGCGCGGTACAGCGCTTTGGAGCTGGTCGGCCCGACAAACGGGCTGGAGACGATGTACACCGTGGCCATCGCCCAATACGGACGCGGCATCTGCATCAACATGGCGATGTACAACGCGATCATCGAGGCAGCGAAGGTACGCACGCCGTAGAACCAGTCGCGTGCCGGGGGCATGCCGGTGAAAAAACCTTTCACGGATTGAGCACCGATGGCGGGTTGGCCGCCTCAAAGGCTTTGAGTACCCGAAGCGTAGCTTCCAGATCGCGCTGGTCGATGCCTTCGAGAACTTCATGGCGCAGACGCACCAGTTCAATCTCCACCGCTTGCACCAGCTCGCGGCCGGTGTCGGTCAGGCTCAGGCATTTGGCGCGGCGATCCTGCGCATCTTCGGTACGGCAGACAAAACCGGCATGACACAACTGATCGAGTAAACGCACCAGCGAAGGACTTTCCATCCCGGCTGCCTGCGCCACTTGAACCTGGCGCACGCCTTCGCCCAAACGCCCGATCATCAACAACGGCACGGCGCAGGCTTCGGAGATTCCGTAATTGACCAGCGTGGTCTGGCAGATCTTCCGCCAATGCCTGGCGGCCACCACCATGGCACTGCTGATGTTCATCTGGAGAGCGTCGAGGGAATTCGGCACGAGGAAAAACACACACTGTTAGTTTGCTAACTATCAATATGGCATTGGAGGGGATTTTCAGTCAAGTTTTGAAACAAATTCGCTGTGCCGATCAGCTCAGCTTCTCCGACTCAGACCAGAATGGAGCAGCAACCTGTTCGATGAACTCAAAAACGTCCTCCGCCACACTGTACTGAAACTGTTTGCGCCGGTTCTTGGAGACCTTGCCGTCATTATCCAGGCACATCATCACCAGTTTCGACAGGTCACTCCCCCGGACGTCAAAGCGCTCGTTCACCGCTTTGACCACATGGTCGTAGCGCTCCAGAAACCTGGTTTCTTCGAGTAGTTCTACTTCGAGCGCGCGACGGGCCATGCGCAGTGTGAATTCGGCGCATTCAGTTGCATCCCAGTAGCGGTACATCGACGGGTGCCCGACAAATTCGAACGCCATCTGGTCCGCATCCAGCCAGGTGACGTTCCAGAAATCGCGTGCAGGTGTTGAAAAACCTTTCAACGCTTGCAGATAGCTTGGTTCCTCATGCTTCATCGCTACCGAGACGGGTAGCAGCAAACCATTTTGCAGTGCCCCGGAATGACACAGCGTCTGGTGAATCAGGAAGCGTGAAAGTCGGCCATTACCGTCCATAAACGGATGAAGAAAGACGAAACCGAAAGCCACAACAGCAGCCGCAACCAGCGGATCGACCTGCTGCGCCTTGCGATTGGCGAAGCCCATCAGCTCCTCCATCAATTCACGACACAAGTCCGGCGCAGGCGGGACATAGCTAACCCCCGCCGCTCCTCTCAAACCGTTATGCAGATGGTTTTGCTCGTGACGGAACAACACCGCTTTATCGAAAGGATTTGAAACGGTGCTGTTCTGCAGTTCGACCAGATAGTCTTCGCTCAACTCTGTCCGCTCATGAGCCTGGCGCAGCAACCGAACGAACCGGCGTGATTTCTCTTCGCTAGGCTCTTCTTTTTCTATGGCAAACGAGTCACGGGTTTCGTGCAAATAGGCCCAATTGATTGCGCGATCCATCATTTCTGGCGGCAGCGTTGCCATGAACGCCTGCGCTCGATCAATGATGTCGAGATCGAGCAGGGCTTGCAGTTCCTCGGTTCGCTCGACGGTGGCGCAATACTGCAATGAACCCAAGCCATTGAAAGCGACTCGCCAGCGGCTGTTACGTATCGCAGGTCCAGTGACGTAGCGTTGAGGATCGAATAGGGCAACCACACTTCCCCGAACCGGCACGGAGTATTCCAATTGCCTGCCGGTAAAGCTTTCCCATAGAAAGCACGCTTTTCGTATAAACACTCCATTTGGCGATTTCGCCAGCTCAGCGATCAGCGCCTCAGCCTCCAGGGTCTCAAGCGCCTGAGCAAGAATGCTCAAATTGATGCCTTCATGTTTAAGCGCGAACAGGATGTGTTCCAGTGTGGAGCCTTGGGCAGGTGCCACCGCCTGCGGGACCGCCAGGCAATCGCCGATCAAAGTGATGCGCGTAACGGGCTTAATCATTGCAGTGCGCTTGGGCGCAAATGCTTTGAGACTAAGAGCGTCTTTCAGGTACGCATATCCAACCGTCGGCATGGCTATATCCATAGTAAAAATTCACTGCAGCGATTAAAGCCCAGTTTTT
Source organism: Pseudomonas sp. TWP3-2 (assembly GCF_049897765.1). Classification (NCBI taxonomy): domain Bacteria; kingdom Pseudomonadati; phylum Pseudomonadota; class Gammaproteobacteria; order Pseudomonadales; family Pseudomonadaceae; genus Pseudomonas; species Pseudomonas sp. TWP3-2. Next base: position 46,111 of record NZ_JAFCWW010000001.1, on the reverse strand, counting down.
TTTACCCGGCCTATGTTTTTTTTACATTTCAGACTTTTCCGACAGTTTTTTTTACACATTCCTACCCTTCCTCAACATCACATCCAACTGATCCACCACCTCCGCCCAATCCGCATCCTCGAGAATTTCATCGCGCAAGAAATCCGCCTGGCTCTGGGTCCAGAAGAATGCGTCCGACAAGTGCAGTTCGGGCTTCAGCGGCGAATGGGTGGCGATGAATTGGTCGATGCTGATCGGGTCGTTGGGCAGGCCGAGTTGTTTGAATAGCGATGGGAGGCTGTGGGTTGGGTCTTCCATTTGCGGTCTCCTGTGGAATGCGCGGTGACTGAGAGATTTTTCGCGGGCAAGCCACGCTCCCACAGGGGATTGAGGTGACTGTGGCTGAAAGTCTAGACCCGCAGGCCAGCCGCGCAGGCAATTCCGCCCACTGGCGGCGCTCAACAACTGATCAAAATTCATACAGCGGCGCGCTCAACTAGACTGGAGGAACAACTCCATGAATCTCGCGGAGGGTCGCGTGAACACCCGTAGCTGTGCGTTGCTGTTTTTCATCCTGCTGAGCGGATCGGCCCTCGCTGCGGATACCCCGTTGCCAGCGGTCAGCCCGGTCGGTCTGTGGCTGATCACGCTGGGCATCGCGTTTTTGATCGCCGAAGCCGCGCTACCGAACTACGGAGTGATCGGCCTCGGCGGCATCATCATGTTCGTGATTGGCGCGTTGATTCTGGGTAACGCCGAGTTGCCGGTGCCGATGATGATCGGCCTCGGTTTGATCAGCGCATTGCTGTTGATCGCGCTGGTGATTCGCGCGCTGAAAACCCGACCGCGCGAAACCGTCAGTGGCGATTCCGGGCTGCTCGGCAGCGTCACGCCGATCACCACCGTGCAGGCCGACGATGCGTGCAACGGCTGGGTGCAATTGCAAGGAGAACGCTGGCAAGTGTTGAGCGCCACCCCGCTACACACAGGGCAACCGGTGCGCGTGGTGAGTCGCAAAGGCTTGTTGCTGCAAGTGGCCGCGACTGACGCGGCACCGCACGGAGAGTGATCATGGGTCTGCAAATCGGTTTTGTCGCACTGCTGCTGTTGCTGATCGCCCTCGCCGGCGCGACGTTCCGCATCCTGCGCGAATACGAGCGTGGCGTGGTGTTCCAGCTCGGACGCTTCTGGCAGGTGAAGGGGCCGGGGTTGATCTTGCTGATTCCGGTGGTGCAGCAAATGGTTCGGGTCGACTTGCGCACCATCGTTCTCGATGTACCGCCGCAGGACGTGATCACTCGCGATAACGTCTCGGTCAAGGTCAACGCAGTGCTGTACTTCCGCGTGCTCGACCCGCAGAAGGCGATTATTCAAGTCGAAGACTTTCTCATGGCCACCAGCCAGTTGGCCCAGACCACCCTGCGTGCGGTGCTCGGCAAACACGAACTGGACGAATTGCTCGCCGAACGCGAACGCCTGAACATCGATATCCAGCAGGTGCTCGACGCACAGACTGATGTCTGGGGTATCAAGGTCGCCAACGTCGAAATCAAGCATGTCGATCTCAACGAATCGATGGTGCGCGCCATCGCCAAACAGGCCGAAGCCGAACGCGAACGGCGGGCCAAGGTGATTCACGCCGAAGGTGAACTGCAGGCCTCGGAAAAACTCATGCAGGCCGCCGAAATGCTCGGCCGTCAGCCTGGTGCCATGCAGTTGCGCTACATGCAGACGTTGAGTTCGATTGCCGGCGACAAGAGTTCGACGATTGTCTTTCCGCTGCCGATCGAGTTGCTCAAGGGGATGGCGGATTTGTCGGCGAAATCTTGAGCTGGAGGAATACCAGCCGAGTGAAGCGACGATCAAACGAAGGTTGACCTGCGAGACGCACTCAATCTAGGATTGCCTTACTCAGCCCCGTACGTAGCGATTCAGTTCGCTGGCAGTTGGGGAAGAAGAAACCGGCTTAGGCCGGTTTTTTCGTTTCTGAGGAATGATTTTTGTGCGCACCGCTTTTTTTTTGATGGCTACAACATGTTCTATGGGCTGCTCGCAGGGACGCCCTATAAATGGCTCAACCTGCGGGCGTTCCAACTCACAAGAAACCAGCGATCAAACCGGATTATTGGTAGCAGGTGCATCCACCGGATACACCGACTCCCAACCCCCACCCAACGCTCGATACAACCCGACCATTGCCAGCGATACGCCAGTCGAACTTTCCACCCACTGTTCCTGGGTGGCGAGTAGTGCGCTCTGTACGGTGAGGACGTTGACGAAGTCGACCACGCCTTCGACGTACTGCTGTTGCGCGGTGCGCAGGGCGATCTGGTTCTGGCGCACGGCTTCGGCGAGGCTGTCGCGGCGGCGCTGGCTGGCGTTGTAGGCGGTCAGTTGATCGTCGATCTCGTGCCAGGCGCGCAGCACGGTTTGCTGATAGGCAATGGCTGCGTCCTGCTGCTGAGCTTCACGCAGTTGCAGCACGCCGCGCAGGCGACCGCCGTCGAACAGCGGCAGGCTGAATTGCGGGCCGATGCCGAAAGCGCGCGAACCCCATGAACCGAAATCGCTGAGCTGCATGGCTTGCGAACTCAGGTTGCCGGACAGGGTGATGCGCGGATAGAAATCACCCTTGGCCACGCCGATGTTGGCCGTGGCGGCGTGCAGCGCGGCTTCGGCCTGGCGGATATCCGGACGACGTTCGGCCAGTTGCGACGGCAACCCGATGGCGACCTGGGGTGGCGACTGCGGTACCGGGGCGTCTGTGGATAACTGTTTGGCCAAGGCTTGCGGCGGCTCGCCCATCAACAGGCTGATCGCGTTGATCAGTTGCGACTGGCGTTGCTCCAGCGCCGGCAGGCGCGATTCGATGGCGGCGACTTGCGCGGCGGCTTCGGCGACGTCGAGATCGGTCGCGACGCCATCGTTCAGGCGCAGTTGCGAGAGTTTCAGACTGTGCCGGGCGACGTCGAGATTCTGCTCGGTCACCGCGCGAGTGTTCTGCACGCCACGCAGCTGGATGTAGTTCTGCGCGGTATCGGCAAGCACTGCCAGCAACACCCCACGACGGTCGTTTTCCGCGACTTCCAGATTAGCGTCGGCGGCTTCGGTTTCGCGGCGTACGCGGCCCCAGAAATCCAGCTCCCACGAAGCGGAAAAACCGGCATCCCACAGATTGAACGCGGAATCGCCGTCGTGCCCGGACGGATCGTTCAAGCCTTTGCCGCTGTTGCGTTTGCGGCCATAACTGCCGGTAGCCGCGGAATTGGGGTAACGCTCGGCGGTGATCACCTGGCGTGCGGCGCGGCTTTGTTGCAGGCGACTGCTGGCGCGTTTGAGGTCGAGGTTGCTGCTCAACGCGCGCTGGGTCAGGGCTGACAATTGTGGGTCCTTGAACACCTCCCACCAACGTTCGTTCATCGGCTCGCTGACCGCCTGGCTCGGAGCGCTTTTGGCCGGTTTTGCCCATTCGCTGATTTGCGTGGTTGCGGGTTTCTCGAAGTCCGGGCCGACGGTGCAAGCGGTGAGGCCCACAGCAAGCAAGGCACTCAGGGTGAGTCGCTGCCACTGGCCCAATCGCTGGCAAGCCAGCTCCCACAGGGGACTCTGTTTGCAATCGAGACTTTGGACAGCCTGCACAACTCCTGTGGGAGCTGGCTTGCCAGCGATGGCGTCAGTCGATTCAGCAAAAATCATCGCTGCGTCACCTCGCGCACCGAGGTCGCCGAGCTCTTGGTATCAATGCTCGCCTCCACCGACATCCCCACGCGCAGGCGTTCAGCCAATGGCTGACCCGGCTCGAGCAAAATTTTCACCGGAAGCCGCTGCACGACTTTGGTGAAGTTGCCGGTAGCGTTATCCGGTTTCACCGCTGCGAAGGTCACACCGGTAGCCGGGGCGATACTTTCGACACGGCCGGTAAGCACTTCACCGCCAAGGCTGTCGACGCGAATCTGCACGTCCTGCCCCGGCTGCACATCAGTCAGTTGGGTTTCCTGAAAGTTTGCGACCACATAAGCCTGCTTCAGCGGCACCACCGCCAGCAGTTTGCTGCCCGGCGTCACATAAGCGCCGACGCGCACGGCGCGCTCGCCGACCATGCCGTTCTGCGGTGCGGTGATGCGCGTGTAGGACAGCTCGAAACTGGCGATCTCCAGCGCTGCTTGCGCGTGCTTCAAGCCACCTTCGGCTGCATCGCGCTGGGCGCTGAGAATGTCGACCTGCTTACGTTCCGCCGCAAGTTTCGCGGTGGCGGTGTCGAGCTTGGCGCTGGCCTGATCGATCCGCGTACGCGCCTGTTGCGCGTTCTGCACCGTACCGGCACCAACGCCCGCGAGGTGGTTGTAGCGATTGAGTTCTTGCTGAGCAAAAGCCATTTCAGCCTTGGCCGAAACCACCGCAGCCTGCTCCTGGGCAATCACCGAGGTCTGGCGCTCCAGCGTCGCTTTGGCGTTTTGCAATTGGGCGCGAGCGACCAGGGTTTGCGCATCGGCCGCCTCGGCGGCGGCGCGCAGATCGCGATCATCGATCAGTGCGAGTAACTGTCCCGCCTTCACTTGCTCGTTGTCCTCCACCAGCACTTCTTTGATGAAGCCCGACACACGCGGCACCACCAACGTGAAGTCAGCGGAAACATAGGCGTCGTTGGTGTTCTGCTGCGTGCGTTTGCCGAACAGACCCGGCACCGCCAGGTACAGCAACACGCCGACAGCCAGTGCAGCCGCCACGGCGACGGCGATTTTTTGCTTTGCTTGAGTCGTCATAAAAACCTTCTGTTTCGTGAAGCAATCAAGTCGGCGCGCGCGGCGGGAACATCCGCGTCGGCAGCCAGAAAATCAGCAGAATCAGCGCCACCGCGACGCCGCTCATGCACAAGTAGAGATCCGAAGAAGTCAGCACCACGGCTTGTTCGTGCAAGCGATGGGCGAGGCCGGCGTCTTGCGCGGCCAGCGGCGAGTTGCCAAGACGATCGACCAGCATCGTCGAATGGAAATGCACACGCGCCGTGGTCAGCGTCTCGATTACCCCGGTGGCGATCACGGCCGCCATGCCTCTGATAGTGTTGAACCACGCCGAGGCGAACGGCCCTTCCATCGGCGAGATGCTGCCGGTGGCGAGCATCAATAGCGGCAGCACCGACATCGGCTGACCGAAAATCTGCAGCCATTGCAGGACATAGAAATTGTCGCGAATCCATACCGAGGTAATTTGCGAACCGCCGAGGCACGACAACGCGAGCATGCTCAAACCGATCCCGAGCACCCAGCGGCAATCGATCCAGCGCAAGTTGCACAGCGCCGCCACCAGCGGCAGCGCGATCAGCTGCGGCAATGCCGCCAGCAGCATGATCGGCGCGGTCTGCACCGGGCGATAACCCTGCACTTGCGCCAGATAACTCGACGGAATCACCACCACCGCCGACAGCACCACCAACACTCCCGCTAGCGTCATCAGCGAGAACGACAGATTACGAATGCCGAGCATCTGCAACTTGAAGAATGGAATCGGCTGCGACCATTCATTGATCAGAAACGCCACCAGCAACAACGACCCTGCGCCGAGCAAGCCGCAGATCAGATCCGATTGAAACCAGTCCAGCCGATTGCCCTGCAAGATGCCGATCACCTGCATGCAGATTGCCGGGAAGCCCAGCAGCAAGCCCTTCCAGTTGAATGCCTTGAAGCGCTCCAGGCGCAGCGGATCCTGCGGGAGGCCGTAGGCGACCATCGCCGCGCCGATCAGGCACGGCGCGATGATTTGCCAGAACGTCCACTGCCAGCCGACGTATTCGGTCCACATCCCGGCCAGCGGCGTGCCGAGGCCGGGGCCGAAAGTTGCGGTCAGGGCGTAGCCGGCCAGTCCGTAAAGTTTGACGTTGGCCGGTAGAAAACGCAGGGCCACGGTCATCAGCATCGGCGGCAACGCGCCGCCGGCCAAGCCTTGCAGGGTGCGCATCAGCAACAGGCTTTCGTAGTTCGGCGCGAACGGGCAGAGCACGCCGAGCACGGTGAATGCGGCGATGGCGCACAGGGTGAAACGCCGTAGCGAGAAGGTCACTGAGCACCAAGGTGCAAAAGCCATCGCCGCCACCGAAGTCGCGGTGTAGCTGGCGACCAGCCAGGTGCCGTCGTCGTACCCGATGCTCAGCGCGCCGCGAATGTCGGCCAAGGCAATCTTGGTCACCGCCTCGTTGAGGCCCGAGACCAACACCACCAACAGCACGCCGACCAGACCGATGATGATCCGCGCGCCGAATACTGGCGGCGCGGCCGCTTTCGCCGGAGCGGCAGCGGCAAGCGGCGCCGTGACCGTCAGGGATGTCATGGGGAAGCAAACTCCGGAATGAAAATACCGGAGCATTTTAGTAAGGCTTATTGCTGACGAAAATTGACTTATTGGAAGTTTATAAGTGCGTCAGACGCAATTGTTGAGATCAGGGCTGTGCTTCCAGCCAGGTTTCATCGCAGCAACTCTTGAGGGTTTCGCGCAGCCAGCGGTGTGCCGGGTCTTTGTCGAAGCGCGGATGCCAGGCTTGGGTAAGCATCAGGGTCGGCAGAGGAATCGGCAAGTCGAACGAACGCAGCTTCAGTCCGAGTCGACGCACACTCAGCAACGCCTCCTTTGGCACCGGCAGGATCAGGTCGGAATCTGGAAGGGCGAACATCGCCGCATGAAAACTCGGCGCGATGACGGCCACTCGGCGCTCCAGACCCAAAGCGTTCAGCGCCGTGTCGATCGGGCCACGCGCGATGCCTCGGCGCGACATGCTGATGTGGGAATACCCGGCGTAACGTTCGGCGGTGATTTCGCCATTGAGCAATGGGTGATCCTCGCGCACCAAACCGACGAAGTGCGTGGCGAACAGGTTTTGCACCTTCACCTCCGGCATCACCGGTCGAGTATTGCTGACGTTCAGGTCGATTCGCCCTTCGCGCAATGCCTCGTCGTCACCATCGCCTTCCGGGACGAAGCGCAATTCGCAGTGCGGGGCTTGTCGCTCAAGGGTGGCGAACAGTTTGCCGCCGTAAACGCCAACGAAGAAATCGTTGGCTCGAATGCTGAACCGCCGACGCAAAGTGCCCAACTCCACGGCATCGGCCGAGCGGAACAACAGCGCGGCTTGCTCAACCAGATCGCGCACTTGCTCACGCAACTCCAGCGCTTTCGGGGTTGGCACCAAGCCGCGGCCGGCGCGCACCAGGATCGGATCGCCGATGGCTTCGCGGATTCGCGTCAGCGTGCGACTCATGGCCGCCGGGCTGAGATTCATGCGCCGCGCTGCGCCGATCACGCTGCCCTCGTCGAGCAAGGCGTCGAGGGCGACCAACAGGTTCATGTCCGGGAGTTGCATTTTGAGCACTCATCGCCGATCAGGATTAATCTGTACGCAATGCTAGCAGATCAAACCATCAGCGCTGCATGCCCCAACGTTTCACGGTGACTCGCTCAAGGGTGTCGAACACCAGATTTTCCACTAGTAAACCAATCAGGATCACGACGGCCAACCCGGCAAACACTTTATCGGTGTACAGCTCATTGCGATTCTGGAAGATGTACCAGCCCAGCCCGCCCTTGCCGCTGGTCGCGCCGAACACCAACTCGGCTGCAATCAAGGTGCGCCAGGCAAACGCCCAGCCGATCTTCAACCCGGCCAGAATCGATGGCAGCGCTGCCGGGATCAGGATGAACAGCACAAAGCGCATGCCCTTCAAGCCGTAGTTACGTCCCGCCATGCGCAAGGTTTCCGAGACGCCGAGAAAACCCGCGTAGGTATTCAACGCCAGCGCCCACAGCACCGAATGCACCAGCACGAAAATCAGGCTGTTCTGCCCGAGTCCGAACCACAGCAACGCCAACGGCAGCAGGGCAATCGCCGGCAGCGGGTTGAACATCGACGTCAGCGTGCTGAGCAGATCGCGGCCAAACTGGGTCGAAACCGCCAGCGTCGTCAGGGCAAACGCCAGCACGATGCCGATCAAGTAACCCTTGAGCAGCACCACCAGCGAAATCCACACCTTGCCCAGCAATTCGCCACTGAGCAGGCCGTCATACAGCGCATGGCTTGTCTGAATAAAACTCGGTAGCAGCAAATCGTTGTTCTGCACCCGGGCAATCACTTCCCAGAGCACGGCGAGCAACATCAGGATGAGACTTTTGCGCAACCAACCCTGTTGCCACAAGCGTTGGCGCAGCGGCAACTCGCGCTCCACCGGCACACTGGTCAGCGGCTGCAGATCAACTTCAAACTCTTCACGCACAGATGATGAATGGCTCATCGGGCAATCCTCCAGGCTCAATAAGCAATGCGAATGTCGCTGAAATCCAGTTCACGCTCGGCTTCCCGCGCCTCACCTTCGTCGAACAACAAGCGATGAATACGCCGCGCCGATTCCTGAAAAGCCAGACCGCCAAGGCTTTGCAAATCGTATTGATGGCTGTGCACTTCGGCCTTGACCCGGCCCGGATGCGGCGACAGCAACAAGATGCGATTGCCGACTACCAGCGCCTCTTCAATCGAATGCGTGACGAACAACAGGGTGAAGCGCACCTCTTCCCAGAGCAGCAGCAGCAACTCTTCCTGCATCTTGCGTCGGGTCAGCGCATCCAGCGCGGCGAACGGCTCGTCCATCAGCAGGATTTTTGGCTGCATGGCCAACGCTCGCGCGATGGCCACCCGCGCTTTCATGCCGCCGGACAAGGTGTGCGGATAGGCGTCGGCGAATGCCGCCAGCCCGACTTTTTCCAGGTAATGCAGCGCACGCTCTTCGGCTTCTTTTTTGTTCAAGGTGCGCGAAGCGAGCAGCGGAAACATTACGTTCTGTTTGACGGTTTTCCATGGTGGCAGTTGATCGAATTCCTGAAACACCACGATCCGGTCCGGCCCCGGCGCGTCGACGCGCTGGCCCTGCAGACGGATCTCGCCCTCGCACGGTGCGATGAACCCGGCGACAGCTTTGAGCAAGGTGGACTTGCCACAACCGGACGGCCCGAGCAGCACGAAGCGATCCTGCTGATCGACATCGAAACTGACCTGATGCGTAGCGCGCACCACGCGTTGCGGCGTGCGGTATTCCAGACTGACGTGATCAACCGCCAACAGCGCCTGCGCCGTGGCGATCGGGTCGCTGGCCGCGTGGCCTGGCAAAGGAGCGTTCATCGCGGTCAGCTCCCTTGCAGCGGTTTGGCGTCCTGGAAGAAGTAGTCCTTCCACGATTCAGGTTTGTTTTTGATCGCGCCGATGCGGTAGAGAAATTCGGCCAGTGGATAAGTGTTTTTCGGCGTGACGCTGAATTCGAACTGCGGGTTGTCGATGATTTTCAGCAACGCGGCACGGTCGATCTTGGCTTTGGTCACGCGGATGTAAGTATCCGCTGCGGCGCCTTTATCGTTCTGCGCAAATTGCGCAGCTTCGGTCAGCGCTTCAACGAATGCTTTGTAGGTTTTCGGGTTCTCGTCGCGGAATTTCTCGGTAGCGAACAGCACCGTCGGCGAGTTCGGCCCGAGCAGGTCATAGGTATTCAGCACCACATGTACATTGGGGTTTTCCAGCGCCTGATCCTGGAACGGCGGATTGGAGAAATGCCCGGTCAATTCGGTGCCGCCAGCGATCAAAGCGGCGGTGGCGTCCGGGTGTGGCAGCGCGATGGTGTATTTGTCGAGGCGATTGAATTCCTTGTCACCCCACTGCTTGGCCGCCGCGTATTGCAGGAAGCGCGACTGCACCGACACCCCGACCGCCGGCAGCGCAATCCGGTCTTTCTCGGTGAAGTCGGCAATGGTTTTGACCTTGGGATTGTTGCTCACCAGGTAGTAAGGGAAGTTGCCCAGCGAGGCCACGGCTTTGACGTTCTGCTTGCCGTGGGTGCGATCCCAGATCGTCAGCAGCGGGCCGACCCCGGCGCCGGCTATATCGATCGAACCGGAGAGCAACGCATCGTTGACCGCCGCGCCACCCGACAGCTGAGTCCAGTCAACCTTGATGTCGAGGCCTTCCTGCTTGCCGTACTTCTCGATCAGTCCTTGATCACGCACCACGTTGAGCAACAGATAAACAATGCCGAACTGCTCGGCAATACGGATTTCACCTTCGGCATGAGCCACGGACGGCGCGACCAGGCTGCTGGCAATCAGGCTGAAACCGAGGCCGATGGCAGCCGCCAGTGGTGCGAATGGAAGACGTTTGGACATGATCGAATCTCCGGCAAATCAGAAAGGCGCGTCGCCCTGAATGGTCGTGCGATACAGCTTGCGGCGCAGGTGCGCGGGGCAGCCGGCGGCAAGGTGAATCAGCGAGCGGTTGTCCCAGAACACCAGGTCGTGCGGCTGCCATTGATGGCGATAGATGTTTTGCGGCAGCACGCTGTGGGCGTAGAGCTCGGCGAGTAGTTGCTGACTTTCGTCCTCCGGCAGACCGACGATGCGCGTGGTGAAACCTTCGCTGACGAACAACGCCTTGCGGCCGTTTTCCGGATGAGTGCGAACGATCGGATGCACCACTTCCGCGACCTGCGCCAGTTGCTCCGGGGTCAGGGTCGGGCGCCAGTTGCCTTCGAATTTTGTTTCGCTGTAGCGCGCGGTGTAGGAGTGCGCAGCCGAGCGACCTTCGACGGCTTTGCGCAGCGCTTCTGGCAGGTTGTCCCAGGCTTTGTGCATGTCGGCGAACAGCGTGTCGCCACCCTCGGACGGCAACTCTTGCGCGTGCAGCATCGAGCCGAGGCTCGGCAGCTCTTTATAGGAAAGGTCGGAGTGCCAGAATTTGCCGGCGTCGCCGAGGCCGATGTTCTGGCCGTTCTCGACGATGTTGGAAACGATGAGGATTTCCGGGTGATCGGCCAACAAGAACTGCTTGAGCACATGGATCTGCAACACACCGAAACGGCGGCTGAAATCGATTTGTTGCTGCGGGGTGATGCGCTGATCGCGGAACACCACGACATGATGATCGAGGTGCGCACGATGAATGCGCGCGAAGTCCTGGTCGTTGACCGGACGGGTCAGGTCGAGGCCGATGATTTCGGCGCCGACCGCGCCGTTGAACGGGCGAATCTCGAAGATTTGCGGCGCGAGGGTCGCGGCGCTTGGGGTAGCAGTAGCTGCGGACATCAATCAATCTCCCACGCACGGCACGCTCAAAGGCGCGCACGTCGATCAGAAACTCACGCTGGATTGCGTGTTGGTTCGTGTCGTGCGGCGCGCCGATTGGTCGGCAGGTACGCAGGGAAATGACTTTATAGATATAAGAAGTGGTTTTTAAATACTGTTAACGAATAACGATATGGCAATTGCTTAGGTATGGACTGGATGGTGAGTGACTATTTGTGTCACTTACTGACAGGGATGTGGTGTTCAAACTGACGCCATCGCTGGCAAGTCGAATCGTCGCACCGCAGCTCCCACAGGGCTCTCTTGTGGAACACGATTATGTGTTCGACGCAAAAACCTGTGGGAGCTGGCTTGCCAGCGATGAGGCCAGAAAGGCCAATGCAGATCTAGCGCTCGTGCAGCGCCTCAGCCCGCGCGCGGATGATCGGTTTGAGCAGGTAGCTCAGCACGGTCTTCTTGCCGGTAATGATGTCCACCGACGCCACCATCCCCGGGATGATCAGCAGCGGCTTCTCATCAGTCCCCAAGTGGCTCCGATCAGTACGCAGCTTGATGATGTAGTACGTGGTTTTCTTGTCTTCATCGGTGATGGTGTCGGCGCCGATCTGCTCGAGCTTGGCTTTCAGACCGCCATAAATCGTGTAGTCATACGCGGTGAATTTCACCGTGGCTTCCTGGCCCGGATGCAGGAACGCGATGTCCTGCGGACGGATTTTCGCCTCGACCAGCAAGGTGTCATCCAGCGGGACGATTTCCAGCAAGTCGCTGCCCGGCTGGATCACGCCGCCGATGGTGTTGACCAGCATCTTGTTGACGATCCCGCGTACTGGCGAGGTAACCAGCGTCCGGCTGACCCGGTCTTCCAGCGCTTTGCCGGTGGCCTGGGCCTTGTTCAGATCGGTGCGCGCTTCGTTGAGTTGAGTCAGGGCTTCGCTGCGGAATTTGCCGCGCGTCTCGTCGACCTTGCGCTGCACTTCCTTGATCGCCGACTCGGCACGCGGAATTGCCAGCGTGGTGGCGTCGAGCTGACCACGGGTTTCCACTTCGGCACGCTTGAGGCGCAGCACTTCAACCGGGGAGACCGCGCCCTGCGCCACCAGCGGCTCGGACATGTTGATTTCCTGACGCTGCAAGCTCAGTTGCTGACGGTATTGCGCCTGCTTGGAGCTGAACTCGCGCAGCTCTTGCTGACGCTGAATCAACTGCTCCTGCAAACCGCCAATCTCGTCGTGCAACTGCTGGCGACGGCTGATGTACAGCGACTCTTCGCTTTTCGCCTGGCCGGGCACGGCTTTGACCACGTCTTCGGGGAAACTCAGCGGACGGTCATCGACCTCGGCGCTCAAGCGCTCGACGCGCAGCAACATCGACTGTCGATCAGCCTCGGTTTCGCCGACGTTGGAGGCGAAACGTGTGTCGTCCAGACGAATCAACGGTGCGCCGGCCTCGACGATCTGGCCTTCCTTGACGAACAGTTCCGATACAATCCCGCCCTCAAGGTTCTGGATTTTTTGGATCTTCGACGATGGAATCGCCTTGCCGTCGCCCTTGGTCACTTCGTCGATCACGGCGAAGTTGGCCCACAGCATCAGAAACACGAAGAAACCGATGATTGCCCAGATCGTCAGCCGCACCACGCGTGGCGCATCTTCGATCAAGGCCTTGTTGACCTCGGGCAGCGGCTGGCCCTGCAACGACGCCGAGCCTTTGAAGTAGCGACGGATCGAATCCTTGAAACCCGACTTAAGCAACACTGATCTGCCCCTTTTTCAACGCTTCCATCACGGCGGCTTTCGGGCCGTCGGCGAGAATCTGCCCGCGATCGATCACCAGCAGGCGATCCACCAGCGACAGCAGCGAAGCACGGTGCGTCACCAGCACCACGGTCTTGTTTTCAATCACCGCCGCGAGGCGTTGTTTGAGGCGTTCTTCGCCAGTGTTGTCCATGGCGCTGGTCGGCTCATCCATCAACAGGATCGGCGGATTGAGCAACAGCGCCCGCGCCAGGGCAACGTTCTGGCGCTGGCCGCCGGACAGGTTCTGCCCGCGCTCGCCGACTTGCAGCTCGTAGCCTTGCGGATGCAGACGGGCGAATTCGTGCACGCCAGCCAATTCGGCGGCTTGCAGCACCAGCTCGTCTTCGACGTAACGCGCGCCGGACACCAGGTTGTCGCGCAGAGTGCCGGCCAACAATTGAATGTCTTGCGGGACGTAGCCGATGTTGTAACGCAACTCGCTGACGTCGATCTGGCGAATGTCCACACCATCGACCAGCAACGCGCCGTCATCTGGCTGATACAGGCCAACAAGTAGTTTGGCCAAAGAGCTTTTGCCCGAGCCGCTGCGGCCGATGATGCCGATCTTCTCGCCGGGACGGATCACCAGGTTGATGTTCTTCAGCGCCGGGTTTTGCTGCTCGGGATAAGTGAAGTTGAGCTGTCGGCATTCGATCGCGCCTTGCAGCACCTTGCGGCTCAGCGGGCGTTCTTCGAAGTTGCGCTCTTGCGGCAGCTCCATCATCTGGTCGACTGAAGTCATGGTGACGCGGGCTTGCTGGTAACGGGTCAACAGACCGGACAGCGACGCCAACGGGCTGAGCGCACGGCCGCTGAGCATGTAGCAGGCAATCAAACCGCCCATGCTCAGGTTGCCGGCGATGATCTGGTACACGCCGAAGACGATCATGATCACCCCGGCCAGTTGCTGGATCAGCAGGGTGATGTTCATCGCCAGACCGGAAAGCATTTTCACTCGCAGCTCGAGGCGGCTGAGGGTGCCGATGGTTTGTTCCCACTGGTATTGGCGTTCGCTTTCAGCGTTGTTGACCTTGACTGCATCGAGGCCGGCGAGGGTTTCGATCAGGCTCGACTGACGCTCGGCGCCGAGCGCCATGGTGCGCTCCATGGTCGCGACCAGTGGTTTCTGCAACGCGTAGCCGATCAGCAGGGCAATCGGGAACGCCAGCACCGGGATCCACACCAGATGCCCGCCGAGAATCGCGATGACAATGAAGATCAGGATGGTGAACGGCAGGTCGATCAGGCTGGTCAGGGTCAGCGAAGCGAGGAAGTCGCGCAGGCTCTGAAACTCATGGATGTTCTGCGCGAAGCTGCCGACCCGCGCCGGACGGTACTTCATCGACATGCCGACAATGCGTTCGAACAGCGTGGCGGAGATGATCAGGTCGGTTTTCTTGCCGGCCAGATCCAGGCACAGACTGCGCAGGCTCTTGAGGATCAGGTCGAACATGTACGCGCCGGTGATGCCCAGCGCCAGCACCCACAGAGTCGCTTCGGCCTGGTTCGGTACCACGCGGTCGTAGACGTTCATCACGAACAGCGGCGCGGCCATGGCGATGATGTTGATCAGGAAACTTGCGGCGATGGCGTCGACATACAGCCAGCGCGAACGCTTGAGGGTGTCGCGAAACCACGAACGCGCGCGCGGGATCAGCGTGCCGTGGTTGACGTCGAATTTGTGCTGCGGCTGGGCGAAGAACACTTTGCCGAGGTAATCGTCGGCCAGCAGTTCGCGGCTGACCAGAGATTCGCCGCCATCGCTTTCGCTGAGCAGCACCCGCGCTTCGTTTTCACCCTGCCAGCCAAGCAGGACGGCACTGCGGCCATCCTTGAGCAGCAACAGTGCCGGCATCGCAATCGCCGGAATCTCTTCCAGTTTGCGTTGCAGCACCCGCCCTTGCAGGCCGGCGCGCGCCGCTGCACGCGGCAGCAGCTCGACACTCAGGCGTTGTTTGGGCAGCGGCAGGCCGGTGGTGAGCATCGCCGCGCTGGCGGGTTTCTGGTGCAGCATGCAAAGAGCGAGCAGACCATCCAGTAAAGGATCGTCGTGCAACGCGCGTGGATCATGACTGAGATTAACTCGACTGACTTCTGATTCCACGCTCGGCACTCTTAACTGTTGAAAAGGGACAACTCAATTCATCCCAGGCAGTTTAACCTTGGGCTTCACGTCGTTCTGCACAACGGATGCCAACGGCGCGACCACTCCCTGGCTTTTGAGTAACTCGCCCATGGTCGCCTTGATTCGGTACTGAGTAAATAACTGAATGTTCTGGATTTCGGCCAGACGGCGCGAAGCCGTGAACAGTTCGTTTTCACTGTCGAGCAAATCCAGCAGGGTGCGCTCGCCGAGGCTGAACTGACGCTGGTACGCGGTACGCACCGAGGTGCTGTGATCGACGTACTGCTGCGCGATCGGCACTTGGGCGTTGGCGTTGTTCAAGGCGTTCCAGGCCAGACCGAGTTCTTCGTTCAACTGGCGCAAAGCGTTGTTGCGGATGTCCAGCGCCTGATTCGCCAGGTAGGACTTGGATTCCAGATCAGCCTTGTTGCTGCCACCCGAATACAGGTTGAAACGCATGCGCAGCATGGCCTGCCATTCGTTGTTGTGACCGTTCTGGCCGTCGAGGTCGTTGTCGGCAGAGCGGCCCAGTTCAGCGTCAAAGCGTGGGTAGAAGGTCGATTTGGCGGTGGCGTACTGCTTTTCGGCGGCAGCGATATCGGACTCGGCCGAGCGCAGGATCGGGCTGTTTTCCAGCATCTGCGCACGGGCTTCATTCAGGTTGGCAGGCAACAGCGCCATAAATGGAGCCGGGCGCTCAAGTTGGTCAGGCATCTGGCCAACGGCGCTGAGAAAGTTGGTTTCCGAGTCGGCGAGGTTAGTCTGCTCGGTGATCAGGTTGTTGCGTGCCTGGGCCATGCGCGCTTCGGCCTGATCGAGGTCAGCGCCGCTGCCGACACCGCGCTGGGTGCGCAACTGGATCTGGTCGAAAATGCGCTGGTGGCTCTTGAGGTTTTCCTCGGCCAGACGCACGAATTCGCGGCGCGTGAGCACGTCGAGGTAAACCTGGGCCACGGTCAGCCCGGTGCGCTCGGAGGTGCCGAGCAGGGAGTAGGCACGGGAGTTAACGGTGGCTTGTTGACGCCCTACTTCACTCGACGTCGCAAAACCGTCAAAAACCATTTGCGAGAGACGCAAACTTGACTCGCTGCGGTTCAGAGTTTCCCAGTGGTTGCTGTTTCCACCCGAGCGGGTCGTGACGCTGTCGGTGCCTTCACGGCCATAACCGCCGAGCAGATCGACCTTCGGCAGGTATCCACCTTTGGCCGCTCTTAACTGATAATCCGCAGCCAAACGACTGTTGACCCCGGCCTGGATTTCCGGATGGACATCCATTGCCTGTTGCATGGCTTCTGGTAGGGATTGTGCTTGTACGAAAGAGGCGGCGAGGACGAAAGGTAGAGCCTTGAACAGTTGCGAACGCATGGTAAATGTTTCCCAGAACTTCTTGTCGTGAATCACAGCAAATAAGGGTGCTGCGTCGGATGATGGCAACCGGAATGACCGTATGTCGGAAAGTTTAAATTCGGAACTGGATCACATGCTGTAGGACAGGTCGCCGCTTAAATATCAATGTGACATTAGTGGGACGATTGTTTAGGATGGCACCCATAAGGTCAATAGTTTGGCATAAACTTAATCGCGAAAAAATATAGCCAGATTATTGACGCAAATCAGCGTCAATCTTGTTTCGCACATTTTAAAAGTACGTCCAGACTGAATTGGCAAAGGCGCCCGTCAGCCTATGGAAGTCAACTGAACGTGATACCCCGGAGAGTCTTCAATGAGCAGTGTTGTTGCCATCGTCAAAAGCATTGTCGGTCAGGTTTTCGTGGTGTCCCCAGAGGGCATCCGCCGCATTCTCGTTGAAGGCGACAAGCTATACGCTGGCGATCGAATCGACACCGGCGTTTCCGGCGCCGTGTCGCTGGAACTGGCCGATGGCCGCACGCTCGATCTGGGCCGTGACACGCAGTGGAGCGCTGACGCTCCGGCCTCCAGCACCGATCTGGCAGAGGCCACCGCGCAAGCCGCGCCGTCGGTTGCTGAACTGCAGCAGGCCATCGCCGCCGGTGTCGACCCGACGACCGCGCTTGAAGCCACCGCTGCCGGCGCGACCGCCGTAGGGACTGGCGGTGCCGCCGGTGGTGGCCACAGCTTCGTGATGCTCGATGCAACCGCTGGCCGCGTCGATCCAACCATTGGTTTCCCGACCGCGGGTATCAACTCGGCCGGCCAGGCTGCGCTGGACATTACCGGCGGCCAGACCACCGACACCACCACCAACGCTGTGCGTGAGTCGACCCTGAGCCTCAGTGCCACGCCGACCATCACCGAAGCCGGCGGCGTGCTGGTGTACACCGCAACTCTGACTCAGGCGCCGCTGACCGACCTGACCATCACCCTGTCCAACGGCGCGGTGATCGTGATCCCCGCCGGCTCCACCACCGGCACCGTCAACGTACCGCTGGCGCCGAACGACACCGTTTATAACGATCCGACCCAGATCGACGTGACCGTCACCGGCACCACGGGCGGCAATGGCATCACCGTGACCCCGCCGACCACTCCGGCCGTGACTCAGGTCACCGACACCACCGACACCACCACCGTCACTCTGACCGCTGGCAACAGCGTCACCGAGGGTGGCCAGATCACCTACACCGCGACGCTGACCAACCCGGCGCAGACGCCGGTCACCGTCACCCTGTCGAACGGTTCGACGATCACCATCGGTGCCGGCCAGACCACCGGCACTGTCAACGTGCCGACGCCGGCGAATGACGTTTACAACAATGGCAGCACCGTCAGCACCACGATCACCGGCGCTACCGGCGCTACCGGCGGCAACTTTGAACAGTTGACCCCTGATCCGACGCCGGCCGTGACCACGATTGTCGATTCGGTCGACACCACCACCGTCACCCTGACCGCTGGCAACAGCGTCGTCGAAGGCGGACAGATCACCTATACCGCGACCCTGACCAACCCGGCGCAGACGCCGGTCACCGTCACGCTCTCCAACGGTTCGACCATCACCATTGGCGCCGGTCAAACCACTGGCACTGTCAACGTACCGACGCCAGCGAATGACGTTTACAACAACGGCAGCACCGTCAGCACCACGATCACTTCCGCCACTGGCGGCAACTTCGAAAACCTGGTGCCAAACCCGGCGCCAGCGACCACCACCATTACCGATTCGATCGACAACACCGGGCTGACCCTCACTGCCACCGGCACCGTCGTCGAGGGTGGTCAGATCACCTACACCGCAACCTTGACCAACGTTGCGCAGACTCCGGTAACCGTGACCTTGAGCAACGGCTCGGTCATCACCATCGAGGCTGGTAAAACCACTGGCAGCGTCAACGTACCGACTGCGGCCAATGACGTTTACAACAACGGCAGCACCGTTAGCACCACGATCACTTCCGCCACTGGCGGCAACTTCGAAAACCTGGTGCCAAATCCGGCGCCAGCGACCACCACCATCACCGATTCGAAAGACGACACTGGCCTGAGCTTGTCGGCATCGAGCGATGTGGCGGAAGGCGGTTCGATCGTTTACACCGCGACCCTGACCAATCCGGCTGGCACCCCAGTCACTGTGACGTTGAGCAACGGCGCGGTGATCACCATCGCCGCTGGCGCGACCACCGGCACCGTGAGCGTTCCAGCTCCGGCCGATGACGTCTATAAAGATGCTGGCAAAGTCGAAGCGACCATTTCGACGGCCACCGGTGGCAACTTCGAAAATCTGGTAACTGACCCGACGCCTGCGGTGACCAACGTTGCCGACACCATCGACACCTCGACCGTCAGCCTGACCGCCACCCCAACCGTGGCTGAAGGCGGCAACGTGGTCTACACCGCGTCCGTGACTGCACCGGTTACCGGTTCGCCAGTGGTCGTGACGCTGTCCAACGGCCAGACCATCACCATTCCGGTCGGTGCCAGCAGCGCCTCGGTGACCTTCGTTGCGCCTAACGATGCACTGGCCGGCGGCAGCTCTCTGAGCGTCAAGATCGACGACGCCAAGGGCGGCAACTACGAAAATCTGGCAGTGGATGGCAAACCGGCGGACACCTCGGTGACCGACGTCGTCGACACCACCAACCTGTCGCTGAGCGCGACCGGTTCCGTGGCTGAGGGTGGCTCGATTGTCTACACCGCAACCCTGACCAACGCCGCTGGCTCGCCAGTCACCGTGACCTTGTCGAACGGTGCTGTGATCACCATCGAGGCCGGCAAAACCACCGGCACCGTGACTGTTCCAGCACCAACCGATGACGTTTACAAAGACGCCGGTACCGTTCAGGCCACGATCAGCACCGCGACTGGCGGCAACTTCGAGAACCTGGTGCCAAGCACCACGCCAGCGGTTACCGAAGTGACCGACACCATTGATACTTCAACCGTCAAACTGACTGCCGATACAACTGTGGCTGAAGGTGGCACCGTCACTTACACCGCGACTGTCGGTGCGCCAGTAACCGGTTCGCCGGTTACTGTGACTTTGGCCAATGGCTCGACCATTACCATCGAAGTGGGTAAAACCACTGGCACCGTCACCACCGTCGCGCCGAACGACGCGCTGACCGGTCAGGCATCGCTGACCAACTCGATCACTGACGTGACGGGTGGCAACTTCGAGAACCTCGTAGCCGACAAAACTCCGGTGAGCACCACGGTCACCGACACCGTCGACACCACCAATCTGTCGCTCAGCGCGACTGGCTCCGTGGCCGAGGGTGGCCAGATCACCTACACCGCGACACTGACCAACGCCGCTGGCTCGCCTGTGACCGTAACGCTGAGCAATGGCTCGGTCATCACCATCGAGGCCGGCAAAACCACCGGCACCGTGACTGTTCCAGCGCCTGCCGATGACGTCTATAAAGACGCCGGCAACGTCGAAGCGACCATTACCGGCGCAACCGGCGGCAACTTCGAGAACCTGGTTCCGAGCACCGTTCCGGCCGTTACCGAAGTGACCGACACCATCGACACTTCGACCGTCAAACTGACTGCCGATACAACTGTGGCTGAAGGTGGCACCGTCACCTACACCGCGACTGTTGGTGCGCCAGTGACCGGTTCGCCGGTGACCGTGACCCTGGCCAATGGCTCGACCATTACCATCGGCGTCGGCCAGACCACCGGTACCGTGACCACCACCGCGCCGAATGATGCATTGACCGGTCAGGCATCGCTGACCAACTCGATCACCAACGTCAGCGGCGGTAACTACGAGAATCTCGTGGCTGACAAGACGCCGGTTTCGACCACAGTTACCGATACCGTCGACACCACCAATCTGTCGCTCAGCGCGACTGGTTCCGTGGCCGAGGGTGGCCAGATCACCTACACCGCAACCCTGACCAACGTCGCTGGCTCGCCTGTGACCGTGACGTTAAGCAACGGCTCGGTGATCACCATTGAGGCCGGCAAAACTACTGGCACCGTAACCGTTCCGGCCCCGGCGGATGACGTCTACAAAGATGCCGGTACCGTTCAGGCAACGATCACCACTGCCACCGGTGGCAACTTCGAGAACCTGGTGCCGAGCACCACGCCAGCCGTCACCGAAGTCACCGACACCATCGATACTTCGACCGTCAAACTGACTGCCGACACGACTGTGGCCGAGGGTGGCACCGTCACTTACACCGCAACTGTCGGTGCACCAGTCACCGGTTCGCCGGTGACCGTGACCCTGGCCAACGGCTCGACCATCACCATCGGCGTCGGCCAGACCACCGGCACCGTGACCACCGTCGCGCCGAACGACGCGCTGAACGGTCAGGCATCGCTGACCAACTCGATCACTGGCGTGACGGGCGGCAACTTCGAGAATCTGGTCGCCGACAAAACACCGGTTTCGACCACAGTTACAGACACCGTCGACACCACCAACCTCTCGCTCAGCGCGACCGGTTCTGTGGCCGAGGGCGGTTCGATTGTCTACACCGCCACGCTGACCAACGCTGCTGGCTCGCCAGTGACCGTAACTTTGTCGAACGGCGCTGTGATCACTATCGACGCCGGCAAAACCACCGGCACCGTGACCGTTCCTGCGCCTGCCGATGACGTCTATAAAGACGCCGGCAACGTCGAAGCGACCATTACCGGCGCAACCGGCGGCAACTTCGAGAACTTGGTTCCGAGCACCGTTCCGGCCGTTACCGAAGTGACCGACACCATCGACACTTCGACCGTCAAACTGACTGCCGATACAACTGTGGCTGAAGGTGGCACCGTCACCTACACCGCGACTGTTGGCGCGCCAGTAACCGGCTCGCCTGTCACCGTAACCTTGGCCAATGGCTCGACCATTACCATCGAAGTGGGTAAAACCACCGGCACCGTGACCACCACCGCGCCGAACGATGCGTTGACCGGTCAGGCATCGCTGACCAATTCGATCACTGGCGTGACGGGCGGCAACTTCGAAAACCTCGTAGCCGACAAAACTCCGGTCAGCACTACAGTTACCGACACCGTCGACACCACCAATCTGTCTCTGAGCGCGACTGGTTCCGTGGCCGAGGGTGGCTCGATCATCTACACCGCAACCCTGACTAATGCCGCTGGCTCGCCAGTCACCGTGACCTTGTCGAACGGTGCTGTGATCACTATCGATGCCGGCAAAACCACTGGCACCGTGACCGTTCCAGCTCCATCCGACGACGTCTACAAAGACGCCGGTAGCGTGCAGGCAACCATCAGCACTGCCACCGGCGGCAACTTCGAGAACCTGGTGCCGAGCACTGTTCCTGCTGTCACCGAAGTCACCGACACCATCGACACTTCGACCGTCAAACTGACTGCCGATACAACTGTGGCTGAAGGTGGCACCGTCACCTACACCGCGACTGTTGGCGCGCCAGTCACCGGTTCGCCAGTCACCGTGACCCTGGCCAATGGCTCGACCATTACCATCGGCGTCGGCCAGACCACCGGTACCGTGACCACCACCGCGCCGAATGATGCGCTGACCGGTCAGGCATCGCTGACCAACTCGATCACTGGCGTGACGGGTGGCAACTTCGAGAACCTCGTAGCCGACAAAACTCCGGTCTCCACCACCGTTACTGACACCGTCGACACCACCAACCTGTCGCTCAGCGCCACTGGTTCCGTGGCCGAGGGTGGCTCGATCATCTACACCGCGACACTGACCAACGCCGCTGGCTCGCCTGTGACCGTGACGCTGAGCAATGGCTCGGTCATCACCATCGAGGCCGGTAAAACCACCGGCACCGTGACTGTTCCAGCGCCTGCCGATGACGTCTACAAAGACGCAGGCGCCGTGCAGGCCACGATCAGCACCGCTACTGGCGGCAACTTCGAAAACCTGGTGCCAAGCACCGTTCCGGCTGTCACCGAAGTCACCGACACCATCGACACTTCGACCGTCAAACTGACTGCCGATACAACTGTGGCTGAAGGCGGCACCGTCACCTACACCGCGACTGTCGGCGCGCCAGTAACCGGTTCGCCAGTCACCGTAACCCTGGCCAATGGCTCGACCATCAACATCGGCGTCGGCCAGACCACCGGCACCGTGACCACCACCGCGCCCAATGATGCGCTGACCGGCAACGCCCCTCTGACCAACTCGATCACCAATGTGACTGGCGGCAACTACGAAAACCTCGTGGCGGATAAAACCCCTGTCAGCACCACCGTGACCGACACGGTCGACACCACCAACTTGTCGCTGAGCGCCACCGGTTCCATGGCCGAGGGTGGCCAGATCACCTACACCGCGACGCTGACCAACGCTGCCGGCTCGCCGGTTACCGTGACCTTGTCGAACGGCGCCGTCATCACCATCGACGCCGGCAAAACCACTGGCACCGTGACCGTTCCTGCACCATCCGACGACGTCTACAAAGACGCCGGTAGCGTGCAGGCAACCATCAGCACCGCCACCGGTGGCAACTTCGAGAACCTGGTGCCAAGCACCGTTCCAGCCGTCACCGAAGTCACCGACACCGTCGATACCTCGACCGTTTCGCTGAGCGCCACCGCGAACGTCGCCGAAGGCGAAACCGTGGTTTACACCGCGACCGTGACCGCACCAGTAACCGGCTCGCCGGTTGTCGTCACGCTGTCCAACGGCCAGACAATCACTATCGCCGTCGGCGAAACCACTGGCAGCGTCAACTTCGTCGCGCCGAACAGCCCATTGGCTGGCGGCAGCTCGCTGAGCGTCACCATTGACGGCGCCACTGGCGGCAACTACGAAAAACTGGTGACGGACGGCAAGCCAGCCGACACCTCGGTTTCCGATACCAACGACACCACCAACCTGAACCTGACCGCCAGCGACTCGGTGGCTGAAGGTGGTTCGATCGTCTACACCGCGACCTTGACCAACCCGGCCGGTACGCCGGTCACCGTCACTCTGTCGAACGGTGCTGTCATTACCATCGAAGCGGGCAAAACCACCGGCACGGTTACCGTTCCGGCGCCAGCCGATGACGTTTACAAGGATGCGGGCAAAGTCGAAGCGACCATTTCGACGGCCACTGGCGGCAACTTCGAGAACCTGGTGCCGAGTACTGTTCCGGCGGTCACTAACGTCACCGATACCATCGACACCACGACGGTCAAACTGACCGCGACTGAGTCGGCGGCTGAAGGTGGTGTGGTTACTTACACCGCGACTGTAGGCGCACCGGTTACTGGTTCGCCGGTCACCGTGACGCTGGCCAACGGTCAAAACATCACCATCGAAGTGGGCAAAACCACTGGCACGGTGAACTTCGTTGCACCGAACGATGCGCTGGCCGGTCATGCACCGATCACCAACTCGATCACCAACGTGACGGGCGGCAACTTCGAAAACCTCGTTGCGGACAAGACTCCGGTCAGCACCACCGTCACCGATACCGTCGACACCACTAATCTGTCGCTCAGCGCTACCGATTCCGTGGCTGAAGGCGGTTCGATCATCTACACCGCAACACTGACTAACGTCGCTGGCTCGCCTGTGACCGTGACGCTGTCGAACGGTGCTGTGATCACTATCGATGCCGGCAAAACCACTGGCACCGTGACCGTTCCAGCACCAACCGATGACGTTTACAAAGACGCCGGCAGCGTGCAGGCCACGATCAGCACCGCTACTGGCGGCAACTTCGAAAACCTGGTGCCAAGCACCGTTCCGGCTGTTACCGAAGTTACTGACACTATCGACACTTCGACGGTGAAACTGACTGCCGATACAACTGTGGCTGAAGGTGGCACCGTCACCTACACCGCGACTGTCGGCGCGCCAGTCACCGGTTCGCCAGTCACCGTAACCCTGGCCAATGGCTCGACCATTACCATCGAAGTGGGTAAAACCACTGGCACCGTCACCACCGTCGCGCCGAACGACGCGCTGACCGGTCAGGCATCGCTGACCAACTCGATCACTGGCGTGACGGGCGGCAACTACGAGAATCTGGTCGCCGACAAAACACCGGTTTCGACCACAGTTACAGACACCGTCGACACCACCAACCTCTCGCTCAGCGCGACCGGTTCCGTGGCAGAGGGTGGCCAGATTACTTACACCGCGACACTGACCAACGCGGCTGGCTCGCCAGTCACCGTGACCTTGTCGAACGGTGCTGTCATCACCATCGACGCCGGCAAAACCACTGGCACCGTGACCGTCCCAGCGCCATCCGACGACGTCTACAAAGACGCCGGTAGCGTGCAGGCCACGATCAGCACCGCCACCGGTGGCAATTTCGAAAACCTGGTGCCAAGCACAACGCCAGCCGTGACCAGCGTCACCGACACCATCGACACCACCGGCGTGAAGCTGACTGCAACCGGCACCGTGGCCGAAGGCGGCACCGTCACTTACACCGCGACCGTCGGTGCTCCTGTGACTGGCTCGCCGGTTGTGGTGACTTTGGCCAACGGCCAGACCATCACCATCGGCGTCGGCCAGACCACTGGCACCGCGACCACTACCGCGTCGAACGATGCGCTGACCGGTCACGCACCGATCACCAACTCGATCACGGGCGTGACTGGCGGCAACTTCGAAAACCTCGTGGCCGATAAGACGCCGGTCAGCACCACCGTCACCGACACCGTCGACACCACCAACCTGTCGCTCAGCGCGACCGGTTCCGTGGCAGAGGGTGGCCAGATTACTTACACCGCGACACTGACCAACGCGGCTGGCTCGCCAGTCACCGTGACCTTGTCGAACGGTGCTGTCATCACCATCGACGCCGGCAAAACCACCGGCACCGTGACCGTCCCAGCACCATCCGACGACGTCTACAAAGACGCCGGCAGCGTGCAGGCAACCATCAGCACTGCCACCGGTGGCAATTTCGAAAACCTGGTACCAAGCACCGTTCCGGCTGTTACCGAAGTTACTGACACTATCGACACTTCGACGGTGAAACTGACGGCCGACACGACCGTCGCTGAAGGTGGCACCGTCACCTACACCGCGACTGTTGGCGCGCCAGTCACCGGTTCGCCTGTCACCGTAACCTTGGCCAATGGCTCGACCATTACCATCGGCGTTGGCCAGACCACTGGCACCGCGACCACTACCGCGTCGAACGATGCGTTGACCGGTCACGCACCGATCACCAATTCGATCACCACCGTGACCGGTGGCAACTTCGAAAATCTCGTAGCCGACAAGACTCCGGTCAGCACCACTGTGACCGACACCGTCGACACCACTAACCTGTCGCTGAGCGCAACCGGTTCCGTGGCCGAGGGTGGCTCGATTGTTTACACCGCGATGCTGACCAACGCCGCTGGCTCGCCAGTCACCGTGACCTTGTCGAACGGCGCTGTCATCACCATCGACGCCGGCAAAACCACTGGCACCGTGACCGTTCCAGCCCCATCCGACGACGTCTACAAAGACGCCGGCAGCGTGCAGGCCACGATCAGCACCGCCACCGGTGGCAACTTCGAAAACCTGGTACCAAGCACCGTTCCGGCTGTTACCGAAGTTACTGACACTATCGACACTTCGACGGTGAAACTGACGGCCGACACGACCGTCGCTGAAGGTGGCACCGTCACCTACACCGCGACTGTTGGCGCGCCAGTCACCGGTTCGCCTGTCACCGTAACCTTGGCCAATGGCTCGACCATTACCATCGGCGTTGGCCAGACCACTGGCACCGCGACCACTACCGCGTCGAACGATGCGTTGACCGGTCACGCACCGATCACCAATTCGATCACCACCGTGACCGGTGGCAACTTCGAAAATCTCGTAGCCGACAAGACTCCGGTCAGCACCACTGTGACCGACACCGTCGACACCACTAACCTGTCGCTGAGCGCAACCGGTTCCGTGGCCGAGGGTGGCTCGATTGTTTACACCGCGATGCTGACCAACGCCGCTGGCTCGCCAGTCACCGTGACCTTGTCGAACGGCGCTGTCATCACCATCGACGCCGGCAAAACCACTGGCACCGTGACCGTTCCAGCCCCATCCGACGACGTCTACAAAGACGCCGGTACCGTGCAGGCCACGATCAGCACCGCCACCGGTGGCAATTTCGAAAACCTGGTACCAAGCACAACGCCAGCCGTGACCAGCGTCACCGACACCATCGACACCACGGGCGTGAAGCTGACTGCAACCGGCACCGTGGCTGAAGGCGGCACCGTCACTTACACCGCGACTGTCGGCGCGCCTGTGACTGGCTCGCCAGTGACCGTGACCCTGGCTAACGGCCAGACCATCACCATCGGTGTTGGCCAGACTACTGGCACCGCGACAGCTACCGCGTCGAACGATGCGTTGACCGGTCATGCACCGATTACCAACTCGATCACCAACGTGACCGGCGGCAACTTCGAAAACCTCGTGGCCGACAAGACTCCGGTCAGCACCACTGTGACCGACACCGTCGACACCACTAACTTGTCGCTCAGCGCGACCGGTTCTGTGGCCGAGGGCGGTTCGATTGTCTATACCGCAACCCTGACCAACGCCGCTGGTTCACCAGTCACAGTGACTCTGAGCAACGGCGCTGTCATCACCATCGACGCCGGCAAAACCACCGGCACCGTGACCGTCCCAGCACCATCCGACGACGTCTACAAAGACGCCGGCACCGTACAGGCCACGATCAGCACAGCCACCGGTGGCAACTTCGAAAACCTAGTCCCAAGCACCACACCAGCCGTGACCAGCGTCACCGACACCATCGACACCACTGGCGTGAAGCTGACGGCAACCGGCACCGTGGCTGAAGGCGGCACCGTCACTTACACCGCCACCGTCGGTGCTCCAGTGACCGGCTCGCCTGTTGTGGTGACGTTGGCCAACGGCCAGACCATCACCATCGGCGTTGGCCAGACCACTGGCACCGCGACCACTACCGCATCGAACGATGCGCTGACCGGTCATGCACCGATCACCAACTCGATCACCACCGTAACCGGTGGCAACTTCGAAAACCTCGTAGCAGACAAGACGCCAGTCAGCACTACCGTGACCGACACCGTCGACACCACCAACCTGTCGCTGACCGCTACCAATTCGGTCGCCGAGGGTGGTTCGATCATCTACACCGCGACGTTGACCAACGCTGCTGGCTCGCCAGTCACCGTGACCTTGTCGAACGGTGCTGTGATCACCATCGATGCCGGCAAAACCACTGGCACCGTGTCTGTCCCTGCTCCGGCAGACGACGTCTACAAAGACGCCGGAACCGTGCAGGCAACAATCAGCACCGCCACCGGTGGCAATTTCGAAAACCTGGTGCCAAGCACCACGCCAGCCGTCACCAGCGTCACCGACACCATCGACACCACGGGCGTGAAGCTGACGGCAACCGGCACCGTAGCCGAGGGCGGCACCGTCACTTACACCGCTACCGTCGGTGCTCCAGTGACCGGCTCGCCTGTTGTCGTGACTCTGGCCAACGGCCAGACCATCACCATCGGCGTCGGCCAAACCACTGGCACCGCGACAGCTACCGCGTCGAACGATGCGCTGACCGGTCATGCACCGATCACCAACTCGATCACCACCGTGACCGGGGGCAATTTCGAAAACCTTGTGGCGGACAAGACTCCGGTCAGCACCACCGTGACCGACACCGTCGACACCACTAACTTGTCGCTCAGTGCGACCGGTTCCGTGGCCGAGGGTGGCCAGATCACTTACACCGCGACGTTGACCAACGCTGCTGGCTCGCCAGTGACGGTGACCCTGAGCAACGGCGCCGTGATTACTATCGAAGCGGGCAAAACCACCGGCACTGTGACCGTCCCTGCCCCGACTGACGACGTCTACAAAGACGCCGGTAGCGTGCAGGCAACCATCAGCACCGCCACCGGTGGCAACTTCGAAAACCTGGTACCAAGCACCACGCCAGCCGTCACCAGCGTCACCGACACCATCGACACCACGGGCGTGAAACTGACTGCAACCGGCACCGTGGCTGAAGGCGGCACCGTCACATACACCGCTACCGTCGGTGCTCCAGTGACCGGCTCGCCTGTTGTCGTGACTCTGGCCAACGGCCAGACCATCACCATCGGCGTCGGCCAAACCACTGGCACCGCGACCACCACCGCGTCGAACGATGCGCTGACCGGTCATGCACCGATCACCAACTCGATCACCACCGTGACCGGGGGCAACTTCGAAAACCTCGTTGCGGACAAGACTCCGGTCAGCACCACCGTGACCGACACCGTCGACACCACCAACCTGTCGCTGACCGCTACCAATTCGGTCGCCGAGGGCGGTTCGATTGTCTACACCGCCACCCTGACCAACGCGGCTGGCTCGCCAGTCACCGTGACTCTGTCGAACGGCGCAGTGATCACCATCGACGCAGGCAAAACCACCGGCACCGTGTCTGTCCCTGCTCCGGCAGACGACGTCTACAAAGACGCCGGAACCGTGCAGGCAACAATCAGCACCGCCACCGGTGGCAACTTCGAAAAGCTGGTCCCAAGCACAACACCAGCCGTGACCAATGTCACCGACACCATCGACACTGCTCAAGTCAGCATCACTGGCAGCACCTCGGTGACCGAAGGCCAGACCGCCAGCTACACCGTCAGCCTGACCCACCCGGCACAGACCGACGTGACGCTGAAAATCGTCTACAGCGGCACCGCCGCCGACGGTTCGGACTTCACCGGTGTGTACACCGTGAAGATCCCGGCAGGCGCGAGCACCGCGACCTTCAACGTCGCGACCATCGATGACAAGATCACCGAAGGCACCGAGAACTTCGTGGTCAAGATCGATTCGGCGACGGGCGGCAACTTCGAAAATCTTGCGGTCAGCGCCACCAATGGCAGCGTCAGTACCTCGATCATCGACAACGATGCGCCGCCGGTCATTGACCTCGATGCCAACAATTCCAGCGGCGCTACCGGTGCCGATTACAAGGTGACCTTCACCGAAAATACCCCGGGCGCGGGCGTGTCGATTGCCGACACCGATCTGAAGATCACCGACCCGGACAGCACTATGCTGACCGGCGCGACCGTGGTGCTGACCAACCGTCAGGACGGCGATGCGCTGAACCTCGGCAACAGCGTCAACGGCATCACCATTAATGCCAACAGCACCAACGGCACCGTGACCTTGACGCTGTCGGGCAACGCGACGCTCGCTGACTACATGCAGGCGATCAAGAACATCAGCTTCACCAACAGCAGTGACGACCCGAGCACCGTGCCGCGGATCATTACCGTGACCGTGACTGATGGCAGCAACTACTCCAACACCGCGACCACCATGGTTAACGTGGTGGCAGTCAACGACGCGCCGGTGGCTGCACCGCTCAACGTCACCGGCACCGAAGACACACCGCTGATCCTCGGCTGGTCGACCTTCGGCGTCAGTGACGTCGACAGCCCGGCCGCCAGTCTCGGCGTGAAAATCACCCAGCTGCCGGGCGAAGGCAAACTGCAGTATCTGGACGGTTCGACCTGGAAAGACGTGGCCAACAATCAGACCTTCAGCAAGGCTGATATCGACGCCGGCAAACTGCGCTTCATGCCGGATGCCAACGAGTCGGGTGTCAACGGTTACGGCGGCAACGGTCTGGGCAACAACCAGGCTGACTACGCGCAGATCAAATTCCAGCCAACCGATGGCCAGGCGCTGGGCAACACCGGCACGATCAAGATCGACATCACGCCAGTGGCGGATGCTCCGACTCTGAACGTCGCTGATAACAGCGTGAAATCCACCGGGCTGATCAAGGAAGTCTGGACCGGTCTGTCGGGCCTCGGCACCAACGGCAATGGTGCAGATTCGACCACGCTGAAAAACGTGATCGACGGCGCAGGTAAGCCGAACTCCAGTGGGACAGTGAACAACGTGCAGTCCGATGGCAGCGTGACTGCGGGCACCGCGTCGAAAACTTCCGGCCTGATTTACCTCGAAGCCGGCAAGACCTACACCTTCAGCGGCATCGCCGATGACAGCCTGTTGATCACCATTGGTGGCAAGAACGTGGCCTCGGGTACCTGGGGCGCGGGCGGCGCGATCAACGGTTCGTTCACCCCGACCACCAGCGGCTACTACACGCTGGACATCTACCACCACAACCAGAGCGGCCCTGGTAGCTATAACGTTGACCTGTCGGTAAATGGCAGCACGCCGATCGACCTGAGCAGCGCCGGCGTGCCGCTGTACACCGGCGTGAAGGATCTGGCGAACGCCGGTGTGACCGTGTCGGATCTGCACGGCACTAATGGCGAAGGTTATTACGACGGCTACAAACTCAACACAGGCGCCGAAGGCACCACGGTGAAACTGTCGTCGATCAGCACTGCGCTGACCGACACCGACGGTTCGGAAACCCTGAGCATCAAGATCAGCGGCGCGCCGGTCGGCTCGGTCCTCAGCGACGGCGCAGGCCACAGCTTCACCGTGACCGCGAGCAACGGCGAAGCCAACGTCACCGGCTGGAACCTCGGCAGCCTGACCGTGACCCCGCCGACGTATTACAACGGCCAGTTCAACCTGACCGTGACCTCGACTTCGACCGAAGCCGTCGGCGGATCGGCCAGCAGCACTGCGACCATCCCGGTCACCGTGGTGCCAGCGGTGTACAACGCCATCACTGCCACCTCGGCTGACGACACTGTCGTCGGCACCGATGGCAACGACATCGTCGTCGCCGACATCGGTGGCCTGACCGTGGTGCCGGGCACCAACTACAACATCGCGTTCATGGTCGACAGCTCGGGCAGCATGAGCGCTTCGTCGCTGAACGCGGCCAAGGACTCGCTGACGTCGGTGTTCAACACCCTCAAGCAAAGCATGGGCGGCAACTCGGGCACGGTGAACATCTTCCTGGTGGACTTCGATACCCAGGTCAAACAGTCGGTGTCGGTGAACCTCAACGATCCGAACGCCCTGACCAAGCTCAAGGCAGTGTTGGACTCTATGTCGTCCGGCGGCGGCACCAACTATGAAGACGTGTTCAAAACCACGGCCAACTTCTTCCAGAGCGCTGAAGCGGTTGCCAACACCGGGGCGAAGAACCTCACGTACTTCATCACCGATGGCCAGCCGACCTACTACCAGACCGGCGAGTCGACAAATCCGTACCTGTACGGCAATAAAACTCTCGACAGCCTGATCACTACCGCCAACTACAAGTTGGGTACCGCGGTCAGCCTGACTCCGGACAGCACGCACCAGATTGATATCACTGCAGCGGGTGCTGTGACGGTCTGGACCAAGTCGGGTAACAGCTGGTCGTATCAGAACTTCGGCACGTTGCATGCTCAGGGCGACGGAACCTTTGAGTTCTCCGGCCTGGCGGGCACTGGTAGCAGCACCGATTACTACACCACCAGCAACTCCGGCAGCAGCTTCACCTTGCTGAGCAATCTGTCGAACGTCGAAGCCATCGGCCTCAACAGCGGTGTCAGCCTCAACGACCTGAAACCGTACGATTCGGACAAGACGCCGCAAACCAACATCGATCCGAAGGACCTGGCCAACTCGATCATCGGGCACACCGAAGCGACGCTGCCGGGTTCCGACACGGTCAATGGCGGCGACGGCAACGACATCCTGTTTGGCGATCTGGTGAGCTTCAACGGCATTGCTGGCGAGGGTTATCAGGCGATGCAGGCGTTCGTCGCCAAGGAAACCGGCGTCGATGTCAGCAAAGTCACCACCAGCAACGTGCACCAGTACATCACCGAGCACTATCAGGCGTTCGATGTGTCCGGTGCGCACGATGGCAACGACACGCTGCTGGGCGGCGCGGGCAATGACATCCTGTTCGGCGCAGGCGGTAACGACACGCTCGACGGCGGCAAGGGCAATGACATTCTGCTCGGCGGCACTGGCAATGACACGCTGATGGGTGGGCCGGGTAACGACATCCTGATCGGTGGATCCGGTGGCGACACCTTCGTCTGGAAATCCGGTGACACCGGCAACGACGTGATCAAAGACTTCAAGGCCAGCGAAGGTGACCGTATCGACCTGCGCGATCTGCTGCAAGGCGAGACCGGCAGCACCATCGACAACTTCCTCAAGATCAGCACGGTCGACGGCGTGTCGTCGCTGCAAGTCAGCTCGGGCGGCAAGTTCAACTCGGCCGACGCGGCAGCCGCCACGCCAGACGTGACGATCAAACTGGAAGGCAACAACTGGTCGAGCGCCAACATTCACAACTTGATCGCGGGTAGCGACCCGACCATCAAGGTCGATCACAACAACAGCTGATGCATGAACATACGGCCGCCCCAATGGGGCGGCCGTCACGTTTGCGTCCGTCGCCCCGGTGACGATTCGCTCGGCGCACCGCATACTCGCGCGCAGTTGGCTATGCTGCTGACAGCATGACGCTGGTTCATATCTGAGGGATGCTCAATGTTTTACGTGCAACGCGATGCGCAGGGCGAATTGATTCGCGTGGAAGCTGCGGCCTACGCCGAGGCCACGGAAACGCTGCCTGCCGACAACCACGAAATCCAAGCGTGGTACGCCAACGAAGCCGTGGAAAACAGCCTCAAACAGCTCAAGCAGAGCGACTTTGAGATGATCCGGGTACTCGACGACCTGATTCAGGTGCTGACCCAGAAAGGCGTGATCCGCGTGACTGACCTGCCGCCGGCGGCGCAGGCCAAGTTGATGGATCGAACCCAGGCGCGGGAAGCGCTGGGCGGGTTGGGCGGGTTGATTGATGAAGAAGAGACCGGGTTGATCTGATCCCCTCACCCCAGCCCTCTCCCGGAGGGAGAGGGGGCCGACCGCTTTGTCTCAGGTTATACATCGGCTTGAAAAATCGAGTCGATTATGGATTCACAACATATCGTTCAAGTCGGCGGATCACGTCAATATCCTACGGTCAGTCCCCTCTACCTCTGGGAGAGAGCTAGGGTGAGGGCAGGGATCTCAATGACTCACCGCCAAGGCTTCGGCTCACCAAACAACTGCCCCTGAACACCATACAAGCCCATCTCGCGAAGCACCGAAAACTCCCCCTCAGTCTCCACCCGCTCGGCAATCAACGGCAGATCAATACTGTGTGCCGCCCGCTGGATCGCCTCGATGAACAGACGTTTGTCACTCTCTTGATCGATCGCCCGAATGTAGCTGCCGTCGATCTTCAAGTACGCCAGCCCCAGCCGCGCCAGGTTGCCAATCATGCTGAAGCGTCCGCCGAAACGTTGCAGGCTCAGTGAGAAGCCAAGTTCGCGCAAGCGACGGGTCAAATCTTCCAGCACTGACTGTTCCGGCAATTGCTCCTCGCCGATTTCCAGGGTCAGGCGAGGGCCAAGATTGGAATGCGCTCGGAGAATTTCGAAGACTTTGTTCAGCGCCTGCGGATCAGCCAGGGTTGCCGAAGACAGGTTCAGCGCCAGCGACTCTTCGTGCCCGGCCATTTGCTCCAGCACCCGCTCGAGCATCAGTCGATCAAGCCGCGCGGTCCAGCCGAAGCGCTCCAGCCACGGCAGGAAACGCCCGGCGGGAATGGTCTGGCCCTGCTCGTCTAGCAAGCGCGACAGCACTTTGTAATGCAGCACCAGTTGCGTGTCCTGCGCCGCCACCACCGGTTGGAAAAACAGCTCGAAACGTCGCTGATTCAACGCCTGATCAAGCAAGCGATGCCAGGCGTGATGATCGTCGCCGACATCCGCCACCAGGCTCTGATCGAGACACGCCCAGTTCTGTTCGCCTTGCCCTTCGGCCTGCGCCAGCGCTTGATCGCCGAGACTCAGCACGGATTGCGGAGAGTCGCCATGAACGAACGGCGCCAGCCCGATGGAGGCCACCGCCGCGACGTCGGTGGCGCCGGTCGCATGCAGGCTGCTCAGTGCGCTGTCGAGGCTTTGCGCCAGTTGCAGCGCTTCTTCACGGGTCAGACCCGGCGCCAGCACGGCAAATTCGCCGCCACGGATACGCGTGACCAGATTCTGGGTTTCCGGGTATTTGGCGCACTCGCGGGACAATTGCTCGCCCACCGCTTTGAGCAATTCGTCAGTACGCTGACCGCCAAGGCGCTGGTTGAGACCCGCCAGATCCTTGACCCGCAACAACAGCAGATAACCTGAGCTGGCCTGTTCCGGATTGCTCACTCGGGCGTTGAGCTGCATTTCGAAATAGCGTCGGTTGGCCAGCCCGGTGAGGTTGTCCTGATACGACTCGGTGCGCAGTTTTTCACTGCGCTCTGCCTGTTCTTGAAACAACGCCTTGAGCTTCTCGACCATCTGATTCATCGCCAGCACCACACGGCGCAGTTCAGGCGTGCGCGGCAGATCCGGCAGGCTGAGGAACTCGCGACGGGCGATGGCGTGGGATTGCTTGACCATGTAATCCAGCGGCTTCAACTGGCGGCGCAGCAACAGCGCGCCGAGCACCGCACTGACCGCGCCGCACACCAGCAGCCAGCCAAGGCTGCCCAACGCGCTCTGCCAGAGTTTTGCCAGCGCAAACATCGGATGGCTCACCACTTCGACCCGCGCCGCCTGCTCCCAGCCACGGCTGACCAACGCATCGCCACCGGCCGGCTCCAGGCCAATCAGTTTGACGAACCAGTCCGGCACGTTGCTCACCTCGGGAATACCACTGCGCTCGACGATGGTCTGATCGGTCTTCACATCGACCACGCGGATACTCGCGTAATAGCCACTGTCGAAAATCGAACTGACGAGCAGCTCGACCATTGCCGGATCATCGATATTCGGCGTCAGCGACAACGCCAGCGCCGTAGCGGCGTCCTGCGCGTGCGAGCGCAACTGGTTGACGTACTGGGTGCGCGAGCTCTCCAGACTGACCATGAAGCTGCCGGTGAAGGCGACCACCAGGAACAGACAGATAGCGATCAACAGCTGTTTGAACAAGGACATCTGAGCGCGTGCTCCTAGTTAGTCGTCTCGACCGGAAAACCTTCGGCCTGCATTTTTTTCAGCACATCCTGCCAGCGTGACAGACGTTTGGTATCGCCGACCTTTTTGTTGCCCTTGGCGCCCGGCAGGTACAGGCCTTCAGCATTGAAAGAATAGACCGGCAGCAGGTCGGTTCGCTCCGCCGCCGGCTTGATCGGGTCGATCAGGCTGTCGAGCACCAGCGGCATGGCGTCGGGGCTGGAATAGTAAGTCAGAACCATGTGCGCGCGGTTCTGGCGCAAGGCCTTGACGTAGGTGATGCGCAACTTGTCACTGGCCACCCCGAGATGGCGCAGGCTGAAATACTTGGCGATCGCATAGTCTTCGCAATCGCCGGCGCCTTTCCACAAGGCTTCGATGGGGGTTTCCCAATAATCGACCTCGCGCCACAGATCGATGTCTTCAACGTAACGCACCTGTTTGTTGAAAAACAGATTCACCACTTTGAGTTTTTCCAGCTCGCTGCCCTGCTTCTGCGTGGCCAACAGATTTTGCCAGGCATCAATGCGCTGCTGGCCGGCACCCAGCGGCCCGTACAACGAGGTGGCTTTGCGGCTGATCGTGGAAAAATCCCAATCGGCACTCAGACCGCCCAGCATAACGCCGGCCAGCAGCAGCGCGCAGCCTAGCCAGCGCACAGTCCGTGGGATCGCGAATCGTACCGCCAATACAAGGCACTCAAGGGGTAGGGAGGAAAGCGTTTGATGGTGAAGGTTAGCCCAGCAAAAAACAATGGCACCATGAGATCATCGGTAGCGCGCTAAACTGCAAATGTGACCAGGTTCTTCTACACGGTTTGACAACTTGTAGAGCAGTCACTAGTGTCCTTTGGATCCAAATTCGGTAGTCATTCAGGGTGCGTAGTCGTGACACAGAAGCCCAAGCCGCTGCATAGCATCAAAGTCGACAGCCCGATTCCCGCGCATCTGGCGCGTTCGGTCATCGAAGAAACCCTGCGCGCAGCGATCCTCGACGGTCGTTTGCCCTGCGGCACTGCAGTGCGTCAGCAGGATCTGGCGGATCTGTTCGGTGTCAGCCGCATGCCGGTGCGTGAAGCGTTGCGTCAGCTCGAAGCCCAAGGGCTGTTGAATGTGGTTGCCCATAAAGGTGCGGTGGTCGCGCCGCTGATCCAGGGCGATGCCGCCGAAACCTATGAACTGCGCATCCTGCTCGAGTCCGAGGCGCTGCGCCAGTCGATCAACCTGCTCACCGCCGCCGACCACGAGCAGGCGGCCAGCTACATCGAAGAACTGGAAACCGAGCACAACTACACCGAGATCGGCCGGCTCAATCGCCTGTTCCACATGGCGCTGTACAGCAAGGCCACCAACGGCCGCCTGTTGCGCTTGGTGGAAGAAGGCCTGAACGAAGAAGAACGCTTCCTGCGTTTCAACCTCGAGGCCATGGGTCTGGGCAAGCTCTCGCAGGATGATCACCGCGCGCTGCTGCAAGCGGTGAAAGAACGTAATGTCGAACTCGCCGTGCAACTGCTCGAGCAGCATCTCAACCGTGGTGTCGAGGTGATCACCCGCTACCTCGCCGAATCCAGCACGCAAAGCCGCCGAGCGGCGCATTGATCCCCCAGTCGGGTTACGCGACAACGCCTACCCGGCGAATAACCCGCTTACAAATCCCCTCGCCTGCCACCGTGAATAGCCGTGGCACATCGGCGCCTGCGCTCTAACCTCCCCTCAGCTCAAAACAACCCGTTATTTGCACCGCAACGAAGTCATTTCCGACGATAGCGGCGGCGCTGATTTACGCGCACCCTTGATTTGCCAACCCAATAAAGAACGGGGACGCGCCGCCACGGCAGCAGTCCTCGCACCAGGAACCTACGGAAGGAGCCTTGTCACGGGAAAAGGAAGAACCGGCGCCGTTGCACGCCCACTTCATCCCCTCAAATCATTTCGATCTTTTAATTGGAAAGTTGCTTCGAGTGAGGCATTCACTCTTATTAATCAATTTTGGCCACTTATCGCCGAAAGGAGCAACTTCGCCCAAATAAAACTTAATAAGAAAGTTTTATCAGACCCACTCACACTTGAAAAACAGCCAACTAAAAATAATTCAAAATAAACTTGTTAAGTTGTTTTGTGATGTATTAGCTTTTTACTCGCCAAGTTTGAACTTGCCGTATCAGCCTGGCAGCAGCGAGCAGTAGCGCCCCCATGTGCAGTAGCTACACGCCGATGACTCGGGGTTAGTCGATTATTCAAAGCTTAAATTCTCATCGAACTGAATGAGGCTGTCGCTCGACTGCAACATATATCCACCGTTGTTAGCCGTTGATTATGCAGTCCCTATTCCCCTATAAGCCAGAGGCTCGC
This sequence comes from Pseudomonas sp. TWP3-2, assembly GCF_049897765.1. Taxonomy (NCBI): domain Bacteria; kingdom Pseudomonadati; phylum Pseudomonadota; class Gammaproteobacteria; order Pseudomonadales; family Pseudomonadaceae; genus Pseudomonas; species Pseudomonas sp. TWP3-2. The sequence continues at coordinate 8,447 of NZ_JAFCWW010000001.1, read as the reverse complement.
CAACATGCCAACTAAAGAACAACTCGCCCTGAAGAAAGCTGAACTCAGTGTTCATCCGATCTTCTCTGAAATCGATTCGCTGACGGTACTTCAACGATTCATGGAAACCCACGTCTTCGCCGTTTGGGACTTCATGTCGCTGACCAAACGCCTGCAACAGGAACTGACCTGCACACGATTGCCGTGGTTGCCGCCGCGCGATCCACATGCCGCGCGTCTGATCAACGAAATCGTCCTCGGTGAAGAGTCCGATGATCGACTGTCACACGGGCATTACAGTCATTTCGAGCTGTACCTGGACGCGATGCGCGAAGTCGGTGCGAACACTGCAGCGGTAGAGCGCTTCGTCGCCCTGCAGCAGGAAGGCGTGAGCTATGACGTGGCGCTGCAAAGCGTCGATGTCGACCCGGCCGCCGCGCAATTCGTCCGCGACACTTTGCACACCGCGCTGCATGCACCGGGGCACAGCGTGGCCGCCGCGTTTCTGCATGGCCGCGAGAGCGTGATCCCGACCATGTTCCAGCGCATGCTCGACGCATGGGGCATCGGCGTCGAACAGGCGCCGACGTTTCGCTATTACCTGGAACGGCACATCGAGGTCGATTCCGAAGACCACGGCCCGGCCGCCGAGCAATTGCTGGAACGCCTGGTCAATGGCGATCCGCAGCGTCAGGCCGAGGTTTATGCGAGCGCCATGGCCGCCGTGGAAAGCCGCATCGCGCTGTGGGACGGTTTGCGTCTGAGCATGCGCGAACGTGTGGCAGAGGTGGCCGAATGAACGCCGCCGACTACCAATCCTTCGCCGACGCCTGGGAAAGCCGCGCGACCATCCGCACTCGTCCAAGGCGCGTGCTGGAGGACGACGCACGCCTGATCTATCCGCTCAGTCGCCAACCACTGGTGCTCAGCCAGACCTTCCTGCGCGAATGCCCGGAGCAGCGTGATTTCGCACTGGTGCAGACGCTGTACAAATTCATCAACGATGTAGTGATTTTCGAGACGGAAATCGTCGACAAGACTGCGCGCAGCATCGCCAAAAACCGCTTCGCCGTGCCGTTCCCGTTCGCCTGCCGTTACGACGCCATGACCGTGGTGGTGGACGAGGATTACCACGCGTTGGTGGCGATGGATTTCATGCAGCAGACGGTGGCCATGACCGGCATCACACCTATCGAGTTGCCGGATGAAATCGAACTGAGTCGCGCGATACCCGCCGCCGTTGGATTCGCGCCGGAACACCTGCGCAGCGCAGTCGAACTGATCTGCGTGGCCATCGCCGAAAACACCGTGACCGGCGATGTCGCAGCGTTCGCCCGCGACGATACGGTCAAGCCGTCGATCAAGGGTTTGATGGCCGATCACCTGCTCGACGAGGGCCGCCATTCAAGTTTCTGGGCGCGCATGGTGCGCATCTACTGGCACACCGCGAGCGATGCCGATCGCGAAAGCATCGCGCAGATTCTGCCGGTGTTCATCGGCCACTACCTGACCAACGACATCCAGAAAGCTTTCGACCTGCGCCTGATCGATGCCCTGCCAGTCAACGACGCCACGCGCCGCGCGCTCAAGGACGAGATGGCCGGCTTGGCCTTCCCGATCAATCGTCATCACCCGCTGGTGGGCAACATCGTGCGGTTCTTCCACAACAGCTCGCTGCTCGACACGCCCTGCGTGCAGCACGCCCTGCGCGACTATCTGGTTTGACCTGGAGGCTGACATGAGACGTCTCGACATTTTGCTGACGGGCCGCAGCCAGGCCTTGACCGACCTGGCGCAGGAGCTCGAACAACACGGTCATACATTGCTGAGCAACGCTGATCTAGCGGCGGACCTGGTAATCGATGACGGCACTTGTGCGCCGACTGATTTCGTCCACACCCCGCAACTGACCTTGCGCCTGGGGATTGGTGAAACCGGCGTCGGCGGCTTGCCGATGCTCGATCTGCTGTGCCTGCACAACACGATGCTGCTCAGTCGCGTGCCGATCGCCGACGAGCCGTCCGGCAATGGCCAGGCATTGCGCCAACGCACGCTGACGCAAGTGGTGGACGAGGTGGCGTTGCTGGTCAGCCGTTTCTCCCGCGATGCCGAGTATTTTCAGCAGGCGACGACGGCCACGGCGCCGGACTTCGAGCGGGTGGAAAACCTGCTGTTTCTCGATGGTCTGGCCTACGTTCATCGACTCAACGCCACGGCTAATCCAGCGCTGCTGCAACAGGCGCGAATCCCGGTGATCGAGCGGATTGAACAGAGCCTGATTCACCACGCCGAACGAACTGCGTTGCACCTCGCCGAGCAGTCGATCAGTTACCGTCAGTTGCATGCGCACAGCCGGGCAATTCAGCAGCGCTTGCTGCCGGAGCTCGAGCAGCACCCGCAACCGTGGGTGGTGGGGATCTGCCTGCCAAAATCCGAGGCGCTGTTCGCTGCGATTCTGGCGATTCTCGGCAGCGGCGCGGTGTACCTGCCGCTCGAACCGAGTCATCCATTGCAACGCCAGCAATACATTTTGCACAACGCCGGAGCGCTGCTGTTGCTGCACGATGGCGAGCATCCGCTGAGTGAATCGATGCCGGGGCTGGATGTCAGTCAGATCGACAGCGCCGAAGCCGATCTAACCCAGCCGCTGATGCTTAGGCGCCCCGAACCCGATGCTCCATGCATGGCGCTCTACACCTCGGGCACCACCGGGCATCCGAAGGGTGTTTTGCTCAGCCAGGCGAATCTTGCGCACTTCACCGCGTGGTACGCCGATTACGTGCAGTTGAGCTGCGACAGCCGCGTGTTGCAGTTCTCTTCGCTGAGTTTCGACTCGTCACTGATCGACATCTTCCCGAGTCTGGTTGAGGGCGCGGAGCTGGTGGTGCCCGACGACAATCAGCGCCGCGATCCATTGCAACTGGTCGCGTTGATTCGTCGTCGCCATCTGACCCACGCCTTCCTGCCGCCGGCGCTACTGAGCATCTTGCCGCTGGAGCAGCTGCAAAGCGTCGGGCAGGTGATGACCGGCGGCGATGTCTGCGAGCCGTTCGTGATCGAGCAACTGACGCGGCAAGGCAAACTGCACAACCTCTACGGCCCGACCGAAGCCACGGTGCTGATCACCGCGCGAGAGCTGAAACCCGGCGACAGCAATCGCAGCCTCGGCGGGCCGATTGCCAACAGTCAGGTGCTGATCCTCGACGATGATCTGCAACCGGTGCCCGAGCAAACCGTTGGCGAATTGTTCATCGTCGGCCCCGGCGTGTGCCTGGGTTACCTGAACAATCCGCAGCAGACCGCCGAACGTTATCTGACCCTCGATTTGCCGGACGGCAAAGCACTGCGCGCTTATCGCAGCGGCGACATGGCGCGCTGGGGAGAGCATGGGATCGAGCTGTGCGGGCGGCGTGACAACCAGGTCAAAATTCGCGGGTTCCGGGTCGAGCCGGAAGAAATTGAACGCTGCCTGCGCGAGAGTCAGCTGTATCGGCAGATCGCCGTGGTGATCGACAGTCAGCGACGAATTCTGGCGTTTCTCGCCCAGCCACAATCAGACGCCGCTCGCGATGCACTGAAGGACCACGCCCAGCAGTTCTTGCCAGACTACATGCAACCGGTGGCGTGGACTGAGTTGCCAAACATGCCGTTCGCCGCCAATGGCAAAGTCGATCGCAAGGCGTTGCTGGCACTGCCGGTCAGCGTGCAGGACAGCGGCCCGAAATGCCTGCCGGCAAACGCCGACGAAGCATTGCTGCTGGAGATCTGGGGCGAATTGCTGGAGCTGCCGAGCAGCGATATTTCCACCGACGAAAGCTTCTTCAATCTCGGTGGTCATTCGATTCTGCTGTCACGCATGTTGCTGCGTCTGCGCGAAGAATTCGGCCGCAGCATCTCGATCAATCGCTTCATCGAACTGCCGACCATCATTAAGCTCGCGACGCTGGTGCGCGGTACGGATGACGCTGCCGTGCTCAGCGCGCAGGCGATGGCCGACGCCGAACGTGAACTGGATGTCGAGCCGTTGCCGATCAGTCGCATGGGCGATGTGCACAAGGTGATCGTTACCGGCGCCAACAGTTTTGTCGGTGTGCATATCGTCGAAGCGCTGCTCGGTTGGGGCGCCAGCGAGGTGGCGTGTCTGGTGCGTGACGGTGGCGGCAAAACCGCCGCGCAACGCTTTACCGAGGCGCTGCGCGAGAACCGTCTCGAGCATCTGGATCTGAGTCGGGTGCGGGTCTATGCGGCGGACATTTCCCGGCCACAACTGGGTCTGGACAATGCGGTGTTCGAGCGGCTGGATCGCGAGTTCGGTGCACTGGTGCACAACGCCGCCAACGTCAATCACGTCCTCGATTACGAGTCGCTGGCAGCAGACAACGTCGAGCCGATTTTTGCCCTCCTGCGCCTGTGCGAAGGACGCAGCAAAAAGGTCTTCAATTTCGTCTCGACCTTGTCCGCTTCAAGCACCGTCGACGCTGAGGGCCGAGTGCTGGAACTGCCCGCCGCAACCACGCCGCCGATCTACATTCGCAACGGTTACAACCTGTCGAAATGGGTCGGCGAACGCATCCTCGAACGAGCGCGCGAGCGTGGGGTGCGGGTCAATCTGTATCGGCCCGGCAACATCAGTTTCAACAGTTTGAGCGGCGTCTGTCAGCCGCACAAAAACCGTTTGATGCTGATGCTCAAAGGCTCGATTCAGCTCGGCCAGGTACCGGCCTTCGCGCTGAATTTCGACCTGATGCCGGTGGATTTTCTCGCGCGTTTCATTGCCTTCCACGCCAGCCGTTACTCGCCCGAGCATGCAGTGTTCAACCTGCATAACCCCGAGCCGTTGAGTTGGGATGCGTACGTCGCTTCGTTCCGCGAAACCGGCAGTCAATTTTCGTTGGTCAGCGTCGCCGACTGGCAACAACAACTGGGCCGGGTCGATGCGAATAACGCGCTGTTTGGCGTACTCGGTTTCTACCTCAACGGCTTCGAGGAAGACATCGGCGACATCTCGCTGATCGGCCACGCCAACGCCCAGGCCGGCGTCCAGCAGATGGGCGCGCACTACCCGGAGAAATCACCGGCGCTGCTGCGCCGGGGTTGCGATTACCTGAAACAAATCAACTTCATCTGAACTCACAAAAAGGAGCAACACCATGAGCAATCTGCAACCGGATACCCTAATCAAAAACCCGCACGGCTGCCACGTTGTGTCTTCGGTAGAAGTGCCTGTGGATGCCGCGAAGGTCTGGGCGATAGTCGGCAACTTTGCCGGTTTCGACCAATTCATTCCGGCGCTGTCGCACATCGAAATGACCGGCGAAGGCGTGGCATCGCTGCGCAAGAAATTCTTCAAGGACGGCAACCTGGTGGTCGAGCAACTCAACTCGCGCGACGACCAGGCGTTGAGCATGACCTGGACCACGATCTACAACACCTTGGGCGTGGCCAACCTGTGGGCAGCAATGAACGTCGAAGCCTTGGGCGCAGGCAAGTCGCGGGCGACCTGGACGATCATCGCCGAACCGGCCAGCGGTGGGCCGGAGGCGTTGCCGGGGTTCAAGGATTTTGTGCAGGGGTTTGCCGATGATGCGATGGGCAATGTGCAGAAGCTGTTTGTGTAAGGCATGAAAAAGCCCGCTGCGGATGACTCCGCAGCGGGCTGATTTTCATCGCGTTTGATCAGATCTTGAAGCTATCGACCAACTGCTTCAGACGGTTGGCCTGTTGTGACAACGCATCACAATCCTTCAACGTTTCATTGAGGTTGGCCACACTCTGCTGGTTCAGCAGATTGATCTGGTTAACGTCGACGTTGAGGGTTTCAACCACGGCAGTCTGCTCTTCGGTCGCGGCTGCCACCGATTGGTTCATGCCGTCGATTTCGCCGATACGCTGGGTCACGCTGACCAGACGCAGACCGGCCTGATTGGCCACTTCCACGCTCTGTTCGCTGGACACCTGACTGGCGTTCATCGTGGTCACCGCTTCACGCGATCCGACCTGCAGCGAAGTGATCATCTTGTGAATCTCTTCAGCCGATTCCTGGGTACGGTGAGCAAGGTTACGCACCTCGTCCGCCACTACCGCAAAACCGCGACCGGCTTCACCGGCACGTGCTGCTTCAATGGCCGCGTTGAGTGCCAGCAGGTTGGTTTGCTGGGAGATGCCTTTGATCACATCGAGAATGTGCCCGATGTTGTCAGTGCTGGCATTCAGGGTTTCGATCTGCGTGCACGACAGGCTGATTTTTTGCGACAACTCGGTCATCGCTTGAATGGTTTGTTCAACCACTTGGCGACCGTCATCAGCCTGCTCGCTGGCACCGCTGGCGTGCTGCGATGCATCGGCGGCGTTACGGGCGATTTCCTGGGTGGCGGCACCCAACTCATTGATCGCGGCGGCCACGCTGTTGGTGCGTGCGCTTTGCTCGTCGGAGCCGACAATCGAGGCGTTGGACGATGCCATCACGCGTTGCGACAGGTCATGTACATGACGAGTCGCCGAGGACACTTCAGAAATCGAAGCGTGGATCCGCTCCACAAACTGGTTGAATGAGCTGCCCAGTTCGCCGAATTCGTCTTTGCTTTCCACCGACAAACGTCGGGTCAGGTCGCCTTCGCCTTGCGCGATGTCCTGCATGGCGCGGCCCATGGTGATCAGTGGACGCATCAGCACGGTGATCAGCAAGCTCAGGAATACCGCAATCGCTGCCACTGCAACGAACATCGCGATCAGAGCGGAAGTACGGAATTGGCTGAGCGCGGCGTAGGCTTTGTCGCGATCGATCGACAGACCGATGTACCACTCGGCATTCGGTAAACCGGTGACGGGGGTGAACGACAGGATCCGCTCCTGACCGTTGAGCATCACGTTCTGGTTGCCCTTCTCGATGCGCACGCTGGAATTCGGATAGATGTCTTTCAGGTTCTTCATCACCTGATCTTTGTCCGGGCTGACGATCACCTGACCGTCGCCGCTGACCAGAAACGCGTGGCCAATGCCGCCGAAGTCCACCGAGTTGATGATCTTCACCAGGGTTTCCAGACTCAGGTCACCGCCAACTACGCCAAGCAGTTCGCCGTTCTTCTTCACCGGCATGGCGATGGTCACCACCAGACCGCCAACCGCTGCCATGTATGGCGGGGTCAGCATGGTTTTATCGGCGGCTACCGCTTGCTTGTACCACGGGCGCTGACGCGGGTCGTAACCGTCCGGCATCTTCGCGTCAGGGCGCTGGGTGAATACCCCGTTGGCCTGACCGACGTAGGTGAACTGGAAATTCGAGGTGAAGGCCGGTTGATCGACCAGACCTGGATAGTCCGCGTCCTTGCCTTGATGGGCAACGTTCTGGGCGAGGTTTTCCAGCACTAGAATTCGTCCGCTCATCCAGTTCTGCACACTGCTGGCGGTCAGATCGCCGGCCTGCTGCACAGAGGACTGCAGGTTCTGGCGGATGGTGTTCCGCTGCAGATAGTCGTTGTACAAAGTGAACAGCGCGAACGCCAGGACCACGACGCCCGAGGCGGCCAACAGGATTTTATGGCTGAACTTGAGATTCATTTCATGGGACTTCTTATGCAAAAGTGGGGATGCGTTCCGGGATGCAACATTCCATGTACAGCGCAGGCAGCGTTCTTATGGCTGCTCAACTTTGGTGCACGCATGTCTCACTAGTTTTTCGGCACGTTTCGAAGAAATCTTAGGCTTGTGTAGGAAATGAATGGATTTTATGCAGGATTCCCGCTGAACGGCGGGCCAGAGCGGTCATCGGGGATTGTTGAATGGCTGTCGCTCCTGAACAACTGGATTTCACGCAGCCTGAAATGACAAAACCCCAATCGCTTTCGCAATTGGGGTTTCGGAATTCAATCTTGACGATGACCTACTCTCACATGGGGAAACCCCACACTACCATCGGCGATGCATCGTTTCACTGCTGAGTTCGGGATGGGATCAGGTGGTTCCAATGCTCTATGGTCGTCAAGAAATTCTGTGACCGGCCAGTTACGAGAGTAACGTGCCAGCAAAAACGGGTACTTCTACTAAAACAAAACCCCAACTGCTTTCGCAATTGGGGTTTCGGAATTTAATCTTGACGATGACCTACTCTCACATGGGGAAACCCCACACTACCATCGGCGATGCATCGTTTCACTGCTGAGTTCGGGATGGGATCAGGTGGTTCCAATGCTCTATGGTCGTCAAGAAATTCGGGTACTGAGTCGCGACCAGATGGCCTCGCTTCAGCAAATTGGGTATGTGACAGCTTTCGGTGTTTTTGCGAGATCGAACTTTCGGTTCATTTCGTCTTCACACACCGCAATCTGGTTGCTCTGGTTTAGAGAGCCGACGCAAATTGCTTGGGTGTTATATGGTCAAGCCTCACGGGCAATTAGTATTGGTTAGCTCAACGCCTCACAGCGCTTACACACCCAACCTATCAACGTCGTAGTCTTCGACGGCCCTTCAGG